>NZ_JBFTSM010000007.1:0-321986 GCF_056400025.1 Rhizobium sp. 01L419
CGATATACTCTTCCATGGCTGTTCTCCATTGATGCTGGGCCCGGCGTCCAGTCGAGAGCCCGTACCTCATCTTATCGGGGAACAGCCGCCTTCCAAGATAATGTTCGAATCCGAAGGGGCATGGCTCCTGCGATTACCCCATGTGGTGGGGGCAGGCAACAGCGCCCGATTATTTTTGTCTACCATGTAGATCGGCGGCTAAATAAAATGCCCGGTCACCTTCTCTGACCGGGCAAATCGCGATCTTAAAGATAGTCTTGACTGCTTAGGTAGCTTTGACGCTTAGGGCGTCAGCTGGCTGACGTAGTCGGCGATCGCGAGTGCGGCCCTATTCAACGTCCGCGTTCCGTCTTCGGATTCACGAATAGAGCGTTTGAGGCTAGTGCTCAGATATGGAGATGCCGGATACGTGAAATTGTTAAGAGCGGTGAAGATGGGAATTGCCAGCCTTAACCTTTCCTCGAAGCCAGCCCAGTGCATGGCTTCATCGAAGTCATTGTCGTACGGTCCATACATCGTCACTGAGTCATGGATTTCAGTGATCGCTCCCTGAGCTTGCTGCTGCGCTGCAACTGCGGCTTCCTGGCCTGGCTCGATCAGCGCAGGATTGATTTGTGCCTCTTCAATCAACACTCGCAGGCGCATAAGCGCCCCATCAGTTAGCCAACGTTCGTAATCCAACATATACATTCTCAAAATTCTCCCGGCTAAAGCACTTTTAGGACCAACGACGGCCCATCGATTAAATGGCAATCACGGCGATTGCTTTCCAGATTGCCCTAGACCTTCTTTCAACTTTTAATCGAATTGGCTCTACCATCACCTGATGATGGGTGATGGGGAGTTGCGGACGGAGGCCCTTAGAAGCGAGGTCCGTTCAGGTCAGGCTCAAGTCACGCGCATACACCCCCAGACGCGTTCCCCAGCCGCGTACGACGATGCCGATGCCTGGTGACAGGCTTGATCTGATGCTATCAGGGACGTTGCACACTCGGTCGACAAGAAATGGCATATCATCCAATTTGACTGGAGTGTGGCAGTTCTTAAGGTGTCGCCGTCACCTGATCCGAATGACATTGCCATCATGATCAGCTGTGATAACGGGCCGCGAGGATACAACGTGCCATAAATTGTTGCCTCCTTCCGATTGAAGGCACCCTTGATGACGCGTTTTATCTCAAGATCCGCCCGTATCATTTTGGGCTCCCTTTCGTTGCGCCGCCACCCCAACCAACTCCCAGATATCGCCATCTCAGAGCGCCCCTCGCAACCTCCGACCTTAGTCTGGGTCACCCCCGGACTGAGGTCGCATGGCGGGAACAGCGAAGGATTCCTGCCGTTGGTTCAGCAGCGGTCAAAAAGGCCGCTTGAACAAAAGGAGGATCACATGCTTTCCAAACTTATCGTAGGTGCGGCCGCAGCCGCGGCACTGATGTCGGGCGTTGCGTTCGCGCAGTCTTCGACGGTTAACGGCGCTGCAGGCGGCGCAGTCACCGGCGCGATCGTCGGCGGGCCGGTTGGTGCTGCCGTCGGTGGTGTTGCCGGTGCCATTGTCGGCACGGTGATTGATCCGCCGCCGGAAAAGGTCGTCACCTATGTCCGTGAGGCACCTGCACCCTCGACCCGCGTCGTGGTCAAGGAGAAGGTCGTCGTCGGTCAGCCGCTTCCGCAAACCGTCGTCGTGACACCGGTTCCGGACAATTCGAAATACTCATATGCAATCATCAACAACGAGCGCGTCATCGTCGAACCGTCGTCGCGAAAGGTGATCCAGATCATCAACTGATCGGGTCCGTATGCGGCTGAGCCGCGTAGGCCCATCCTCGACAGAAACGACGTCCGCCGCACATCTGCAGCAACGGCGGCGTCACCTTTCTCCTCGCCGGATTTTACGGTCGGGGACCAGCTAGTGGATTGTCATGTCAAACACGGAATCAGACCGGGTGCTGTTTGCCCGGATTTGGGCTCTCGGCGCCAAAGCAGTGAAAGACAACCGCATCTCCGGGCTGACCGATGTCACGCTCAGTACGCCTACCCTAGACGAGTACCAGAATAGCCGCGGCGAGCGGATGGCGGATCTGATCAAGGTCGTCCAGCTCGGGATACTGCAACTCCGCGACAGCGGCGAGCTCATTGAATGCGAGCAGGTGCAGACGACCGGGCGACCGGTGAGAAGCCGGGCTTGAAACATCGTTCGACAATGGCGGGGAGGTTGGGACTTTAGTCCGATTGAAGTCCACGATCCGCCCGCTAATTTCTGTTCCGCTGATGCCTCCAGAATCAGCACGAAAAGGGTGTCTCTTCCTGGCCCCGAGCACCCTTTTCAACTTCTTCCGCAAAAAAGCCACCAACGTCCCTCGGCATCTTCTTTCCGTTTTTCCCGTGCTTCCGGCTGCTCGATTGCGGGACGGGTTAAGCCGCCAGTTCCCGCGCAGTTTCTGGACCGTCGATCTTGGCAAACCGTTAGAATTGAAGCGTCGGAAATCCATTACAATTCTGCGCATAAGGCGGTGGGGGTAGTTGACCCGAGAGTGCTTGGCCCCAAGGGTATTTGGGGATTGCCGAGAGCGTCCGGTTGATCGAACGAGAGCGAAATGGGTGTCAGGAACTATCTGATCGAAGGCGTTTCCGGGACCGGCAAGACCACAGTCGCCACCGAATTGCAGCGGCGCGGTTACGACGTTATCCACGGCGACCGTGCGCTGGCTTACAAAGGCGATCCGCAGACGGGCGAACCGCTGGATCGTGCTGCGCTGGAGCAGAACATTCCGGATGTGGCCTTCGCGCACAAGCACCACCTTTGGGATGTCGACAGGGTCAGGTCGCTGGCGGCCGATAAAAGCCATCCGGTCTCCTTCTTCTGCGGCGGCTCAAGGAATTCTCATCACTTTATCGACTTGTTTGACGCAGTTTTCGTTCTCGATGTCGACCTGGAGACGTTGAAGAACCGGCTTGCCAGCAGACCCGAAGACGAGTTCGGCGGGAAACCGGCCGAACGGGACGTGGTTCTGCGACTGCATGCGACGAAAGAAGACAATCCCGGGAATGCGACGACCATTGACGCCACCCAGCCGCTCGCCTCCGTTGTCGACGATATTCTGTCGCGATGCGGAGTGGTCGGCTAAACGTGTCGCGATGTTTCAGGTACTCCGGCTTCTCGGGTGTCTGCAATCGCGCGATGCCAGGCAACGCGATTTGGATTGGACGAATTGTCTTCGATCTGCCACAAGCGCCGGAGGACGCGACTGCCGTTATCTCTAGAACGGGGTCGGGCGACCGATTGACGTCACGTCGCTGCCGCGAGATCACGCTGGCCGTCCTTCTTTTTCGACCTTGTGAGCCCTGCCCGGTGCAGTGCGCCCCATGCAATCATTGCTTCCGTCCTTGACAGGATGGGATGCCTGACGCCGGGTCCTAAGATGAAAAAAACTCAACGCGTGATCGTTGCTTTTTCAAATGGCGAGACCGATGCACGTCGCTTATTGCAATTTCTGCGTTTGAATTGTAGCTGTTTTCTCATTCGAAACGACTGTCGTTCCAGGGCGATGGTGAGTCGTCACCGCGCTTGCGGCAAGCAGAAATGGGGGCATTTCAATGGGGTTTACTGACGCTGTTCGCACAGTTCTGAGAGAGAAATATGCAACCTTCTCCGGTCGGGCCTCCCGCTCGGAATATTGGTGGTACTATCTATTCTATATCCTGGTGATGACGGTGCTCATCATTGTCGGCATCGGGATCACAGCCGCCTCCGGTGGGGTCGAGAATGGGGCTTCGTCATCGGTCATTGCCATCGGTGTGATCGGGGGTCTGCTCATACTTGCAACGATTATTCCGACGCTGGCGCTGATTGTTCGCCGCTTCCATGATCGTAACATGTCCGGCTGGTGGTATCTCGGGCTGGTGGTCCTGGGCTTCATTCCCTATGTCAATGTGATTTCAGGCATCGCCGTTTTCGTAATCAGCGTGCTTCCGGGCACTGTCGGCCCGAACAAGTTCGGCCCGGATCCGCTGCGTCCGGAAGTAAGAGCCGAGGTTTTTGCCTAAGGTATCGCCATCGCGGATGTCGGGTTTGCTGGCTGCGCTATTGCCATCTTGACTCTGTTTTCCTTGTGCAGGGGCGGGACAGGCAGTTGGCGCGGCGGTCCGCTTCCGATGGAAGCGAACGCCTAATTCCAGTGAAGAAATTGAACGCAAAAGCGTTATCATTTTTGAATAGTGACGGACACGACTGATTTATTGCAATGCTGCGTTTGAATCGTAGCTGTTTCTCATTCGAAACAACTGTCATTCCAAGGCGATGGTGAGAGGTCACTAGGCTTGCAGCAGCAGAAATGGGGGCATTTTTATGGGGTTTACCGAAGCTGTTCGGACGGTTCTGACGCAAAAATATGCGACCTTCTCCGGTCGAGCCTCCCGCTCGGAGTGCTGGTGGTTTCAGCTGTTCTACGGGCTGGTGCTGATCGGACTTGGAATTTTGGCTGCTTTGACCGCCGGTTCCGGTGGTCAGGATGGACCTTCGTCACTGCTCATTGCCATCGGGGTCATCGCCGGATTGTTTGTTCTCGCAATGCTGTTGCCGCAGATGTCCCTCACGGTTCGCCGTTTCCATGATCGCAACATCTCGGGCTGGTGGTATCTCGCGATTTTTATCGCAAACTTCATTCCCTACCTCAATGTTGTTGCGGGCCTCGCGGGCCTCGTTATTACCGTGCTCAAGGGCACGGAAGGTCCGAACAAGTTCGGGCCGGATCCGCTGCGTCCCGAGATGAGAGCGGAGGTTTTTGCCTGAGCCGCATCCTCCGTCACGCCGGCCTGCTGGTGGCTCTATCGCTGGCCGCCTCGGCCCAATTTTCCCCTGCGCTGGCGCAGGACAGCAGCGGTCAGCCAAGCGGTGAGGGCGCTCAGCCTCCCAGCATGGTCGGCAGCGAATATGCCGCGCAATGCGCGCTGAATGGCGTGCGCTGCAAGCTCACCTATCGCGATGATCAGGTGAAGCCCAAGGCCGAGCCGAACGCGACCCTTTCGCGCGACAATCGTTCGTTTTCCCCGCTGGAGGAGTCGGCCATTAGCGGTCCCGTGGCGGTCGTGCTGGTGCTTGTCGCTCTTCTTGTCATCATCGGTCTGGCGATGCGCTTCGGCAATGGCGGTGTGCTCTTGTCGTCCGCACCGCGCGATGTGAAGAAGCGGCAGGGGGAGGCGCCGGAGAGCTGGCGCACCTCTGGTTCCGAGCGCGAGGAGAAGCCTGTCGATTTCCTGCAGCGGATTGCCGCCATGGCCGATCGCCGGCAGGCGCTGGTGCTCTTGCTTCGGCATTGCCTGCTGCACGCGGCCGACGTGACGGGAACGCGGCTTTTCCGCTCGGATACGGAACGGGCCTTGTTCGCCCGCCTGCCGGAGACCATGCCCGATCGTGAGCGGCTGGAATATCTGCTCTCCGAGGCGGAGCTCGTCCATTATGGCGGCCGCGCGGTCGCGGAAAGCCATTTCGGCGCGCTTCTGAACGTCGCGCGCAGTTTGCTGTCGGCAGGCAGGCTCGGCCATGCGTAATTCGGGGCCCATTCTGATCCTCGTTCTGTTGGTCGGGCTCGCGGCGCTGGCGCTTTTCGGGCTGTCGCGCAACGATGATTTCGATCACTCGCCGCTCGGCAACAAGGGTCTGCAGGTGTGGCTGGAAGCCAAGGGCATTCCCGTCATCCGCTCCGATCCGCATGTCACGAGGGCGGGTTCGGAAGTCTCGCTTCGCATCCTTCCCCTGCCGATTTCCGAGGGCTTCAACGCGGGCCCGAAAGACGACGAGACGATGGACGAAGAAACGGCAATCCACAGTCTGGAGGGCTGGGTTCGTGAGTCAATGCGTTACGCATTGCCGACGCTGATAATAATGCCAAAATGGCGCGGCAGCGTGGCGAAGGATGGAATTGCCCAACAATCGGGGCTGCACCCGCTCGACGATATCAACGGCGATCTTCACTGGATTGCTCCCGTAAATTTACGTCTCACTCGGAATGGGCCAGGTTTTGCGGAAGCGCATCCGGGCATGAGAGAGGGACACCCTGTCAAGATCGCATTGTATCAGGCGCAAACTTTCGATTTGGCAAGCTTGCCAAGCGCTTGCAAGGAACTCGCGGGTACGCAGACGGGCGCGCTGCTCGTTCAATGCGAAAATTTTCCTAGCGTCTATCTATTGTCGGATCCCGATCTGCTGAATAATCACGGGCTGGCGCTCGCCGAAAACGCTGCGTTTGCCATATCCCTTATTAAGCAGCTGCGTTCCGCCAGTGAGACACGTCCGGTTTATCTGGACACATCTGGCGCCCCGCTCGATGAGGTGACGCCTCAAGACGAAGGCCGCCCCTACGAGCGCTCCGGCTCCGATCTCAAACGCTTCTTCGCCTATCCGCTCTCTGTCATCTGGGGAACCCTGTTCATCGTCGTGGCGATCTGCTTCTGGCGCGGGTTCTGGCGTTTCGGTCCGCCGCTCAAGGATGCGTCCGGGAATATCGAGCTGTCTAAGTCTGCGGCGATCGAGGCCACCGCAAGGCTGCTTCGCCTGTCGGGCAATGACGGGCGGATGGTGTCGCAGTTCGTGCTCCATCTGCTTGCGGACAAGGCGCAATTGCTCTTCGGCCCCGGAGCCGGAAACGAGGCGGGCATAGATCGGCTGTTCAAACGCCTGGCGCGCCGCGATCACGAGGCGGCGCAGGCGCTGCATTCGTCGGCTCAGGCGCTGATTGACCGCGGGCATTTGATGAAACCTGCGGATCTGCACCGCAATCTCGAGACATTCAGGAAATCGCTAGGGAGCATCGACTTTGGATCTAGGTGAATTTCGCAATCTCATCGCCGCGGTTCGTGGAGAGATCGGCAAGGCGGTGCAGGGACAGGATGCGATCATCGATCTCGTCCTGATCTCGATATTCTCGGGCGGGCACTGCCTTGTCGAGGGTCCTCCCGGCACGGCAAAGACGCTGCTCGCCCGTTCGGTTTCAGCCGCCATGGCGCTCGATTACCGCCGCATCCAGTTCACGCCGGACCTGATGCCCGGCGATGTGCTGGGCGTCAATCTCTTCAATTTCCAGACGAACCAGTTCCACCTCACCAAGGGGCCGGTCTTTACCGACATTCTTCTCGCCGACGAAATCAACCGCGCGCCGCCGAAGACGCAATCGGCGCTGCTGCAGGCGATGAACGAGCGGATGGTGACCCTTGACGGGGTCGATTATTCGCTCGGGCCTGACTTCTTCGTGCTCGCGACACAAAACCCGATCGAGCAGCAGGGCACATATCCGCTGCCCGAGGCGCAGCTCGACCGCTTCCTGTTCAAGCTTGTGGTCGATTTTCCCGACCGAGAGACAGAGATCTCGATCCTGTCGCGCCATGCCGATCAGGCGCTGAAGGCCGATATCAGCAAAGCCGGTATCCGGCCGCTGGTGACCAGCGAGGCGCTTGCTGCGGGCCGGGCGCTGATCGATGCGATCCATCTGGACAAGTCGATCCTCACCTATATCGTCGATCTCGTGCGCTCCACGCGCTCCGATCCCGATATTCTCTATGGCGCCTCCACGCGTGCCGCCGATGCCGTGGCCGCCGCCGTGCGCGTGCGGGCTGCTTTCGAAGGGCGCGATTACGGGTTGCCTGACGATGTGCAGGCGCTGCTGACGCCGGCTTTGCGCCACCGCATCGTGCTGTCGCCTTCGGCAGAGATCGACGGGCGCACGCCAGACGATGTGCTGCGCAGCCTACGGAACCGCGTGGATGCGCCCCGATAGATGCGGCCGTCTTCGCACCTGATCGCCCTTGTTCTTGCCATGGCGGCGCTGACGGTCATCGTCAGCGTGTGGTGGCGCGACATGAACATGGCGCTCGTCTTCCTGTGGGTGGTGCTTGCGGTCGTCACGGCCGGCGATCTCGTCCTCTCGGCGCTATCGGGCCGAATGGCTGTCGATGTCGATCTGCCGCCGCAGGGTTTTGTCGGCCACACGGTCCCATTCACGGTTGCCATCAACAGGCAGAAGGGCAAGCTGCCCGAGGGGATCGACATCAGGATCGATGCCGCGCCCGAACTCGTTATCGGCGAGCGGCCGTTGGAGCGTGCCGCTTCCGGGCCGGCGAAGGCGTCCTTCGATCTGCAGCTGACGCGGCGCGGGCAATTTTCGGTGCGTGAACTCTGGCTGAAATGGCCCTCGCGCCTGAAGCTCATCGACAGGATCGTGCGCCTGCCGGTGGCGCGCGAGATCTCCGTCATTCCCGATATCTCGCCGGTGCTTTCAGGTGCGATCAAGACGCAGATCCTGCCGCTCGAAGCCGGGCAGAAGGATCTGCGGCTGCGCGGCGAGGGATCGGAATTCCATCAGCTGCGGGAATTCGCCAGTGGTATGGACCCGCGCAGCATCGACTGGAAGCGCTCGGCGCGCATGCGCAATCTCGTGGTGCGCGAGATGCGGGCGGAGAAGAACCACCAGATCATCCTCTGCGTCGATTCCGGGCGGCTGATGGCTGAACAGCTCGGCGGTTTCACCAAGCTCGACCGCGCCATCAATGCGGCTCTTTCCATGTGCTGGGCGGCGGGGCTTGCGGGCGATCTCGTCGGTTTCTACAGTTTCGACAGCCGGCCGCGCCTCTTCCGGCCGGCTCTGCCGGGGCGCGCGGCCTTTGCACGGCTGCAAACGGTCTGCGCCGAGCTGCGCTACGAAACGCAGGAAACCAACCATACGCTAGGGCTGACGCATCTGTCGGGACGGCTGAAGCGACGGTCGCTGATCGTGATATTCTCCGATTTCGTCGACAGCATCACGGCGGAGCTGATGATCGAGAACATCCAGGTGCTCGCCCGGCATCATTTCATCGTTTACGTGGCCTTGCGCGATCCGATGCTGGCAAAGTTGACGGAGCCGGAGGAGACGACGCTCAATGCCATCGCCCGCTCGGTCGCGGCCCGCCAGATCGTGCAGGAGCGGCGAGCCGTGATGGAGAAGCTTTCGCGTCTCGGCGTGCTCTGCCTCGACAGCACGCCCGAGGCGCTGACATCGGATCTCATTGCCCGCTACATCGAAATCAAATCCCGCGAGATGATATGACGGATCTGCGCATCGACCCCAGGATGGATAGTGGCGCGACGCTCCATGCCGGCGGGGTGCAGAACGACCTCCTGCGCTCGGCCCGCTTCCGGCTGGAGCGCGAGGCGCACTGGCGCCAGCTGGACCAACTGGTGAGCCGGGCGGAGGAGGGCGGGGCTGCTGCACTCAGCTATAACGAGGTGCGAGACCTCGCGGCCGGCTACCGGCAGGCGATGAATTCGCTCAGCGTCGCGCGCGATATTTCGCTCGACCGGGCGCTGATCGCCTATCTGGAAAGCCTTTGCGCGCGCGCCTATCTCGTCGTCTATGCGCCGCAGGAAAGCCTTGGCGGGCTGATGAGCCGCCTGCTGCTCAAGGGCATTCCGCAGGCGGTGCGCCGCTCGGCCCTGCCTCTCTTCATCGGGTTCCTGGCGCTCGTTCTCGGCGCTCTTGCCGGATACAGGCTGTGCAGCAGCGATCCGAGCTGGTTCTATACGTTCGTGCCGTCGGAGCTCGCCAATCAGCGCACGCCGGATGCGTCGGCCGATTACCTGCGCTCGACGATCTACGGCAATGAGCGGCATGAGAGCGATGGGCTCGCGGCCTTTTCGGCCTACCTCTTTTCCCACAATACGGGGATCGCCGTAATGATCTTTGCGCTTGGCGTCTTCGCATCGGTGCCGAGCTTCATTCTGACTTTCTACAATGGCCTGATGCTCGGCGCCTTCTTCGTGATGTTCCGGCAGAAAGGGCTGGGCTACGACGCCTTCGCCTGGCTTTCCATTCACGGCGTCACCGAGCTTGCGGCGATCTCCATTGCCTGCGCCGGCGGGGCAGGGCTCGGGCTTGCCGTTCTTCTTCCGGGCGCGCGAACCCGCAAAGAGGCTCTGCGCCACCAGGGGCATGATGCCGTCAAGCTCGCGATCCTTGCGGCCCTGATGCTGGTCGTGGCAGCCTTTATCGAAGGCTTCCTGCGCCAGCTCGTCCAGGAACCTGTCTGGCGGATCGCCATCGGCTGGGGCATGGGTGTCTTCTGGGTCGCATGGCTCTCGCTTGCAGGACGCGAGGGCAAGGCTTCGCGTGGAGCTGTCAGATGAAGCAGCCGGACCAGACGATGACAGACGGCAAGCGCGTCATGCAGTTCATCCCGCCGGAGGGCGTGCCGATCAGTTTCGCGATTGCCTCGATCGGGGCCCGTTTGGGCGCGCAGATACTCGATATCATCTTCACGACCCTGCTTTTCGTCATTATCGCGCTTGCCGTCGTCTTCACGGGAGCCTTGCCCTTTAGCGCCATGACGGTTCTGATCACCCTGATGGGCTTTCTGCTGCGGACCCCCTACTACGTGCTCTCGGAGCTGATCTGGAACGGGCGCACGCTCGGAAAGAAAATCACCGGCATTCGCGTCATCAACGTCGATGGCCGACGCCTGACGCCGCATCAGGTGACCGCACGCAACCTGATGAAAGAGGTGGAGATCTTCGCTCCGATGGGCCTTCTGGGCACGATCGGCGCACAGTCGGGGCTGGAAGGTGGATTGACGGCCGTTTGGCTCCTGGTGGTGGTGATCGTTCCGCTCGCCAACCGCCGCCGGCAGCGCATCGGCGACATGATCGCCGGCACACTGGTGGTCGACAATCCGCGCTCCGTGCTGCTGTCGGATCTCGCGCTGTCGTCTCCTGCCAAGGCTTCGTCGCAGCCGGCATTCGAATTCCTGCCCGAGCATCTCGATATCTACGGCAAATACGAGTTGCAGACGCTGGAGGACGTGCTTCGCGATACGACGAAGAAGCCGCACACCGAAGAGATCATCAAGATCGTGCGCACGATTACGAGAAGGATCCGCTATGAGGATGCCGTGAAGCCCGGCCAGGAGATGCTGTTCCTCAATGATTTCTACCGCGCCCAGCGCGAGCATCTGGAGAGCCTGAAGCTGTTCGGAAAGGCGCGGGAGAACAAGTATCACGAGCATACGAAGACAGAGGCGAAGAAGCTTGTTTGAGGCGGGGGTGAGTGGGGTTCGCCGGCTTACTGCGCCAGAGATTATACTGGAGGGGATGGTGTATTGAACCTGCGGATTTTAGGCGCTTTCGTGCTTGTTTTTTCTGCCGCGAGCCACGCCCAGGCTGACGATCGCACAGCCGCAGCGGCAATCACCTTTCATGCCATGACGAAATCGGCATGCGGTTTCAACATGACGGCAGAATCGGCAATGAAAGCTGCGCGCATACTTGGAATGTCGAGTCCCGGTCTCGATCCAACGCTTTCGGCGATGTTTGCAATTTGTGCCGAGATGAAAAAAGGAAACAAAGGCAAAACCATTGAGATCCAGGCGCACGACAATCGCAACTTGCTACGGAAAGTCGTCGTTGAAAAAGCCAAGTGGTGGCAGTGACGAGACCCGGAGTGCATGAATGACCCCGCACGCGACAATGGCGGCGTCATCCGGCCGATGTATTGAGATAGGCGCGGAGGTGAGGCTTTATGGACTATGACCCTTCTTACCCAACAATAGTGGCTCCACTCATCGCGCTGCCGATCTTTTTCGTTTTGAATATCATGGTGCCCCTCTGGGCTCATTTTGCCGGGCGTTCATCCAAGCGGTATAGGTGGGCGCTGCATATATTGGCATTTCTGTGGGTGCTGGCGTCCGGTTTCATGTTCGATCCCGTGGGATCGCCACATCTCGCGTCAGATGAAGAGGAGGGGCCTGGGGACGGCTTCCTGTTCCTGCCATTGGCTCTGGAAACAGCAGCCGTGTTGGTTGTCTATCTTCTGGCTTTGGTGGGGCTGCTCGTCGGGCGCCTTATCGGGCCAAATACCTGTCAATCTCGCTCGTAAGGCCGGGTGGAGGAATTCGCCGCTCACTCCACCCTCCGTCATCAAGGCAGGCGAGGGGCGTGCCAAACGAAGCCGTTGAGGAAGCCGAAGCATTTCCAGTCGGCGTTGCGGTTTCATTCTCTGGTCGTTACGGCGATCCACTCTCCCCGACCAGCTCCCACAGATCCACCCTCTCGGCCCGCCCCTTGACCTGCGACAGACCCAGCGGCCGAAACTCGAAGCGATCTCCCACCGCGTCATGAATAGCCGCACTCACCAGGATCGACGTGCCGAAGTCCTTGTTCAGCCCTTCCAGCCGTGACGCGACATTGATCGTATCGCCCATGGCCGTGTACTGCTGGCGCGAGATTGCGCCGAAGCTGCCGACGACGGCGGGGCCGGTGTGGAGGCCGAAGCGGGTGAGGAGTTCGGGGCGGCCGGTCCGGCGGTTCTCCTCGTTCAGGGTGTCGATCGCCGCTTTCATGGCGAGTGCGCAGCGGCAGCCGTGTTCGGCGTGGCTGTCATCCTGCACGGGCGCGTTCCACATGACGAAGATGGAGTCGCCGAGATATTGCACGACCGTGCCGCCATTGCGCTCGGCGATGGTGTTCAGGAGTTCGAAATAGGCCGATAGCGTATCGACCACGTCTTCGGGCGAATTCCGCTCGGATATGGTGGTGAAGTCCCTGATGTCGGTGAAGAGCGCGGTGACATCCTGCCGCGTCGCCTTGACGACCGCTCGGCCCTCGGGACTGACGATGCGCCGGACGACTTCGCGCGGGACATAGAGGGCAAACTGGCTGATGGCATGGCGGCTGGCGGCCAGCGCGCTCGCCAGCGTGTTGATCTCCGATATCCAGGAATGCGAGACGGCCTTCTCGCTGACATCGAGATCGCCAATCCTGCGCGCTTCGTCGGCGAGGCGATAGAGAGAGCGGCTGACCATGCGCGACAGCAGTACGGATGCGGCCACACCCGCGATGACGAAGGCGGCGGCAATCAGCAGATTGCGCACGAGCAGGCGGTTTGCCTCCGCCACCAGGTCCTCCATCGGCACGACGATGGCCGCAACACTTCCCTTGAAGAGACCGGAGACACCGACGGGGGCGATCTGCACGAGCTGGCGTTCGCCGTCGAGCTCGATCCGCGCCAGGCCGCCATTGGCAAAGGCGGGATCGCGCCTGAGCCTCGCCACGGTTTCGACGCTGGTGTCGAAGCCGTTGGCCGTCGCATCGAAGGCACCCGATGCTCTCGACCATATTGCGATGATCCTGCTCATGATATCGGGGTCGGAATGGGCGACGAGATCATCGCCGGCATCGATGATGTAGGCGCGCGCACGCGGCGAAATCCCCTGCGCGTTCAGGAGGGCGCTGACGGTCTGAAGATGGATGTTGATGCCGACGACCACCCGGCCGTTGCCCCGCATGGGTGCCGCGATCGTCAGCGTCGGCACCTGCAGCGTGCCGGCGACATAGGGGCCGACGGAAACCGGCGCGCCATCCTGGATGACGGCCTGATACCAGGGGCGCTGGCGCGGATCGAAGGATGCATAGTCGATATCCCGCCCGCTGATCTCTCTTGCCTCGCTGTCGAGAAAGCGAAGCGTCGAGATGACATCGGCTGTTTCCCGCCCCGCGATCGTCCTGATCGCGAAAGCCGTCCCGTCAGGTGCGGCAAGTGTGCGGCGAACATCCTGCCTCTGCGCGTTGATGACCTGCAGGTAGGAGCCATCGGGATAGCCGGTGTAGATGCTCGTGGCATTGGGGATGTTTCGCAGAACTTCCAGAAGGAATTCCTGTTTTGCCTCGATATCCCGAGGCGGCGGGGAGGCGAGCTGCGGCAGTGTCGATGCCAGCGCCACCGCCTCCATGCCGCCCTGCAGCGTATTGCGGTATCCTTCGATCAGCCGCAGGCTCATCTCGCGCATCTGCTGCACGCCGGCGCTGACCGCAGCATCGCTGCCGCGGCTGAAGGCCAGCCAGATGATCGGCATCGACGTGCACAGCAGCGATGCGACGACCAGAACGCCGAGATGCAGTCTTAAGGGTCTGGACCAGCGCACGAGACTTCCCTCGAAATGCGGGCGCGTTTCAGCACGGGCATCGTCTCGATACTATCCGGCCGTGCAGGAATGAGCGTACCCAACTGTCGCAGCTAACTGCTTTTTGAGGCGTTGCACAAGGCGCTGGCGGCAGGAGCCCGCTCGGGCCGCCAGGCTGGATGCGGTATCGATGGGATAAACAGCGCTTGCCGAACGTGCGCCTTGCAGCAAAGGGTCAGGCATCGGACTTTGGTCCGATTGAAGCCGATCCGCTCTCTGCTACATACTTTCCCGCTGACCCTGAAAAATTCAGCGCGAAAAGGGTGTCTGACCCTGACCCGGCGCACCCTTTTCAACTTTCTCCTGTTAGCCGCCGATGCCCCTCGGCGGCTTCCTTTGCGTTCTCGTGCGATGCCTTCCCCCCGGTGGATAGGGGCGTAGCGGCGTGTCACGCACTTTTCACGCGACTCTTGCTCCCATCCATGATTATTTCACGCGCCTAACGCGTTTTTGGCGGACTGAGCAGGTATAAGGGCTCGCATATGTATTGAGTGGCGGCCCTTGTAACTGGCCTCAAAATCAGGAGGTTTCGGCCTCTTTCGGTCCGGATTTCTCGCGGCACGGCGGCCCTGTTCGATGGCCGCACCCCACATCACCATGACCATAGCCAGCGATGCTGACTGGCCCAACAGCAGAGGCGGGCCAACGGGCCGGGGAGTTCGCTATCTCTTCATGATGGGGGTGTCCGCTTCCGGCCGGAAGCGGCATTGATCATCCATCCGCACCGTTCAAAGCACGGCCTGGAAACAAATGAAGGGCTCCCACTCAATACTCGGCGAGCCCCCCGCATCGGTTTCGGTCCTAGTAATCCTACTACCGCCGCGCATCCACTTTCGTCGCGGCGCAGCCGATTCGCAATTCATCCAAAAGGGTTAGGTGGAGGGCCGGTTGTGCGTGCTCACGGGGTCTTGCGATAGGCATCCTGTCGAGGGATGACAGGTGCAATGATTTCGCCCGCTCAAAGCCGCCGTCCTTCCTCCATCGCTGGGTGAGGAGATCGCCCTCGCCAATATCAGGCCAACGGGCGCGCCTGAGAATTCTTCTGTGGTTGTTATTGCGCGTTACTCGCGCCAGGCGGGCGGCAATGCTAGGAATCGCCTGCTAACTGGGGTTATCCAATGAAAAAACTCATTCTCGCCGCGGCGCTTGCCGCAGCGCTCACGTCCTGCGCGAAAAGACCTGACGCCATCGTGCAGGCCGATATCCCGATGCAGGCCTACACCAATCTCAGCTGTCCGCAGATCGCCAGCGAACACAGCAAGGAAAAGGTGAAGCTCGACGGCCTCTCGAAACAGCAGATCTCGGCTGCCAATGGCGACGCGTTTGGTGTGTTCCTGGTGGGAGTGCCGATCGGCAGCGTGGCCGGTGGGGACAAGGAAGGCGAGGTTGCGGTGTCGAAGGGTAAGGTTTCGGCGATGGAGAGTGCGGCTTTGTCGAAGGGGTGTAAGTTGTAGGTGAGGGGTGGGGAGTAAAGAGTGGGAAGTCGGCGGCAAGGGCAGCGGCTGGCTACCTCTCCATCGTCATCTCTGTGTCCTGGCGCTAGCGCCAAGGATGTTACAGAGATCCAGCCGCCGCGCGTCGGCGCGATGGTGGAACAGTAACGACTGCTCGCGCTACCAAACTCGAAATAAACTACCCGCAATCATGGCTAGAAATTATGTATCAATGCACCGATCATGAGTGAAAGAATGAGCCGTTTCTGATATCGTGAGAATCAACTAACCAAGGCAATATTCTGAACCACCATCACTGATCCATGTTCGATGTCACATCCGACGAAATCGCCCAGCTCAACGACACTGACCTGAGGGAACTCGTCGGGCGCCTGTGCGAGGCCGAGATTTCAAGTCGAGGCCTTTCGCCTGCGGCTGTGACTTGGGGTGGTAGTCAGACTGCTGCAGATGGTGGCCTAGATGTTCGAGTTGCATTGAAGCGCGGAGTAGCCGTTGACGGATTCATTCCGCGCACTTCGACAGGCTTCCAAGTAAAAACGCCAGATATGCCGAGGACAGAGATCCTACGTGAAATGCGTCCTACCGGGCGCATTCGGCCTGTTATTCAAGAACTGGCCGACGAAGCCGGTGCATATATCATCGTCAGTTCACATGGTTCTACAGCCGACACTCCTCTTCGTAATCGGCGAAGCGCGATGCGTGAAGCACTGATGGACGTTACCAATGCCGGCAAGCTCGAAACCGACTTCTATGATCGCACGCGCTTGGCAACCTGGGTAAGACGTCATCCTGGTCTTATAACCTGGGTCAAGGAGCGCGTGGGTCGTTCTGTGATCGGCTGGAGACCCTATGCAGCGTGGAGCGGCGCGGCAGAAGGCGTCGAGTCCGAATATCTGGTTGATGACAAACTACGTCTTCATCTGGGCAGCCATCATGAGTCCGCGGCGCAGCCGGTGACAGAAGCCATAGATGCATTTCGTGACGAACTTTCTCAGGCCGGCAAAGTGGTGCGTCTCGTTGGTCTCTCTGGTGTTGGGAAGACCCGCCTTGTACAGGCACTGTTCGATGCCCGGATCGGATTCCGCCCGCTTCCGCCATCGCTTGCGATTTACACTAACCTTAATGACAATCCGGATCCTCAGCCAACTGGTCTTGCGTCTGATCTAATCGCAAATCGCGCCCGCGCGATACTGATTGTCGACAATTGCCCACCGGACCTTCACAGGAGACTGTCGGAACTGTGCTCCGCGCCGAGCAGTACGCTCAGTGTTCTCACTGTTGAATACGATGTTCGCGACGATCATCAGGAAGGAACCCACGTTGTTACTCTGGACACGTCTTCTCCCGAGTTAATCGAGAAATTGGTGAGGCGGCGCTACCCGCATCTTTCTCAGGTCGACGCGCGTACTATTTCCGAGGCGTCCGGCGGTAACGCACGGATCGCTGTTGCGCTTGCAAGTACGGTAGAGCGGTCCGAATCCATTGCTGGCCTTTCGGACGATGAGCTTTTCCAACGTCTGTTCCGTCAACGGCATGATCCGAACGACGCTTTGCTGCGGGCCGCGCAGGTTTGCGCGCTGGTTTACTCTTTCCAAGGCGAAGCATTCACCGGGGAGGAGGCAGAGCTGCCGCGCCTAGCTTTGCTGGCAAATCAAGCGCCTCAGGAGCTCTACCGCTATGTCGGGGAGTTGCTTCGCCGCGACCTCGTCCAGCAGCGAAATGTATGGCGAGCTGTGTTGCCGCACGCCATTGCAAACCGGCTGGCCGCCCGCGCGCTCGAAGACATACCTTTTGATTTCATAAACGAACAGCTCGTAAGCGGTGGAACGGATCGCCTTGCGCGCTCATTCTCTCGACGGCTGTCGTTCCTGCATCAGCATCCTCGAGCGATAGCAATAGCTGAAAAATGGCTTGCATCTGGAGGCCTCCTGGGCGACGCGGGGGGGCTTAACGACCTTGGTCGAACGATGTTTGAAAATATTGCGCCGGTGGCGCCAGGAGATGCGCTAGCGGCTTTGGAGCGGGCGGATCGCAGCAGTCTGGCGAGACACACACTAATATGGCCAAGATACCGGTTGTTATTGCGCTCGTTGGCTTATGACCCCATCTTGTTCGAACGGAGCTGCTTCCTCCTCGTGCAAGCCGCGACCCAAAATATGGACCACCGAGACGCCAAAGAGGCTTCTGACACGTTTGCGTCCCTATTCAATATTCACCTTTCTGGGACACATGCCACGGCCGAGCAACGGTTGCGCGTAATCGAAGGTCTGCTTCGATCAGGTGAGGAAAATAAGCGTTCGCTCGGATTGGCAGCACTCAGGAATTATTTGAAGACGACACACTTCAGCGCTGCCTACGGCTTTGAGTTCGGGGCACGTTCAAGGGATTACGGCTATTGGCCTCGAAGCGACGGGGAAGTAGCCGGCTGGTATAGCGGTGCGCTGTCGCTGATCAGAAAACTGGCGCTTGTCGAGGGCGATCTCAAATCCGAGTTGCGCGATCTATTGGCTCAAAATTTGCGTGGTTTGTGGACCGCTGCGCGAGTGCATGACGAACTGGAGAAACTGTGCTTCGAGTTTGCGAGTGAGGCTTTCTGGCGAGAGGGGTGGGCAGCGTGCCGTCAAACGATACGCTTCGATAAAAACCGGCTCTCTTCCGACGAGGTTTCGCGGCTAAGCGCTCTTGAAGCTAAACTGAGGCCGTCAAATCTCCCGCAACGTGTTCAAGCGATCGTTTTAGGAGACAGATCCTTCGGTTTCGACTTGGAAGATATGGAGCCCGACGATGACATTGCGAGCCAATACGAGCGGCTGGAGGCGCTCGCTTACGAACTTGGCGTTGCCGTTGCATCCGACGATGCTGCATTCGAGATGCTAATGCCCAGCCTGTTGCTCGGAGGAATACGGACATGGTCTTTTGGCCGTGGACTCGCAAGCGCTTCGACAGACTGCCGAGGCACGTGGGTAGAACTTCTGAAACAGCTTGAGCAAGTTCCTCTCGAACAGCGCAATATCCAGGTGCTCAAGGGTTATCTTGCCGAACTATCCCGACGCGAACGCGATCTGGCCCAGGAATTTCTTGATACGGCATTCGACCAGACCGTCTTGCTCCCATTCGTTCCAGCATTGAATTTCGCAGTGGGCCTCGATGCGCGCGGTGTTGAGCGCCTGAAGCAAGCGCTCAGTTCCAGTCAAGCGCCGGTGTGGACGTATCGAGACTTGGCGTATGGGCGAGCGACGGAGCACCTATCGGGCAGCGATCTTAGAGATTTGCTTGTGCGCATCATGCAGCAATCTGGCGGTATAGATGTCGCGGTCGAAATACTTTCGATGCACGTACACTTGGAAAGCTCCGAAAGACGGAAACACGAACCGCAAGTTCTCCAGGCTGGCCAAGAGCTTCTCCAACGAATTAGGTTCGGGAAGGATGATCAACGTGATGACTACAATTTGGCAAGTATCGCACGCGCCTGTTTAACGGGGCCGGAAGCTGGCCCGATTGCGGCAGAAGTCGCTAGGAGATTGAGGCAGGCCGTCGCCGCCTACGAGACTTACGCCTTCGACAATGACGGTCTGCTTGGTGCGCTGCTTTGCACCCAGCCTATCGCTGTCTTGGACGCATTGTTCGGCAACGAGTGCGGGCGTGATGTTAACCTAGGTGTCTTTGACTATCTGGATGATCATCGCACCAACCCTGCAGACGAAATACCCCGCAGTGTACTCACCGATTGGTGTAATCGAGATCCTAGTATTCGCTATCCGATCGCAGCCTCGTTCATAACATTCGCGCGTAGCGTTGAGAAAGATGGGCCACGAGTGTGGTCTGAACAGGCGAGAGCCCTCCTTACTCAGGCCACCAGTCCTAAAAGCGTATTGAATGCATTTATCGAACGGTTTCAACCGTCGAGTTGGAGTGGGTCGCTTGCTGCGCAAATTGAGGCGAATTTGCGGCTCCTTGATGATGTGGAAGGGTTGATTCCAGCTGACCAAATATCCTTTGTGATCGATGAAAAAAAACGGCTTACACGGGAGATTGCCGAGCAGCGAGAGTGGGAAACCAAGCGGGACCGTAACCGAGACGAACGGTTTGAATGAGTCTTCAGGTCGCAGTGAGAGAGCTAGGTCTCTTCGGTCTTCAAGAAACGTTGTGAACAGAGCGCGCTGCCTGACGCTTTGGCATTTCGATGGAGCTCTCGCATCCCTCACAACCGCGCCACCCGCCTCAAATGCTCCGCGGTCGTCGTCGCAAACCCAAAAAACTCCAGATAGGCCGGTATCTGCTCAAACAGCATATCCGTCCCCACCTGATACCGGCACCCTCGCTCCCTTGCGGCCGCGAGAAACGGCGTGATCTCCTCCTTCATCACCACTTCGCCAACGAACATCTCGGATGAGAGCCGCGTCACATCCAGCGGCAGCGGGTCATCCTTGCGCATGCCGAGCGGCGTGGCGTTGATGACGATGTCGAAGCCATCCGGGTCGTTGGAGCCGGTGGTGACCCTGGTTGCGGGGTAGTAGGTGTTGAGGCGGGCTTTCAGGCCTTCGAGGGCGGCCTTGTTGTCGTCGTGGAGTGCCAGGTGGCCGATGGCGGCGCTGGCTAGCGAGGCGGCGATGGCCGAGCCTACGCCGCCGGCGCCGATGAGGAGGGCTTTGGCGCCTGCGATGGTCTGGCCCTTGCGCTTGAGGCCGCGGACAAAACCTTCGCCGTCGAACATGTCGCCGATCAGGCTGCCGTCCTTGCCGAGCTTGATGGCGTTGCAGGAGCCGGCGACGCGGGCGTTGGTGGAGATCTCGTCGAGCAGATCCAGGGTCGGGATCTTGTGCGGCATGGTGATGAGGGCGCCGTGGATGTTGGACAGGCGGAAGACGAGTTTCAGGAAGGCGGGGTAGTCTTCCGGCCGGCAGCCCATCGGCACGACGACGGCGTCGATGTCCTGTTCCTCGAAATAGGGGTTGTAGATTAGCGGCGCCTTGAAGCTTTCCGTCGGGTAGCCGAGATGGGCGATCAGCCTTGTGGTGCCGCTAATCATGAGATTTGCCTTTTTTGAATATAGTCCTTCCCGTGCCGGCGGATGCCTTGATCGCCTCGATGACCTCAAGGGTCGCAAGCCCTTCACGGCCGCTGACGAGGGGCGCGGCCGTCCCTTCGATGACATCGCAGAAATGCTGGAGCTGCAAAGTCAGCGGATCGGCCGGGGTGACGGGCAGGCGTTCTTCGGTGAGTTTTTCGCGCCAGTCGGGGCGGCCGGCATTGGTCCAGAGCGTGAGATCGGGGATGGCGAGCGCGCCTTCGGTGCCGCCGATCTGGTAGCAGAACTGGTCTTCCCGGGGGAAGCCGGGGTTTTCGCCTGAGGTCCGCTCCCAGCTCCAGGGCGAGGGCACGGCATCCGACGCGCTGAGGGTGGCGAGCGCGCCGCTTTCGAAACGCAGGAGCACGACGGCGGTGTCTTCGACCGCATGGCCGCGGGCGGCATTGGATTCCATCGCATGCACGCTTTCGACTTCGCCGAAGAGATGGCGGAAGAGATCGACATCATGGATGAGGTTGATGAAGATCGGCCCGGCGCCGGGTTCGCGGCGCCATGTCACCTCGAAATAGTCATCGGGCTTGGCGACCCAGAAGCTGCCATGCACGGAGCGGATGCGGCCGAGCCGGCCGCTGTCGATGAGGTGTTTGGCCTGCCTGATAATGGGATTATGGCGGCGGTGGTGACCGACCAGGATGGGCACGCCGGCCCGTTCTGCGCGGCTCACAAGGCCTGCGGCTGCCCTGGCATCGTCAGCAACAGGTTTTTCGATGAGAACGGGGATACCTGCTGCCACCACATCGTCAGCGTTTGCCACATGCAGCTGGTTCGGCGTTGCGACGATGACGCCATCGGGCCGCGTGTTTGCCAGCGCTTCGGCAAGGCTTGCAAACCAGGGGAGGCCGTTTTCGCGGGCTTCGTCGCGGGCGGCGGGCGAGGGGTCGATGATGGCGGCAAGGGTGGTGCGCGGCTCTGATATCACGCCTTCGATATGGCGCTTGCCGATCAGCCCGGCGCCCATGATGGCTATCTCAAGGGGGCGTTTTGACATGGAGCTTCTCCCTGAAGCCGCGGGGCGGGCTAGTTGCGCAGGATTTCGCCGAGGAATTTGCGGGTGCGCTCGTGGCGCGGATTGGTGAAGAACTCGGCCGGTGCCGCTTCCTCGACGATTGCGCCGCTCGCCATGAAGATCACCCGGTTGGCGACCTGGCGGGCGAAGCCCATTTCATGGGTCACGCAGATCATCGTCATGCCTTCCTCGGCAAGGCCGATCATCGTATCCAGCACTTCCTTGACCATCTCGGGGTCGAGTGCCGAGGTCGGCTCGTCGAAGAGCATCACCTTGGGCCGCATGCAGAGTGCGCGCGCTATCGCCACGCGCTGCTGCTGGCCGCCCGACAGCTGCACCGGGAATTTATCGGCCTGTTCGCCGATCTTGACGCGGGCGAGCAGCGTGCGGGCGCGCTCTTCGGCTTCGGCTTTGGAAATGCCGAGTGCGCGCATCGGCGCCAGCATGCAGTTCTGCAGCACGGTGAGATGCGGGAAGAGGTTGAACTGCTGGAAGACCATGCCGACCTCGCGCCTGATTGCGTCGATCGCCTTGGCCTGATTGCCGAGCAATATGCCGCCGACGCGGATCTCGCCCTTCTCGTAGGTCTCCAGATGGTTGATGCAGCGGATCAGTGTCGATTTTCCGCTGCCGGAGGGGCCGCAGAGCACGATGCGCTCCCCCCGGTGGACGGTGATGTTGATATCGTGCAGGGCCTGGAAAGCGCCGTACCATTTCTCCACATGGCTCATGGTGATCATGGTTTCGCCAGTCGTGACCAGATTGGGCGTGACCTGATCGGGGGATGGAGCGGGGGCTGCTGTCATGGTCTTTGGTCCAGTTCGTGAGATCGCGGCATCAGCGCGCGTGCGCGGCATTGAAGCGCCGCTCCAGGCGGGCGCCGAAAATGGTCAGCGGGCAGCACATCAGGAAATAGAGGATGCCGACGACGCCGAAGACGGTGAGCGGCTGGAAGATCTGGTTGGAGATGATGTTGCCGGCGCGCGTCAGCTCCGTGAAGCCGACGATGGAGGCGAGCGACGTGCCCTTGATGAGCTGCACCAGGAAGCCGATCGTTGCCGGCAGGGATATGCGCAGCGCCTGCGGCAGGATCACATCCTTCATGCGCGAGACATATTTGAGGCTGAGCGCCTTGGCCGCCTCCGTCTGGCCGCGCGGCACGGCCTCGATTGCGCCGCGCCAGATCTCGCCGAGATAGGCGCTGGCATGCAGCGTCAGGCCGATCGCCACCGCTTCCCAGGCATCGAGCCTGAAGCCGATGAGCGCCAGCCCGTAATAGGTGACGAAAAGCTGCATGAGCAGCGGCGTGCCCTGGAAGACGGCGATATAGGCCGAGGTCAGCCGCTCCAGCCACGGCATGCCGCAGGTGCGCGCGAGCGCCACGCCGAGGCCGGCAATGCAGCCGCAGACGAAGCCGACGGCCGAGAGTAACACGGTCCATTTGAGGCCGATCAGAAGGAAGATGAATTCTTCGCTGCCCATGATGGTGCCCTCACTTGACCGGATAGGTGAAATAACGGGCCGAGAAGAGCGCAAAGAGGCGCATCATCAGCCAGGAGATGATCAGGTAGAAAATCGTGATGGTGAAATAGACCTCGAAGCTGCGGAAACTGTCGGATTCGATGCGCTGGGCGACGGAGGTCAGCTCATAGGCAGAGATGGCCGAGCAGATGCTGGTCGAGAGCGTCAGAAGCACGAACTGGCTCGTCAGCGAGGGGTAGATGGCGCGCAGCGCCGGCTTCAGGATGATCAGCCGGAAGACCTGCACCTTGTGCAGCCCGAGCGCGAGGCCCGCTTCCATCTGGCCGCCCGGAATGGATTGCACGCCGCCCCTGATGATCTCGATCGCATAGGCGCCGCCATTGATGCCGAGCGCGATGATCGCCGTCGGCGTCGGGTCCAGCCGGATGCCGATCAGCGGCAGGGCGAAGAAGAGAAAGAAGATCTGCACCAGGAAGGGCGTGTTGCGAATGATCTCCACAAAGCCGATCACCAGCCAGCGCACCGCCTTGATATGGGAATCCCTCAGCGCCACGCCGCCGATGCCGATGATGACGGCAAGCACCATGCCGCAGATGGCGAGCAGGAAGGTGCCGAGACAGCCGAGCAGCAGGCTCGGCAGGCCATCGATGACGGGGGTGAAATCCAGCTGGTAGTTCATGCTGCTTTTGCCGCTCCCACCATTCCTGCCATGGCCTCTATCGCCAGTTCGTAACCGCGGGCGCCGAAGCCGATCATGATGGCGGTGGCGACGCGCGAGACGAGGGACTTATGATAGATCTCCTCGCGGGCATGGACATTGGAAATATGCAGCTCGATCTTCGGCGCATCGAAGGTTTTCAAGGCATCGAGCAGGGCAATCGAGGTGAAGGTGTAGGCGGCGGGATTGATGATGATGCCGCAGGCCTCCTTGCGGGCCTGATGGATGCTTTCCACCAGTTCACCTTCGAAATTCGTCTGGCGGAAATCGATCGCAAAGCCGAGCGGCTTGGCCCTGGCGAGACACATCTGCCTGATGTCGGCAAGCGTCGTGGAGCCGTAGATGGCGGGCTCGCGTTCGCCGAGCAGATTGAGGTTCGGTCCGTTGAGGACGAAGATGGTTCTGGTCATGTCGCGCACCTCGAACGGGGCAATGCTAGTTGCTTGGTCTTGGGCATAAGGGTGGTGTGGACGGGCGTCGGAACGCCCGCCTTGGTACTCGGATTGTCAGAAACCTGTCGCTCAGCCCGCCGTGAACGAAATGCCCTCGAGGCTCTTCGGGAATTCCGGAACCGGCACCTTCATCCACTTGTCGTAGATCGTCTTCAGCTCGCCATTGGCCTTGATCTTGTCGATGAAGGCGTTGATCGAGGCGTTGAGTTCCTTTTCGCCGAGCCGCGTGCAGGCGCCGTTATAGAGCTTCTGGAATTCCAGCTTGTTTTCGAATTCGCCGGGACGGGCCTTTTCGACGCGGTCCATGTAGAAGATGTTGCCGCCGAGCGCCTCGACCTGGCCTGATACCAGCGCCTGGACGCTTGCCGCATCGCCGTCGAAGCGGCGGATGGTGGCGGTCGGCGGGGCATTCTTGGTGACCTGCGTATCCTGTGCGGCGCCCTTGGCGACCGAGATCGTCATGTTGGCCATATCGTCATTGGTCTTGATCGACTTGTTCTTCGGGCCGATCAGGACGATGGCATTGGCATTGTAGGGCTGGCTGAACTGGACGGCCTTGGCTCGGTCAGGCAGCATCGCCATGGTGGCGAAGAGCACATCGACGCGGCCCGATGTCAGCGCCGGGATGCGGTTATTGACTTCGAGCGGCACGAATTCGACCTCGACACCGAGTTCCTTGGCGTAGGCCGTGGCCATATCGGCGTCAAAGCCATCCTGCTTGCCGGCGCTGGTGACGAAGCCCCATGGCGGATTGTCGCCCTGGATGCCGACGATCAGCTTGCCGCGGGCCTTGATTTCATCCGGGGTGACGGCAGCGGCCGGGTTTGCAAGCCCGATGGCGGCCACGAGAGCGGCGGCACCCAGCATGGCGCCACGCCGCGTCAGCAACGATTTCAGCATTGGAATTCTCCTCCTTTTTTGGCGGTCGCCCAAATTGCTTCAGACGCGACCTCACAGTCATCCTCTCCCGACTGTTCCCCATCATGTTTGCCAGAGGGTCACCCATAAATCAACATAGTTTTTGAAAATCATATGAGACTTTTCATTTGGTCAATTGAATTGAAATCCTCACGACATTCGCCATAATGCCATGAGGAGGGTCGCTGGCCTCAGCCATCGGGCCCGATAACGAGGAGGATTTGTTTGATATGAAGACCTCGATTGCGACAGTATCGGTCAGCGGCGAGCTGCCGGAAAAGCTCGAAGCGATTGCACGCGCCGGCTTCGACGGCGTGGAGATTTTCGAAAACGACTTCCTGGCCTTTGACGGCAGCCCCGCCGATGTCGGCCGAATGGCGCGCGATCTCGGCCTTGTCATCACGCTGTTCCAGCCCTTCCGCGATTTCGAGGGCATGCCGGATACATTGCGCAGCCGCACCTTCGACCGTGCCGAGCGCAAGTTCGACATCATGCAGGAGCTCGGCACCGACATGGTTCTCGTCTGCTCCAATGTCTCGCAGGCAGCGCTTGGCGGCCTCGACCGGGCGGCGGCCGATTTCCGCGAGCTGGGGGAGAGGGCGGCGAAACGCGGGCTGAAGGTGGGATACGAGGCGCTCGCCTGGGGCCGCTATGTCAACGACCACCGCGATGCCTGGGAGATCGTGCGCCGCGCCGACCACGAGAATGTCGGGCTGATCCTCGACAGTTTCCACTCGCTGTCGCGCAAGATCGACATCACGTCCATACGCTCGATCCCGAAGGAAAAGATCTTCATCGTGCAACTGGCCGATGCGCCGCTGATCGACATGGACCTGCTCTACTGGTCCAGGCATTTCCGCAACATGCCGGGCGAGGGTGATCTGCCGGTCACCGAATTCACCGAGGCCGTGGCGTCGACCGGCTATGACGGCTTCTTCTCACTGGAGATCTTCAACGACCAGTTCCGCGGCGGCTCGACACGGGCAATCGCTGCAGACGGGCACCGCTCGCTGATCTACCTTGCCGACCAGATCCGCCGCAAGGTGGAAACGCCGATCGGCATCGAGATGCCTGCCAGAGCCGAGGTCAAGGGCGTCGGCTTCATCGAATTCGCCACCGATGACGAGGAGGCGGTGGAGCTGGTTGGCATCCTGCGGGCACTCGGCTTCCGCAAGGCGGCGGTGCATCGCTCCAAGAAGGTGACGCTCTTCCAGCAGGGCGATATCCGCATCCTCATCAATGTCGATCCCGAAGGTTTTGCCAATGCCGCCTATGCCGTGCACGGCACGTTCGCCTATGCGGTGGCGCTTGTCGTCGAGGATGCGACCGAAGCCTATGCTCGCGCGCTGGCGCTCGATGCCGAGCCCTTCACCCAGGCCGTCGTCGAGGGTGAGCTGCAGCTGCCGGCGATCCGCGGCGTCGGCGGCGGGCTGATCTATCTCATCGATGAGAAAAGCCCGCTCGGCCGCTTTTCGGAGATCGATTTCTTGCCGGTGGCAGAGGAGGGCGCGGAGGGCGATGCAAAGCACGCCGGCGATGCCGGCCTCCTGCACGTCGATCATATCGCCCAGACTGTCGCCTATGACGAAATGCTGACCTGGCTGCTCTTCTACACCTCGATTTTCGAAACCCGCAAAACCCCCATGGTCGATATCATCGATCCCTCCGGCGTGGTGCGCAGCCAGGTGATCGAAAACCAGTCCGGGACGCTGCGCATCACCATGAACGGCGCGGAAAACCGCCGCACGCTTGCCGGCCACTTCATGGCCGAAAAATTCGGCTCCGGAATCCAGCATCTGGCGTTTTCGACCGACGATATCTTCGCCACCGCTGCAGCCTTGCGCGCCAGAGGCTTCAAGCCGCTGCCGATCTCGCCGAACTATTACGACGACGTGGAGGCTCGATTTGGCCTGGAGCCGGAGCTGACCGAGCGGCTGAAGGCGGAGAACATTCTCTATGACAGGGATGGGGAGGGCGAGTATTTCCAGCTCTATAGCGGGACCTATGGGGAGGGCTTCTTCTTCGAGGTGGTGGAGCGGCGGAGCTATCGCGGCTATGGGGCGCCGAACGCGATTTTCCGGATTGCGGCGTTGAAGAAGCAGATGCGGCCGGAGGGGATTCCGAGGGATGCGGGGTGAGGGGTGGTGTCTGTTTAAAGTGATGGGGTGAGGGTTATTGTGGTCAGCCTATCCTTTGTGGAGAATGGGTTTTCTATCGGCCATTCGCGTCAATGGCCCCCTCATCCGACCCTTCGGGCCACCTTCTCCCCCAGGGGAGAAGGGATTTGCCGAACCGTTTCGGCCTTCTCAAAGGCGTCGCACGGCACGTCCCCTCGCCCCATCGGGGAGAGGGTTAGGGTGAGGGGGCTCCGGGCGCTACCAAGGCCATAATCAGCAACAAACTGTAACCCATGTTTCAGGTCGAGAGCGATCCCACTCTCACCCAATCCGCCCACTCGTCAGCACATGCGCCACCCCACTCTGCACATGCCGCCGAATAACCGCTCTTGCACCCTCGACATCCCGCTTCAGCGCCAGCTCGAACAGCAGCTTGTGATCATCCACCACCGCCTTGCCGCGAAAGCTCTGCGCCAGCATGTGATAGCGCAGAAACCGGTCGAAGACCGACGACAGCGTCGCCATCAGCGTCGCCGAATTGCAGGCGGAGACGATTGCCTGGTGGAATTCCCAGTCGTAGCGCACCCAGTCGACGGTGCGTGAGGCGTCGCCTGCCAGGAGCTTCCTCTCGGCGGCTGCCAGCTTGTGGTGGGCGGCGACGATGCGGCCTTCCCATTCCAGGTTTCCGGCGGCAAAGGAGAGGCCGATCGCGTGGGTTTCGAGCACGGTGCGCAGATCCGCCAGCTCTTCCAGCTCCTTGATCGATGCCGGGCTGACCTCGAAGCCGCGCTGGCCCTCGGCAAGCACCAGGTTTTCCATCGCAAGGCGGCTGAGGATCTCGCGCAACGAGGATACGCTGATCGAATAATGCTCCCTGGCCTGTTCGAGCTTGATCTTGGCGCCCGGCGCCAGCGCACCCGAGATGATATCCTGCCGGACCTGCCGGAAGACGACATCGCTGATCGTCTCGGAGGTATCGCCTGCCGTCTTCGGCACTGGTCTTTCGCTGCGCATCAGGCTGTCATCCGCCTGGCCTGCGCGGGCAGGGCCGATAGCAGCCCCTTGCCAAGCGCATGTTCGACGCCCGCCTGGATATGGCGCTGCAGGATCTCTTTGGCGGTCTTGCTGTCGCGCTTGAGGGCGGCCTCCAGAAGCTGCTTGTGCTCCTCTTCGGCGACGCTGCCGCGATAGGAGAGCGCCACCATCTGATAGCGCAGATATTTGTCGAACACGGAAGAATGGGTTTCCATCAGCAGGCGCGAGCCGCAGGCGGCGATCAGCGCCTGGTGGAATTCCCAGTCATAACGCTTCCAGTCCTCGGCATGGCTGGTATCGCCTGTCGCCATCACCTTTTCCATGCGCGCCAGCTTGTAATGGGCCGAGACCAGCTGCGCCTCCCATTCCACATCTCCCTGTTCGAAGGATTGTTCCAGCGCATGTTCTTCGAGCAGCAGCCGCAATGCGGCGATCTCGCGCAGGTCGGCAACGGAAACGCCTGCGACCTCAAACCCCCGCTGCCCTTCGGCAACGACGAGCCCTTCCGAGGTCAGCCGGTTGAGGATTTCGCGCAGCGTGCTGACGCTGGTCTCATAGGCGCCCTTGAGATTCTCAAGCTTCAGTTTCTGCCCGGGCGAAAGCCGCCCGAAGATGATATCCGCCCGAATCTGCCTGTAGCCACTCTCGGCGACGGTTTCCTCGATATCTTCCTGCCGCATACTTGTCTCCGAGATTTTGCATTTTCTCCTATATATAGCGGGAGAACTCGGGTGCGTTCAACGGAAAACGGATTTTGGGGTATAGGGCGGGTAAGGGCGTGCTCCTGCGCGCCGACAGGGCGGGAAGCGCAGCCGTGAGGCCGCGCTATCCGGCGCTTTCGCAGTTGCCTGTCAGGCGGAGGCGCGGGGCTTCGTCAGGCCCTTGCCGATATTCTGACCCGGCATTTCGATGAGGTTATAGCCAACCCAGGCCAGCCCGTAGACGATCGGCATGGTGATGGCCAGGGTCAGAGCCCAGCGCACCGGATTGGAGACGTCGGTCGTCTGGATCAGATAGGCGATGACCGGCTGCATGACCATGAGGTGAATGAGATAGGCACCGAAGGAGAGCTCGCCGAGGCTATGGAAAAAGCCGTTGCCCAGCCAGGAGCCGATCGGCCTGAATATTCTCGCCATTGGTTCCGGCAGGCGGTGCGTATGGATGAAGGCGAAGAAGATCAGGACCAGAACCACCCGCACGATCTCATGCTTCAGGTCGTGTTCGCCACCAATGGGCGCAAGCACCAGAACGACGCTGATTGCCGCAAACTGATAGGCCCGCGCCCTGTCCGTCCTCAGCGCGCCGGCAAGCAGCATGCCGGCCGCAAAGATGTGCATCTTGTAGGCAAGGAAGGTCGGCATCGGAAAATGAACGCCGATCTTGCCCAGCCCATAGGCTATCGCGATGCCAACAACGGCCGCGCCGACAAGGCCCTTGAGCCAGCCGATACGGCCGACCAGGATCATGACGAAGGGCAGGGCGGCATAAAACTGCATTTCGAGGCCGATGCTCCAGTCCGGCAGCGCCGTCCTGTAGGCGAAGTGCGGGCTGAGACCGAAGAGGAAGGTCAGGTGCGCAAGATAATTGGCCAGGCTGCTGTCCAGATAGCGCTCGGCCAGCTGCGGCGTCACGCCATTGAAGCCATCAATCACCATGCGGGCATTGTAGATGAGGGGTCCCAGCGTCAGGGCGGCGACAAGCAGGACGTAATAGAGCGGCGCAATCCGGAAATAGCGCCGTACCCAGAAGGTGATCCAGGTGCTGTTGGCCTCCCACGGCTCCCGATCGCGCCGGCGCTGATAGTGGAAGACCATCAGGAAACCGGACAGCATGATGAAAAGATCAACGCCGAGATCGGGATCGCCTATGACGGGAACCGAGAAGCGGGTGAGGAGGTGAGCATGGCCAACCAGGACCCATAGGGCCGCCAAGCCACGCAGGCCATCGAGGCAATCGACTCGACCACCGGCAACACTCGTCATGTGTGAATTTCCTCTGCTTAAGGTTTGCGTAAGGTTATGGAATTTCAGCATCCACCCGTCAAAGTAAGCGAAATGGACCATTTTTCGAGCGGCGGCACAAGTTTTTATTGCACTGCGGCAAGAAAAGGAGAGCCCTTGAAGCCGCAGCTGGGGCCGCTTTTTACCGCCATCAGATCGCCGATCACCCGCATGACATGCACTCGCCCCGGGTCCTCGGCGGATCATGCACCAGGCATTCGGGGTGCGGAAATTTGAGGACGGGGCGACGGCCTTCGCGTCGACAAGGTATACAAATGCTTGACTATTTTCTTAAGAGTGTTTCCATTGTGCGATGCAGCACAGGAGCGACAATGGAACTCTCGTCAAAGCTGGTGAAATCCGTTGCCTACGACCCGTCGACCGGAGTGCTCGATATCGAGATCCGCCTCAAGGGGCATCGCCGATATTTCAACGTACCCCCGGTCGTGTATGAAAACCTGATCACCGCCACGTCGCCCGGCTGGTATTACACGCGCCATATCCGTGATGCGTTTCCGCGCTCGGCGGAAGGGGCGGAAGGCCGCCTCGGGGCATTCAAGGCGATTCTCGGCCGGCGCGGCCAGTTTTCCTGATCGCGGCGCAGGCGGCGTTCGGCAATCTCACAGCGTCGCCGATCGAGGAAGCGTCTCCCGGCGAAGATTTTTGACCTTGCGTCGCACGGCGAATCGAAGCCAGTCTGGGCTGCTCGGACGGGGGATATCTTGGCCCATAGTTTCAGATCCTGCCTATTTGCCGCAATTGCCGTGACCGTTTCGGCGGGCTTGGCCACGGCTGAGGAAATGCCGGCTTTCTGGAAGAAATCCATGACCAACGATCCGGCGACGAATTATTATGTCAAGCAGGCGATGAAGCCGCTCGACAACCCGGATGCCCAGACATTGAGGGTCGTGAAGCTTGCCAATGCGCTCGGCAATCTCTGCAGCGGCGCGCAGCTGAACAAGAAAGCGCTGTTTTCCTATATGACCGAGACCGGCTTTGCGGACATCAAGGGCAAGGCCTATAACGAAGCCGCCTTCCTTGCCGACAGCACCTTCCGGTATTTCGACTACCGCGCGCTTGCCCATCTCTGCGCCGGAAGCGCTTATCTCTTCGGCCCCAAGGGCCAGCTTGCGCCGGGATTGCTGAAGACCGGCAAGGGCAAGCCGAAGGCGAGCTACGATTCCAGCAATCCCTTTGTTTCTTTGCCGCCACTCGCGAGGAAATCCTGACGGGAGCGAGGGGAGGATGGCTTGCGCGCTGCAGCAAATTTAGCCAGCATTGGGCATGTCGACTCTCAAGCAACTCTCCATTGCCCTGGGCCTGCTCACCAGCGATCATGCTCCCGTTCCCGATCAGGACGGGTGGCAAAATTATGTCTGGCGCGTTCAGGCGGCGCAGCAATGCCTTCATGTCGAGGATGGATTTTGCGAAGTCGTCCAGGACAAGTGGGATTGGAAGCGGCCGCAATATTACAGTTTCGCCTTTCGCCCGGACCCGAAGACCAATTCCATCATGTCCCGCATCACGCTGCGGAACGAAGATCCCGATGACGACGATCAGGTCTGCGTCGTCGCAAGCTTCCTCAATGCGGCGGGGCAGGAGGTCGGTATCTTCTTTGCCAACTGGCGCGCGCTTCCCGGCCGTTCCTACACGCGCGCGGCGCCGATCTGGTTGAGCACTGATGTCAGCGAGATCGCGACCGTGGCAGTCGGCACGAAGCAATGCGACGTGAAGGCGATGACGGACGCCCAGAATTTCTACAGGGTCCGGCTGGAGCTGAAGCAGCGCTGAGAGCAGCCGGACAAGAGGGCAAGAGGGCGAGGGGCGGCAGCGCGCCCGGCAATCCTATTGAACGTCACCGCCGGATCGCGCAGGCGCAAACCTGTCGCCGGGGCTGCCGATCCTGTCGCCTTTCCTGACGCCGATCGTTCCGGTCGGGCGCGGGTCTGCGCGCTGATCGCCGGGCCATGGGACGATCATGAAAAGAAGCACCAGCACGAGCGCCACCAGCGGCGGTGCAACGAAGATCATCAGTAGATAATTCAATGGTTTCATCGAGTCTTGTCGTCAGGCGAGCGTTCGCCTGAGCAGCGGCTTTCTCAAGTCTGTTGCGGTTCGTCAGCGCCGATGGACTTTCCTGTTGTCCATCTTCACTGATCCCCTGCCGATGCTGCAAACGCGACAGGGAAGAATTGCGGTATGACCTCTGATCCTTCGTTCATCACCTAACCCGGACCGCCATAAAAAGATATAACGGGCGTCACACTGTGCGGGCATGCCGGCGAAGCATGCTCCCGTATTTGCTAATCGGCCTTCTGCAATACCTGCACGAGAGCCGGGTCGGCCGCGAGCCTGGTGGCAATATAGTCGTTGCCCTGTGATGTCTCATGCGTCCCGTCCGAGGTGAACGCGCCGCCGGGAGAGGCGCCGTCGGTTGGAAGGGAAGCCCATGCGCCGGTTTCTGCTGCCGGAGTCGTCGGGTTGCCGGCCTCGCCCCATTTGCCGGCATCCGCGCAGATGACCATGTCGAGCGCTCCGTTCGGGTTCGTCCGCAGGAACCGGTTGATCCAGGAGCGGAAGCTGACATGGGCGGCATAACCGGACCTTGGGGTCTGGTAGCTCGGATCGCTCCAGGTGAGGTTGACTGAGGCATTTCCGATGGGAGAGCTGAGGCCAACGGGCAGGTTCACGGTGATCTGATTGCCGTTGATGGCCGCGATCGGCGCGTAGTTCTTCCAGCTCGTGTTGAAGGTTTTCGGGGTGAGGCCTGCCACGCGAACGTTGCTTTTCAGGAGGAGTTTTGAAGCGTCGGGGATGGTGAGAGTGAGGGCGCCGGTGTCACTGTCATAGGTATAGGCCGATGCATTGACGCTTGACGTCGTGTCAGGCGTGAGCGTCGGCGGAATGATCTTCACGTCAGGCATCGCAGCCCTGTACTGCCGGAAGAGCTTGCGCATCTTGCCGGCAAGCGACATGCCGGCGGTCGAAGCCATGTCGTCCGGCCCGATAAAGGTCCAGCGGACATCGCCGTCGACGATGTTGCCGCCCGTGCCGCTCGGCGCAACGGAGCCGGAGGCGCCGCCGGCATCGGCGATATAGGCATTGCCGTTGACCCTGCAGGTGTCGTCGACCACCCAGGTCTTTTGCGACCAGGCCGGTGTCGAGGTCTGCGACGTGTCGTTGTGCGGATCGCAGGGAAGGAGATGCGTCGGATTGCACCAGGCGGCAAACTCCATGCGGCGACTGACGCCTGATATGAGCTGATAGTTATAGCTGTCGGCACCTCTGGACATCTGGACGCAACCGAGGCGGAGCTTGTATGCCAGGCGCGTGCCCCAACCCGTATTGCCGCAGCGGTCGCCGCCGCCATCGCCAAATGTGCCGGAACCGGCGGTACCCTCGTTGGCACCCTGAAGCTTCGAATTGCCCATCGACATGATGGCAACGGCATGTGCGGGAACGGCGATCCTGATTGCGCCGACCAGCATGGTGCCGGGATTGCCGGTCTGACCGGCATTGGCGGCGTGGAATGTCGTCCGGGTCATCGTCGGATCGTCGGCAATCAGCGAGGTCGTCGCATTGAACGAACCGTCCCGGCGGCCGATGAAGGTCGAGGCATTGACGACGCTGTTGATGGCCTTGTTCTTCACCGCGCCGGAGCGCCCGGCGACGCATTCGTGCAGCAGGATGCCGCCGATTGCGGTAAAGGCCGGAATGTCGGCCGGGGCCTTTACCGTGAATACCATCATGCGTTCCGCCTGGCCCGGAACATAGGAATAGATCGCCTTGTCATCCCTGGTATTCAGGCAGCGATAGCGCTTGGCAAGATCAGGCGAGGATGCCGAATTGTCGTTGAACGGATATTCCATCGACAGCATGAAATCATAGGCTTCGGCGAGATCGACCTCGAGGACCGGATTGCGCGGCGGACGCTCCAGCGTCCAAAGCGGAAAGGAAAACTCGATCAGTTCGCCCGCTTTGACATTGTAGGGCAGGAAATATTCCTTGCGCCGAACGAAGGCCATCTGGGGCGAACCGGATGCATCCTTCTGATAACCCGCATTCGTGCCATAGGCGACGGCGCGGCGCACCGTCTGCCCTCCAGCGTTCCGGGCAGCATTCCCGGCAGCAGTCACCGGCGTTGCGAGCGCCGGCCGGGCGCCCGCGGTCAAGGCAGCGGCAATGCTGCCGACTGAGATCGCCGAGAGGCCGACGATCAGGTTCCGGCGTGTGCTGTCCAATGCGAGCCTTCCATCATCAGGTGCGATCGAGCTGGTCGCCAGCTCCGGGATAGCCGCGATAAGGCGACCGGATGCAACATTGGACGCAATGGTGGCGATGGTTTGGCCGTCACGTCACAGCTCGATGAAAGGGCGGAATCGATTTTCGGAAAGCCTGATGCACAGATTCAAGGCGTTAGAGCGTCGCTGGTGCGTCCGAATGGACGTACGGCGCTCTAAGCGGCTTGCTTGGCGACAAACGCCTTTTTTGCCACGACAATGTAGTTCTTCGGAAAACCAGACTGGGTATATTTCTGCCGCGCATCGAGACGATAGAATACCCGGGCCAGATGCCTGCATGCCATACGCACGGATGCCAGCAGCGGAACGGCTGCAACCCCCAGCGCGCCCGGAGCGATGTTCTTTGCGCCGCGCGGCAGATGCTTCGAAGCCGTTTCCATCTGATAGGCGACGGTTCCCAGATATCCCTCCATCCAATCCAGGCTGATGATTTCAAAGCCCGCATTTGCGAGGAGATGGCGCCACGCAAATTGCGTGTATCTGAAGAAGTCGTAAGGCTGCTCATGCTCCTCGTAGAAAAGCGGTGCAGAGCAAATCATCGTCCCGCCATTCTTGAGGACGCGGTGCATCTCCTCAAGCACGGCAACCGGGTCCGACAGATGCTCCAGGACCTGGTTCAGCACGATGGCATCGAACCTGGCTTCGGCAACTGGAATATTTGAAAGGTCGCACACATAGGTGGACTTCGCATATTCCTTGTCGACCATTTCGAAGTCGGCGGCCTCGTAGACGCAATGGCCGAAAAGGTGCCTGTAGGGCTGGCTTCCCGCTCCAGCATCAAGCACGATCGACCCTGCGGGCAAGCTCCTGGCGAATTCCTCGTTGTGTCGTCCAAGCCAGATTCTCGAAGAGTTCATCACATCCTCCAGCGATCCGTTCATGCACTCCAGCGACCCGATGGACGCCACGGTAGCACCCGCAGGCTGCTGGTCAATCGGTTTTGCGCGGTTTGCGCGCGCGAGCTGGCACGATCCGTCTGGATCGGCCAGCGAATAGCGGCGCGTCAGCGGCGGCTTTTATCCTCATTTCATACACGTAAAAATTAGCAGGTTGCGATCTACCGCAACTTCAAACAATACTGGTATTGCCAATGAGTATTCTGCCCGGATTGGGGGGCCTCGCGCGTCAGCGAGGCCTTTTTCCGTTCAAGAGACGAAGAGGTGGTGCTACGCGCCGAACCCCCACAGCGCAACAGGATCGACGTCTTCCATGACCTTGATCTTCGAAAACTGAATGGCTGATGGCGGTGCGGTGCGGTCGCCGGTGATGCGGATCTCGATACCGACACGGTCGGCGGTTCCCCAGGCCGCATCCCATCGGAACGGTTCGGAGATGAGCTTGTACGTTCCGGGGCGGCCGGTGCCGAGAACGAAAGTGTCCGAGGAGAGCCGATAGCCACTGAAGCCGCTTGAGCGGTTTGTCGTGCCCTGGCGGGTTATGGACCGCAATTCGATGAAAGCCGGCGTGCCGTCGAACGCCTGAAGCTCGCACATTGCGCGATACCATTTCGTCTGATCGAGGGTGAACGGCACGGAAATGGACTGCGCGAGAAGCTCGAAGTAGGCCCCGATATCGACCTGAAGCGGGGTGTAGTCGATGCGCTGGGCTTTATAGCCTCCACCGACATCCACGAGCGAAGCCACGGCCGAGACATTGCGCAGGACGCTGATCGCAACCCCGGTTGCGACCTGTCCGGTGCCGGTTCGGTTCGCGCTGGTATTGGCCCATGTCCCGGCAGTGCCGCCATTGAGCTGCGATATGCCGGTCGGAGCAAGGTTATTGTTGGCCGGGTTGAGGTCGATGAAGGTTCCGGCAGAGAAGAGGCTTCGAATGACCGGAAGGAGGATATCCTCGCCGATGGCGCGGGCGCCCTTCGGGCTCTGGTGTATCTTGTCGTCTAGATACATGGTCGTATCAGGGACGCCGCCAGGCGCGAGCACCGTGTCGAGATCGACGATAGCCACGATACCATCGCGGGTGGATTGGGTGGCGATCCATGCGTTGAACGCGATACGCCTGGCATGGCGGTCGTCGCCTGCAGGCCAATCCCCGCGATATGGCACCTTTACGACAATGGCGAGTTTGCCGGCCTTGCGGATCTTCGCCAGACCCTCGTCGAACTTGGCGATCAGATACCGGAGCGAGGACTGGCCGTCATCGCCCGATGATATGGCATTCGACCCGCCTTCGAAGATCATGGCCTTGAAATCGCCAAGCAGGAAGGCGTCGAGACGGGGGACGATCCCGCCCAGAAAGCCGGCGCCTGAGAAGGCAAGATGATCGGCCGATTTCGCGTTGTTGAAGCCCGAGGTGTTCAGCCCCAGCGGTGACGTCGGATCAAACCACTGGTCGGCCCGGAAGCGAGGGTCGAGACGTTTGACCCACTCGATCAGGCCGATACCGATGTTGAAGCCGGCGCGGCCGGCTGCGGTGTCGGGGATGTTGGCGCTGAAATCGATGTTGTTGTAGGCGATGTAGCTATCACCCGTGGCGCCCAGCAGGGCGCCGGCTGCGAGCGGCATGCCTGGCAGCGCGACAAAGGCCACGACCGGCCCCATGGCTGCGCTGGTTGTCGCAATCGGCGTGCTCTCGGCCATCGCGGTCTCGATCACGCGCAGGTATTTCCCCGCCAGCGTTCCCAAGGTGAATTTTGTTCCACTGAACGGACTGCCGATATCCACCCATCCGGTCGATCCGTCGTCGGAAACCTGCATCTGCCGGCTGATGCTCGCAGGGACGACATTATAGGTGGCGGGCTGGACGGTGATCTCGAGCGTATTCATCGGCGTCCCGGTCAGGAAAACATCCGACAGGGAACCCGGTGCCCCACCACCCTTGACCGAAATAACAGGCGCATTGCCGTAAAGGCTGCGCCCATCCGATATCCTGACTGCGCCGAGCACGGGCAGGTCGTTATAGACGGTCGCGCCATTGGTGACGATCTCGACACCCGGGACTGGCTTGTTGTCGACGAACAGGATGGTGTCGCCGACATCGCGGATGCCGATGACGGGGCGGTTGTTGAACATGTGCGTGCCGTCGGGCACGATCACCACGCCCTGGACGCGCTGCATATTATAGAGTTTCGCCATCGGCGCGTCTTTCTCGCTCGCGTGAAAAAAGAGCGGCCGAAGCCGCTACAGTATCGGCCCGAAAATCGGAATCGATTTTCGGAAAGCCTGATGCGCAGATTCAAAAAGCTAGAGCGTCCTTTGTGCGTCCGAATGGACGCACGGCGCTCTAGAGGTGGCCTGTCAATCAGCTTGCGTCAGTCGCCAGGCTGGGAGGAGTCTGTGATATCGTCCGGCAGCCAGTCCGGGGCGGGGCCGCCGAGCGCTTCCTGGACCCCGTTGCCAACTGGCTCGGGGGACATGGGAAGCTTGGCTGCTTTTGCGGCTGGCTTTTTCTCGGCCGGTTCGGCTTCAGCCTTGCCGGTGGATTTGTCGCCGGACCGGGCAAGCCGCACCCATTTCGGACGGCGCTTTTCGTCCTTCCAGAGCGCGTCCGGCAAGCTGAAGCGCTCGCCGGGGTCGCGTCTGGCGCCGCCGAAATAGCCTGAAACGTTGGCTATGACATCAACCATGCGAGGGAACGCCCGCGGTGAAGCCGGCAGTGATCTTGCCCGTGGTCGGGGCCGTGCCGGTCACGGTGTAGAGCAGGCGCAGGTAGAGCTCGTCCGTGCCGCGCGGGATGTGGCTCGGCGGGATGATCTTGCCGGCCTTGAGATCGGCGAGGACAAGCGTCGTCGTGATCACGGCCTTCGGCGTGGCGAAGGCCTCGTTGTCGTCCGTCTGGATGGTGACGGCGAGCGAGGTCAGATTGTTGAAGCTTTCCACCACCTGAATGAGGAAGGGGATCGGTTCGCCCTTGCCGATATCGCGGGTCAGCCCCTGCTTGATCGGGCCGAGATTGATGACATTGGTGCTGGGGCCGGTCGCGGTTATAACCTGCGCGTCCGAAAGCAGCGTCTGCCGGTCGAAAATCATTGTGATGCCTTTCGTTGAGGGGAGTGCCCGCCGCTCATCACGGCGGGGCTTGATAGAGACGATCAGACGAGTGCGGGAACGGCCGCTTCGGTGTTGAGGATGGCGTCCGTTTCGCGGATCGGGATGCCGCGATAGAACTTCACCTCCTGGCCCTCGACGAACTGCGTGGTCAGGTGCACCGTGTTCTGCCGGTCGGAGGTCAGCGCCCGGTCGGTGGACTGCACGTCGAGCACTTCGAGCACATCCTTGTTCATGTAGATGGCGATGCGGCTCGCCTTGGCGTTCAGCCGGCGCGACTGCAGGCGGTAATAGCCCTTGCGCAAGAGCGACCAGAGATCGACGGTTCCGGCCATCATGTCGGAGACGTCGATATTGGCGACGCGGGCATTGTAGCGCCAGTCCTTCACGGCTGCGCCCAGATGCCAGGTGTAGAGCGTTTCCTTGGCATAATAGGGGTCGCCATTGGCATCCAGCACGCGCTGCTCGCCCTTGTCGTCGATCTTCACGCCCGCCTTTGTGCCCTTCGGGTAGAGAAGGTGGGTGGCATGGTCGCCCCAGGTGACGAACCAGATCGAGGTATTGTCCGCACCCGTGCCGCCGCCATGGACCACCTGGCTGGCGATATTCGGCTGCGCCGGGTTCGGCAGGTTGGGGTTATAGGCGGAGTAGCGGGCGGACAGTCCCTTGAACTTCTCCGGGGCCGTTGCCGTGTCGTGGTAGAAGAGGCCAGAGGCCATTTCCTGGCTCAACGACTCGATGAAGGGCATGGTGTCGACGAGACGCGCCTTGGCCTTGTCGGGTGCCAGATCGAGCAGGCGCATGTCAATTTCGGAGCGGGCGTGCACGAAGCCCGTCGTATCGTCCACCTGCTGCATGGTGGCCTTGGACTGCTTGATGCCCTGATAGAGCCGACCCCAGGAAACGGAGGGCAGGCCGGTGCGCACCATATGGCGGTGCACGGCATCCATGTTGCACTCGACGGCCATCGCGTCGTCGAGGATCGGGTTCTGCTGCGAGAGAAGCTCGATGACGGCGCCTTCGGCAGAGCCTTTGAATGCGTCAACGAGATTGGGGTAGTAGCTGCCAATGGTAGCCATGTCTTATCAGCCCTTCGGTGCGTCTTTGGGAAACATCAGGTGCGCGGTTTCGGCTTTCCTGCCGTGTCCGCCCGCGCCGCCATTCGGTGGGTTGTCCTCCTGGATCATCGATCCGACCTTTGCGAAAATTCTGATCATTTCGGGGTGGTTGCCGCCGCCGCTGGTATTCAGGTACTCGCGCAGCGCCGGGGTGCCCAAGCGGGAGAGCGCGCGCTGCGCCGAGCCCACGGTGCCGCCCCATTTCGCCCCGCCGATGTCACGGTCCTTGCGGGCTTCGTCCGCCCAGCCGTGAACGCGGCCGGCCCAGGCTTCGGAAGCGGCCTTTCCGCGCCGGCCCTGGATCTCGATGAAGCGGTCGGCAAGCTGCTGCGCCTGCCGGTTGGTCAGGCCCATCTCGTGGAAGTCAGGGCCGAGCGCCTCGACCAGCTCCTGATCCACCTCGATGCCTTCGGGCATGGTGAGCGAATAGCGGCCATCGTCGGGCACGCGGTCATCAGGGTCGCTATCGGCGTTTTCCGCGGGCTTGGCGGCCTCATGATTTTCGGCGGAGGCATGATCCTGATCGCCCGTGCCGAAGTCACTTTCCGGTGACGTCTCCTCGTTGGGGAAGAGAATGTTTTCGGGCGCGGCCGTCTCGCCGCCACCGGAGCCGGCGCCTTCGGCATTGCGCAGGATGGCCGGAAACAGCCTCCTGCTAAGCATCGATGTCATGGTCTTGCCCTTCCTCGCTTTTCGCGCGGCTAACCGCCGCTGCCTTGTCGTTTGCCTTGAGATCCGCGATGGCGAGCAGCAGGCGCGGATAGAGCGTCGGGTCGATGCGGTCGAGCTCGGCGATCAGCCGCCGGCCCACACCCTGCCGTCCGAGCGTGTAATGCGTCGCGTTGCCAAGCTCTCCCGCATAGGCCTCCTGGTAGACGGCGCATTGTTCCAGCATCCAGAACAGCACGCGCTTGCCGGATGCGGTCGCGAAGACCTCGCGAAACGCCGTCGTGATTTCGTCTCGCCCGATGGTGTGGGGGACAGATGGTTGATCCTTAAAATGGTCCATCAGGCGAGCCCCAGCTGGCGCAGAAGTGCCGCGCCATTCGGGTTGTCATTGGCGTCCGCCAGCACCTGTGCGGCCTTGGCGCCCTGATTGAGGGCAGGTGCTACCTGCGAGGCCATCTGCGCGGTCTGCGCCGCCTGCATCTGCTGGGCTCGCTGGGCCCTGATATCCTCGACCTTAGCATCGGCGAGGATCATCGAGGGCGGGGCGCCGATCGCATCGAAATAGAGGTCGATCGCCTCGTCGACATCGAGCTTGTCGAGCGCTTCCGGTTTGACGGCTGAGACCTGGCCCATGAAGGCGACGCCGCGTTCGATGGCGCCCGTTGCTACCGCCTGCTGTGCCTGGGCGAGGGTGGAGATGTACTCCACCTTCAGCTCGGTGCCCTGCAGCTCCGGCGGGGGCGGAGGCAGTTCGTCGCGGGCCGCCAGAATATCGAAGGTGCGGTCGATGGTCGGCCCCAGCTGATCGCCGAAGACGTTTTCCAGCACGGGGCCGAGCTGTAAGAGCTGCTCTTCCTTGCGCTGGGTCAGCTCGAACTGGTTGCGCGGCTGCACGCCCTCCATATTGGTGATGGCGAAGAAGAGATCGGCAAAGAAGGTCTTCTCGATGCGGTTCTGCACTTCCTGAATATCTTCGCGCAGTTCCGCGAGGCTGAGGTTCACCTCCATCGCAGGCCTGAAACCCTTGCCGGTCGGATCATCCACGTAATTCACCGCACCCGGCAGCAGCGAGGCCGGGCTGTTCTGCATCGAGGTCGGCGCGTTCATCGGCGGGCGCACCTTCTTGTCGATGCCTTCGAGCTTCCGCGTCTGTTCCAGCTGCAGCATCCGGATATCGCCGAGCGCCTTCTGGCCGGGCGAGAGTGCGTAGTGATCGTCTTCGGAAAGCTCCCAGGCGGGTGCGATGATCGGATTGCTGTCGAAGCCGCTTTCTTCCAGCAGGTCGCCGCCTGTTTCGTCGACCCAGTAATTGGAGAGGAAGGCCTTGTTACGCTTGTCGATCAGCTTGGGGTCGCGGTCGTAGCGGGGTTCGATCGCGTGATAGACATCGAAACATTCGCCATATTTCGAGCTGTCATAGAGGCTGCGCAGCCGCTCCGGCACATTGTCGTAACCGAAGCGCTCGATGATGCGTTGCACGGACCAGCGGAACACCCGGTAAAGGGTCGTCGCCTTGCCCTTGTGATCCCTTGATATCCAGAAGCGGCCGTGCACCAGCTGCTGCACGCGGATGACGGTCTCCTCATCCTCGACGAGGATCGCGACGGACTGTCCGAACTGGCCAAGATCGCCATAGCCGATATGGAAGGCGCGGTAGAGATTGGAGGCCGCAAAGACCTCGCGCATCTTGTCCTGCACGGCGGCGAGATAGACCTTGACGGAATCCTGCTTCTTCAGATCGGGATCGAAGGTGGTCAGCCGGAACCAGGGCCGCGCCGGCGAGGTCAGCCCCGAATGCATGCCTGATTTCAGCGTCTCATAGGCATGGCTGCCGGTGCTGTCGATGATCTTGTCGCGCGAGCGCGGGCCTTCCCGATCGGAATAGAGGCGAAGCCGCGTCGGCTCGATATGCTCGGCAAGTGCGCGCCATTCCGCCTCCCAGGGCTGGCGAACCTCCTTCAGCTCGGCGAGCCGCCGGCGGTGATAGGCAATCTGTGTCTCGTTGTCGCGACGGAGGTTTTCCATGCTGTTGTCCAATGCCTTGTGTCTGGGCCCTTACTGTCCGAGCAACGTCTTCCTGGCGCTATTGCCCGAGAGCGCCGGCGACTGCGTATCGGCAAGCGGCGGCGCGCCTGACGGAGAGGTGAGGATGGTGGAGGGAGCGCCCTTCACCTTGTCGGAGGCACGGCGCGCGGCCGTGGATTGGGCTGCGGCATAGTCAGGCGTCTTCTGCTGGGCGTATTCGGGTGGCGCCTGCGGTGGCTCGGCTTTCGGCGGCGAGGAGAACATGCACATGGGGTCATCCGATCGTGGTGGCGATGTGGGTCGGAGCGGATGGGTGCGGTGGTCATGACTGCCCTCCATCCGGCCGGTTTGGCTTCGATGGTGGGAGCGTGCGGATGAAAGGTTGAGGGGGTGACATGGGGGATCAGTCAGGTATGGGCTTTTCGTAAAGACCCCGCCCCAAACCCCTCCCCACAAGGGGGAGGGGCTTAACTCGCCGCTTCCGGTTCAGACGATTTCAACGCTTGGGAGTAGCGAAATTGGCGCCGCAGATTAGTCCCTCCCCCTTGTGGGGAGGGGTTGGGGAGGGGCTTTCCTTGGTACAGACCGGGCTGAAGGTCGACGACATATACATGTCCAAGGCACTCCCTACCGCCCCACCTCGATCTGCCCCCTCATATTCGGATGATACCGGCAGGTATAATCCACCGCCCCATCACCCTTCACCACAGTCGATCCCGACTTGCCCGCCGGGATCACCACATCGAATTTCCCCTTTGATGTCGCCGTATGATCCATCACATCCCGGTTCCGCCAGAGGATTGTGTCGCCCGGCCGCGCTGTCACCACCGCCGGCTTGAACTCCAGCTTTTCGATGGTGACCTCGATCGTGGCGGCACTTGCGGCCGTTGCGCAAAGCGAAAGTGCGGCCGCAAGGCAGAGTTTCGGCAGGATTGCCATGACCGTCATGACACCCATGACCCTCATTTCAGCATGGAGGCAACATGCTCGGCATGCTGCTCATGGCCCTCGAAAAGCTTCAGGCCGGTTTCGAGCAGGGACTTCAGGTCGGGGTTCTGGGCTGCCGGGATCAAACCCGTCTTCAGGGCGTTGTTGACCGTCTTGTGATAGGCGACTTCGTTGTCGACATAGGCCTTGTCGAATTCCGCGCCCTTCAGCTTGGAGAGCTTTTCCCGTTCCTTCTTGGCATCCGATGCCAGCGACTTGCTGGTGGCATTGTCTTCGGGCGTCACCTTGAGCTTCTTGACGAGATCGAGCGCCTGCTTGTTGACGGCCTCATGGTCGCGGATCATATCCTTGGCGAAGGCGACGACCTCTTTGTCCTTCGATTTCTCGACCGCCTGCTTGGCCGCCTCGATATCGATGACGCCGGCCGTATAGGCGATATGGGCGATCTGCGGATCGGTGGGTGCTGCGCCGGCGGCAAAAGCCGCGGGGGCTGACAGCACGAAAGCCGAGAGAGCGGCGATAAGGTGTTTCTGCATCTGGTCCTCCATCCGGCTGATACCGCCGGTCGATGTTTCCTACGCAGAATTGGATGCCGGCATCGGGCAGGCGTTCCCGAAAAGATTTTTCCGGCCCGAAAAGATTTTTCCAGATGTCGGGAACATTCGTCTTGCCCCGGCATCCAATGCGGAAAAAGGATGAGCCATGGCGCAGCAGGTGGAAAGAGCGGCAGCAGAGAAAAGCGACCCGGAGCTGGTGGCACTGGCGCTGGCGCGCGATCCCGCCGCTTTCCGTGCCATCATGCGGCGCTATAACCGGCGGCTCTTCCGCATTGCCCGCGGCATCCTGCGCGATGATGCCTTGGCCGAAGACGCCCTGCAGGATGCCTATCTCAAGGCCTTTCGCCACCTTGCCGATTTCCAGGGCGCCAGCGCCTTTTCCACCTGGCTGACGCGCATCGTCATGAACGAGGCGCTTGGACGGCTCCGCAAAGCGAGCCGCACGCCCGAAGTCTCCGTCGATACGGCCCAGATGCAAAGCCGCATTCTCGATTTCCCCACCGGTTCGCCCATCGACAATCCCGAGATCACCATGGCGCAGCGACAGATCCTGAAACTCGTGGAAGAGGCGACCGACAACCTGCCGGAGGAATTCCGCCTCGTCTTCATCGCCCGCGTCATCGAGGAAATGAGCGTCGAGGAAACCGCCGAACTTCTCTCCCTCAAACCCGAAACCGTGCGCAGCCGCCTGCACCGCGCCCGCGCGCTCCTGCGCCGCGAGCTCGACCAGATGATCGGGCCGATTGCGATGGATGCTTTCCCCTTCGCCGGCTGGAAATGCGACCAGCTGACGGAGCGGGTGATGGGCGAGCTGATGGGGCGGTGAGGGCGCCTATTTCGGCTCGGACTGCTGGATGACGGCCGGCGGCGTCTTGCTGCTGCCGCCATCGAACATCTGTACGCCCAATATGCCGATGACAGATGTGACCATCAGCGCAAGGATTAACATCATCAATAGTCGCATGGGGCAATCCGATCCGGTGTTTGGCGTCCGGATAACATCTGGAGGTGGATATCGTTCCTGTAGGGTTAGGGGTGGCGGTGAGGAAGAAGGGGCACAAAAGATAGCTTTGTGCGAGAGAAGGTCCTCAAGACAAGAACCGGAAGTATCTGCCTCGCCAGCAACATTCCCCCGCTGTTTCAGCGCTCTCTAACTTATGCTATCAATACTTGCATCATTCCTATTTCTACCGGGCTTTACCTGTAACGCGATCTCCGGTGAACGTTCGGCTACTCGGGGGAAGTGCCATGAACAAACAGGATGTCGCAGCGCTCTTTGCGCATCTCGAACACGGAGACGGCGCAGGCTTCTTCACCCATGTCGCCGATGACGTGGACTGGACGGTCATGGGCACCCATCCGCTCGCCGGCCACTACCATTCGAAACAGGAATTCCTCGCCGGCACCTTCGCCAAGCTGCACAAGGTGCTGCCTGACGGCACCCAGCTCTCCACCCGGAATATCCTCATCGACGGCGACTGGGCGATCGTCGAGTTGCGCTCGATGGCGACGGCCCGCGACGGCATGCGCTTCGACAACCACTATTGCTGGCTCTGCCGCTTTGAGGGTGAGACGATCGTGGAAGTGCGCGCCTATCTGGACAGCTGGCTGGTCGGCGAACTCTTCCGGCGCAACCCGCTGGGCGCGAGGGGATCGGCGACTGTCTGAAATCGTTGATTACCATCGAGGGCTCGATATCATCGCGCCCTTTCTGCTACCGAAGCGCCGGCGCTTCAGGCGGAACTCGAGGCCATCGAGGAAATCGACCAAGCGGCCTGAAGATTGCTCCTCCGCTCACCCGCCGCCCCCGGCGCGGATCAGCTCGATCAGCGCCCGCAATGCCGCTGATGTGTTGCGGTTGCGCGGGTAGTAGAGGCAGAGCGGGGATTGGCGGGGCAGCCAGTCTTCCAGCACGGTGGCGAGCTTGCCGGCCGTGATCGCTTCCGCCGCGATGGCGCGGGAGATATAGGCAAGGCCCATGCCGGCGATGGCCGCCTTCAGCATCAGCGATTGCTCGTCCAGCGTCAGGCCGCCTGATACATCGACCTCCAGCGCCTCGCCATGGCTTTCGAATTCCCAGCGATAGATGCTGCCACCCGCCGCCTTCGACCTGATGCAGCGATGGTTCGCGAGGTCGAGGGGCGTGTTCGGCGGCGGATGATCGGCGAGATATCGGGGTGCGCCGACAACGCAGAAATCAAGGCCGAACGGCAGGGGCACGGCCACCATGTCGGCCGGGACGGATTCGGCAAGCCGGATGCCGGCGTCGCAGCCGTCGAGCACCACATCGACGAGCCGGCTTTCGGTCGTCACTTCCACCTGCACCGCCGGATAGCGCTGCAGATAGGTCAGGATCAGGGGCGTCAGGATTTCGTGGGCGCCGGTGACCGAGCTGTTGATCCGCAAGGTGCCCGAGGGTCGCGTGCCGTGGCTGCCGGCGGCTTCCATCGCTCGCTCTATCGATGCTAGCGAGGGTGCCACGCTGGCGATGAATTCCTCGCCGGCCGAGGTCAGCGAGACACTGCGGGTGGTGCGGTTGAAAAGCCTGATGCCGAGCCTGTCCTCGAGCGCGCGCACATTGCTGCTGAGCGCCGTCGGCGACATGCCGAGCGCATCGGCGGCGGCGCGGAAGCTGCGGTGCTCCGCGACCGAGATCGCCGCCCTGATTTCGGTAAATCCGCTGCTCTGCATTGTGCGGGATATCGGCATGAATCGTCCCGATCTAAACGTCTAATCGGGATAATTCCTATCGCCTATTGTCCATCCATCCAAGATCAGCAGATGGAGAAAGACAATGGATATGCAGCTTTCCGGCAAACGCGCGCTGGTGACGGGCTCTTCGGCGGGGCTTGGCGAAGCGATGGTGCGGATGCTGGCCGCGGAAGGGGCTGATGTCGTCGTGCATGGGCGCGACCGGGCGAGGGCCGAGGCGATTGCCGGCGCCATCGTCGCTTCCGGCGGCAGGGCGGATGTGGCGATCGGCGATCTCGCCAGGGGCGATGAGGCCGAAGCGGTGGTCGCCCAGACGCTTGCGGGCGGCGAGATCGATATTCTCGTCAACAATGCCGGCCACTATCACCATCTCGACTGGCATACGGCAACGCCGGAGAAATGGGCCGAGACCTATGAGATCAACGTCATCTCGGCGGTGCGGATGATCCAGGCGATCGTGCCGGCCATGGTCGGGCGCGGCTGGGGCAGGGTGATCCAGATCGGCGGCGGGCTGGCATCGCAGCCGATCCCGATGCAGCCGGATTACGAGGCCTCGCTTGCCGCGCGCCACAATCTCGCGGTCTCGCTGGCGCGGCGGCTGAAGGATACGGGCGTCACCTCCAACATCGTCTCGCCGGGCGCTATCCTGGTGCCGGCGGTGAAGGAGCTCCTGGAAAAGATAGCGCCCGCGCATGGCTGGGGCGATCGCTGGGAGGATATCGAAAGCGGCTGCGTCAAGGACATGGTGCCGAATGATATCGGCCGCCTCGGCCGTCCCGAGGAGATCGCCGCCGCCGTCGTCTATCTTGCGAGCGGCAATGGCGCCTATATCAGCGGCGCGACACTGCGCGTCGATGGCGGCACGATCCGCTCGGCCTTTTGAAAGGTAAAGCCGTACCTCCCAAAAACCCCTACCCATAAGTGGGGCGGGGTTTTCGGTACCTGGCGCCTGGATTGACGGTCGAGACCCAGTCGCCATGACCACCAACCACCTTGAACTTTCCGCCATGTCCGGCGTTCCCGGATCAAAGGAGCCTGATCATGTCCCAACGGAAATTCAAGAAACTCACCCACCGCCTTCTTGTCCGGTTCGATAGCGTTCAAACCCTGCTCGACGAAATCGAAGGCAGCGCCATGAAGCTGCAGGCGACCTGCCACGACGAGGCTGACGGCGAGGCCGTCAGGCATCCTGCAGCGCAGCGGCCGCAATGGCCGAGGCATGGAGCGGCTCCGGCTGCCGTGTAGCAGGCCCTCGCGATCCTGCAGCTTCGCCTGATGTGTTCATCCTGTCCCGGCAGGGAGATCGGGTATATGATTGCCGATCACCATGTTGGCGGAGGGACAGCCGGATGCGTGGGTTGATTGGAAGCGTGCTGATCTATCTTTGTGCTCTGACCAGCTCTCAGGGCGGCCCACTCCACGAGGCGGCAAAGACCGGTGACATCACATCCATCGCGGCCGCCCTCGATGCAGGCGCCGACATTGAGGAGCAGGACAAGGGAGCCACTCCGCTCTTTCTCGCAGTTCGCAACGGGAATCTCGAAGCCGTAACATTGCTGATCGAGCGTGGGGCAAATGTGAACCACCAGTCGGCAATCGGCCTGCCGATCACCGGCGCGGTGGTGAAAAACTCCGCCGATCTCATCCGGCTTCTGCTGGCGCGTGGTGCTGACCCCAACGCTGCGGCAAGGGGAGAGGGGATGTTGCACTTCGCCGTCGCGGGCGGCTGTCTTGATTGTGTCAAGGCGCTCGTTGAAGCCGGCGCAGATGTCAACGCCATCTGGGTGCGTGGCGATCCCGCACGGCTGCCGGCTATCATCACGCCTTATCATCTTGCGAGGCATGACGACCATGCCGAAATCGCCGAATATCTGCTGACGCATGGCGTCATCGTTCGGAAGCCCGCGCCGATTTCTGCGAAGCTGGCGAATGGTGACGCGGCAAAAGGGGCGAAGTTGTTCGCCACCAACTGCTCATCCTGTCATGTCACGCGTCCGAAGGATGTCCCCAACAGGGGGCCGAACCTGTGGAACGTCGTCGGACGCAAAAAGGCATCCACAAAATTCGGCGGCTATTCCCGAACCCTGTCGGCCTGGGGTGGCTTCTGGACTTACGAGGATCTCAATATTTTCATCGCTGGCCCCACTCTCACGACGCCAGGCGTCAACATGGAGGTTCGCGGCGCGCCCGATGAAGCCGATCGATTGGATGTGATCGCCTATCTGCGGTCGCTCAGCGACTCGCCGGTTCCATTGCCCTGAGCAGGCGTCCGGCTCGGTCCGTCGCTGGATTGTCCATGCATGACGCCATGCAAGGCGCTTTAAAAGATCTCACGCGCCCTCATCGGGAATGTTCAGTACCTCGCCGCAGGCCTTGCAGTGAACGGCATCGGCATCGTGGCGCTGCAGCCCGCATTGCGGGCAGGCAAAGGTCACCTTGTTGGGCCGCACCACAGCCTGGGCCAGCCGCACGAAGAGCGAGATGCCGACGATCATCGTCACGACGGAGGTCAGCTTGCCGAGCGTGCCGGGCAGAGTGATGTCGCCGAAGCCTGTCGTGGTGACGGTCGCGACGGTGAAATAGAGCGCGTCCACGAAGCCTTCGCCGCCTGGCTGGTTATAGAAGAAGGAGGTGTAGACGAAGCCGGTGACGAGGAAGAGGAAGACCAGGAAATTGATCACCGCGCGCACGACATCCAGCGCATAGCCGCAGCTCATCCGGCGCAACACTTCCTTCAGGAGCGGGCTTCGCCCGATCGCCCAAAGCCGCATGACCCGCAGGAAGGCGAAGTTGAAGAGCGCATCGGGGAAGAGCAGCGTCGCCAGCACGATGAAATCGATCCAGGTCATCGGCCGCAGTATCCAGCTGCGCAGCGAGGGTGCCGCAATGGCGCGCGCCGCGATCTCGGCGGCGATCCAGACGGCGATGACGTAATCGATGACGAGATAGGTGGGCGCCGCCCGGAAATAGGGGCCGAGCACGAAGAAGGCGAGGATCGCGATATCTATGACGGTAAAGATGGACTGCAGGAGAATGGCCTTGCGGCCTTCGCCCCGTTCAATGCGCCGCAGCCCCGCGCGCAGGCTCTTGTGATGCGTGTCGTCGTCGAAGAGATGATCCATGACGGCGAAATAGCTCGCGGATGGCGGGCATCAATGGCTGGTGGTGAAGCGCCGTCTCCGAGTTCTCGAAGAGATCACGTCCTCCCGGCTCGGAGGAGGAGGCAGGTGCCACCACGGGCCAAGGTCACTGTCGTTTGCGTCTGATCTTTCGCAGCTCATTCCTGTCGATGAAATGATCGGTCACCCCAGCCTCTTTGTCGGGGTGCGAGATCTCCACATCCAGCTCTTCGGGCAGGTCGAGTGCCTGCTTGGTGTTCATGATGCCGAGCGGCACGCGGCCGTCCTCGGTCCTGGCGGCGACTTCGACGAGCGGTTTTGTTTTATGGGGCATGAGGGCCTCCTTTCTATAGAGACCCAACGCGGCGCGGACTCGCCCGTTCCATCGAAGACGGGATTGCGGGCTCGGGAACAAACAGCATGTGCCGGCGTTCGGTCCTCGCGAACACATTCTAATCACGGAGGATTTTCTCATGGGTCGCGGTATTCTTCTCTGGCTTCTGGGTATCCCGTTGCCGATCGTCATCCTGCTCGTCCTGTTCATGCGATAGGAGGCTCACATGTCTCTTGCTGCAGACAGACCTGTTATCCAGGGCTCCGCCCTCGAAGGCGGGCAAACCGGCGTGATGCCGGTCGAATCCTCGAAATCAGCCGTCGCCTGGGGGCCGATCATCGGCGGCGCCGTGGCGGCGACGGGCATTACGCTCATCCTGCTGCTGCTCGGCTCGGGCGTCGGTCTCACCATGGTATCTCCGTGGTCGGGACAGAGCAGCTCGGCCGCCACAATCGGCGTCACCGCGGCGATCTGGCTGGTCGTCGTGCAATGGCTGTCGTCGGCCTTCGGCGGCTATATTACCGGCCGGCTGCGGACCAAGTGGGCCGCCGTCCACACCAACGAGGTCTTCTTCCGCGATACGGCGCACGGATTCCTCAGCTGGGCGCTTGCCACCGTCTTCGTCGCCGGCTTCCTGGCATCGTCGCTGAGCTCGCTTGCGGGCGCCGGCGCCAGTGCCGCCGGCCAGGCTGCGATGGCCGCCGGGGTCGCCGGCACCTCTGCCGCAGCGGCCTCTTCGGATACGCCTGATGCCTCCACGTCCTACTTCACGGATGCGCTGCTCAGGCCGCAGAATGTCGCCAATCGCGCCAACGAGGACGATAGCGCCGCCGCTGCCCAGATTTCCCGCATCCTGCTGCAGGGAGCGGTGAACGGCTCGGTGCCTGACGGCGACAAGACCTATATCGCCAGCATCGTTTCGGCCCGCACCGGGCTTTCCGAAGCCGATGCCCGCGCCAGGGTCGATACCGTGCTGAAGCAGATCGACGATGCGAAGGTTGCCGCGCAGGAAGCTGCCGACAAGGCACGAAAGGCGGCCGCGACATCGGCGCTGATCGGATCGCTGTCACTGCTCGTCGGGGCCTTCATCGCCGCCGCCGCCGCCGCTTTTGGCGGGCATCAACGGGATGAGGAAGAGGACCTGATCGCGACAAGCCGCGGTCCGCTGGTTTAGCGGGTCACGCATCGTCCCGGCGTTCCGGAAGGTATCGCGCTCCTTGCTCTCCCCCCGGGGAAGGCAAGGGGCGCGCTGCATTAGAGCATCTCCGTCTTTCTCAGAAAGACGGAGATGCTCTATCTCTGTGTTTTCACGCAATTCCAGACGCAAAACCGCTTCGCACTTTTGCTGGAATTGCTTTAGCGACCGGTCCGACCACTTTCCCACAGCCGCAATCCACGGGGCCGTCCGGTGCTATCGCCGTTCGGCTTCCATATTTCTCAGGCGAAACATCTGCGCGAAGAATGCCTTGTCAGGCAGGCGGCGAAGCAGGGCGGCAATCGCGGCACATGCCGCTACGGCGAAAATGAGCCGGCCGGTCAGGACCCCGTGCAGATCCGCGCCGAGCGACATCACCACGATCGTATCCTCGATCACGCTGTGCGCGAAGCCCATGAACACGCAGGACAGAAAGATCTGGCGCGGTGATATCGCTCCCGATTGTGCCTCGCGGATCAGCAGGCCGGCGCCGTAGGAAATGCCCAGAAACAGGCCGATAGCCGTGAGATGTTCGGCCTCGCCCCTGATGCCGGCGAGGCGCAGCACAGGCGAAAGAGCCTTCATCATCAGTCCCAGCAGCCCGGTCACCTTGAGGATTTCAAGAGCCCAGGAGAGGACGATGAGGATGACCAGCATCCAGACCATGGTCTGCGCAAGTCCAAGAAAGTAGTCGGCCCAGTCCGGCGTTGCGCTGATGGGCAGCCAGACAGGATGGACCTGAGAGGACAGCCAGCCTGTCGCGGTGAGAACATGGTGCAGCAGGAAGGCATAGAGCAGGCCGCCCGCAATGCGCAGCGTGGTCGTCGCGATCATGCCCGGACCCGCCTTCTGGATGATCTTCTGCTCGATCGGCAGGCCATGCGCGAAGAGAATGAGGGCCGAGAATACCGTGATATCGGCGACGCTGAGCGAGGATGCGGGAACGAGGGTGAAAATGAGCGGAACCGCACCCCAGATCCCGACCAGCATGCCCGTCAGCCAGGCGAGGCCCAGCTCCGGAGGCAGTCCGATCAGGTTCATGACGGGCGCAAAGGCGGGGGCGACAGCCTTCACCGCTCCCATCCTCGACAAGAGCTCGGCAAGGATCGCGATTGGAACCGTTATGCGGGCAAGCACCCAGTAGATTGCGAGTGTTTCCGTGGTGTTGCGCCGGATGAGCGATAAGAACGACATTTGAGACCCCCTTTATGGTGCCTCAATCTGCTAGCCCTGTTCACTTCGAATTTGTGATCAAAGATTGCAGATCCGTGCAATTTTATTGCAATGGCGCGTTTGACCGATATGCTCCGGGGAATGGATCGTATCGACCGAAAACTTCTGAACCTGATGCAGCGCGACGCATCGCGCACGAATATCGACATGGCCGAGGAGGTGGGCCTGTCTCCCTCCAGCTGCCTGCGCCGCGTGCAGCGGCTCCACAAATCTGGTGTGATCGACCGCATCGTCGCAATCCTCAATCCCGCAAGGGCCGGACGCGGGATCAAGGCGCTGGTGACGGTGGAACTGAAGCTGCACGGAGAAGCGCATATGCGCCGCTTCCTGGATATCGCGATCGCCGAGGAGGCCGTCTCGCAAGCCTATGCCGTCACCGGCGAAACCGATGTCGTTCTGATGCTGCGCCTGCGCGATATGGAGGAATTCGACTCTCTGTGCGAAGGTCTTTTCCGCGACGAAAACAATGTTGCCCGCTATTTCACCATGATCGTTATCCGGACGGCGAAAGAGGAAACGGCCATCAGGCTCTGATCGGCGCGCCGTGGCTGCCGGCCGCCGGTTTCAAAAGGATGTCACGGCCCTGAATCCGAAAATCGCTGCATTCTGTATCCGCGAGTTCGGCTTGTCGGGATCGGCGGCATTGCCGCCGGGGCGGATGACATATTGAAAGAACGGCTGCGCCGTAAACCATGGCGTCACGGCAGCCTGGTATGTGGCTTCGATCACGGCCTCGGAACTCGGAACCGGCTGCGACGTCCCGGTTAAGGCATTTTCAGCCCTTACCTGATCCGACATGCCCGAACTCATGCTGGCATAGGCAAAGCTGATGCCGGCGGTGTCATCGTCGCGGCCCGGCAGAAGCCCCTTATAGGCAAGGCCCAGATCGAAATACCAGTTCATGCTGTTGCGCTCCTGCTGCGGCGCCACCGCGACACGCACAAATCCGTTGAGGCCATTGTCCTTGCTGTCAGGCTCCTGCCAGAGCGTCTGATCGACGACGGCATAGACCGCAAAATTGCCCGAGAGGCGGCGCGGGCTGCCGCTCGACAGGGGATCGGCGAGTGAAACGCCGTTCGATGCGGTGGTCAGGCTGTCGAACTGCTCCGAATTATACCAGGCGCCGATCTTGTAGGTGCCCGGCAAGCCGGGCTCGCCCTTTCCGGGCGCATAGGCATAGGCCGCCTCGGCAATGGCCAGCACCCCATCGCCAATCGGAAAGCCCAGTCCATTGGCATTGCCATCGGGGTCAGAACCGGTCGGGCTGCCATTGAAGACGGCAGCCTGCAGCGTCCAGGCATCGTCGGGCTTGATGATGATCTGAGCGCCCGGAACGGCGAAGGGATAGGCCGGTCCTCCACCGGGAAGATCGGCGGCAAAAATGCCGGGCCATCCGAATGTCGAGTTGACGAAAAGGCTGGCCGTATTGCTGATCGCGAAATTCTGGTCCGCCAGAATCTGGCCGAGCTTCAGCGTCACCGTGTCGTTCATCAGGCTCTGTGAGAGATAGAATTCTCCCAGCCTGAAGCCGGGATCGGCCTCCACCGAGGTGACCGTCAGGAGGTTGCCGACATCCTTGCCGGACAGGCCCTGGCCCTGGATCGCATAACCGGAAATATGGATGGCGCCGCCGGTCCAGCCTGCCAGCCGGCCCATGTCGAAGTCGCCCTGCAACTGGAAGAGGCCGTCATAGGCCGCGCCCCTTTTCACGCCGCCCGAGACATTGCCGAGCACATCGCTGGTCTGCGACATCGTGAACGTGACGCCCTGATCGCGCAGCCAGTTGCGGTAGCCGTGCCAATCGCCTGTGAGTGTCGTCTCCGCATAGGATGGCGGTGCCGTATCGTCCGCCCGTGCTCCCGCGCCGCAGGCAGCAATCGCAAACGAAAGGGCGGCGCCGGATACCTGTCTCATTCTCTTCCCTCTTCCGGGGGCTGACGTCGGGAGGCGCTGGCCGATAGCGCCTTTGCGCGAATATGAGCTTGCTATCCTTGGAACGAATTGCGCAGCAGGGCAAGTTTGTCGGCTACGGTATTGTAGACCCGGCTTGTCCTGCCGCCAGTTCGGTACGCTTTGCCAGACACTATGCCTTCACGGCTTGGCGATATGCCAGACACCTTCGGCGCCGTCGCCGTGGATGTCTCCAGGCCTGGAATCGAAGTGATAGGTATAGAGCGGCGAGCCGTTATAAGCCCACTGTGTTACCCCTGTCGGTCGGGTGACAACGCTCCAGGGACCGGATGCCTTGGCGCCGGCCGGTGCTGCGAAGGGAGGCCAGGCGAGGGCGCAGAGCAGGGTGCATGCCGATTTTCCGGGCTGATCCTTGTCGAAAGTGTAAAGCGACTGGCCGTCGGCGTCTGCCAGCAGCTTTTGCTGTCCGCTGGTGACGACCGTGGCGGGCGACGCGGTCTTTGCCTCTGCAGCCGATAGCGAGATCAGGGCGAGGCCAAGCGAGATTACCAGGCTTTTCGTGGTTCCAGACATTTCTGGTCCTTTCTGCCGCTCCTCTGTGCCTGAACAGGTGGGTTCCTGCCGGTCACAGGCGGCGTTTGGTTCAGGGGTGGTGAGGTCCAGTTTGCGGGCAGCTAACCCTTTGCAGCAGGTGCCGGCGGCACCGGCAGAATGATTTCTGAAGCAACCTTCCAGTCCTTTCCGATATGCAGCCAGTCGATGATCATCAGGAACGGTTTGGGCGTCCCGTCTTGGCCCGCGTATGAGACGGTGATGTTCATCGGCGCGTAGGATTTCGCCACGTCAGGCGTCAAGCCGACGATCTTGAGCTTCGTGTAGTCCGGCTCGAGCACGACCGGGCCGGATGTGCCGATGTCGTGCAGCTTCCGGTCGATCGCTTCGTTGCCCCAGAAACCTGCCCAGTTTCCCTCGGCGGGAACGGCGCTCTTGGCGACGAGAAGGGCTGAGGGGGATTGCCAGAACATGGCGTGAAGACCCTTGAAGTCGTGCCGGTTGGCGAGATCCATCAGCCTTGTGAATTCCGCCCTGATCTTGCTGGCGGCCTCGGCGTTCAGCGGTCTTTTGTCGGCGGAAGCAGCAGCCGAGGGCGCGGCGGAAACGGCCAGGACGATGGCCGCAACTGATAATGTCCTGTGCATGTCGTTACTCCGTGAGCGACCGTCCTTCAGCCGCATCAGGATCATCCGGTTAGCCGGGATTTGTAACTATACGAAGGTCGAGAGAGCCGTAGATGAAGGCGTGGGTACAAAGTTCGGTGAGCCCTATGTGATCGTGTCGGTCTGCCGTCGTGACGGCTTCCGTCATATTCATCGGCGCCGGCAGCGCGGCCGCGGCTTGCGAGTGGATTCGAGGTGCGTCGCCCCCTTGCAAAATCAAGCCACTGCACACAGTTGATGAGTTCCGGCGACCGGAGCTTTCCCGGCGCGTGACACCGTTCGAAGGGAGCAGAATGCAGCGTATCAGGACCTGGCTGAACCAGTATGAGCCGATGACGCTCATCACCTTCGCCTGCCTTGCCGGCGGGTTCTTCCTGCTGCAGCGGCTGACGAGCGAGGTGCTGGAGGGAGAAACGCTGGGCTTCGACCAGACGATCCTGCTCTGGCTGCGCCAGCCCGGCGATCTTGGCCGGCCGATCGGCCCGCAATGGCTCGTTCATGCGATGGGCGATATCACCAGCCTCGGCGGCATCACCGTTCTCACGCTGCTGACGCTGCTTGCGACCGCCTATCTGCTGCTCAACCGCAAGACCACGATTGCCGTCTTCCTGTTCCTCTCGGTTCTCACGGGCTGGCTGGCGAGCACCGGCCTCAAGATCATCATCGCCCGCGCCAGGCCGGACATCGTGCCGCACCTCGTCGATGTCAACGATCTCAGCTTTCCGAGCGGCCATGCGATGGTCTCGGCCGTCACCTATCTCACGCTCGGCGCGCTGCTGGCCCGCACCCAGCATTACCGCGCAACACGCGTCTTCGTCATGGCGGCGGGCATCTTCCTCGCCGTCATCATCGGCCTCAGCCGCGTCTATCTCGGCGTCCATTATCCGACCGATGTTCTCGCCGGCTGGGTCGCCGGTTCGCTCTGGGCGCTCTTATGCTGGCTGGTCTCGAAACGCTTCATCGCGCGGACGGCTGATGAAGTGCAGAGCGAGCGGCAGTGATGGTTCGTGCCGGCCGATAGATATGCACCACCGAGCCCCGCGGGAAGGCCTTTGAGCTGATCAGTTCGAGGCGCTGTGGCGAGCGTTTAGCAGGGCAGGGTGATGATCTGGTGATGGGAGGTTTCTGTTTACGCGCATGGCCCCCTCATCCGCCTGCCGGCACTTTCTCCCCGATGGGGAGAAGACATATGCCGCGCCGTTCCCGCGTCCCGAAAGGCATCGCATGCCACGTCCCCTCGCCCCAGCGGGGGGAGGGTTAGGGTGAGGGGTCCACACGCACAACGCTTCCTAATTTCTGTCTTGATGACGGAGGGGAGATTGTGCTCCGCCGACCCCACGAAAGCTCTGAAGTGGCGTGCGGGCAACGCGGCTCGGCACAATGATCCGGAATTATGTAGCAGATGCCACCAACCGAAAGCGCTTCGGCGGTGGCTGCTGTAAGCCCGAGAGCACCCATCGGTCATGTCAGCAATTTGCGGGTATCGCGAAACTGCCAATTCTGCGACTTTGCGCAAGCCAGGAAAACAAGTTTTGCTTTATTCAGGAATTTTGCAACACTACCACAGGTTAGGTATTCTTTGAATCGATCATAATCGGCTGGAGGAAACGACAATGACTGATCAGCAAGGATGCAACCCGTTTGATGGCCCTCAAATGCAAGGCGTGCATTATGAGCGGGCAGATATGTCAGGCGCTAATTTCGATGGCGTCCATCTCGCGGACGCACGATTTTACGCTGTTTTGACGAAGGCAAAATTCATCGACACCAATTTGTCCGAAGCGAATTTTGACGATGTCAACCTTGAGGGTGCGCGCTTTAACATCGTCAATCTGTCTGGAGCCACCGTCACGAATGCGAACCTGTCGCGATTGACCATAAGCGGTGTCACATTGGCGGACGCGGAAATCGCAGATGCCGATTTGACCGGGATGCGGATCAACGGAGTTCTCGTCACCGATCTATTCAAGGCTTATGACCAGGCGAAAAGCTGAGGGTCAGTTGTTGGGTCGACGATAGACAAAGCTCGAAAGTGACATTTCGGAGCAATCTGAAACATGATCGGCTCCCGCAATGGGCCGGAAGCGGATATCGGTGGCAATTGCTACATAATTCCGCAATGATCTCCTCACCCCCCGATCATGGCGTGAACAGACGCTTCCCGCAACGCTCTTGCACGTGCCGGCCAAGCCTAGCTATCCAGCCCAAACACCTTCTCGAGATTCTCCCAGCTGCGGTCCATGGCAAAGGTCGACGACAGATACGGAATGCCGATATGGCCGAAGCGGACGGAAAGCTGCTCTTCGGCGGTTTCCTCGTCTATGCCGGCTATCTGCTGCAGATAGAGCACCGAGACGAGGCCCGTGCGGTCCGCACCCGCCTGGCAGTGGATAAGGATCGGTTTTGGCGCATCGCGCATCAGCGCCAGCAGTTCGTGCGCCTGTTCCGGCGTCACGTCCCGGGAGGCTGACAGCGGGTAGTTTATGTGGGTGATGCCGGCTTTCTTCGCTGCCTCGGTTTCCTGCATGTACCAGTTGGCGGTGTTTTCGCCGCGCAGGTTCAAGACGGTCTTGATGCCGTAGCGGGCGGCATAGGTGTCGATATCGGCGCCGGAGGGTTGGGCCGAGCGGTAGAGTTCGCCCGGCAGCACTTCATGGAAATTGCCCGATAGTTGCAGCGCGCCGAGATAGGCTCCAAACAACAGCGCGGCGATGCCGAAAGCGGCGGGGATTCTCCAACGTCGTTTCATTCCTGATCCTTGGTATTGGGCTTTATGCCTGAGATTGGGCGGGAAAATCGAGCGTGATGCCGAGGCCGGGATGCCGGTCGGCGAGCGTGATGTGGGCGGAATGCAGATCGGCGATCGCCTTGACGAGGCTGAGGCCCAGGCCGCTGCCTGAGGTCGTGCGGCTCTTGTCGAGGCGATAGAGGCGGCGGAAGACCAGTTCGCGCTCCGCTTCGGGAATGCCGGGGCCGTCATCGGAAACACCAGCCGAAAAGCCGTCATCGTCGGCCCGGAGCGCAAGCGTGATCCTGGTCATCGGCGGGCAATGGTTGATGGCATTTTCCACGAGGTTGACGAAGAGCTGGGTCAGCAGTTCCCGGTCACCATTGACCATGCAGGGGGAGGCTGGTCTGGTGGTAAAGTCGAGAGACTGGCCGTTATCCTCGGCAACGCTGCCGTAGATTTCCGCAACCGAACTCATGATGTCGCTGATATCGACCGGCTGGAAGCGCGCCTTGCGGGCGCCGGCCTCGATCTGCGAGATGCGCAACAGCGCCTCGAACGTGGCGTTGATGCGGTCGCTTTCCTCGCGGGCGTCGATCAGCAGGGTCTGGACATCCTCGCCGCGCCCGCCCTGTTCGATTGCCTGCTCGACGGTCATCTTCATGCGATTGAGCGGCGTCTTCAGGTCGTGGGCGATATCGGCGCTCACCTGCCGCATGCCTTCGACGAGGGCCGACAGCCGGTCCAGCGCCTGGTTCATATGGGTTGCGACGACATCGATATCATCGCCATTGCCTTCGAGCGGAATGCGCCGCGCCAGATCGCCGGCCGAAACATCGCTCATCGCCCGCTCGATGCCGTCAAGCCGCCGCTGGGCGCGGGCGGCTAGAAAAGCGCCGCCGCCGCAGGCGAGAATGACGATGCCGCCGGTGGCCCAGCCGAAGCTCATCAGCGCGATATGTTCCAGATCCTCGGTTTCGGCAAAGCTTTCGCCGACGATCAGCCGGTTGCCGCCGACGGTGCCTGCCAGGATGCGGATGCGGTCGTCGCCCTTCTGCCCGATGTCGCCGGCCTCGATGGTCGAAAGGCCATCTTCTGCCGCAAACGGCAAGACATTGCCGGCAAGCCGCTTACCCTTTTCGCCCGAAAGCAGGAAAATGCTGTCCTCGGCATTGTTGAGGCGAGCATAGGCTGTGACAGCGGCAACGAGGTCTTCGATGTCGGCCGGCGAATAGGTGGAGGCGACGACCGAATAGGTCTCGCGCACGGAATCGTCGAGCGCCGCAGCCAGATCGCGTTTCAGGAGCTGGTAGGTGATGATGCCCGCCACCAGAAAGGCCAGGATGAAGAGCAGGCCGAAGGCCAGCGCCAGCCGGAAAGGCGTGCTGCGCAGCAGCCTGGATCTTTTCCTGGAAACGGCTTTTTCCTTCAGCATCGGATTATCCGAAAACCGCTATACACTTTTCGGTCCGATGCTCTTTTGTTCAAGCATCGGATGACCCGAAAACCGCTGTACACTTTTCGGTCCGATGCCTGTCTGCTCAAGCATCGGATTATCCGAAAACCGCTACACACTTTTCGGTCCGATGCTCTAGCGCGGCGCATGCAGGCTGTATCCGGTATTGCGCACGGTATGAAGCAGCGGGATGTCGAAAGGCCTGTCGATCTTGGCGCGCAGGCGGCTGACATGGGTTTCGACGACGCTGGTCTTCGGGTCGAAATGGAAATCCCAGACGCGTTCGAGCAGCATGGTGCGGGTCAGCACCCGGCCTTCGCCGCGCATCAGCACTTCGAGCAGGGTGAATTCGCGCGGCTGCAGCTCGATCGTCTGGCCCTGTCGCGTCACCTGCCGGCGCACCAGGTCGAGCTCGAGATCGGCCACACGCAGCACCGTCTTCTGGTCCTGCACGGGCGGGCGGCGCGCCAGCGCATTGACGCGGGCGAGCAGCTCGGAAAAGGCGAAGGGTTTGGTGAGGTAATCGTCGCCGCCGGCCTCCAGCCCTTCGACGCGGTCGTCGACGCCGCTGACCGAGGTGAGGAAAATCGCCGGCGTGCCGATCTTTGCGGCGCGTACCGCCTTGATCAGCGACAGCCCGTCGAGGCCGGGCACCATCCTGTCGACGACCAGCACGTCATATTGCTCACGTGTCGCCTGGAAAAGCGCATCGCGCCCGTCGTCGATGACGTCGCAGACGTGGCCCGCCTCGATCATGCCGCGAGCGACAAAATCGGCCGTCTTTTTATCGTCCTCGACGACGAGAATGCGCATGGCCGGTCCAAACCCTTCACCTGATCGGAAGATTACTCTCACGCCGCACAATTCGCGCATAATTGTGTCCTGCACCTTATCGAATTCTTACGGATTCGTAAGTCGGCGGAACCGATCCGATCCCGGCTCTTGCTGCAACCTGACCTTTCTTACGAAAGCGTATCTTCCCGGCAAAGGCTGTGTATGGACCGGCGGCTAGAAGCTGGGACACGGTGGCGGAAAACGCGAACGCCATCGCTTTTCAAATTGCCGGCGCCGGGCGCCGCATTCAAGGAGATATCCCATGAAGACACTCCCCACGACACGTGTTGGCGCAGGCCTGCTCAATGCCCTCGTCATGGCCGGTTTCATCGCCGTTGCCATGCCCGCCCATGCCGCCACCGTGCCCTGCGAAGACATGCTGAAGGATATGCGCGCCGCCAAGGCGAAGGCCAGGCTCAGCGATGCCGACATGGCCAAGGTCAACGATCTCGAAGCCAAGGCCGTCGAGCGCTGCAATGCCGATGACGACACCCGTTCGGACAAGTTCCTGACCGAAGCCATGGCGCTGATCGGCAAGTGATTGCAGCAAGCGAGGAGAGATCCAATGGCAGAAAGACCATCTGACAGGCCGGCGAACATGCCGGCTGATGACATCAACCGCGTGCCGCGCGTCACCGTCGATTTCTGGCTGATCAAGCTGATGGCGGTGACGATGGGCGAGACGGCGGCCGATTACCTGGCGGTCAATATGGGCCTCGGCCTGACGATGACCTCCATCATCATGACGGCGATCCTCATCGGCGCGATCGTGCTGCAGTTTACCCAGAGGCGTTACGTCCCTTGGGTCTACTGGCTGGCGGTGGTGCTGATCAGCGTCGTCGGCACGCTGGTGACCGATAATCTCACCGATAATTTCGGCGTACCGCTCTTGACCTCGACCATCGCCTTCTCGATCGCGCTGATCCTCACCTTCACCCTCTGGAAGGCCAAGGAGGGGACGCTGTCGATCCACTCGATCTTCACGGCACGGCGCGAGGCCTTCTACTGGCTGGTAGTGCTCTTCACCTTCGCGCTCGGCACTGCTGTCGGCGACCTGATCTCCGAGGTGTTCGGTTTCGGCTACATCACCACAGGCCTCATCTTCGGCGCCATCATTGCCGTCATCGCCTTTGCCCATTTCGCGCTGAGGCTCGATGGCATCCTGTCCTTCTGGCTCGCCTATATCTTCACCCGGCCGCTCGGCGCCTCGCTTGGCGACTATCTCTCGCAGCCTTCGGACTATGGCGGGCTCGGGCTCGGCACGATCTATACGAGCCTGATGTTCCTCGCGATCATCGCCTTCATCGTCATCTACATGAGCTTCAACTACGAACCCGAGATCGAAGGCAGCCCGGAAGAGCCGTTGCGTTAAGGGTTGCCCGATGTGCTCGCCTCGCCCTGTCATGGCTCAGCCATGGGGGCGAGGCGAGCGCTTACGGATTTGTAAGATCGCGGAAAAGCGCGCGACAGGTTTTTGACCTACAGCCGGTGACACGACTTCTGCCCGCCACATGCCTATCCTTCCATTATGGCAATCCTCCCACCCGACAGAGACGGTGTCTGCCGGCCGAGCTATGAGAGTGATGGACATGCCGGGTTCGCTGCTGGCATTCTCCCTGCCGCGGGAGCGATGCCCGGTCCTTCTCGCCTGCCTGTCCGGATCGAAGCCAAGAAAACCGAGTAGACGATGACGACGATCACAAGCATAACCTCGACGATGACCGCCTCCTTCCTCGGCTCCTTCGTGGAAGTCGTGGAGGCCTTCACCATCATTCTGGCCGTCGGCGTCACACGGAGCTGGCGGCCGGCCTTTATCGGCACGGGGCTGGCGCTGTTCGTGCTGGCGGTGCTGGTGCTGGTCTTCGGCCCCTTGCTCGGCCTTATCCCGATCGACATCCTGCAATTCACCATCGGCACGCTGCTGATCCTGTTCGGCATGCGGTGGCTGAGAAAGGCGATCCTCAGGGCTGCGGGCTTCATTGCGCTGCACGACGAGGAGAGGGCCTTTGCGGCGGAGACCGATGCGCTTGCCCGCCAGTCCGCGGACCGGCGGGCCGACTTCCTGGCCGGCACGGCCGCATTCAAGGCGGTGCTGCTCGAAGGCATCGAAGTGGTGTTCATCGTCATCGCGACAGGCGCGCGGCCAGGCATGCTGCCCTATGCCAGTATCGGAGCGCTGATCGCCTGTATCGCCGTGCTCGTCATCGGCTTCTTCGTCCACAAGCCGCTGTCATCGGTGCCGGAAAACACGCTGAAATTCATCGTCGGCCTGCTGCTGACGGCTTTCGGCATCTTCTGGGTGGGCGAGGGCATCGGCACGGAATGGCCGGGCGAAGACCTCTCGCTGGTCGCAATCTTCGGCTTGCTTGCCGCCTTCTCCTTCATCGCGGTCCGGTGGCTGCGGCAGTATCATCATACGCATGCGGAGCCCGCCCGATGAGCATTCTCAGGATCGCCTTCAAGGAATTGATCGGCATGTTCATCGATGACGGGGCGCTGGCGCTGTTCTGCCTGCTGCTCGTTCTCGGGGTCGGCCTCGCGGCAAAATTTGGCCTCATCGGTCCGACGGCGGGTGCCGTGCTTCTCGTCGCCGGCTGTCTTTCGGTGCTTGCCGAAAGTGTCGCGCGGGCAGCACGGCGCAAGTTCAGGCGCTGACCGAACCGCCGCCTCGATCGAGGTCGGCGGCGGCAAGCGTGCGGTATGGGGCAGGGCGATCTTACCGGCGTCTTTCGCGCGCCGCTGCCAGCACCAGTGGCGTGACAGTGGTGGCGAGAGAGCCGAAGGGCAACTGCTGCAAGGCCTTGCCCACGAAGAAGGCTGCGGCCATGGCGCCCGAAAGCTTCAGCCAGGGGTAAACGCCAAGCTGCGCATGGGCGCTCGCATCCACCCAGCGAATATTTTCTTCCACCACATTGCCCGCCTGATGGCGGATGATGTGCAGCCGCGCGCGCAGATTGTCGATCTCGTAGCGCACATCCTCGATCTGCCGCTCGAGTTCCTCTCGGGCGGCGGCGCGTTCGATATCGACGACGATCTCCTCGACCGGCGCATCCTCGGCCACCGCATCCAGATAGTCTTCGTAGGCCGCTTCGCTTGCAAAACCCTCGGCCTTCGCGTGCTGATCGGCTTTTTCCTGTTCGGTTTTTTCTTCACGTTCGGGGGCTGGCGTGGGCTCGCTCGCGTCTCTGATCTCGTCCATGCCTTCGATGGCGTCCCTGCCTGTCGTGCTCGCCATTTCGGTCTCCTCTTTCGCTGACGGAATTCAAACGTTCGAGGCGGAAAAAGGATGCATGGGCGGCGGGGATTGATTGCCGGCGCGTTACGCCGACAGACGGTTGATCCCTCACTTGACCAACACGGATACTCTAGGACTGAACGAGGATCACCAGGGTCTCGGGCAATACGCCGTCATATTCCATCGCATCGGCCGCTTGCCTGCTCTTCATGAATTCCGCCAGCCGGCCCATGTCGGCAACGTCCATGACGAGGCCAACCTTGTTGGACGATTGCGGATCGACGAAGGTGCGAATGTTCGTGCAGCCGATCGGTTCGAAAATTTCCTTGCGACGGGGCGAGGCGAGCCAGTGCTTGACGTCCTTGACGTCGTGATGAGCCAGGATGGTCGGCATTGCGTCCTCCTCTTGCTGCTCCTGATATCAGAGCCGGAGAAAAGTTTACGCCTCGGGTAATCGCATGGATATCACCCGCATGGGTAGGCGCTTCTCTGCTCTCCTCACGAGGGGTTATACTATGGGCTGTGGAGCAGAATATCTCCTGATATAACGGGCATAGCAGTGTATAATTTCTGTAAATCGACCTATATTTTTAGAATAAAATGCGAAGTTGTCTCAATTATTTGACAGGATTTTTTCGGTTATTTCATTTCATGTATTCATGAAATTCGACGCTCCGAATATTAATATTTATTTTTCTGAAAATGTTGAGAGGGCGTGCTATCCTTTGTTTTGCAGACAACCAATTTGACTCGCAGCGGTACCCCAAACGGGCGGGAACCTGCTGCAGAAGCGCGGATCATAACGTTCGTGCCGTCGAAACCCCCAGGGGTCATGGCCGCGAGAACAGCGTCTCGGCCAGGCGCTTAACGACAATGATTGGCGAGGCWGATGCAATTGGCGCGATACAGAAAAAAAGACCTGAAGTTTGCAAGGCTCCATGTCGTGAGGGCGGAGCAGCGCATCAGCAGGCAGGAAGTCATCGTGAGACGGCTGCGCATGATCGGCGGGCCGCTGGATCTGGAGCATGCGCTGCTGGGCAGGCTCTATGACAGCAAGAGGCGGGTTCTCTACCGCCTGAAGCGGATCGAAGACTTCCTCGATGCGACGTCGCAATCAGCGTGACATCGTGATGCAGCCTTCCTGATCGGCAGTCAACGAAGCGGGGGTCATTGCCTTCGCTTCAATCAAAGGAGGACGACATGTCTTCCCCCTTCAAACATTTTCATCGCGATTGCGAGAACGGTTGGCCATGGTAACGATCTTCCTCCCCGATGGATCCGCTGCGGCGAGCTTGGCGCGCTGGCGGCTCCTGGGCGTGCTCAGGCGCGCGGACTATGCGACATCCGATCTCGTGACGTCCGAGAGTGGTGAACATCACGAAAACGTGGTGATGATACGACGCATCAAGGAGGCGACGATGTCTCCGCCCGGCTATCCGGCGTCGAGGCGTCGCAAGCTGAATGCCGATGCGAAAGCCCTGGCATCATGGGAAAACGAAGGAGGCGCTGTCCGCGCCGCCGACGCCCGAACAGGCAAGCCCGATCGATAAGGTCGGCCGGTACTTAGCCGCCGTTTTCCGACAGCTTCTTCACGTTCGGCGCGGCATTCCCGAAAATTGATGATGTCATCCGGATAGGCCCGATATTCCGCCTCGCTCCCGAAGCCCTCATGACAGGCGGCGCGACACGGTCGTTCGGCGGCTGCTCGCCCACATCCTTCACCTCGTCCTTGCCTTCGATGGCGTCGCTGCCTGCAGTGCTCGGCATTTCGGTCTCCTCATTCGCGTTCGGTCTTGAAACTTTCGAGCGGGAAAAGGATGCATCGGATGCGAACGAGGGAAGAGGTGGCAGGCAAGCGTTCCGGATGCACCTGATGACGCGGTTGCCGGCAGGCGCCGAAGCCCCCGGATTCTCTTCATCCCGGATCGTGCTATGACCCTGTTCAAGTCATTTCTACCACTTTATGGTGCGCCCATATCAAGGGGTTGAGGAATTGGCATGAAGTGGATTTCGCTGGCCGGGGCATTGCTTGCGGCCTGCCTCGCCGTGGCGCCGGCAAAGGCAAGAGACGTGCTCGATATCCTGCACGGCACGTTGAAAGCGCAGGCTCAGCCATTGGTGATGGAGGATGGCAAGACTGGAGGCTGTACCTATTCGTTCGTCGCGATAAAGCGGGATCATGTCTATCGGCCGGGACAATATCTTCGGGTGACCGGGCACCTCAATCTGCTCAAGACCCGTTCCTTCGTGGGCGAGACGGACATACTTCCCCCGTGGAGCACCACCTTGTATCTCACCGTTGAAGAGGCTTGGAGGGGGAAGATGGCGATATCCATTTCACGCCATCGGCGCCGTCGAAGGTCTATCTCCTCGGGGCGGCTACGGAAAGCCATCCGGACATGCGCTCGGAACGGAGAGGCACCGAAACGCCCGGGAGCGTGATGATGGTCCTCGATGCCGATCCGGCGCTGAAAATCCTCAAGGAGGCGACGACCTCCTCTCATGCGATCAGTGTCGCCTTCAACCAGTTTTACGGGGACAGGATGATTACCGTTCCGATCGAGCTCGACGTGACGAATGTCAAGCCAAACGGGGAACGGGTGCGCTCGAAGGAAACGGAGCTCGATTTTTCCCTCTGCATGCTCGACCTGATGAACGATTTTCCGGTGCCACAGAAAGCGAAGTGAGGCTGCTGCGGCAATTTTATGCGGCTAGCATTCGTGATAGGATGGCAACCTGAGGGCGTGTCGGCGGCATGTGGGGGCATCGCATGGACAGCAGGGACCCGGCAACGGAAGCATCGGGGACGGTGCGCACGCGGCGTTCGCTGGTGGCGTCGGCAGTCAATTCCTATTGGGTTCTTGCGCTTGCGCTCGCCGGACTGGTTTTGGTCCTCTACGGTTTCCTTTGGCAGCCGGCGCGGCCGGATCCGTTTGCAAAACCGGCGAACTGGATCGACTGGTTCCTCCACCCGCTGCCGGCAACAGAGATCAACGGACTCGGACAGCGCCCGCTCGGCACCCCAGGCACCGGCTGGGCGCCAAGGGCGCTTGGCGAGGCGCAGGCGGCCTGGATCGGCGAGGGCGCCCTGCAGCTGCGGCCGGAGGGCCGTTATCCCACTCTGGCCCTGTGGAGTGACGAGACCGGCGCGCTCATCGGAGCGGACGGGCGCATCTATCGTCGCGATCAGCCGCCGCTCGAGACGGCCAGGATCGACATCCGCCCGATCCAGATCCTGGAATTCAAGGCTCATGCAGGGCCAGTGGCCAGCGCCGTCTTCTCGCCCGATGGCGCGCGCATCTTGACGGCTTCGGCCGACGGCACCGCGCGGATCTGGAACGCCGCCACCGGGGACAGGCTCGACGAGCTCAGCGGTCATACGGGGAGCGTGGCGGGCGCCGCGTTCTCTCCTGACGGCAGCCGCATCGTTACGGCCGCGGCCGATGGTACCGTGCGGATTTGGGACGCGGCGACCGGCAGCGAGGTCAGGGTGCTGCGTGGTCATGATGGGCCGGTCATGAGCGCCGCGTACTCTCCTGACGGCAGCCGCATCGTTACGGCTGCGCTCGACGGCACCGCGTGGATCTGGGACGCTGCGACCGGCAGCGAACTCAGGGTGCTGCGTGGTCACGATGGGCCGGTCATGAGCGCCGCTTTCTCGCCTGACGGCGCGCAGATCGTCACGGCTCTGGGAGGCAGCGCGGGTGTTTCCGGCTCTCCGTCAGAGGCAACCGCGCGGATCTGGGACGTGGCCACCGGCAGCGAACTCAAGGTGTTGCGCGGCCACGAAGGGCCGGTGACCAGCGCCATGTTCTCTCCCGACGGCAGGAACATCGTCACCGCCTCTATGGATCGCACCATACGGATCTGGAACAGTGGCGCCGCGGAGAATACCGACGTCCTGAGCGGCTATACCGATACAGTCTACACGGCGGCTTTCTCTCCTGACGGCCGAAACATCGTCACCGCCTCCGCGGATGGTGCGGCGCGGATCTGGGTGACCGTCGCCGGAAAACGGCGCGACGTCGTGGAAATGCCAAGGACAGGTGCGACCAGTGCCGCGTTCTCTCCTGACGGCAGCCGCATCGTCACCGCTTCGGCCGACGGCACCATCAGGGTCTATAGCGTTTTGCAGGGTTTGGCGCCTTCGGCGGGTGTCCGGCTGCCAGATGACGTTGTCTGCTGGACCGCGGATGCAGCGTCCTGGGATTGTTCTTACGATGCACCGCTCCGTTCGGTCCTGCTCAGCCTGCGAATGGACGAACACGCCAGAGGCGGACCGCTTGCTCCCTCCGCCGATCCCGGCAGACCGGCTGTCGTGTTCGACGAGAAGGGCCAGCAGATCCAGCAGCAGCAGGTCCAGCAGACAGAACAGCAGGTTCAAAATCAGCAGCAGCAACAATTGCAGCAGGCTCAGCCGCAACAGCAGCAGAAACAGGAGGTCCAAAATCAGCAGCAACAGCAGACACAGACGCAGCAGCAACAGCAGCAACAGCAGCAGCAACAACAGCAGCAACAGCAGCAGCAGCAACAACAGCAGATCCAGCAGCAGGAGCTGAATCCTCCGCCTCCCGCCCAACTGGGTTTGCCTGCCGGCCTGCCGGCGAGCGCCACCTTCCGGGCGCTGGGGTTTCTCGATGCCACGACGCTGTTCGTGGTCGGCGGCGATGGCCTCATCCTGGTATCCGAACAGCTCACGTCAGGCGCGGCCACGTTCCGGCAGCTGCGCCTGGTACCCGGCGAGACATTGACGGCGATCCGCTTCGACGGCGACAAGGCAGCCTGGGTGGCGGGCGAGCGGCAGCGGCAGCCCTTCGCCATCTGGCCATTCTCCGGTCTGACCGGCAATACGCCTGTTACGGAGACCTTCGTGCTCTATGCGCAGCATCCGCTTGTCGAGACCTGGCGGGAACTGAAGAGCTTTCCGGCGCCCTGGACCTTTGCGGCCGCACCGGTCGTCTTTCTGATGCTGGGTTATGCCGGCGTTGCCTTCGCGCGCGGCGTTGCCGTCGAGCGGCGCGGCATCGAGGATGCGCCGAGTTCGGATAGCCCGATCGGCTGGCGGGACCGCGACGTCCTGCGGCTCAAGCCGATCGCGCTCGCCATGTCGCGCTTCATCCGCAACGTCGATACCAAGCCGCCGCTGACGATCGCGGTGACCGGAGGGTGGGGCACCGGCAAGAGTTCGCTGATGAACCTGCTACGCGAGGATCTGCGCCGCTATGGCGCGCGCCCGGTCTGGTTCAATGCCTGGCATCACCGCGAGGAGGTCTCGCTGCTGGCGGCGCTGCTCGAGGCGGTTCGCAGCACGGTGGTGCCGCACTGGTACACCTGGAGCGGCATGGTGTTTCGGATGCGCCTGCTGGCACTCAGGCTGCGCGGGCCGTTGCAGAGCGCGCTTGCGGCCGGCGTGCTGCTGTTGATCGCGCTCGCCGTCGCCAATATGGGCCTGCAGGGCAGGCTCGGTTCGGCCTTGACCGATCTCGTCTTCAATGTTTCGCAGACGCAATCGGCAGGCGGCGCTGCCGGCCCGGCCCCGGCGGAGAAGGCCGCAAGCCCTCAGGCGGGTGAGAAGACTGCCGGTGCTGCTGATACTGCTGGCGCCGCTCAGGAGACGGCGGAGAAGGCGACCGACGATGTGGCGCATTGGCTGGAAAAGCCGCTTGCCTGGCTGGGCCTCGACCCGAAGACGGGGATCGGCGCGATTCTCGCCTTCGCCGCCCTGCTGTTCGTGCGCAGCAAGCTCATCGCATTCCCGGTGGAGCCGGCCAAACTGCTGAGCCAGCTGCGCAACCGCGCATCCGTCACCGACTACCGCGACAAGCTCAGCTTCCGAAGCCAGTTTGCAAGCGCCTTCAGCGATGTCTGCCGCACGGCGCGAACATCGAGAAATCCGGGGATCATCATCATCATCGATGATCTCGACCGCTGTCCGCCCGATGCCGTGCTCGCCGTGCTTGAAGCGGTGAACTATCTCGTGTCCGCCGGTTCCTGTTTCGTCGTGCTCGGCATCGACCGCAAGCAGATCGAACATGCCGTCGGTCTGGGTTTCAAGGATATCGTCGACGGGCTGCCCGATCGCGAGCTCGGGGGCGCGATGCTGCCGGCCGCAGATGCTACCGATCCCGCCGTTCGCACGGTGGCCCGGCGGCGGGCCTTCGCCCGGCGTTACCTCGAAAAGCTGATCAATATCGAGACCGCTGTGCCGCCGCTGCAGCCCGATGCTGCCGTCAGCATGCTGGTGGAGGAGGGGCCGGAGCCGGATGCCGATCCGCGCTGGCTCGCTCCCTTCAAGACGACGGCCTCCTTCTTTCTGGATTTTTGCCGTACGGCGGCGTTTGCAGCCCTGATCGGCGGTGGCGCCGCATTGCTGCTGCAGCCATTTGCAACACCAGAGCTTGGCGGGGCGGCCGTCCCATCCACTATCAGCCGGCCCGGGAGCGCGACTGTTGCCGCCCCGACGCCGACAAATGGCGGGACCGGCCAGCCGGATCTGGCACCCGCGCCTGCCGAAAAGCCCTTCCGCTTCCAGCCGGCTGAGTGGCAGACCGAGCGGGAGCTGATGCCGCGCTGGGCATGGTGGGCGGGCGACGTGCTGCTCGTGATCTTCCTCCTGCTGTTCCTGCTCGTCGACCTGGCGCGGCGGCGGATGGATATCGAGAAGGACAGCTCCGCCTTCGCCGACACGCTTAGAAAGGTCACTCCGTCAGTCCATGCGGTGAACCCGACGCCACGGGCGGTCAAGCTGTTTGAAAACCGGATGCGCTATCTGGCCGCGCGCCTCGATGCGGACGCAAATCCGCACCGGCCGGATATTCTCGACAGGATCGTCCGCCGCTTCCTTCCGGCCGGCTGGTTCGACCGCAAGCCGCCGGCGCTCGACGAGACAAAGCTGCTCATCCTCGGCGCAAACGAGATCTGCGGCGACAAGATGCCAGGCGACCTCCTTGCCGCCGTCACCGCGGATGACCGCCGCACCTACACCTCGATCGTCAGCCCGGCGTTGCCGGACATGCCTTGATATGCCTTACGTTTCACAGGTCCGGGAGATGGTCGACCCGCCGGCATCGGGAGGTGGGGGCGCCAATGGTTTTGCATCTGTGGCGGATACAGTGTTAAGAGCAGGCCATGACCCTATCAACCGAGCTAGACTGTCAGGCCTGCGGCGCGTGCTGTTCCTATTCGCACGAATGGCCGAGATTCTCGACCGAGAGCGACGAGGACCTCGATTTGCTGCCGGCTCAGTTCGTCTCGGCGGATCAATCAGGCATGCGCTGTGATGGTGAGCGTTGCTCTGCGCTCTCAGGCACCATCGGTAAGCAAGTATCATGCGTGATCTACGGCCTCAGGCCGGACGTCTGCCGCACATGCCTTCCCGGAGACGACGCCTGTACGACGGCGCGTAAGGCCTTCGGGCTGGCGTAGCGCTGATCCTGGCTCTGCCGGTGTGCCTGTCGATAATGATATCCTTGCCGCCAGCCCAGGATTTGCGTTGCAGGAGGCGGCAGTCTTTGCTGCCGCCCGCCATTCAATCCAGCCCGCAAATCAATCCAGAAGATCGGCCGGCACCTTGCCGCCGTTTTCCGACAGTTTCTTCATGAGCGCCTTGTGCAGGAAGATGTTCATCTTCGCGCTGTCATTGGTATCGCCGGAATAGCCGAGTTCGGCTGCGAGCTCCTTGCGCTCCGCAAGGCTGGCATCCATTCCGAGCGCCTTCATGAGATCGACGATCGAATGGCGCCAATCGAGCTTCTGGCCGGATTTCTTGACGGCCGCGTTGAGGATCTGCTCGATATCGGCGCTGCTGGATTGGGCGGGGCTCGCTTGAGCCGGCGGCGGCGCGCCGGTTGCGGGCTCGGTCACCGGTGCGGGCTTGGCCGCGGTGGGCTGAGCGGAAGGGGAAGCTGCGGGCGTACTGGAGGCTTGCGGGGCGGCGGCCGCAGGCTCCGGCACGGGTGCCGCCTGCGCTTTGCCGAAAATCGCGTTCTTGATGCGGTCGAAGACGCTCACGGGGGAAACCCTCCTCTTGTGGTTGCGATGGGCAAACGCCGTACGGAGCCGGCTTCCCAAATGCTGACCGGGAGAGAACTAGGGTGGTAACGCGATCCGCAAAGCCCGCCGGCAGGAAACATGGTTCAGCTGCACCGCGCTGTTGTTCCCGTTCGGTGATGCCGCGTCTTCGTCATCGGCCGGGTGACGGTCGGCAGCGCGTGTGCCACCTTCGGGCGAGAGGGGCGAGCCCGGAACAGGATTTGGAAGATCGGCCAGAAATGCAAAAGCCCCGCAACATGGCGGGGCTTTCGACGGATACGGTCGCCGGTTCCTAGAACTTGACGCCGATGCCCAGCTTGATTTCCTGCTGGTCGAGATCGACATTCACGCCGAGAATGTCCTTGTCGCCATAGTCGTTGAAGCGATATTCGCCGCGAACGAAGACGTTGTTGGTGAAGGCGTAGTCGATGCCGGCGCCGACGGTATAGCCGTTGAACGTCTCGGTTTCCTTGTCGCCGCCCGGCACGTCGATGAAGCCGCGCGTCGCGGTCCAGCCTGCCGCACCATAGAACAGCGCCTTGTCGAAGGCGTATCCGACCCGGCCGCGGACGGCGCCGGACCAATCGGTTCCGATGCTTGCGCCCAGCAGGTCCTCATCATTCCAGTTGTGCTCGATGTTGCCTTCGATGCCGACGACGATATTGTCGAACTGGAAGTTATAGCCCCCAAATGCCCCGAAGACGCCGCCGTCGAAATCTTCGGAAGCGCTCACGCCGCCGATGCTGAAATCGCCGTCAAGGAAGCCGGCGCCGCCATCGATGCCGAAGTAAGGCCCCGACCAGGTGAAAACAGGTGCCATCGCAACGGGTGCGGATGGAACGTCTTCCACCAGATCGGCGGCGAAAGACGTGCCGGCAGCAAGGGCGAAAAGGAGAGTGGCGATAGTCGTCTTCATGTGTGTACCCCGGAATATGCTCAGTTTTGACAAACCAACAGGTAGCAGCCCTGCACCAAAAGGCTGTAGCGGCAAAGACACACCAGCAGAACTGTACGCTAGCGTACGGACCCGCATTGCGTGTTGAACCGCGAGACGCCCTGTCTGCCAAGGCTTTGAGCAAGAAGAATTTTTCCTGACGGCAAGTCGGCACTCCACTGCGCAGAGACGCAGCGGCCGGATTTCCATTTTGCAGCTTGTACGCGAGGCGGATGCCGGGTCGGCGGATGGGGAGCCTGTCAGGCCCCCATCCCAATCTCACGAAAACTCGTTCGCCCTTGGCCCCGCAAGCGTTACCCGCCAGGTCGATCGTTTCAGGAAATCCTGGGTTGCCAGAAAAGTATAGGGCGTGGCTCTCCAGGGTTTTACCCCGTTGTCGAGATTGTCGAGCACATAGTCGCCGTCGTCCATGCGGGCGATCAGCACGACATGGTTTTCGTCATGCGGGCCGATCACCACCGAAAGCGCCAGGCGGTTTGCCGGAAAGCCGGCGTCGATCAGGTCCTTCATCTTCTGAAGAGCGTAATCCTCGCAGTCGCCCCGGCCGCTTGAAGGCAGGGTCCAGACATCGTCGTTTCCGGAGGCGGAGCGGTCCTCCGTCGAGCGGACGCGGAGGTTCACGGCGCGCGTGACCTTGCGCAGAAGCGGCATGCCCGCCTCATCCGCTGCCGGTCGCGCCGAAGTCGCACGGCAAAGCCAGCGGTAGCTCGCACAGGCCGACGCGAATCCCACCGGCGCGCCGATGCTCCTGCCGACGGGCAGGACCTGTCCGGCAAATGCCTGAAATTGCGTGGGAAAGAACACAAGGGAAACAAGACAAACCAGCCATCGCATGAATCACCCCTCTATTGTTCGCGGAGAAGGTAACATAGTTTATACTAAAACTTTAATAAAAATTATTACTTACGTAATTAACTATAGATTAAGAACCTGTGCCATTATCCACAGTTTATTCTTGGAATTAACAGTTTGCTAATATAGGAATTCTCCTCGTTAACGGTCTGTTAACTTTGGGAGAAAATAGATGATCCGCAAAGCAGCGAAGTATAGCGTCGCCGTTGCTTACCTTCTGGCAAGCAGCAGCCTCACAATGGCCGCGCCGGCAGTTGTCAACTGCGCCACGGCAGCGCCGGGTTCGATTGAGGCAAGACTGTGCCTGCCGACGAAATCCATCCGCACCGACGATGACAGCCGCACTGTCAATGATGACAGCAGCGGCAACCGCTCCGGCAACCGCAACGGCTCCGGCTCCGGCAAACAGGCGTCGAACCAGAATTCTTCCGGCGATCAGGGCAATGGCGGCGATGACGGCGACGGCAACACCGGCGGCTCCGGCCCTGGCGACGGCGACGGCGATCATGGCGGCCATCCTGGCGGCAAGGACCACGGTCACCACGGCGGCAAGGACCATGATCATCACGGCGGCAAGGACCGCGATCATCATGGTGGCAAGGATCGTGACCATCATGGTGGCAAGGACCGCGATCATCATGGTGGCAAGGATCGCGACCATCACGATGGCAAGGACCGTGACCACGATGGCAAGGACCGTGACCACGATGGTGGCAAGGACCGCGACCATCAGGGTGGCAAGGACCGTGACCACGATGGTGGCAAGGACCGCGACCATCAGGGTGGCAAGGACCGTGACCACGATGGTGGCAAGGATCGCGACCATCAGGGTGGCAAGGACCGTGACCACGAGGGTGGCAAGGATCGCAACGATAAGGGCGGCAACGACCGCAATGATAAGGGCGGCAACGACCGCAATGATAAGGGCGGCAACGACCGCAACGACAAGGGCGGAAACGATCGCAACGACAAGGGCGGAAACGATCGCAACGACAAGGGCGGAAACGATCGCAACGACAAGGGCGGAAACGACCGCAACGACAAGAGCGGAAACGACCGCAACGACAAGGGCGGCAACGATCGCAACGACAAGGGCGGCAACGACCGCAATGATAAGGGCGGCAACGACCGCAACGATAAGGGCGGAAACGACCGCAACGACAAGGGCGGCAACGACCGTAACGACAAGGGCGGAAACGACCGCAACGATAAGGGCGGTAGCGACCGCAACGATAAGGGCGGAAACGACCGCAACGACAAGGGTGGCAACGACCGCAACGATAAGGGCGGCTCTGACAAGAGCGGCAATAGCGGTAATAGCGGCTCCGACAAGGGCGGCAGCAGCGGCAATAGCGGTGGCCGTTCCGACAATAGCGGTGGCAGCAGCAGCAGTGGCGGCGGCTCCGGCAACAACGGTGGCAGCAGCGGCAATAGTGGTGGCGGCTCCGGCAATAACGGTGGCAGCAGCGGCAACAGTGGTGGCGGTTCCGGCAACAGCGGCGGTAACAGCGGTGGCAGCAGCGGCGGCTCCGACAACGGCGGCGGCAATAGCGGCGGCTCGGACAACGGCGGTGGCAACAGCGGCTCCGACAAGGGCGGGTCTGACAAGGGCGGCTCGGACAAGGGCGGCTCGGACAAGGGCGGCTCGGACAAGGGCGGCTCGGACAGGGGCGGCTCAGACAAGGGTGGCTCAGACAAGGGTGGCTCTGATAACGGCGGCTCCGACAAGGGCGGACACAAGCCCGGCTGATCCGGCATCCTGAACCGGAGGAAGGGCTTCAGAAGTGAAGCCCTTCTTCAATGGCGGTATCGGAAATGCGGCCCGGTGACGGTGACTTCTTGCCATCATCCAAAGGACGCATTCCCTTTCCTTCCTCATTCCTGTGCCCGCGTGCTGGCGCGAAGGAAGTCACGGGAATCCAGGCATCGCGCCTCGGCGCGGTGATGGCTCAAATGTATTGCGTCGGAGTCATCTGCGCCCGAGGGGAGCGGGCGCGCTGGGTCTGCGTGAGATAACCCGGGCTGGGCCGGGAACACGGAGACGAGGGAGGAAAGGGAGGCATACCAGAATCGGTTCGAGCCGACATACGTAACCGAAACGGGGCTTCAGCGATGAAGCCCTTTTTCATGCCGTGTGGGCAGCGCCACCATGGCCGCTTTCGGCCCAGGCCGGGCACATGGCCGCCGCAAAATCAGGCCTGGACGTGCTGACTTGTGCGAGAGGTTCGCAAGGCGGATTTCCCTTGAAAATCGTGATCCCGGTTTCGTCGTGGAACGTGAGAATCGTGCAAGGCTAGCGTTCCGCGATCAGATCGCGGCCGATAGGTTTGGGGCGTTCGCTGCGCAGGACGATCGCCGTCGTAACGGGGCCGTAGCGGGCAATCGAATCGACGATGCCTTCAAGGTCGGCCGGCGAGGGCACGATGACTTTAAGGTGGAAACAGTCCTCGCCCGTAAGCCGCAACACCTCGATGATCTCCGGCATTTCGGAAAACTGCTTCAAACACGGTTTGATATGTTCGTGCGTCGTGCGCAGGCGGATCACCGCCATCATTCCGAACCCGAGGGAGGCAGGGTCGACGACCGCCCTGTAGCCTGTGACGATGCCGCGTTCCTCAAGCCGCTTGAGCCGTTCCGAGGCTGCGGGCTGGGAGAGGCCGACCTTTCTGCCCAGCTCCGAAACGCTGATACGTCCGTCATCCTGAAGAATTTCGATCATGGCGATATCTGTCGGATCAAGTGCGGTACGATTATCAGTAACCTTCGCCATCTGCCTTGAATCCATCGGTTTGTGCTTCTCTTTTCCGATGAATGCCAATTCTGTTTGCGCCTGTAAACGGCCAGAATGAGCCGAACGCAACGAAGAGGTTAAGCGGTGAGCGAATTCATTCATCTGCCTGGCATTGGCAATTCCGGAAATACCCATTGGCAAAGCCGCTGGGAGGAGGCCGACACGTCCATCCGTCGCTTCTCGCCGGCAAGCTGGGATGCGCCTGATCTTCCCGATTGGATCGCGGCGCTGGAACGGGTCGTGCGGTCTGCCGCAACCCCGCCCGTTCTGGTCGCCCACAGTCTTGCATGCCTGCTTGTCGCGCATTGGCAAAAGGTATCGGACGCGCCGGCCAGGGGTGCGTTTCTGGTGGCCGTGCCCGATCCTTCCTCGGCGGCATTCCCCGCAAAGGCGGCGGGCTTTGCAGCCGTGCCGCAGGAACGGTTTCGTTTTCCATCCCTGATCGTGGCAAGCACCGACGATCCCTACGGCTCGCTCCCCTATGCCGAGATGCGGGCGGCTCAATGGGGAAGCGACCTCGAAATCATCGGCGCCTTCGGCCATATCAACGGGCAGAGCGGCCTGGAGAACTGGCCCGAGGGGCGGGGATTGCTGAGAGTGTTCGCGGCCTGACGCAGATCTCCCGGCTTTGGCCGCGTCCGAAAGCCGGGAATTTCGCCGCGACATTCTCTACTCTTCCAGGGAGCGATGGACCGGCGGCTCGATATTTTGACGACGGGCGCCTTCAATCCCGGTCACCATTTCTGAGGAATTGCCACTCGATCCCGGTAATCCGCGTCGGCTTGACGAGGTGCATGCGAGCCTGCAACAGCCGCAGCGTCGGAACGAGCTTTCGAGGGTCCGCAATCCCCGCGGGGATGGGCCTGCCCATCTCTCTGTAATGTGACTCCATTTCTTCCCTGAAGTCTCTGATATCGAAGCTGTCCACGCCTGCGTTGAACCAGTCAAACAGGATGACATCGCATACAATATCGAGGCTGTTCGGGTCGTCGGCATAGGGCAAGGGCGGCATTGGCGGACCTTTTAAGATGGAGTTCATCCTTAAGTCCCTCCCGAGGCAGTGTTCCCCAACGTAGTTTCGTCAGATGGCCGGCGAAACTGTGGGGCTCGCCACCCAGCACAAAGACGAGCCCCAGCCCCGGTGTTTTTGTCATCTAAGCCCTCCACCGCGACATCACGAGTAGACCCCCGCGCCTGAAGCGCAGCAATTCGACCAGTGGGATTAGCTCGGCAGTTGGCGGCAGGGAATCCAGCTTCTGCGGGATTTTTTACGCCTGGAGCCGGGAATATACCTGTGGATAAAATCGGACCGGTTCATTGTGATTAGCCTGCTGCGAGCACCGGCCTAATCCTTGGGCACCGATGCAGCCCGTCTACCCATAGGGATCCGCAGACGACAGAATAACCTGCCGGATGATCATGGTCATGTTATCTAATGTTGCCGTAAATCGACGGTGACATCGTTTTAAGAGACAGGCCGGTAATTTTGACTTTACCGGCCGTTATTCTTCACGCGATGGCAGGGAGCCTGTTGGGAACTACGGCGTAAAGCTTGCGATAGAGTTCTTTCGCTTTGGAAAGACGATCTCCATCTGCCTTTTCCGGCTTACGCCTCGCTGTCTCCGCCCATGGGTCGTTGAATTCGGCATGCAGGAAAAGTGCTGTTGCAGCGAGTTCCAACTCTACCGAGTCTGCCTCAGCTGCCGCCTTCGCGAGTTTCAGACGCTCCGGAGGACCGTTCGGTGCCTCCGGAGCGGCCAACGTAAAATCTGAATAGAAGCCACCCCATGAGGCAGGATAAACTTTCTCGGAAACATTTCTCAACGCAACTGCGTCTTCGGTCGCAGTCGCGAGCTCCTCGCTAAATGGACCGTAATGCTTGTACTTGAAATGAAAGCCCTCGCCGAGGTTCGCCATCTCCAGAAAGAAGGACACCTTCTGAAGCTTTGTGCGTCCAACTATACGGCCTCCAGCATCTCTAATGATACTTTTGACCTTTTCATTGTCTCGCATTACTGATCTCCCCATCGATAATTGCGTTGACGATCCTCTGCGTTTCCATGTCACTCCGCTTGCAATAAACTCTGAACAGTTTGAACGGTTTCACGGCCGCAACGACGGCCGAGCGTTGCTTCAGATCCACGAGCTTTCCGCCGTTAGTATAGATATTGATCCGATCGAGTGGCCCCTGCGTCTCCTCGACCACTTTGTAAGGCGACCGTTGCGCTTCATCTAAGTGAATTGGTGGCATATCCGCGTCCTGACTTCCCAGCCAATCGGTTAGCTTTTCCTTGATTTTCGCGCAGCATGCATCGATCTCGTCATCGGCCTTACCCGAGTCTTCAACAGCATGCGCGACCTTCTCTCGAACATCTATGCATTTCCCCAATTCTCTATACCTCAGCGATTGAGCGAGGCTGGCGATGGCACCATCCGTAGCTTCGCACATGAGGGGCAAAGCTCCCCACACAGAAGTATCGTCGAGGCCGAGCGCGGACTCTACATCGTTCGGGTTCCAGGCAAACCGAACTATGGGATGGTTGCTCGGCAGCCCCGTTGCACCTAAGCTATCATTTTGAATAAGCATGATTGTGCGGTAGAGTAGTTCGCCGAAAATCTTTTCAGCGCCACGGGTTGCCTTGTGGAAATAGACTGTTGGGTAGAGTTGAAACAGTCCAAGAACGTAAGCTTCAGCGCCAAAAATTGCCTTGGGACCCAAGACGAAGGTTTCGATCTCGCCAATCGAGGATTCATCAACGCCAAAAGGTACGCTGGCAATCTGTAAGTTCGCGATCAACCACTTGAAATCGATTCCTGCGTGCTGCGTTCCTGTCATCAGACGGTCACGGCGCATGTAATCGAGACGATCGGCATCGAACTGGCTCGAAACCACCGCCCTATAGACGTTCTTCTTGCCACGACCGCGAATGATATCAGCCACATCATTTGCGAAACCGCTTCCGAGCTCATTTAGAACCGGTGTGACCTCACTGTCGCGGATAAGGACGTCGCTAACATGCTCGTGGTCGGCCATCTTCAGGTCTAGCCGCTTGCCTACGCTCTCGAAAGCATGGCTAAAGGGTCCGTGACCGAGATCATGCACCAAAGCAGCAGCAAGCGCCTGTCGCATCTTAGAAACCTCTACCTTAGACACGTGCCTGCCGATGACGTCCATCAACATACGCGCAGTGTGGAACACTCCGATACTATGGGCGAGCCGAGAGTGCGTTGCTCCTGGGTAGACCAGATCGGAAAATCCAAGCTGCTTCACACGTCGAAGTCGTTGAAAAGGCCTCGTTTGAATGGCCTTCCAGAGGACCCCTTCGAACTCGTCTCGCTCGGTATCGAATTCGATGAGATCATGCAGCGGATCACGAATTCGCTGTCTCCCCATTAGCTTTGTTCCTACTTTGTTCTGTGCGTCATTTCAAGTCAAATCGTTTATGATTCTCTCTAAAGATGCATTAAAATTTGTAGCTATCACCCATCTTCACCAAAAAGGTGGTCGGGGTTCCCCGCCGCCTCATGCAACGGACGATCATGGGGCTTCGAATTCCGCTCCGGCCAATTCTGGATGATAACATCCGGCGGTTGTATGACGCGCTCAAACTGTTGAGTTGGCCAGCACGAAATGCCTGCTGTCGGCGCCAAGCGGCCATGATATCCTGTCGCACCTGCTGCCGAATTCCGCAAATCCGCTACGCGCCTACCCATAGACATCATACTCCACCGCCGCCTTCACCCCATCACCCGCTCGGTGACGCGCCTTCTTCACCACCGGCTGCGTGAAGGTCAGCGCCAGCGCATCGCCCTCGTTGGGCGAGGGCAGGCCGCGCTCCTTCATGTCGTCCTTGCTCTCGAGCTGGATCTTGCCATCCAGCCGCGCCACTGTCTCGGGCCCGACCAGATCCTGATAGAGCAGTTCATTGGCGGGATCGATCGCGCCGCCGGCCTTCAGCCAGCGTTTCATCTGGCCCCAGATATAGGCGCGCATATTGTAGTAGCCGGCGTCCAGAACCTTGGTGGAGCCGAACCAGACGAGCTGCCAGGAGCGACCCATGACCGTGCCGGCGCTGACGATGCCGGTTCCGTAGCCGGCATCGATGAAGACCGCGTCGGCCTGATATTCATCCTCCAGCCGGGCGATGAGGTTTGCGACCTCGATATCATTGTCGTTGCGGGCAATGGTCGCCAGCCGCTTCGAATAGAGTCCCTGGCGCAGCATGATCACCGTCGGGTCGTCGCCGGTCCAGGCGGGATCGACGCCCAATATGACCGGCGCGAAGCCATATTGCTCGGAGCGCAGATGCACGGCGCGCGCCCGGTCGGCATCGTCTGACGAGATGAACTGCATGGCGGACTGGCTCGGAAACTGGCCGCGCACGCGCACCTTGACGATATCGCTATCCTCGCCGTGATCGTCCACGAGACGTTGAAGGAACTGCTTGTTGGTGCCGGGCACCGAGCGGCTGTCGATCTGCCGTCCTACCCAGCGGTGGCGGAAGCGGCGGAAACATTCGCGGAAGCGGCCGCTGTTTCTCGTCGGGTTACCGAAGACGATCCAGATGATGATGGTATCCTCATCGGTAAGCGCGCCCTCGGCCACTTCCCACACCTTGTCATGGATCTTCGAGGCTTCGTCGAAGAGCAGCAGGATGATCTTGCCCTTGTTGTGCAAGCCGGCGAAGGCTTCGGTATTGTGTTCGCTCCAGGAGATGAAATCCTGCCGCCAGCTTTCGCTGCGCTCGGGGTCACGTGACTTGATGGACATGGCCTGCACATCGAACCAATGGGCGGTGATCGACAGGCGAAACCATTTGCCGATCTCGGGTGCGGTCTTGGTGCGCAGCTGGCCCTCGGTATTGGCTGTCGTGACCACCTTGCAATCGGCAAAACAGGACATCGCCCAGTTGGACAGCATGCCCATCTCGGCCGATTTGCCGATGCCGTGGCCGGAGGCGACCGATATCTGCAGCGGCTGGTAGCGCGTGGCGGGGTCGGCCAGATGAGCGCCGATCAGTTCGTTGATCTCGTCCTGCCAGGGGCGGGGGCCGTCGTAGCCGGCGAGCTCACCCATGCCCCAGTCCCAGGCAAGCCGGCTCCAGCGCTTCGGGCTGAAACGGCAGGAAGCGGCGAGCTCGATGATATCGTCGTTGGGATCGCGGCTTTCGCCTGAAGCGGGCAGGGCCATGGTCACCTACTCAGCCTCGCCGTCATTGCGCTCGTCATTCCGCTTCTGGGCCCGCTCCAGCCGTTCGGCCAGCGCGCTCAGGCCCTTGTGCTCGACGATCTCCTTGAAGGCATTGATGCGGATATGCTTGCCGATCAGCTCCAGCCGGCGCAGCCGCTCGGCAAATTTCACCTTCTTCACATGGCCGATCTCCCGGCGCTCCTTGCCCGTGCCCTCGTAGAGCGCGGAAATCTCCAGATCCGTCACCAGCCCCTGGCGCCAGATGGCAGGCCATTCCCTGATCGGCAGCAGGTCGCCATTCTCGTCATAGAGATCGCCGAGATCGGCCTCGGCCTCGGCGGCGAGCCGCGTCAGCAGCCAGTCCGCATCGACCTTCATCCGTCCGGAGCGCTCCGCCTTGCCGGCCTCGATGGCGGCGGCGATGGCCGGCTCCTGCAAAAGCGCGCGCGCCGTCGCTTTCGCCCTGCGCGTGGAATAGCCGGCGCGGATTGCCGCCTGCTCTCCATCGAGATCGACAGGATATTCTTCCACAAAGCGCTGCTGCCGCGCCGTCAGTTCCATCATGCCATCATACCCCGGTTTGCCGGAGAGATAGCCGGGCAATGGTTGTCGAGGCGAAAGCGCGCACCGGAACAGCCGGGCGGGAACTTTTTCGGATGAGCGGCGTTGTGCGCTCCAGCCAGACCTCGTTCCCTGCGTTTCTGGAAGGATGAGCCCGTGAGCATGTCGTGTCCGGACGATGCTCGCCCCGGCGTGGATCGGGATCGCGGCCACAGGGACCAACCACCGCTCTTAACTGAAAGAAAACCTCTTCGTTGCCGAGAAAATCGATTTGATAATACCGCAACAGAGACGAGAGGGAGCTTTACGATGCTTGAAAAACTCAGAAGATCTCTTGGTATGTCCGCCAAAGACCGCCGTGAGAGAGAGATAAACTGGATCGGCTATGCCGAAAAGCCATCCAGGCTCGTTATCGAATTTACCGATGGCACCACGCGCACCCATCTCAATGTCCTGCCGGGCCATATCGTCGGCCTGCGGGTGGCGGCCGACAAGCTTGACTATTACGAATCCCAGATTGCGCCCGACAATCTGGCGCTCGAAATCGCAGGCGCAAGGACCATTGCAAATACGAGCACGAAAGCGAGCATCCATATCAGGCCAAATGTGAGCGCGGGGTTCATGAGCCTGGGGGCCACGAGTCTGGCGGCTACGAGCATGGGGGCCCCGAGCATGGGAGCCCCGAGTATGGGAGCCCCGAGTATGGGAGCCCCGAGTATTGGGCGCACGAGTAAGAGGGCTATGAGCATGGGAACGAGAGCGGCGGCAGTTTCCGAAAAGCGCAGGGCGCAGTCCTGAGATCTCACCTGAGGTCCCTGCGTCCGCTTCAGAGTAGCGACCATGGAAGTCTCATCACGACTGATCAAGGAGATCACCTATGATCCGGCGACGCAGATCCTGGAGGTCGAACTCCGCCTGAAAGGCCGCCGCCGCTTTTTCAACGTGCCTTCCTCAGTCTTCAATAACCTGATCACCGCGGCGTCGCCCGGCTGGTATTACACGCAGCACATCCGCGATGCTTTCCCCCGCGCCGACGACAAATCCCGCAAGCGCTTTTCCTTTCCCTGGCTCAGCATCCGCCGCCATCACTGATCGCAGGCGGAATTCCGATGGCCGCGCCTTCAGCCCCGCACCATGAGGGTGCAATGCTGCCGGCATGGCTGCAACAATGGGCTAAGTCCTTGAAAATGAATAAGTGACGCATGAAGGCCAAAAAACTTTTATATTTTTCTCGTCATCCAGAGCTGTTTGCTGAATTGAATTTCTTTACGCGTATTTTCAGGGGTAAGTGGATCACTTATTCAGAATCAATGACTTAGCCGGAATTTCGGGCATTTTTGCCGCATTTTACCGATTTCTTATTCATTTTCAATTGGTTAGTGGGGGTGGAAGAGGGGGAATTCGAGGTGATGTCGCAGCTTTTTGGGTTATGGACTGCGCCGAGCCTGCCCTCCGGCTAACCCAAACACGGATCAACTATATTTTGGAAATTGCTAATTCAATGAAAGATAGCAGTGAGCTTAAGTGAAAACTCAGCTTGCGGACCGATAACTACTTTATTTCCCGGCGTCTTTCTTTTTTCCGAATTACCCGTTGCGGCCTACGCTCTTCCCCCGTTACTTCAAATATGCTACTATAAAGTGAGTTAGGGAGGGTAACATGCGTATCTTCGTACTACTCATCGCCATTGGCCTCAGCGTATCGACCGTCGCAGTCGTCCCACCTGCCGCAGTGGCAGGCCCATGCGACCCGAATGTCGGCAACTGCTAGCCAGAAAAATCCGGATACACCGGCATTGACCGGTCCCGCTTGAGAACCTGCGAACGCCACGATTTCTGGAGAGGCGGATGGATAATCCTTGGCCGGCGGATATCCCGTGGTCGCTCTGGAACTACCAGGGCCTGACCATTAGCGACATGCCGCAACTGCCCATGATGGGCGTCCGGTTCGAGCCCGCTTTCCTCTACGCTTTCGCTTTCGGCTGCTTTTTCGTGGCCTTCTTTTCCTGGCCGCGGTTCAAGGCGAAGGGGCGGAATATCACTGCCACTTCGGAAGCGCTGCGCGATTTCGACCCGACGGACCTCGGCGGCCAGAATTCGCTCCACAGGGCCTATTTCATCTATGCCGGCGCGATGCTGATCCTCTATGTGTCGCTGACTTTTTTCGGCAAGCTGATCTTCCAGGCAACGCAGATGATCCCCGTTGCCGGCATTTCCGTCGATATTGCCGAGTTGAAATTCGACAGTCCGCAATGGCCGCTGACCCTTGCGTTCGCCTTCGCGGGGCTTGCGGATCTGCTGCCGCCGGTGCGGATTGCCGAAGAGTGGCTGCGCAACCGCGCCTACCGGGCAGCCGGCATCCCCGTGCGCATCGAACAGACCACCCGCAGCCTCATCGCCACGCTGGAGGAACCGCCGGCGCGCAACGGCGAGCGCCGGGAGCATTTGCGCAACAGGGGCAGGGGCTCGCTTGCCGAAATGCTGGAGCGCTTTCGCAGGAACTGGTGGGACCAGATCGATGGCAATCCACGCGTCAAACGGCTGCTCGGAAAGCGGACGTCGCGAACCCGCGAGCTGCTCTCGCTGCTGTCGGAACTGGAGCTCCTGATCGTCTGGGCAAAGACCACGCGCGGCAGCTGGCCGGGCGCCGAGGTTTCAGCCCGCGTGCGGGAGACAGAGACCAAATTCGTCGATAAGGCCGATGCCCTGCTGAACAGCTTTCAGCGCCGGCTGCAGGAAACCGGCGATTCCAATGCAACCGATCCGGCCAATACCGCCAATCCCGATCTGCATGCGAGCGAAACCCGGTTCGACGACTATATCTCGGATGTGATGAAGGAGGCGACTTCGGTCCGTTTCGAACTGGTGACGCTGCTTGCGATCTTCCTCGAGCGCGATCCGGATTTTCGCGGGCCGGCCAGGGCGCCGAAGTCCGGCCAGGCGCACCCGATCGATGCGCTTGCCGATCTGCTGCTCGAAACCGACCGGCCGGACGCCGTCGGCAGCGGGCCGGAGGCGGGGCTGCTGCTCTCACTCATCCCCGTCTTCATCCTGTTTGCCGCCAGCGCTTGGCAGGGCGCGCAGGAGCTTGTCAGCCAATATGTGGAGACGACGAACCTCGCCGGGGTGCTGCTGACGGCACTGGTCGAAACCCTGAAGATCGCCTCGCTGACCTGGCTGCCGCTTCTGGCGGCCTTTTCGCTGCGTCAATACCGGTGGGACACGAAGGATTGGGTCGGCGCCCAGCAGGATTGGGACTATAGAAATTCCTCGCGCCTGTCGCAGATGATGGGCTGCCTCGCGCTGGCGCTCGCCGCCTCGGTCATCGGACTGACCGGGGTTGCGATGCTGCGGGCCTTTGCCATCGCCCAGAATGCGAACCATTTCAATTCGCTGCTCTTCGGCGGATCGGCCCCCTTCATCCTCTATTATCCGACCCTTGCCGTCACCCTTCTCCCCATGGTGCCGATATGCCTGGCGGCGGCCGATGCGCGGGCGCATGGAAGGCCGGTCCTTGGCCATGCGGTGCTCTGCGCCGCTTCGGTGCTGGTGCTCTCCATCGCTCATAGCTGGTTCTGGGATCCCGGCTGGCCGGGCGAGTGTTTCAGGGCGGAGACAATTGCGACCGCAGCATGCAGCCGGCGGTCGGATACGCTGAGCCGGCTTATCCTGACGGTCCTGGCGTTCCTTGCAAGCTGGAACCTCGGCCAGCCCGGCTTCAGCAGAACGCGGCGACGGATCAACCGAAAGCAGGCGGAGTTTGTCTGCGCGGTCCTCATGGCCGCCACCTTCGCGCTGAGCACGCCCGTTTTCGCTCGCGACGTGCGCGTCGGCTTCCGCGACAATATCGAGCCGTTCTCCTATCTCGTCGGTGATGGGCACGGAAAGGCGCATCATATCGGCTACCTGGCGGACCTCTGCCACGAGATATTCTCGGTCGGCGAATATACGATCGAGGAAGTGTCGGTCACGACGGCCGAACGCTTCAAGCTGGTCAACGGGGAGACGGTCGGCGACAAGAAGCCCGTCGAGGTTCTCTGCGATACAGTGACCATGCGCTTTTCGGGATTGTCGATCAGCGCCAATGGCGATTCAGGCGATGATGCCGATGGGCGGTCCAAACGGGACTGGAACAGCATCTACTCGCCGATCGTCTTTGCCTCCGGCGTCTCCTATCTCGTCCGGTACTCGCGAGATGCGACGACCTACGCCGGCGATGTCGTGATCGGTTATGTCTCGGCAACGACGGCCGCAGACGTTGCCTTCAAGAGCTGTCAGGTCGACTTCTTCAAGGGGCTGGCGCCGACCCAGCGAAAGGCACTCTACGAGCGCTGCCGTTTCCTCGATGCGGCGGCGGCGGTCAGGCGCAGGATCGAGATGCTGCTCCCCGACAATCCCGGCCCGCGTGCTTCCGCCCCGGCTTCGTCTGTAAAGGCGATGCCTGGTGATGCCAGCGTATCGCCCGAAAAAGAGCTGCCACCTGGTTTCAAGGCATCGCTTGAAAAGGCGCTCCAAAGCGCGCAGATCCTCGCAGGCATTTCGATTCAGCCTGATACGACATCCTTTCTGCCGCTGCCGTCGCAGGAGATGGCGAGCAATCTCATCACCACCGTGGGGAAGATTTGTGGGTCGAGCCCGAATACGTCGGGCGATCAGACCGCGCCATCGATCGTCCTGTGCGACGACGCGCTGAAGTCCGATCCGCTCAAGTTGATATCCGCCGCCGTCACCGATCCGCGTTGCCCGTCAGCCAACCCTCCTGAGAAGAAGGAACTCAGCGAGGCTGACAGGAAGAAGAGATCCTGGCGTGAATATCATTTCTGTCCGATGAAGGATTACGGGGATCTCATCCAGTGGTTCTGCAGCCCGAATCCGGGCCTGAGGCCGGTCTTCATGGGCGATAGGGAGCTGATCCTCGGCAAGCTCGACAGCTGGAACGCCCGCAATACGCCCTGCGCGGTGGAGCAGTTGATTGGCGCCGAATATCTGACCTACGAACCCTATGCCCTGCTCGTCAGCAGAGACGATCCCGAGCTGGTTCAATTCGTGCAGAGGCGCGTCTACCAGATCTTTTCCCACCGCTCGACGGCAACGGCGCGCTTCGCCTCCTATTTCCCCAAACGCAGCATGTCTTCTGCGCTCGCCTATCTTTACCTGCTGAATGCGGTCGATCCCGAGCAGGGCTATCTCGTTCCTTGCAATACGCACGACAAGGCGAAGAGCGCGGCAACAGGCCCACCCTCGGCGGCGTCCGGCCTGGCTGACGACGTCAGGTCCTGCGCAGATGACGAGGCCGAACAGAAGCCCGGTCCTGTCGCCGTGGGAGCCTGGCTGGCGGCTGTCGGTGACCGGGCACGGTCGATGCTGTCTTCGGTGCTGCGCGCCTCGGGGATCGTCGAGTGAATTCGCCGCGGTGTTGATGCGGTTCAAGGCTGCGTCGAGACCCCGACAGGGCGAGAGCCGCCCGTTCCGCAGTCTCAGCTCCCTCGATCCGCCCGGCCGATCGTGCCGATGCCAGCGAGGATCAGGTCGATGCCGGCGAGGAATTGTTCGCGGTCGTCATGGTCGCGCAGCTTCGTCGCCAGATGATGGATGAAGGGATATCGCGCCGGGTCGAGCTCCGTCCAGCTTGCGGCAATAGTGCCGAGGGCGGCGGTCCTGTCCGTGCCTTGCGGCAGCAGGCGGGCATTGGCGGCATTCTGTCCGGCAACGCCGAGGATGTAATTGACCAGCGCCGAGCCGGCATTGAACAGTGCATCTTCGGCAACGCCAAGCGCCTGCAGCCTGCCGCCGATCGCTTCGAAGATCTCCAGCATCGCCGCCTGCCACGGCTCGCGAAAAAGATGTGTGCCGACCCAGGGGTGGGCGTCGATGGCGTCAAACAGACCGAGGGCAAAGGTGCGGATCGCCTGGCCCGGCTCGGCATCTACAGCGACATCGGTCAGGACACGGCCGATAATGGCGTCGGTGGCGGCGGTCAGCAATTCGTTCTTGTCGGCGACATGCCAGTAGATCGCTCCGCTGCCTGTCGACAGACGCGCCGCAAGCGCGCGGAAAGTCAGGGCGTTTTCGCCCTCGGCATCGAGGATCATGATGGCCGCTTCGACGATGCGCTCCTTGGAGAGCGCGTCGGTGCGCCGTTCGCCGCGCGGGGTCCGTGTCTGCTGAGTCTTTATTTTCATGGGCCGCATCTTGACATGAATGGAACGACGTTCCAACTACTAGCTGTGGAACGTTGTTCCAATCACCTTCGGAAAGGAAGACAATGACTGCAACAGTCACGATCGTCGGGGCAGGCCTCGGCGGCCTCACGCTTGCCCGCGTCCTCGCCGTCAACGGTATAAAGGCGACGATCTACGAGGCGGAGCCTTCGGCCGAGGCCCGCACACAGGGCGGCCAGCTCGATATTCACGCCCATAACGGCCAGCGGGCGCTTGAGGCTGCCGGCCTCACCGAAGCGTTTCGCGCCATCATCCATCACGGCGCAGAGGCGGCCCGCGCGCTTGACCAGCATGGCGCGGTGCTGCTGGAGAAGGCCGATGACGGCACGCTGTCGCGGCCGGAAGTGCTGCGCGGCGATCTGCGCCGCATCCTCATCAGCTCCCTGCCTGATGGCACGATCCGGTGGGGCAAGAAACTCACCGGCGTTACGGCGCTCGGCGGCGGCCGGCACGAACTGCGCTTTGCCGATGGCACCGGCGTCATCAGCGATCTGCTCGTCGGGGCCGATGGCGCGTGGTCGAAGGTGCGGCCGCTGCTTTCGGATGCAACGCCCGCCTATGTCGGCACGGCCTTTGTCGAGGCCTATCTCCACGATGCCGATATCAGCCACACGGCCACGGCGGAAGCTGTCGGCCTCGGCGCGATGTTTGCGCTTTCGCCGGGCAAGGGCATCGTCGCCCATCGCGAAGCGGGCGGCGTGCTGCACGCCTATATCCAGATGAACCGCTCGCCCGAATGGATCGCCGGCATCGACTTTTCAGACACCGCCGCGGCAAAGGCGCGGATCGCCGGGGAATTCGCCGGCTGGGCGCCGGCGCTTACCGCGCTGATCACCGAAAGCGATACGGCGCTCGCCCCGCGCCTGATCCATGCGCTGCCGGATGCGCACCGGTGGCCGCGTCTGCCGGGCGTGACGCTCATCGGCGACGCCGCCCACCTGATGGCGCCATCAGGCGAGGGAGCAAACCTCGCCATGTTCGACGGCGCGGAGCTCGCAAAGGCAATCGCCGCGCAGCCCGACAATATCGAAGCGGCGCTTGCCGCCTATGAGGAGCCGATGTTTGCCCACAGCGCCACCGAGGCGGAAGGCGCGCGCTTTATTCTGGACCTCTGCGTCGGCGAGCGCGCACCCTATGGGCTGGTCGATTTCCTGGCCGGCAAGCTCGGGCAGGGATGAGGCGCTGAGCCCGCACCGCCGGCTGCCTTGATGGCGGCAGCAATCGAGCCGAACCAAACGGCCTCACTCTTCCCGGCAAAGCGGTGGTTCGGTAGAGTGGCCGAACGCGCGCCAGATCATCTCACCCGGAGGCTCACTATGGCCGAGGTCTTGTTGTTCCACCACGCACAGGGGCTGACCCCGGGCGTGCGTGCCTTCGCCGACGATATCAGGGCTGCCGGTCATATCGTGCACACGCCTGACCTCTTCGACGGACGCACCTTCCAGAGCATCGATCAGGGTCTCGCCTTTATCGGCGAGACAGGATTCGACGCCATGCGGGAGCGCGGCGTCCGCTTCGCCGACGGATTGCCTGCGGGTGTCGTCTATGCCGGGTTCTCGTTCGGTGTGCTGCCGGCGCAGAAGCTGGCGCAGACACGGGCAGGGGCCCGCGGAGCCCTGCTTTTCTACTCCTGCCTGCCGATCAGCGGCGAGTGGGCCTTCGGACCCTGGCCGGAGGGCGTTGCGGTGCAGATTCACGGCATGGACAAGGACCCGGTCTTCGTCGGCGAGGGCGATATCGACGCCGCCCGCGAAATCGTCGAGACGGTCGATGACGCGGAGCTTTTCCTGTATCCCGGCGATCAGCACTATTTCGCCGACAGCTCGCTCCCGTCCTATGATGCGGATGCCACCGCGCTGCTCACGATCAGGGTGCGCGCGTTTCTGGATCGCGTTTGATCCATTCCGGCGTGCCGGAAGATCGACAGGTATGGACGGGGAAGGCGTGCGTCAGATGTGCGCTTCTCTTATGACAACGTCGAAATTGTGGAATTGCACTTAACCAAAATAGTTATTGTAAAAGTTGCGTCGCCTGAATCACTTCCTTGAGCTATGCAACATTTAGGACTTTAACGGGTAGGCGCATATGCACGGGCAATGGCACGGCCAAGTAGACGAGGAAACTTATGTAAATATTGAGATTGATGATTGCGGTTCATTTTATAGGGGGCGCGGCCATTTCTTTGGCCACTACAGTTGGCTGGCGGTCTGCAACTTTGTTACACTAGATAAATCACCTACCCAGGATCTTAGTGTCGATCTGCTATATGAGAGGGAAGAGGGAAGCTCTTCAATTCCTATCGAAGATTTGAAGAAAGCATTTCCAGACGGCGAATTTCCATTAAAGGCCCGTCTCAAACTTCAAATTACGCGAAAGGGGCTGAAGGCGACAATTTCTACCCAGTTGCAAGCAGGTATTTTTTCTCGCACCCATGTATTTAGTCCGTCGAACTCTGGTAAAAAGAGTAATATTTTAGCAGATAGGAATGTGAACTCCTGGAAGAAATTTAAAGCATACGTAGCAAAGGCCGAAAGTAACCAATATATTTACCGAGGCCAGCCTGTGCAAAAGAGATTGAGAAGCGCGTTTCATAGAACGAACAGAAAGATTTTGTGGCGGTACGTAAACGACGACATTCCAAGACTACACAGGGTCCTTTCGGCGAATACAAAGCATTTTTTCAATCTGTCTAACCCGAATGAGAATGGGTCGTTCTGGCACATTGCGCAACACCATGGATACCCAACCCCGTTGCTGGATTGGTCGCATTCGCCTTACGTTGCTGCCTATTTTGCTTTCCGCCAAAAAGTTGCTGATCCAGAACCAAAGCGAAAGGTCCGTATTTTCGTGTTCGATGCAAGGGCCTGGAAAGCGGACTTCAGGCAATTCCAATCGGTGGAAAATATAAGGCCCCACCTATCTTTGATGGAGCCATTAGCACTCGAGAATCCACGTGCACTTCCTCAGCAAGCGCTTTCGGGAATCGCGACTGTGGATGACGTTGAGGGTTATGTGGAGAGCCTTGAGCGGCTTCGAAAAAAGAAATATCTGCGAGCTTTTGACCTGCCATATTCAGAGCGAAAAGTCGTCTTGGATGATCTTCGCCTTATGGGGATATCTTCTGGTGCATTATTCCCCGGCCTCGATGGTGCGTGTGAAGATATGAAAATGAGAATGTTTGATTCCTGAGTATTTGATTACTTGACTTGGACATCTTCTAGTCGATGGCGTTTGGGTCACCGCCCGAGGCAGCAATTGACCTGCCAGGGCGAAGATGTAGCCTGTGTCCATGCACGACACGCTGATCGAATATGCCGATCTCATTTCGCTGCTGACGGCCGTCGGCACCTTCGTCGCGATCGTCGCCGGCGTCGTCGAGCTCATCAAGGTGCGCCGCGACCATGTGAAGGAGAAGGAGCAGGAGTTCAACAGCTCCTACCTGACGATCAGCGATGCCTATCACCGGCTGCTCGAACTCTCCGTCGAATATCCCCATCTCGGCATCTTTCCCTGGCAGGAAGAACCCGCCGACCTCTCACCCGACGACCTCGTCAGGCGCGACATTTTCTACGAGATGATGATCTCGATCTTCGAGCGCGCCTATCTGGAGCGGCACAAGACGCCGGAGATATCGGAGCATTTCTGGCCGGGCTGGGAGACGTTCCTGCGCCGGCAGATCGAGAAGCCGTCATTTCGGAAATATTGGGGGATTTTTGAAGGCGAGGGTGCGTTCGGGGCCTATGACCGGCGGTTCGAGGCTTTTGCGAAGGGGCTGGATGGCGGGCAGCGGGCCGGTGGTCGGGGCGGAGCATGACGCGAGGGGCGCAATCGGCTGCGCCCCCTGCTCGTGTGGTCAGCGAGCGCTGTCGATGATTGCGCCGCCATCAGGGGTGAGGCTGTAGCCCGTGATGAACTGCGAATCCCTGCTGGCAAGGAAGAGGACCACCGGGGCAATGTCGTCTTCCGGCGAGCCGAAACGCGCAAGCGCATTGGCTGGCGGCGGGACATCCTTTTGCGCAGCGCCCCAGGTGTCGGCGATCGGCAGGACATTGTTCACGGTGATCTTGTCGGCACCCCATTCGCGCGCCGCCGTGCGGGTCAGCGCGCGCACGGCCTCCTTGGCCATGTTGTAGGGACCATAAGCGGCCAATCCGACGGTACCGGCCATTGAAGCGAAGTTGATGATCCGGCCTTCGCCGCTTTCCTTCAGGTGAGGATAGCAAGCCTGCATGAAGCGCAGATAGGCAATCGGCCCGGTGTCGAAGTTGCGTTGCAGCTGCTCGAGCGAGAGATCGATGATCGAAGACAGGACCGCAGAACCATCGAAGGCATTGTTCACGAGAATGTCGATGCGACCGTAGGCAGCGACAACCTTGTCTACCGCAGCCGTGATCTGGTCGGCCCTACCGACATCGCAGACGACGGCGAGTGCCGTGCCGCCGGCTTCGACGATCTCGGCGACAGCGCGTTCGACGCCTTCGGGCGTGCGCGAAAGAACCGCGACCTTCGCGCCTTCGGCCCCAAGCAGCTTTGCGGTGGCGCGGCCAATGCCGCGGCTTGCGCCGGTGACGATGGCAGTTTTTCCATTGAGTCGACCCATTTCTATCTCCTTGATTTGGATTGGGTTATCGGGCGTCAGCGCGCTGCCGCCTGCAGGTAGGGGGAGGGTATGTCGCGGGCGTCGTTCTGCGTCATGAAGGAGGTGGCCAGCAGCGCCAGGCCGATCGCCGCCGGCAGAGCGCCGGCGGGTTTCCGGACGCCGATATGGGCGAGGCCCGACAGCAGCAGGTGAAAGAAGATGCCGGCATAGGCGAGATCGCTGAGCGGCACGCTGATGCGTGAAAGGATCGCGACCGGGCCGAGAACCTTGATGACGATCATGAACGGAACGAGATAGGGAGCCTTGTATCCAAGCTCCGCCAGCACCCCGCGAACCCAGTCGCCCCTGGTGACGTAGATGCAGGCCGAAGCGAGGTAGAGCACGGATAGAAGGGCCGTGCTGGTCCAGTACAGGTAAAATTCAGGCATAGGTTCATCCCTGTCGCTGCCCGCGCAGCAACATTCCTCTCGTCGAGTTTGTCGGTTTTTCTTGAGAGGCGCTTTTACCGCGCTCCCTTGTGCATGCCGGGAAAATGTCGTCTGAGATCTATATTTGCAAGTAGGATGAATTACTTGCGGTTAGTATGGAAAAGCAGACCATGGCCGAAGACGACGTCAATATGCATGAGGAGATGCGGCGGGCATTCGCCCTGCTTTCCGGCAAATGGAAGCTGGAAATCATGTGGCTGCTCAATCAGCGGGTCTACCGGTTCGGCGAATTGCGCAAGGCTATTCCCGGCATCACCCAGCACATGCTGACCGCGCAACTGCGCGAGCTCGAAGCAGACGGGCTGGTGTCCCGCACCGTCTTTGCCGAGGTTCCTCCGCGCGTCGAATATGAGATCACGCAAAAGGCCCGCGGGCTCGGCCCCACGATGGAGGCGTTGACGGCCTGGTGGACGGAGCATGGGAAAAGCGTGCCGGCGAGACCGAGCGCGCGCGGCCGCAAAACCGGAGACAGCTGAAACGAGGGATAGCTGGATTGCCTTTGGGCCGAGCGGCAAAACGCTTTCTCCCACCGTCGATCCCTTCGAACGGTTCAGCATTCGATGGAAGCTGCTCCGGCCTGGCCGCAGCCGCAAGAGACTGGTTTCATTGCCTGTTTTAACCGCATGCGGCTCATCGAGAGAGATTACCGGGAAGGTGATCTGCGGCCGGCCGCCACTCCCCCAAACGTAAGTTTGGATTACGGAGGCTTGAGGGCGGCTGTAGGTGTTGAGGGCCGCCACCCGAGAAGCGCTCGAAAACGGAAACGTCCGCAAGCACAGGTTCGAGCGCCGGATCCATGGCGGCATGCAACATCAGCGTGCTGCCGAATGGAGAGTGACAGGCTGGTGTCCACACAACACAGGAGCGCGTCATGTCGCAATCAGAAACAAAAACCCGTCCCTCGGGTTCACAGCAGACAAATATGCCCTCGCAGAACACCTCGCAGGCCGGTGCACCGGCGTCCGGCGAGCTGGTTCCGTCGCGCTACGCGCTTGATATCGGCGATATCGAGGTGCTGGTGGTTAGCGATGGCGTGCTGCCGCTGCCAACCGCGATGTTGGGACACAATGCCGAACCGGCCGTCCGCGCCGCCTGGCTCGGCGACATGTTCCTGCCGCCGGACGCTTTCGACTGGTCGCTGAACGTGGTCGTGGTGCGCAGTGGCAAGCAGACGATCCTCGTCGACGCCGGGCTCGGGATCGACCCGGACCTGAATTTGCCGCGGGCCGGCCAGTTGATCAAGCGGCTGGAAGCCGCAGGCATCGATCTGGCATCGGTGACAGACGTGGTACTGACCCACATGCACATGGACCATGTCGGCGGGCTGCTCGTCGAAGGGGTGAAGGAGCGGCTGCGTCCTGACTTGCGCATCCACGTGGCTGCCGCCGAGGTCAAATTCTGGGAGTCGCCCGATTTCTCCCACGTATCCATGCCGCCGGGCTTTCCGGACGCGCTCCGGGCGGCCGCCAAGCGCTTTGCCGATGAGTATAAAGGCCAGCTGCGGCTGTTCGATGAGGAATATGAGGTTGCGCCGGGCGTGGTCGTCACCCGCACCGGCGGCCACACCCCCGGGCATAGCGTGGTGCGCGTGGCATCCGGCGGCGACAAGCTGATGTTTGCCGGCGACGCCGTGTTTGCAGTCGGGTTCGAACATCCCGACTGGTTCAACGGTTTCGAACACGACCCCGAGGAGGCGGTCCGCGTTCGTATCCGGCTTCTGCGCGAGCTGGCGGCGACCGGCGAATTGCTGGTGGCCACCCATCTGCCGTTCCCCTCCATCGGCCATGTGGCAGTCGACGGCGAAGCCTTTCGTTGGGTACCGATCTTCTGGGACTACTGACCGCTACCGGTTATGACGCAATGCCTCTTGCCGGGTGCCTCCCGGCAAGAGGCTGTACGGCATCAATCCGGCATCTGGATAAGGTGCCTGTCCGTCAGGTAGCTTCCGCGCGCCACCGCATCTCTCACCACAAAAGGCCGCAGGTCCAATTCGGCGAGTGACGATAACGGCAGCCAATATTGTTTCAGGTGCGTCTCGCGGCTGACGACGTCATGGCGATCCAGCGACACGAGAAAATAGTGTTCGGCCTGCTGGATGATGCGGCCGCGATAGCGGAAATGGTTCTCCACGCAGAAGAGGTAACGCGCCTCTTTCACCCTGGCATTCGTCTCTTCCTCGAATTCCCTGCGCAGCCGCGTCTCGAACGTATCGCCGATCTCATATTCGCCGCCGATGAAGGCATAGCAGGAGGATGGATCGTCGGCGGGCTGCTGAACCAGCAGTTTTCCGTCCTCCACCACGATGCCCGCAACCCTGATCCTCGGGATCTGCCTCGATGCCACGGCCTGAAAGAAGCGATCCTGACTGGATTCCATGTTTCCCCTCCAAATGGATAGAGCCCATCCTCCGACTGGCAGCGCACACCATCAACTCCATGACACAAATCCGCTACCAAAGACTGTGCCATTCCCACGCAGGTCAAGTTGCACACTACGGAAACTCCCCGGCAGGATGGCCTAAATGATGGCGTCCGCAAGATAAAATCTACCTGTGAGGTCCGGCGCAATTCTTGCAATCATCAGGGGTGGTGGAGCCGTTATTGTCGCGATAAGATCAAGCCGATCTCGCGTCGGGCCTCCACTTGGAACTTGTTGCAGGCCCAACGTATTGTTTAGGCGTTGTTCTACCGATCGAGGAATAAAGATGTCTTCAGAATCCACGCGTCTCACATCCGAGGCCATTACACTGTCGGCCGCGGCCGTTCTGAACTCACTCATCTCCGCTCTTGGCAATAAGGGCCTGCTTTCCCCCGAAGAAGAGCGGGAAGTTTATCGCGCCGCCGCCGAGTTGATCGAAGAGGCTTCCGGCGACGACGAGGACGGAACCTACGAGCTGGCGCGTGAGCTGATCGAACTCAGGCTTGCCGATATCTAGAGCCTTTCCGGCGAAAACGGATTCGCCTTCAATGCTCTAGCTTATTGTTTTCTCTGCAATTCCGGACGCAAAACCGGTTCCCGCTTTTGCTGGAATTGCTCTAGTGGATTGATCGGGCACCGCCAGAAGTGAGTGTTCATGCGCACCCCAAAAACCGATTGCGGATTGAAATCAGTCAAGCTATTCTGCAGCTGATTGTATCGTGCAATCAGAGCCGCCGCCGTGGCGCGGCGTCTGGGAGGAGGAAAAGGGCATGGCCAAGCTTGTGTTCGGAATGAACCAGTCGCTGGACGGCTATATCGACCACCAGCGATTTGCGCCCGGTCCCGCGCTCTTCCGTCACTTCATCGAAAAAGTGCGCGACCTGACGGGCAGCGTGTACGGTCGCCGCCTGTACGAGATCATGCGTTACTGGGACGAAGACCATGCCGACTGGGATGCGGCAGCCCGCGACTTCGCGGCGGCGTGGCGGGGCCAGCCGAAGTGGGTCGTATCGCGCTCGCTGACATCGGTCGGACCCAATGCCACGCTTGTCGATGATGACCTGGAGGCGGCGGTTCGCGGGCTGAAGGCGCGGCTTACCGGGGAGATCGGCGTTGGCGGATCGGACCTGGCGCGAAGCCTGACCGATCTTGGCCTTATCGATGAGTATCAACTGTACCTCCACCCCGTCGTGCTCGGCCACGGCACGCCCTTCTTCGCCGGCCCCCGGCCGCCGCTTCGCCTTGTCGCCAGCGATCGTCTCGACGAGGACGTGATCAGGCTGACCTACGTTCCGGCCTGATCGTGCGATGAGCCCGTGGTGGCAGGGGCGAGGGCCTTGATGTTGCGGAATTGGATGGCAGTCAGGGTTGCCGCCGCCGTGGATAGGGTTAACGGCGTCGGCTCGGCACTCCCTGCGTCTTGATCAATACGTCATCGGGATCACGATCGACATCGGCCGTACGATCAGGGATGGTGAGCGCTGCGTCGACATTGCCCTGTGTCGCCCGATTTTTTCAGGCTCATGACGGCGCGCCGATGACCAATGCCGTCAGCAATGAATGCCGGCAGCAACTGGTTCTGCGATACGTTGTCTTTCGCCGCCGCTAGCCTGGCTTCGTCCATGACATGATGACGGCGCAAGCGGATGCCGATGAACCGGATGACGCCTCTTGCCTGTACCGCCATTGCGCTGACCGGCAATGGTCGTGCTCGATCCGGCCGTCAGGCTCTCCTATGCGCGGATTTTCAGCCTCTTTAAGAATAAAACTGTCATGCAAATTCCTCCGCATAGTGTATATGACCAAAATATATTGAAAGAAGTCAGAACGAAGGCGTTTCCAACAAGTCTACTCTGAGTTCCGTCGTGGAAAATCGGCAGGGGGATCAGAAATATAGCAGAAAAGAATCCCGATATCACCAATATAATCTTCATAAAAATATTTTTATGATCTGTTATAGAAATGCTTCTTTCTCCGGTGTGTGTAAAAATTATGTATGAAGAAAATACCGTAACTTTTACAAATGTAAATGCAAGAACAGCAAACGACAGGCACGTATATAGATCAACCTGACTAGGGTAGTGCACCGGCATCCAGCGCAATTCATAGTGATATTTCGGTGAAAAATATAATATAGGCTTTAAATATCGAGAGATTGTTCCTAGGAAATCAGCGCTCGCCAATGAAATTACGACGATCAGGCCAGAAATGACAAACAGGCTCAGTGGCGGTTGGCAAATATATCTGTCGTAATTTCTGATAAAATTCTCGTTCCTGAACCCGTCAAAGAGCTCAACACCAACTAACCGCTTAAACAGCATATTGCCTACACATCAAATATTCGACAGATCCAGATCAACCAGATTATTGCGTGATGTCCGCTCAGATAACGAGACAGCGTATTTGAGCCCGCCAGAAATCGATGATTGTTGGACTCGGTGTGACTGTCAATGTCGCGCAAGCAGCAATTGAAATAAGTTTGTCGGAATCCATTCAGTCGATACACTGGCGAACAAACTCCTCATTATTATCGAAATATAAGCGCCGTCAGACGGCCCCGGATCTTTTCAATAACGCTCATACGCTCGCAAGAGCCATCCCGAACCTGCGTTACCCCTCAATGGCATAGCCCGCTTTGCCGCCATGCCAGCTCGGGCAGGCGGGAGGGTCATCACATGGACGTAGGGAGGCACCACCCTCATACCCCGGATTGCTGTCGTACGTTCCCTTAGGAAAGGTGCCAGAATGAGCGTCTTGCAATAGCGGTCGAAGGGCCGGCGATGCGGAAGGGGGACGCCGCTGATGCGGAGAATTCATGTTAGTAACCGTGAGTACCTGAGTACATTTGGTGGAGCGTTGAGTATCGGTCGTGCACCCTCTGCCTGGAGTGCAGTTCTGGGATCCGCGACGGTCGTATCTTCCACGAGTACCGATGGTTCCCCAAGCTTTGCCAAACAGGGCAGCGCAACAGTCCAATCCTCCTTTACCGGCACGGTCACATCTTCCCTGATCCCATCAGGCGACATGCAATCGTCCCCGACATCATCGTCGGTGACGCCGGCGCCTGCGGCCGATGGCGGCACGCAGGACACGTCCACGAAGACGGCGTCGGCTGCGACGGTCTTCCAGACACCTTCCTCGACATCGCAACGCACCGTGCTTGGCCCGGATCCGCTCGAGGAGGCTGCGACACTGCCTGTCGCTCCGGCGCTGACGGGTGTTACCGGCGATGCCGGTACCGGCAGCACCAGCACGGCGGCACCGGTCGGTTCCGCCAGCAGTGTCAACATTGCTGCGGTGCGCCTTCAGGCCTCGATAGCTTCCATCTCGGTGGAGCCGAGCCAGGACGTTTCCGCCGAGACGACCGAGGCGGCCCCGACAGCACTGGTGGCACCGATGGCGACGGCTGCGGCCGCGGCAGGCCCCAACAAGATCGCGCTCGAAAACCTGAAGCAGGGCAACCCGATCAGCGAGTGGGGTATCGAAGGCGACGGCAACGGCACGATCCAGGGTTTCGCCACTGAAATCAGCACCAATATCGGCGGGACGGTCGATTTCAAGATCGCCACGGATTCCACCCATTACCGCATCGATATCTACCGCATGGGCTATTATGGCGGGGACGGGGCGCGCAAGGTCGACTCGATCGAGAAATCGCTGACCACGGCGCAGATCCAGCCGCATCCGATCGTCGACATGTCGCTCGGCCTCATCGATTGCGGCAACTGGTCCGTGTCGGCGAGCTGGCAGATCCCTGACGATTTCGTCTCGGGCGTCTATTTCGCCAAGCTGGTGCGCGAGGACGGGGTCGAGGATGCCAGCATCATCCCCTTCGTCGTGCGCGACGACGCCTCGACCAGCGATATCGTCTTCCAGACGTCCGATACGACATGGCAGGCCTATAATGCCTGGGGCGGCGCCAGCCTCTATTACGGCGAAGTCCCCGTCGATCCGGCCGACATGATCGGCTACCTGCCGCCGAACTGCAGCTGCGGCCTGACCGCGATCGGCCGCGCCTCGGCGGTCAGCTACAACAGGCCGATCATCACCAATACGAGCCCGATCGGCGGCTCGCACGATTTTATCTTCGGCGTCGAATCCTCCGCCATCTCCTGGCTGGAGCAGAACGGCTACGACGTGTCCTATATTTCGGGCGTCGATGCCTCGCGCAACGGCGCGCTGCTGCTCAATCACGATGCCTATCTCTCCGTCGGCCATGACGAATACTGGTCGGCAGAGCAGCGCGCAAATGTCGAGGCCGCGCGTGATTCCGGCGTCAATCTCGCCTTCTGGAGCGGCAACGAGTGCTATTGGAAGGTCCGCTGGGAAAGCAGCATCGACGGCAGCGGCCAGGCCTACCGCACCATGGTCTGCTACAAGGAGACCTGGGGCACGAGCACAGACCCGAGCGATGTCGGCACCGGCACCTGGCGCGATCCGCGCTATGCCGATGCGGGCCAGGAGCCGGAGAATTCGCTGACGGGAACGATGTTCCAGGTGGACAGCTACCGCCAGGATACGATCTCCATCCCCTACGACTATTCGAACCTGCGCTTCTGGCGCAATACCGAAGTCTCCCAGCTGAATGAAGGCGATACCTATAATCTCGTGCAGAACCTGCTCGGCTACGAGTGGGATTCCGATGTCGAGAACGGCTTCCGGCCGGATGGGCTCGTCAACCTGTCGCTCTCGTCCATCTCGGTGGAAACCTATCTGCGCGATTACGGCACGACGGTCGGTTCCGCTGTCGCCACCCACAGCCTCACCATGTACCGGGCCGCCAGCGGCGCGCTCGTCTTCGGCGCCGGCACCGTCTTCTGGTCCTGGGGCCTGAGCGACAACCATCAGGGCCCGACGACATCGACCGATCGCAATGTGCAGCAGGCGATGGTCAACATGTTTGCCGACATGGGCATCCAGCCGACCACGCTCGATGCGAGCCTGATCCTGGCGACCCAGTCGACCGACACACTGAAGCCGACCTCGTCGATCAGTTCGTCGATGACGGGCGCAAGCTTCGTCGAAGGGCAGCGCGTGACGATCACGGGCACGGCGCAGGATTTCGGCGGCGGCATCATTGCCGGCGTCGAGGTCTCCACCGATGGCGGCCAGCACTGGTTCAAGGCTACCGGGCGCGAGAGCTGGACCTATAACTGGGTCGTCCAGGCAAGCGGCACCTATACGATCATGTCGCGCGCCGTCGACGACAGCGTCAATCTGGAGGCACCATCGGCCGGCAAGCAGGTCACAGTCAGCCTGTCGTCAACGACGACGAGCCTCTGGACGCTCGCCGAAAAGCCCGCGGTCGAAACCGCGATAGATCGCGAATCGGTCGAGCTCGGCCTGCGTTTCCAGGCGACGACGGCGGGCTCCGTTCAGGGCATCCGCTTCTACAAGGGCTTCTACAATACCGGCGACCATGTCGTCAGCCTGTGGACAGCCGACGGAACGCTGCTGGCGACCGGGGTGTCGGTGGGCGAGCCGCTCTCCGGCTGGCAGACGGTGATGTTCTCCAGTCCGATCCAGATCGCTGCCGGCACGACCTATGTGGCCTCCTATCACAGCAACGGGTTCTTCTCCGTCACCGAGAACTATTTCAACGAGCCCTATGCCAGCGGCGCGCTGAAGGCCGTCGATGGCGGCGGCGTCTTCGCCTACGGCACCAATGCCAGCACATTCCCCGGCCAAAACCCCGGCGGCTCCAACTACTGGGTGGACGTGGTCTTCGATGCCGGGCCGAACAGCGTGCCGGTCGCAACCGACGACAGCGGGCTGATCATCGGCCACAACGGGAACCTGACGATCTCTATTGCCGCGCTTGTGGCAAACGATATCGATCCCAACGGCGATGCGATGACCATTACCGCCGTCGGCAATGCGCTGAACGGCACGGTCGCTCTCAACACGCAGACCGGAACGATCATCTTCACGCCGGCCAACAATTATTCAGGCCCGGCAAGCTTCACCTATACGCTGTCGGACGGGCGCGGCGGCACCGATCAGGGCAGTGTCAGCCTCACCGTTCAGCCGGGTCCGGCCGGCGAGACGCTGTTTACGGGGAGCGAAGGACCGACCGGCGGCGGCTTCAACGACAATACGGCGATGGAACTCGGCATGAAGTTCGTCGCTTCCTCAAGCGGCACGATCTCGGGCATCCGCTATTACAAGGCTGCCGGCGATACCAGTGTGCATACCGGCTCCATCTGGAAGGCAGACGGCACACTCGTTGCCACTGTTACCTTTATCAACGAGTCGCACTCCGGCTGGCAGACCGCGATCTTCTCCACGCCGCTGCAGATCACGGCGGGTGCGACCTATGTCGCCTCCTACCACACGACCGGCAGCTATGTGGCGACGGCAGGCTATTTCAACACGGCCCATACCAACGGCTCGCTGACGGCGCTAGCAGGTGCGAACGGCGTCTACGCCGTCGGATCGGGCTCGACCTTCCCGACATCGAGCTACCAGTCGACGAACTACTGGGTCGATGTCGTCTACAACCAGTCGACGGGCAACATGGTGCCGGTCGCTGCCAATGACAACGGCTATACGACCTATGCCAACACGGCCCTGTCGATTGCCGCTGCCAATTTGCTCGCCAATGACAGCGATGCCGATGGCGATCCGCTCAGCATCACCGGCGCAAACGGCGCGGTCAACGGAACGGTGACCTTCAACAGCCAGAACAACACCGTCATTTTCACGCCGACAGCAGGCTATACGGGTTCGGCAAGCTTCTCCTATTCGATCTCGGACGGGCATGGCGGCACGGCCTCGGCCACCGTCAGCCTCAATGTCGGACAGCAGCCTGACGGCACGGGCCTGTTTTCGGCCTCCGACGCACCGGCAAGCGCTACCGACGACAATTCGTCCGTCGAACTCGGCGTCAAGTTCATCGCGTCGGCCCGTGGCGAGATCACCGGACTGCGCTACTACAAGAGCGCGCAGGACACCGGCACGCATGTCGGCTCACTCTGGACCAGCAGCGGCCAGCTTCTGGGGCAGGCGACCTTCTTCAGCGAGACGGCAAGCGGCTGGCAGACGGTGACCTTCGCGCAGCCGATCGCCGTTTCGGCAGGCGTCACCTATGTGGCGAGCTACCATTCCAACGGCTTCTACTCGGCAACCGCGAACTACTTCACGTCTGACCATACGAATGGCGCGCTGACGGCGCCGTCGAGCGCGGCAAGCGGCGGCAACGGCCTCTATGCCTATGGCACGGGCAGCCTGTTCCCGACGGCGAGCTACAATGCGACCAATTACTGGGTCGATGTGCTCTACCGGGAGCCGGTGCAGAATGCGGGTCCGGTCGCCGCAAACGACAGCGGCTTCTCGACCAATGCCGGCACGCCGATCACCATCCAGGCCTCGGCGCTCACCGCCAATGACAGTGATGCCGATGGCGATGCGATCTCGATCACCGGGGTCAGCGGCGCGGTCAACGGCTCGGTATCCTATGACAGCCAGGCCCAGACCATCACCTTCACGCCGACTGCGGGATATACCGGGCCTGCGAGCTTCAGCTATGCCATCGCCGACGGCCATGGCGGCACGGCAACGGCCGATGTCTCGCTTGCCATCAACAATCCCGGCCCTGAGCAGAACCTCTTCAGCGCCGGCGCGACCCCTGCAATCGTTTCGACCAACGACAACCAGCCGGTCAATCTCGGCATGAAATTCCAGGCCGATACCGCAGGCTGGGTCACGGGCATCCGCTTCTACAAGGGGGCCGACAATACAGGCCCGCATTCCGGCTATCTCTGGACCTCCTCGGGCACGCTGCTCGGCAGCGTCAGCTTCGACAACGAAACGGCAAGCGGCTGGCAGACCGCGACGCTCACCCATCAGGTCGCGGTCGCAGCGGATACGACCTACGTCGTTTCCTACAGCACCAACGGCAATTATTCGGCGACCGGCAATTACTTCAGCGCCGATGTGACGAACGGCGACCTGAGGGGGCTCGGCGGCAGCAACGGCGTCTACGCCTATGGGTCGAGCGGGCTGTTCCCGAGCGCCAGCTATAACAGCACGAACTACTACGTGGACGTAGCATTCAGACCGCAGCTCGCGGCGTAAAGGAAGCGGGCGGGGAGTACCGATGACGCGTGCAGACAACAGACTTCCGGTGACGGTCCTTGCCGGTTTTCTCGGCGCCGGCAAGACGACGATCCTCAACCATGTCCTGCGCAATCGCGAGGGGCGCCGGGTCGCCGTGATCGTCAACGACATGAGCGAAATCAATATCGATGCCGATCTCGTGCGCGACGGAGGCGCCAACCTGTCGCGCACGGACGAGACGCTGGTGGAGCTCACCAATGGCTGCATCTGCTGCACCTTGCGCGACGATCTCCTGAGCGAAGTGCGCCGGCTCGCCGCCGCCGGCCGCTTCGACTATCTGCTGATCGAGGGCACCGGCATTGCCGAGCCGCTGCCGGTTGCGGCAACCTTCTCCTTCCGCGACGAGAGCGGGGCCGCACTCTGCGATGTCGCGCGGCTCGACACGATGGTTTCCGTCGTCGATGCCGTCAATCTTCTGGCCGATTATGCGAGCGCGGAATTCCTGCGGGATCGAGGCGAGAGCCGGGACGGAGACGACGAACGCAGGCTCGTCGAACTGCTCGTCGAGCAGATCGAATTCGCCGATGTCGTGGTCATCAACAAGGCACAGGATGTCGCGCCCGCAGCGCTTGGCGAGGTTCGCCGCATCGTTGCCGCGCTCAACCCCGATGCCCGCGTCATCGAGACCGGCTTCGGCCGGCTGGAACTCGACGCCATCCTGAATACCGGCCTCTTCAGCGAGGCGAAAGCGGCGCGCCATCCGCTCTGGCACAAGGAACTCTTCGGCTGGGGCGACCATGTGCCGGAGACGGAGGAATACGGCATTTCGAGCTTCGTCTATCGCAGCCGCCGGCCGTTCGATCCCACGCGGCTGAACCAATTCCTCGACAGGAAATGGCCGGGCCTCATCCGCGCGAAGGGGCATTTCTGGCTGGCGACAAGGCCCGACGAGATCGGCCTGCTGTCGATTGCCGGCACCCAGTGCCGTATCGATACCAAGGGTTTCTGGTGGGCTAGCGTGCCGAAGGCGCAATGGCCGCGCTTTCAGCCGTTCCGCCAGCTCATCGACCGGCATTGGGATGATGCCTGGGGCGACCGCCGCCAGGAGCTCGTCTTCATCGGCGCCGGCTTCGACGAGGACGAAATCCGCGCCGCACTCGACGATTGCCTGACCGGTGGGGAGACAGGCTTCGATCCGCAGGCTGCCGCCGGGCTTCGGGACCCGTTCCCGGCCTGGCCGCACGCACATATGCATGCACATTCAAGCAGTTAGAGCGTCCTGATGGACGTAGGATGCCCTAAGGTGAAGACGTTTTGATTATCAACCAGAGGAGAGAACAATGAGCAACGAACTTTATGCAGACGGTATCGGCGAAATCACCATCACGGGAACGATCGTGCGCATCGACCTGATGTCGCTCTCGGCCACCGATCGTGACGCCAACAACAATCCGAAGCCGGTCTTCCGCCAGCGCATTATCATGCCTGTCGATGCCTTCGCCAATGCGGTCGATCTCATGCAGAAGGCGCTTGGCGGGTTGGTCGAGGCGGGCGCGGTTCGCCGCATCGGCGACATGTCGGCGGCGGCCGCTGCCGATATCCAGTCGGTGCAGGGCGGCGGTTCGAACGCTTCGCCGAACTTCAACTGATAAAAATAAATATCGCCTCGGTCTTGTATTGTTTCGGGTGGGCCATGAGTGGTTTTCTGCATACCAATCTGCACTGTCTTGCTCTCGTCGCGCGTCATCACGGCGTCGATCTCGCTCCTGAGCGATTGCAGCACGATTATGCCGTCGGCAACGATCCCGTTGCCGTGCGGCAGCTGCTGCGCATGGCCAAGGATGCCGGCCTGAGGGCAAGGCATCTTGAGCTCAACTGGCGAAGCCTGTTCCAGCTCGGCGAGGCCTTTCCGGTGCTCGCGGAACTTTCGAACGGCAACTGGGTGGTCATCGCCGGGGCTGTCGGGGAGGGCGAGGATGAGAGGATCCGCGTTCTCGACCCGCTCGCCTCACGCGCCGAGGTGATGATGCTCAGCGAAGAGCAGTTCGCCAAGGCCTGGCTCGGATCGGTGATCCTGCTGAAGCGCAACTATCGCATGTCCGACGAGGACCGGCCCTTCGGCTTCCGCTGGTTCGTCCCCGAAATCATCAAGCAGCGCAGCTTCTTCCGCGATGTCGCGCTCGCCGCCTTCGTGCTTTACGGCCTCGGGCTCACGACGCCGATCTTCTTCCAGCTCGTCATCGACAAGGTGCTCGTGCACCAGAGCTATGCGACGCTGACGGTTCTGACGGCGGGCATTGCGATCGCGCTCATCTTCGACGCGACCTTCACCTTCCTGCGCCGCTACCTGCTGCTCTACGCGACGAACAGGATCGACATCCGCGTCGCGACACGCACCTTCGGCCATCTGCTGAACCTGCCGATTGCGCTCTTCGAACAGGCCTCGGCCGGCGTTCTCGTCAAGCACATGCAGCAGACGGGGCGCATCCGTGAATTCCTGACCGGCCGGCTGTTCCTGACCCTTCTGGACGGCGTGTCGCTTCTCGTCTTCGTGCCGATCCTGCTTCTCTACAGCGTCAAGCTGACGCTGGTGGTGCTCGGTTTTGCTGCCCTTGTCGGGCTGGTGGTGATGATGCTCGTCGGGCCGTTCCAGCGCCGCTTGCAGGCGCTCTACCAGGCCGAAGGCGACCGGCAGGCCTTGCTGGTGGAAACCGTGCACGGCATGCGCACCGTCAAATCGCTGGCTCTGGAGCCACGCCAGCGCAAGGTGTGGGATGATTATTCGGCCCAATCGATCTCCGTGCGTTTCCGGGTCGACAAGATCTCGACCATCGCCCAGGCGATGACGGGATTGCTGGAGAAGCTGATGAGTGTGGCGATCATCGGTCTCGGCGCGCTCGATGTGTTCAGCGGCACGATGACGATCGGCGCGCTCGTCGCCTTCAACATGCTCGCCGGCCGCGTCTCGGGACCGCTCGTCCAGATCGTCACCATGGTGCACGAATATCAGGAAGTGGCGCTCTCGGTGCGCATGCTTGGCGAGATCATGAACCAGCGGCCGGAGCAGGCGGGCCGCGGGCGCGGTGTCCGGCCGCATCTGCAGGGTCGCATCGAATTCGACAAGGTGACCTTCCGCTACGGCCCGGACAGCGCGCCGGCGCTCGATAATGTCTCCTTCGCCATTCCGGCGGGCTGCGTCTTCGGCGTGGTCGGCAAGAGCGGCTCGGGCAAGACGACGATCACAAGGCTCATCCAGGGGCTCTATCAGAGCCAGGAAGGCCTTGTGCGCATGGACGGCTATGACAGCCGCGAGATCGACCTCGTGCATCTGAGAACCAGCATCGGCGTCGTGCTGCAGGATAACTTCCTGTTCCGCGGCTCGGTTCGCGAAAATATCGCCGCCGCCAAGCCCGATGCCAGCATCGAGGAAATCATGGAAGTTGCCCGCATCGCCGGCGCCGAGGAGTTCATCGAGCGCCTGCCGCGCGGCTTCGACACGATGCTGGAGGAAAACGCCTCCAACCTCTCCGGCGGCCAGAAGCAGCGCCTGGCGATTGCGCGCGCGCTGATCACCGATCCGAAGTTGTTGATCTTCGATGAGGCAACCAGCGCGCTCGACCCTGACAGCGAGGCGATCATCCGCGAGAACCTCAGCCGCATCGCTGCCGGGCGCACCGTCATCATCGTCTCGCACCGGCTTTCGACGCTCGTCGATGCCGATGCCATTCTCGTCGTCGAGCGTGGCAAGGTCGCCGATATCGGCCGGCACGATCAGCTTGTATCGCGCTGCATGACCTATCGCCACCTGTGGTCCCAGCAGATGAGGCAGGTCGCATGAACGCGCACGCCAGAAAACCCAGCGAGAACCTGCCAGTGCCATCAGACAAAGGTCCTTCAGACAAAGGGCGATCGGGTCAGGGCAGGGAACTGATCGCCCGCCCGCCGCTGCCGCCGGCGATCGCGGAATTCCAGTCCGATGCCGTCGAGCTTGAGGAACGCGCGCCGCCGCGGGTGGCGCGCATGACGCTCTATTGCGTGACGGCGCTGATTGCCGCGGCAATCATCTGGGCCTCGGTCTCGTCCATCGACGAGGTGGTGATCGCGCCCGGCAAGCTCGTCACCACGCAGCCGACCATCGTCGTCCAGCCGCTCGAAACCTCGATCATCCGCACGATCGAGGTGAAGGCCGGCGAGGTGGTGCATGCCGGGCAGACGCTGGCCACCCTCGACGCCACTTTCAGCCAGGCCGATGTCGACCAGCAGCAGGCAAAATTCGCCGCACTCGACGCCCAGGTGAAGCGCATCGAGGCCGAGCTTGCCGGCGACGACTATACGAAGTTGGCGGGAAACACCCCCGACCAGACGCTGCAGGCGCAGCTTTTCGGCCAGCGACGGGCCTTCTACATGGCGCAGCTGCAGAATTTCGAGCAGCAGATCGCCGGCCAGTCGGCCGCTCTTGCGGCGAGCAAGAACCAGGAGGCCGTGCTCAACGACAGGCGCGACGGGCTCTCGCAGATCGAGGCAGCGCGGGAGCGGCTCTATAACAAGCAGAGCGGCTCGCTGATCACGCTGCTCGGCTCGCGCGACGCCCGCCTCGACGTCGAGTCCAGCCTGTCCGCCGTTCGCGGCAAGGCCGACGAGGCGGCGCACGCCTATGCCAAGCTCAGGGCCGACCGCCAGGCCTTCATCGAGGATTTCCGCCGCGCCGCGATGGAGCAGCTGGTGGAACTGCGCGGCCAGCGCGACATGGCCGACGAGGAACTGAAGAAGATGGAGCTGCGCCGCAACATGGTGTCGCTGACCGCACCCGCCGATGCCGTCGTGCTCGATCTCGCCCAGCGCTCCATCGGCTCCGTCGTGCGCGAGGCCGAACCGGTGGTGACGCTGGTGCCGATCAACGTGCCGCTCGAAGCCGAAGTCTCGATCAACACCCGCGATATCGGCCGTGTGGCCGTCGGCAAGGACGCCCGCATCAAGCTCGACGCCTATCCCTTCCAGAAATACGGCACCGCCTCGGGCGAGGTGAGGACGATCAGCCAGGACACGTTCCTCACCGGCCAACCGGAACAGACCGCCACGCCGAGCCAACCGGCAGCGCCTTTCTTCAAGGCAAGGATCCTGCTCGCCGACACGCGGCTGAATGCGTCGGACGTGCCGGTAAGGCTGCTGCCCGGCATGACCGTGACGACGGAGATCAAGGTGGGGAACAGGACAGTGATCTCGTATTTCCTCTATCCGCTGCTGCGCGGGCTGGATAGCGCGATCCGGGAGCCGAATTGAGGGGGCCGCAGGGCGAGGTGTAGGGCGAGGGGCCCTACACCAGCCAGGGGATGGGGGCGCGCCGCCGCTTACGGCGCTGCCCCCAGACCTGTTTTGGGGGCGTCCGGTTTTCTGGTGCGCGGCGTCTTCGGCCCGTCATCTCGGTGGGAAGCAGTCATGACGGGAAGTTTGAGGCAGGCACCTGCGCCCAAGGTGAACTCATCTGCAGCCATGGCCGCTTTCAGGGCAGAATCGGGCTTTTTCGTTGATCAAGGATAAGGCCGCTTCGCGCCTCCATAGTGGTCATCGAGCCACCGGTCGACGTCGCCGCAAAGCGGACATTACGTGGTGAAAACACCCGGTCGCAGCGGAGCCATAAGCTGTCATCTCGCCATTTCAGTGACGAGGGCTCGGCACTGCAGTGTAGTGGCGCTATGCTGCAATCCGAAAAAGTCTAGTTCCGAAAGGACATATTGGCGAGTCTGATCCGGGGCGAGATGGCTTTATGGCTTGCTGTGCTAACGACGAAGAACACCGGCAGACAAATGCCAGCACGGAGACAATACTGGCGGCAGCCTGAGATATTCCTCTTCCGCCCTTTCGCCGAGGCGCTCTACTGTTTCGAAGCACTGAACCGGCCGCTGGCAGACGCGGAAAATCCGCTGACCGGCCGGCAGCGGCAGATATTGACGATGATGGCGCAGGGCAAGACGAGCGGCGAGATCGCCGAGGAGCTGAACCTGTCGCGGCGCACGGTGGAGGCGCACCGCGCGAGAATGATGCGCTCCACCGGGATCAGGAACGCTGCGGAACTGATGGCCTGGTTCTCGACCGAGATGAATTGAGGTGTGTTTGAGACGCGTGAACGGCGTGTGGCCGATAGCTTCGGCCACACTAGCCGCGTGATACCGGAGTCAGCCGCTGATCGGCGGCCGCGACGGTGCAAGCCTCATGGTCTGTGAGTAGGCGAGCGGTGAACGGTTGCCCGGAAGATTGGCGTCGAGGATGAGCGTCTTTACATCGTCGATGCGAATATCGATCACGATGACATCCTCAAGCTTGTCGATCTGCCATACGGCATAGCCGAGGCCTGGGCCGTATCCGCAATCGCATTCGCAATAGCCGGATGTAAGCTGGTGGGGTAGACATGGCAGGAACATGATCAACGGCTTTGGCAAATCATAGCAGTGCCCTTCATAGGAGTAGCCGTATATGACGCCGATACACCTGCCTTTGTCATCGTCGCAGCATTTCTTGGAGGATATCTCCACCGGGAGAGAATAAACATCGAAACCCAGCAGGCCCGCGAGTGTGATTTTTTCCTTAAAAATCGCAAAGATGGGATCAAGGGTGTATGCTAGGCTTTTTCTTACGATTTCTGCTATTTTCTTTGTATCGCCCTCGATGTTGTTGACGTGTAGGTCATTTTCGAGTCGTTTTAGTACCTCTTTCTCGGAATTTACAAAGATGGGCGCGTGATCAGCCAAGCGCCCATATAATCGCACTTCGCCTGGTCTATAGGCGCTATAGTTGGGAGGCGTTAGGCCTGTTGGGTTTGGACCTACACCGGGATGGCAGCAGCAGTCACTCATGTTCCCCTCCTATCAAGGACTGGTTTCACCTGATGATTTCACGCCATACAAAATTTGCCTCGAGCCGTTCGGCCGCGACCCCGTCGACCGTTGCTGCAACCACCGCCCTTGCGACTTGATCAAGCGTCATAGTGTTTGGATCGAGCGAGCGCAGCGACCCCGCGAGCGCGCGACCGACCTGGTCGCGGGCGGTTTCGAGTGCCAGCTTGAAATAGAGCGGCCGGTCGCGGAACGATCGCTCGGTCAAGCCGCGAAACTCGTCGAATTGGTCGAGCGTCAATTCACTGAGATCGACGTCGAGCAGGCGCGGGTCGGCGAACCCTTCGCGAACCAATTGGCGGTGGTAGACGTCTACGATGCTGTCGAAGATCGCGCCGAGGAAGGGGAGCGAGCGGTCGTGCGGTTCGCGGGTGGTTTCCGACATGCGGCGGAAATTGGTAGCCAGCCGGATTTGCGTCTCGGGACTAGTCTCGGCGAAACGGTTGAGCTCATTGGAGAGCAGAAGATTGCCTTGCGTCCGACGCAGCAGCCGGTCGACGGCGGAATCGAAATGCAGCAGCGAGATCAGCGACACACAGTCGGAAAAGGCTTCCGAAAACGGGAAGAAATCGGCCTCGCGCGATGTGATCATCGGGATGCCGAGTTCCGACAGGCTGATGAAATGGCCGACCTCGTGGGCGACTGTGTCGAAGTTCAGCGCATAGGGCCGCAGCACGCCGCCGACATCGGAGGCTCCCAGCTCCAGATAGCCGTAGCCGGCATGGGCGTTGTCCCAGTCGACCAGGGGAATGATTTCCAGGCGGCGAAAGGCCGGGTCGAAGAACCAGCGGATGCGATGACCGAGATAGCTGTGCCAGATGTCGAGCACGAAATGTACGCAGGCATAGACGTGGACGCCGAGGTAGGCCCGCGATTTCGGGTCCATATTGTCGAAGTTACGATCCGGGCCAGATCGTGCCGCCGGTCGCCGCTCGCCTTCGAACGGCGGCAGATCGTCAGGACCATAGGGCTGTTTTTCGATCAACGGATCGACCACGTACACCCACTGGTCGCTCGGTCCGTCACGAATCTCGTCGGGCAGGATCGAGAGCCAGACGCGATCGGGCTCTTCGTAGCCGGGGATGAAGGGAGGCTGGGGGAAAATCCAGAATCGTGTTCCGATGCGTGGGTCCACGCGTTCCGTCACATTGTTCGGATACGATTCCATGGCACAATCGCTTTCGAAGAAGAAGGATTGAGCAACCACACGTTTAATTAGTAATTTCGTATCAAGTCGATGTCAATATGCGAGGCTTCCAAATCTCTCATGAAAGTATTGGTCGCGACCCAGGCGCGATCAACATCGCGGCCCTGCCGCTCTACTGTTAGGGAAGGCGCCTTACGTAACGTAAGGAGGGCGTCCTGGCGCTTTTGCCCGGTCATTTCTTTCCGCAATGCCGAAATACGGTCACTGGAAAATCCCCCAGCCCGCAATAGGGCTGCGAGCGAGCGATCGCGAAAGTTCGTCCCGCGCGCCAATGCGATGAGCTGGTCGCGCTCAGCCGATGTCATCATATTTCGGCGGGCAAGCGTCGAGAACGTCCGTTGAAGGTCGACAAGTGCGTCCGTGAGCGGCAGAAAGCCGAGTTCGGCGGGCCCTGACTGCACGGCGACCGCATCCTCCGCCGTCAACGGCCAGCGCCGGTACCACCTATAGATCAGGCCGACGCCGATCATGCCGTATCGCTCAAGCTCGGCCGCCCGCAAGGCTCCCATGCTGGCCGCGCCGATCATGACGATGCCTTTTGCCATCGCCCAGAGAATTTCCTTGTGGCGGACGGCGGGGCGGTCCTCGAACTGTCCGTCGATCAGCACCATCGCACGTGGGCGGAAGGCATGGGCGGCGAGTATGACGTCTCCCTGGGATACGGGCTGGAGATAGATCGCGTCGAGCACCGCCTGCGCCTCTTCGAGACGCAGCGTGGGGCCGAGAAATACCAGAATTGGACCTTCCTTGCCGGCATTCGTCATCGGCAACCCCTCAACGCAAAATTGAAAACGGCCGCGCACCCGCAAGAATGGTTCGCACGCAGGCCACGCCTGCTTCGGCGTCCGCTCCGACCGGTACGGCGAGAACAGGTCCAAGCCCGCAGGCGGCAACCCGGTCGACGACGTCGCGCAGGCATGTTGGGGCGAAGGGCGACGCTGCCGTGCCCGCAGCCGTGGCTTCGAGGATCAGGCGGCGGGCGTCCGCGACGAGCGGATCGGTGCTCTTCCGATAGTGTTCGCGCGTCTGGTCGTCGCGCGCGCCGGAAATCGCCCCGGCGCGCGCCGACAATGCCTCCAGCATCGCGCTCGCCGCCGCTGTCTCGACGGTAAAGCCCGCCGAATGGCCCTCCGTCGGCAACGCCAGGGTAGGCTCAGCCGCGCCGGCCTCGATCGCCTGGCACCAGATCACCGGTAGGTCGGTGGGCGAGGGGGCGTGCCAAAGCGCGAAAGCGATGCCCTGCGTCCGGGTGACTGAAAGAATATGCTCGACCTTCGGCCCGATGTGCGATGTCGCTATGCGGCAACGATCGAAAAAGCCGTGGGTGGCGAAGGCCCGCGCGATCGCGTCGCGTTCGATGCATTCGAACAGTCCATGCGCGAAGGCATCGCGCGCCGTGCTGTGGCAGGCAAGGCCGGTGGTGGTGCGGATGAACAATCCGTCGCCCTGTGGCTCGGGATCGGTATAGCAGGTGTGAACAAGTTCGAGCGGCACCGGCTGCGGCGCTCCGCTCGCGACATCGACAGCCAAGGTCCAGGGAATTGGCAGCGATCGCCATGCGGTGCCGGCGTGGGGAAGCAGCAGGTTTTCGAGCAGGGCCGCGTCGATCCGAAGCTCGTCGGCGGTCGCAAGAAAGCAGTCCGAGGAGGGAATGCGCTCGGCGAAGAAACGCTCGAGACCCTCCATGATCGCCCCGACCGCCGCCTCCATCAGGGTGAGGCCGCGGCCAAGCGAGGTCACCTCGGAAAGCGCGGCCGGCTGGATGGCCTGCGCCACCGGCAGACCGAGACGGTCGAGCCCGGTCAGGTCGGCGAGACGGGTGATGCCGGCCCGGCGGCTGAAAGGGAGTAGCCTGCGAAAACATGCCTCGGCGGCGCCGGGGTCGGCCGGCGTATCGAGCGGTTGCCTCAAGCCGGCGGCAAGCTCGTCGCGAAAGTCGGCAATCCGTCCGTCGATCGCCGGCGGGGCAGGGGTCAGGCCTTCGGCCGTGTCAGCGTCCGATAACAACGCCCAGCTCCCGGGTTGAGCGGCTCGCCCTTTGCAGCAGAGCCATCGCACCCTGGCTTTCGGCGATGGTCACGGCGGTCAGCAGTTCGGCGGCGACAAGATTGGTTTTCACGTTTCCCCGAGCGCGCAGCACGGCCCGGCAGCGGTAGAGTTCGGCGAGCCAGTAGGCATGGCCGGTTTCCTTGGCCTGCCGGATGGCGTCGGTGACGACGTCGATGGCCTGCTCGTACTTGCCGGCAAGGCCGAGCAGGGTCGCGTGCATGTAGAGATAGATCGGCAGGTCGGCGACGGCGCCGAGATCCTTGAGCAGCGCCAATCCCTCGCCGAACATCTCATGGCCGGCGAGGAGGTCGTCGCTGTGGGCTTTGGCCCAGCCGCCGAAAAGCAGCGACATGCCAGCGAGCGACTGCATCTCATTTTGCTGGGCAAAGAGCTGCATCCGGCTCGAAACATCCGCCAGCCGCTCGAAATCGTCGCGGTAGAAGGCCGAGACCGCCTCGGTGTCGAGCGAATGGGCGGTACTCGGAACATGGCCGATGCGCTCGACCAGGCCGACCATGTCCGCAAGTGCTGTGTCCGAGGCCGAGCCCTGTCCCGTCAGCCAGAGCGACAGAGCGAGTTGTCCGAGGCCGCAGACCTTGGCGTCGTGGCCGCCATAGAGCGTTCGCGCGGTTTCGGCCGATCGCTCGTCGTAGAGCGCAAGCCCCGCCGTGATCGCCTCCTGCGTCTCCCTGTGCCAGCCGAGATTGAAGTCGATCGCCCAGATGCAATGCTTGACCTGCAGGGCGATTTCGCGATCTTCGGTGCCAAGCATCATCATCTGCACTTCGAGTGCGCGGTCGTGCATGACGAGAAAGTCAGGCCCGGTCAGCCACCAGCCCCAATAGATCGGAAACCACTTTGGCTGGTCTTCCTTCGGCTGGCGGCGGGCGATGGCGACGCCGTCTTCGTACAGCTTGCGGGCGGGCGGAGAATTGGCGCCGACAAGGCCAGTGAGGATCGGGCCGAGCCTGGTGAAGGCGGAAAGCCGCAAGGCGTCGACCGCCTCGCTTTCGTCCATCTCGGCGCAAAGGGCCAGCGCGTGCTCCAGATGGTGGCGCGCCTCGATCATCGCCGAGCGGCCGGCACTCTCGGAGCCGGCGGCGATGAACAGCCGAATTGCCTCCTCCGTGAGCCCGGCGCGTTCCGCCTGGTCGGCGAGCCCGCCGGTGTCGATCCATTCCGCCAGCCCACGGTCGTCGCTGACGGCGTCGAACAGCCGCCGGTGCAGAACCTGCCGTTGCTTGCGCAGCAGTGCTTCGTAGATCGTTTCCTGGATCAGGGCGTGTCGGAAGCGGTAGATCACGGTTCCGCCGGTTCGGCCACGCGTCAGAAAGCCGGTCTCGCACAGCACATCCGCCGCACTCGCCAGCGACCGCCTGGCGAGATCCGGCAAAAGCGCGTGAAGCAGCGGCAGCGTGGTACGGCCGCCGGCGATCGCCGCGGCTCGCGCCACGTCCCGCGCCGGTCCGAGGCGCGCGAGCCGTTCGTCGAGAATCCCTTCGAAGGCAAGCGCGTGCGTGTGAGAGACCTTGGCCTCGCCGTCATGCGCGATTGCCTCAGGAATATTCGCCGCATCCGCAGGCGCGATCTCCGTGATCCACTGGCAGATCTCCTCGATGAACAGCGGAACGCCGCCGGAAATCCGCTCCGTCGCCTCCAGAAGTTCCGGAAGCGCCGTGCGCTTGTGTGCCGGCCAACTCGCTTCGATCGCCTGCTTCGTCTCGTCGCGATTGAGGGGTTTCAACGACAAGTGCACCACGTCGGCACCGCCGGCCCAATCCATCGCGGCGCCGGGGCGCAAGGTGACGACGAGAAGGATGGGAAGCCGTGAAACCGTGCGGGCGATTTCCCCAAGGAGGTCCTGCGACGTCGGATCGATCCAGTGAATATCCTCGACCGCCATGATCAGCGGACCGCGGGCGCCGACGGTCTCCAGCGCATGGATGGTCGCCCGCCGCGCCCTGTCGCGGATTGCCTTGGGATCGCTGCCGGAGAGGGACTCGTTTCGGCCCGCAGCGCCGAGCAGATACGAAAACAGTTCGGCGACGTCTGGCTCTTCTATGCCGTGGTGCGCGAACGCGGCGGCGACAGTTGTCGCCGTCAGGCGTGAGGGGCCAGCCGCCTTGGACGCCGTGCCGGGAAAGCCATGCATGAGTGGGTGAAGCGTGGAGCGCGCGCCGCCGAGCGCGCACTGAAACAGGAAGGTCCTCGATCGCTCCTTGCGGGTAAGCTTGCGGATCTCCCGCAAAAGCCGTGATTTGCCGATGCCGGCGTCGCCTTCGATCGCCAGGATCTGGCCTTTCCCGGCCAAGACCTCTCGCCAGCAACGGCCAATTGTCTCAAGCTCGGCGGCACGGCCGATGAAGGAACCGCCAAGCCGTCCGAAGGCGTAGAAGCGGGTGACTTCGGTACGATGTTCGAGCGCGCGCCAAACCCTTTCGGGCTCGGCAAATCCCTTTAGCGACCGGCTGCCCTCGAAGATGAAGGCGTAGGCGCGTCCAGCGAGGGTCTTCGTTTCCTCCGAGACGAGAATGCTGTCAGGGGCCGCGAGCGCTTCCAGCCGCGTCGCCATGGCGAGCGCCGCCCCCGTCACCGGCACCTGCGAAGGGACTTCCTCGCGCGGTTCCTGGACCAGCGCGATGGAGGTGGCGATGCCGACGCGGACATGCATGTCGCTGCGCCGCGCCTCGCGGCCGACGCGCCGGCAGGCCTCGATAACGTCGAAGCCAGCGCGAATCGCCAGTGACGCGGCATCGCGCGAGCCAAGTTCCGTCGGGAAAAGGGCAACACCGCCGTCACCGGCCTCGACCCGCATCACGCCGGAACGCGCGACGATCGCCGACCGCACCGCCTGCTGAAAGGCGGAAATCAGCTCCTGGAAGTCCTCGATATCGAGTTGATGGAAAAGATTTGTCGATCCGACAAGATCGTAGCAGAGCGCCGTGATGAGGCGCCGCTCGCTGCCATGCTCCGCCGGCCGCGCGCCCCCGCCCGGCGATTTTCGTGGGTGCTTCGGTGAGTTGATAGGACTTTCGCTCGCCATCGCCGCCCCTTGCGTGTCTGCCAAATCCTGCACCTGACAGAGCGACTATAACACAGGCCGACACGATGTGTCGGTAGCCAAAAGTTGAAAGGAGATCGGATTGTACGCGGCTCGAAATGCCGTGCGGCGGGGCAGACCCGCACGTCGAAATTACGCAACGATTTCAAAGAGAGTGGCACGGCCTAGGGGAGTCGAACCCCTCTTCCCAGAATGAAAATCTGTTTCTGACGCAGACAAGCAGTGACTCTTTGCGACTTCACCATGCGCTTGCCTACAACAGCCCAGCGGCACCCGAGGCCATGGCACGGATCGCGGCGGCGATCGGTGCGTACGACGCGCCGATCGGGCTGCACCGGTTGGCAGTCAGACTTGGCGTCCCCACAGCACTGCGCGACCTCGGTGTGAAGGAATCCGACCTCGACCGCGCCTGCGAGGGAGCGGAACCCAAGCCCTGAGGGAAGCGGCGTAGCGCGACATCGCTCCTCGCCCGGCGAGGAAAATGGATATGAAAGAGCCTTGCGTAGTCTGCGTTGCGATCACCGGTTCGCTGCCGCAAAAGACCAACAACCGGCTGTGCCGATCACGGTTCCTGAGCAGATCGAGTCCACCCAAGAGGCTTTTGAAGCAGGAGCGAGCATCGCCCATTGCCACGTCCGTAATTCTGACGGGTCGGCGACCTCCGACCCCGAGAAGTTCGCTTCGCTGCTTGAGGGATTGCACAAGCACTGTCCCGGCCTGATTGTTCAGTTCTCGACCGGCGGACGCTCGGGCGCCGGCCCGGAGCGCGGCGGCATGTTGCCGCTGCGGCCGGACATGGCCTCGCTGGCAGTCGGCTCAAACAACTTCCCAACCCGCGTCTACGAGAACAGTCCCGACCTCGTCGACTGGCTGGCTTCGGAGATGCGTAAGCACAGCGTAAAACCCGAAATCGAAGCGTTCGATCTCAGTCACATCTTCCAAGCTGCGAGCATGGTCAAGGACGGGCGCCTCAAAGGGCCGCTTCACGTCCAGTTCGTGATGGGAGTGAAGAACGCCATGCCGGTCGACCGCGAGGCGTTCGAGTTCATGGTAAAGACTACCAAGAGGCTCATGCCAGATGCGACCTGGTGCGCTGCTGGGATCGGCCGGCACCAAGTGACGCTGAACAATTGGTGCGCCGAATTGGGTGGACACTGCCGCACAGGCCTTGAGGATAACATCCGCATCGGCAGGGATGCGTTGGCGCCCTCGAACGCGGCGCTGGTCAGGCAATGCGTCGAAACAATCGAAAAGTACGGTCGCCGCGCGGCGACCGCTGCGGAGGCGCGGGCGTTGCTTGGCCTGCCGCCGCCCGGCTGAAAGCAGGAAAAATCGGGGAAACAGATCTGCGGCACTGAGCATCGATCCCGGAAATCTTCGGTGCCATGCTAGCGGATCACCAACACGCGCAATGGCCAGTCGGTCGCGAAGGTTGAAAAAATGTTCGTTCGGTCAGACTGGCATAGAGTCTGTTTTGGACCGATTCAGCGCATGACGGTTGCGTGACCGCTTTCATTTTCTACGCTCCCGAAGCGGACAGTCCGAAGACGGCCCCAATAAAGCCGGTCGGCGATGCGCCGATATCGGCCCCAGATCGGACGGAATTGACAGTCGAGAAATAGTGGCGGTGGCCGACCCTTCGGCGAAAGCGCGAAATCGGACGCTAATCTTGTTCAGGACCGCTTCCGCCAGGAGGATGCGGCGGAAAGGCTCGTCGGCACCAACTCCTCACGTCTTGGGACCCTGGGGGCTTGCCACTACAATGAAGCCTTTTACTATGGTAAACCTAGAATGCTGCCAACTTGTGAAACCGCTGATGTTGGACGATCATCTGACTCGTTCGGTTGACAATACGGCAGTCCGGGGAGGAGGCCGCCATGGCATCGATCGACGAGAAGAACCTCGAAGAGAAGCTAACGGCGCTAGAATCTGCCCGGAGCTGGAGTGCGCGGATCGTATCCAAGCTCGAGGGCAACATCCGTTCGGCAAGCGACGCCGAGCTCTTCCGCATCAATCCGATCAAATTTGCCACCGACAAGAGCCTCAACGAGGAGGAAACGATTGCTCTCTTCCTGCACGCCACCGCGCTGGGTCTCTTCGACATGACGTGGATTCTGATCTGTCCGGTCTGCTCCTGTGTCATCGATAGCTTCCGGGCTCTCAAGAATCTCGGCAGTCGCTGCCGGTGCACCCACTGCCATCTGGATTTCGTGGCGGCTCTCGACGACATGATCGCGATAACGTTCACCGTGAACCCCGCCATTCGCCGCATCGCCTATCACGATCCGCAGACGCTGACGGTGGAAGATTATCTTTTCCGCTATAGCTCGACGAATGAGGGCTTGATCCCTGACGGAACGCCTTTTGTCCACCTGAGGGAGATGCTGAGCCGCGGATTAGCCTATATCGAGCCGGGCGAGACGACCGTTTTTGAGATAATCGCAGAAGCTGGCGTATTACATGGCAGCAGCTCCGACAGCGACGCTGGTATCACATTCATTGTCGATCCCACACTCCCGACTGGCGAACAGCGCGTTGCAATCCGTCTTGACCTCGAGTCCAGCACGCCGGATGCAGGCACAATCGCGGCCGGCAAGGTGATTTTCGAGATGTCCAATGTCGCGGACAAACGCATCGAGTTCGGAATCCTTCAATTGCCGCCCGGCGTCGATAGGCCGCCGCCGCTCCACTTCGCGCCGTTCCTCTCAGGAAAGAGGCTGCTCACGACCCAGACGTTCCGCGACCTTTTCCGCTCCGAGGTGATCCGCAGCCACGAAGGGCTCAGCGTCAAGGACATCGCTCTCCTATTCACCGACCTGAAGGGCTCGACTGCGCTCTATGACCGGATCGGAGACCTGAATGCCTTTGCACTTGTGCAACAGCATTTTGACCGGCTGCAGGACGTAACAGTTCGCCACAACGGCGCGATCATCAAGACAATCGGCGATGCGGTGATGGCGGCGTTCCTGCGGCCTGCCGATGCCGTGCGGGCGGCGCTCGATATGCGCAGCGAAATCGCCTCGTTCAACAAGCGGCAGCCAGATAACGCTCTGATCCTCAAAATCGGCGTCCACAAAGGCGCGGCAATTGCTGTTACGCTGAACGAGCGCCTCGACTATTTCGGCCAGACTGTGAACATTGCTGCGCGCGTCCAAGACCTTGCCGACGCTGACGAGATTTTCGTCAGTCAGGATGTTTACGAAGCGATTGGGGTTCGCGACGGACTGGCGGCTTTTGCGGTCGAGCCGAGAACTGCGCATCTTCGAGGTGTGCAACATGATTTGCCGGTTTTTCGGGTGGGGGCAGCCGCCTAAGGCGAGATGACTGCTTGGCTCACAAAGTAAGTTTGCACGACCGCAATCAACGCCGTTGCGACGACTTGAGGCGAGCAAACGCCATTGGTGATGCGGTGCCCGGTGATGTTCTGGCTTGGTGGGGTCGCAGTTGCGCCAAAAGCCGCCATTCCGCCCCAGGCGGGTGATTAGATCACGAATTCCTCTTCGTACGTCTTCGGCTCGGGAACGACGGTAACCTCCACCGGAATGATCCAATTGGCCACGTAGCTCTCGCAGTCGAAACGCTGGTGGTCGGGCTGCACGCACCCCGCCCCATCGATCGCGCGACATCGCAGTGTATATGGCCCCACTTCTTCAGGGGTCCAGATGTACTCCCACAAGCGCCATGCAAAGGGACGTTCTGTTTCGAGGAGCCTTGCCTCGCGCCAGCCCCTGCCATCTCCGGTGCAGACCTGCACCTGCCGGACAGGAGCCTCTCCGCTCCAGGCGGCTCCGAAAATCCGGTACGGTTGGCCGGCGATGAGACGTGCCCCCTGTACGGGACGCGCGATCTGCGCTTTGACCTCCATCTGCGCAAGGGGGACCAGCGTGGGTTCCCCGAGGCTGCGCTCCCAACGGAAATAGTCGCGCGCCTGCCAGTAGCCAAGGAACGGTTTTTCCACAACCGTGATATGCGTGATCCACTTGACCCAGGCCATGCCGAACCAGCCGCCCACGACCGCGCGTAGCGGGTAGCCGTGATCGCGCGTCAACGGCTTGTCATTCATCGAATAGGCAAGGATCGTGCTGTCGGCGATGGCCTTCTCAAGTGGCAAACTGCGCGCAAACGCGATGGGGCCGGGAGAAGCCGTTTTCTTGTTCGAGTCGACGACGCCGCTGTCGGCGCCTGTGAGCAGAACCTCACATGCGGTTCGCTTGACGCCTGCCATTTCCAAAATGTCGCGCAGAAGAACACCTGTCCACGCGGCATTGCCGACGGCTCCGTTCTGCCACTGCAACCCTTCCCTCGGCGGCTCATAGTAGACGCGCCCGTTGCCTGCGCACTCGACGACCGCGGTCAAAGTCGTGCTCCGCATCGCCTTGATGCTGTCGAGGTCAAGTTCGATAGGCCGCTCCACCGCCCCGCCAACGCGCAATCTCCAGTCTCGCGCATCGAGGTCCGGCGACGGGAAGTGGTTTCGCACGAAGAACAGTTCGGTTGGGATCAGCCAATCGGAGAGCGACGCAAACGGAAACTCGATATTCTCAGGGGATTTCTGTCGAACTATCAGACCGGGTTGCTGTGGTGTCGGCATCTTCCTCGTCTTCCCCTTTGAAGAGCACAACGTCGGCTCTCGGTCGCGCGAATTCCGGTACGATCACACCGCCCCTCGCGGCGCGCCTGTCCCATTCAGCCTTCGGGCCGCCTTCGGGCCGCATTCTAGCACATACCGCACGTTCCTCGGATCGACCTCGAACGGCAGCAAAGGGGCCGACGGCGGTCTTGACCGCTTTACGCCAGAAGTGGCCATGTTCCGACTGTTGGCAAAGCGTTAGGTCCCCAGTCTCCGGTTTTCCGTAGAAAGCACCTTTCTTAGGAAAAACCGTCGGGGCGTTCGGTCGTCCCCTTCGAGTTCCCCAAACTGCTCATAACCAAGCTTCAGGTAGAAGGGTTTTGCTTGAAAGTCGTAGGTGTCCAGGAAGATGCCCAGGTATCCCCGTTCGCGGGCAATGCGCTCCGCTTCTGCCATTAATTGACGGCCAAGACCCTTTCCTCGGAGTGCCTCAGGCACAACTAAATACTTGACGAATAACCAATTGAGTTCATCGAACGCATATAGGCCGCCGACGATCTCTGCAGTCTCCTGTTGCCTCAAAACTATACCAAGATGAGGCCATTCCGCTATGGTCGCGGTGTGGTGGCTATTGAATTCCATCAGCGGTTTAAGGAGGTGGTCAAGCTCATCTGCAGTTGGCTCGGCCGAGAGGGTCTCTAGGATTGCAATCATCGCGCGAGAATGCGTGAAAGGACGGCTGTTGTCTAGTCGATCGTTGCGGCTGTTCGTCCGCTTTTGGGTTTGAGTAAGCAGCGTTGTAACCTGACCCCAAAGTGACAGATCCGCACTCAGGTCCTGGCTGGCAACGGCCCTCGGGGCACCGAAGTTCGAATACGCCCAGCGCTCGGTGGGCTCCGTCGTGCGCGAGGCCGAGCCGGTCGTGACGCTGGTGCCGATCAACGTGCCGCTCGAAGCCGAAGTCTCGATCAACACCCGCGACATCGGCCGCATCGCCGTCGGCAAGGAAGCCCGCGTCAAGCTCGACGCCTATCCCTTCCAGAAATACGGCACGGCCTCGGGCGAAGTGCGCACGATCAGCCAGGACACGTTCCTGCCCGGCCAGCAGCAGGACCCGAACGCCACCAGCAACCAACCGCGCCCTTCTTCAAGGCGCGCATGATATTTTGAGCGCCTTATCTGAGTAATTGAACCGCGATCCTAACGTATAATCCAAAAAGACGCAGCGTTCATTAATATATCTTTAATTCCAAAGACGGCGGCGTACGTAATAATAAACACAAATGATAATATTATTTTTTTGTAAATAAATATTATTCCTGATATTCGCGTGTATCTTTCATATTTTGCCACATGGTAGATATTATAATCTGGCTCTTCCTCATCCGTATCAATTCCCCCATAGAAATATGATAATCCATGCCTGTAATTATTAATAAAATTTATAAAAATTACCAAACTGAATAATACTGAAAGCATTGACTGTATTAAACTTAAATTATGTATAATTTTATATTCCTGAAAGAATTTAAAACTTAGTAATATCTGTGGAAAATATAAATATAAAGATGAACATATTGCGATCGTGGAGTTTCGTTTTGCTTCGAAATATCTCGTGATCATTTCGCGTCGTACAGGGGTCCACTCATCTTTTGGGCGTTTGCGGAGGCGCGCGCGCGCGGACGCGTCCGGTAACTGGATTTTGCTCTCGAGCAGGCGAATCCGCTCCTTCAGAGTTGATATCGCCGACGCCTGATCGTTGAGCGTTTGCGATATCTCCTCAACCTTGCTGTGCACTGTGTCCACAGTTGCAGCAAGCTGTTCGATACTCGCGCCAACTGCGAGATCGCGAAACCGAGGGAATAATTGAACTGTGGCGATGTCGCCGTCATCGGCAATCGGTGTGTGTATCTCCGGCAGGACTCCGCCACTCCCGTATTCATCTCGTATGATCGCCTGCATTTCCTCGCCGAGTTCGCGAAGGCTAATGAGATTATCCGTCTGGTCGTCTCTTTGCCGAATGGCTTTTGCAAAGGCTCCGGTGAACATCGTAAATTCTTGACCTGGCAGTGTTTTTGCAAAGGCGCGTGGTCCAGCAGCGCAAAACAGTGCTGTCCCTAGCCGGGGCTTATGCTTTTTTGTGATTTTGTTGATAACTTCGGCGGTATTGGTAATGTCTTGACGATAGGCGATTTGCGCGCCGGCGGCGTAGCAGGCGTCGATGATTAAGATGTGCCGGCTTGAGCCTGCTTTGTCCAATAATGCTGATGTAATATTGGAGATATCGAAGCCGGTGTTATTGATGTCGTTTGTGTCGAGATGGCGCGTTGCGATATAGTAACCTGAGTTTTCGAAGTAATCGCCGTGACCGACATAATAAAATATGACATCTGTTATTGTCTTCAGTTTAGATTTTCGCTCCTGAAGAAATTCTTCGACATTTTTTTTCAATTCATATGGCGAGGATTCGGAATCAAAAAGATCGCGTATATTTTCTGATGGTAGGCGGAGCCCGCGCTCGGATGACAGATATTCGAGCACGAAAGCCTTCGATGCATTGAAGGGGTTGATATTAAATTTAGCTTCATCAACATTGAGTTTCTGTGCCTTTGGCCAAGCAGTGGCACCCATAAGAATAGCGAGGATTTCGCTTCCTTTGACTTCATCCCCCATAGCACCGGTCCAGTCAGGAGTCGCGCATGATGGCTTCTATCGCCTCGGCCACATGCTCGCTCTTCAGATCCTTAATAACGACCCCATTCACATTTATTTCGACACCATTGTTTAGCTGAATCCAATCCCGAACGGCATTTGCAAGAACGACGATCGCTTCAGCGCCAAGAACAATGGTCAGAATGGTGCCTAGGTCCATCGACGACGGATCAGAGCGTTTGAAATCAAATTCCGCCGTTTGGTCGTTACGTGACAATTGGTGTTTTAAGTGTGTTTGGAGATCTACGGCGAGCCTGCGAGCTTTTTTATTGTTCACATTCGGGAAAGAAATCTCGACGGACATAAGTTCCCTCACTTTACTGGTGTGCGTTGAAGATTTGCTACCGCGGACCTACGCTGTCGCCGCAACAGTTATTTGTCAATAAAATTGCGCGTCGAAGGTGATGTCGCCAAATATATTTATGTAATAGATTATCTCGCGAGTCGCGAATGCAGTCATGGCGTAGATAGAGAAAGCACTTTCAGCTAGCTGGCGTACTATCCGGAAACTGTGATAAGCTGGCGAGGGATGCGCCTTCACCTCTGTCGTTACCGTATCTTCGCACTGGCACGAAGGTCACCGTGTGTATGCACGGTGGCTGATTCACTTGCTGAGATGGAGCCGGCGAGGTGGTACATTCCGGCCAGACGCTGGCGGCGCTCATCGCTATTCCGGTGGGTGCCGAGGAATCTAAAACGAATATGGCAAAAAACATCCTCTAAATGTCTTTAGAAAGTGGGCTGCGCTAGGTCTTTTCGAACTCGGCCGGAGCGACCATCAGCCCCCTCAAACTACGGCGAAATCCATGTCGCAATCCTGTTCGATTGACGGCTAGACGGGCGAAAAATTGCGAACGAGGATCAGCACATGCCACCGGTCGGGGGTTCGTGCCCGGCGACCACTTTACGGTCGAAGCGGACCTCAGCCCGTCACGGCTCCCTCGTTCGCCGGTCGGACCAAGGCTGCGAACTTGGCGGGGATGCCGTGCCTGTAGCGCGGCTGAGGCTCGCTCCAAAGGCTTCGGCGTCTCGCGATCTCTTCATCCGAAACGTCGACCTGCAGCAGTTGCCGATGGGCACCGATGGTGATTTGGTCGCCGTCCCTGACGAGTGCGATTGTTTCGCTGTCACACTTCCGGCAGGCCTGCCTTTCTAAAACCGTCGACAAAGTGGTCTCGTACAGATGCATCGCGCAGTGGCTGGGAGCTGAGCCAATGGCCGATGGTGAAATGGGGGTGGGCGATCAGGAACAATTCTGCTTCTCGCCGCGCCTCTTCACGGTGGCCCAATTGCGCAAGCGTGGCAGCCAGGAATTTGCGTGAGTTGGTGCGATACGTTTCTTTCCTGCGAAGCGTAGCGGTTGCCGCCTCATAGTCGCGCGCGGCGTATTGCGCCTGCCCAAGATGACAAAGATACCAACAGGCTGGGTAGGGATTGAGCCGCAGAGCTTTTTCGATCTGCGCCAGTCCGTCGGCAACCCTGCCGTCCAGCACGGACAAGTCCGACATGGCGGCCCAGGTGTCGGCGTGGTTGGGGTCCAGCTCCAGGGCCCTGGCGAAGGCGGCCTCCGATTCCTCCCATCGCCGCTCATAAGCCAGAATGGTCCCCAGAACGTAACGGCAGCCGGCGTCGTTGGGATCCAGGTCGACCGCCTTCTGCGCTGATGTCACCGCCATCTGGCGGTTGGGATCTTCGGGCTCGCCGAAATGAGTCCAGGCAAGCCAACGGTTATAGGCGAGCAGACCGAGCGCCTCGGCATAGGATGGCTCGAGCTTGACCGCGCGTTGGAGCAGCATATAGGCCTCACGCTCGGTTTGCGGCGACTCTTCCGTCAGGAGGCGGGCGCGCACACACAGATCGTAGGCTTCAAAGTTCTTCGGCCGATTGCGCGGCGTCGGGATGGTCAGCCGGCCGACGAGGGCTTCAACAATCTTGGCGTTAACTTCATCCTGTAATTCGAAAACATCTTCCACCGTCCGGTCAAACCTCTCGGCCCACAAGTGCTGGCCGGCAAGCGTGTCGACCAATTGGGCATTGATGCGGACACGGCCCATTGCGCGTCTGGCGCTCCCCTCCAGGACGTAGCGGACGCCGAGTTCCTGGGCGACCAGCTTTACGTTGACCGCCTTGCCCTTGTAGCCGTTGACGGAATTGCGCGCGATGACGAACAGGCCAGCCGTACGGGAAAGGTCGGTGATCAGGTCTTCGGTCAAGCCGTCGACGAAAGGCGCGTCCGCTTCATCCCCACTCATATTCGTGAACGGCAATACAGCGATCGAGGGATTTTCCGGCAGCGGCAATATGCTCTGCAGCGCATCCGGCCAATGCCACACGTGGACCGGGCGGGTCAGGTTCTTCAGGTAGCGTTCGCCTGCATCGAAGAACCGGTCTTTGATCTTGCCGAGGATCTCGCCGTGAACGCTGGCTGAAATGCAGATACCTCCCGGCGCGGCCTGCGTCTCGAGGCGCGCCGCGACATTGACCCCGTCGCCGAGGACGTCTGAACCGTCGTCAATGACATCTCCCAGATTGACGCCGACACGCAAAAGCAGGCGCCGGTCTCCGGAAGCCTTAACAGCAGTGGTGGCCCGTTGCATTTCCAACGCTGCTGCGACCGCGTCCACGGCGCTCCCGAATTCGATCAGGAAGCCGTCGCCCACGACCTTGAAGATGCGACCATTGTGACGCATCACAGCCGGCTCGATAATGCCGGAACGGAGTTCCCTGAGGTTCGCCAGCGTTGCGACTTCATCTGCCTCCATCAGGCGTGAATATCCCACCACATCGGCAACGACGATGGCGGCAAGGCGACGCTGAAGAGATTGATCCGTCATGTGAGGACAAGCCTAACGACCGAATTAGCAAGTTATTGTTCAACCGCCGGTGAGTCAACAAGTGGCAAGAGGTAATGTCCAGGCGATCTCCACCTCCATCGAGCCGTCATCGTTCCTTGTGACCGACGGCGTCGAGGTGGACGACAGGGAAATGAGTATCCAATGCGGATCATCCACTCGCGGCCCCTCCCGCTCTCAAGGACTTGGGTGCGCTGGATCCCTCTGACATCCCTCGTGCCAGCCCTTCCTCCTGAAAGCATGCCCATTAGCTGGCTCCCCTGTTCCCGTGCCCAGTCTGCGCTGGTATCGGTCAGCCGGAGAGAGTGCGGACCATCTCAGCGCGCGCCTGTCATCATGGCGATAGCGGCGAGCGCCATGACGGCTGCCGTCAGGCTGTGCATACCGAAGGCGCTTTTTGCGGAGCCTTTGCCTGCGAGAATGACCAGCATGTCGCCGACGGGGATGATCGCCACGACCAGCAGGACGAGGCCGGTCTCGCGCTGCGTGCACCAACGCGTGAAGGCAAGCACGAGCAATCCCGCCGCGATGTCGCGGACGCCCTTGAGGCGGAGCATGCCCTTTTGCGGCGCGAGGCGGCATTCCGCCGCACCAGTCAGCCCCCTCAATTTACAATGAAATCCATGTCACAATCCTGTTGGAATTGATGGCTAGACGGGCGAAAAATCGGCAGCGAGGATCAGCAGATGGCAGAAGAGAAGCCCCTGGATTTAACGGGAGAAATCGTCGACTTCGATGCCGGGCACGGGGAGGCCGCCACCGTCGAGATGGACGACTATTCCAAGAGCCTGGCGCAGGCGAAGGCAAAGTCCGTCAAGCTGGTGGACGCGATCACCGGCCACACACTGAAGAAGAAGGACGCCTTCCATTTTGACGATTTGCGTCCCGCGCTCGCAGATTTCGTGCGGCAGAAACACCCCGGCATCCGCTCGGACGACTATATCAGCCGCAAGATGGTCGATGACTATCGCGGCCAGTACATTGCCGAATTGCTGCGCGACGAACGCGGCGAGCTCTCCAACCTCGAGGACGAGGTCGTCGAGAGCCTGAAGACGCATGACACGCTCGCCGAAAACATCGAAGAGGATTACGAGGAGCACCGTTCGCTCGGCGATCGTGTCGCCGATGTCGTCGCGACCTTCGGCGGAAGCTGGACCTTCATCATATCCTTCTGCTTCTTCCTCGCCGTCTGGATGGGGATCAACCTGTTGCTTGGCGAGAAGGCTGCCTTCGACGTCTATCCCTTCATCCTGCTGAACCTTATCCTTTCGACCATTGCCGCCCTGCAGGCGCCGATCATCATGATGAGCCAGCGCCGCCAGGAAGCAAAGGACCGGTTGCGGGCGCTCAACGACTACAAGGTCAATCTCAAGGCCGAGCTGGAAATCCGCCACCTGCATGAGAAGGTGGATCACCTGTTGAACCGGCAGTGGGAACGGCTGACCGAGATCCAGCAGATCCAGATCGAAATGATGCTGGAACAGGCCAAGGCCGCCAATCGGGCGCTGAAGTTGAGCAAGGCGCAGAAATCCAAGACCAACGCGCTCAAGAGCCTCTTCAGCACCAAGCCCGGGGCAGACGAGACCGACGAAAAGGGGGAATAGCCGATCCAACCGGTTCGGCGATCACCATGAATTGAGGCCGAGATCGCGCTTGCCGCTCATGACGCGCACGGAGTTCGGGCCGGTCTTGTTCCAGGTCTCGCAGATCTGCTTTCCGGCGTCTCGGCCGGCCTTCCAGGTTCGGCAAAACTTGTTGCCGGCAATGTGCCATTTGCCTTCGATCGGGATCACGTCGCCGTTTTCGAGCTTAACCTGACCCTTGGCGGTTCCGTCCTTCGATATCGACAGGCTGCCGCTATACCCTTCCTTCGGTCCGCCCAAGGTGAGTTCCTTGCCATTTGACAACAGGGCCGTCAGTTCCTTGCCTGTCATCGCGGTCGCGGCGATTGCGGGGAATGCGCCGAAAACAAGGATCACTGCGAAAGCTGCGATGCGTTTCATGTTCTTTCCTCCACCTTGATGTCGATGATCTTCGATTGCGTCTTTCCAACCTGCCGGGGAAATGATGCACTCCAGGTGTCGATAACAACAATTAGCCATTGCTGATTATGGTATGAAAGAACATCGATGCCCGGAAAATGTTCTAACAGATGTTGCGCTATCCTGAATTGTGCAACCTTGTGAATCCCGTCAGGGTATATGCTCACGGTGCTCAGGATGAGATCGTGGCAAGAGCAATCAGGGTCACGAAGACGCTCAGCGGCGGAAGATGCTGATAGTCGCGGTGGCGCAGAACGGTCAAAATCGCGGCTGCGATGACGACCGCCGCAAGCGCCAGGCCAAGAATGCGGCTGACGGGAAACGCGAGCAGGGCGGCGGTCGATATCTCGAGGGCGCCGGTCAGGATGCCCCACCAGCGCGGATAGCCCCATTTGACGAAATCGTCTCGCGTTCCCGCCGCGCCGATCGCGTTGACGATGCCCGCGCCGAGGAATGCTGCCCCAAGGAGCCAGAGGGAGAGAGTGTGGACCATCTCAGTGCGCCCCTGTCATCATCGGGATGGCGGCGAGCGCCATGATGGCTGCCGTCAGGCCGTGGATGCCGAAGGCGCTTTTCGCGGATCCTTTAGCGGCGAGAATAACCAGCATGTCGCCGACAGGGATGATCGCCGCGACCAGCAGGACGAGGCCGAGCTCACGCTCAGTACTCCACAGCATGAAGGCGAGCACGAGCAGACCCGCCGCGATGTCACGGACGCCCTTGAGGCGAAGCCACGGGACGGTGTTAGGGTCGTCTGCCGGATGCGGCAGGCCGAAGCTGCGCGTCATTGTCGTCGGGTTCGCGATATAACCGGTGCCGATCGCGATGATTGCGAGGGCCACGAGCAGTGCGATCCCATTCAGAAGCCAGTCCATCATGCCATCCTTCTAGCGAGTTAAGTTAATCTAGCGATGCTAGTTATTTATGCTAGCGTTGCTAGATTTTCAAGCCGTGATATGGTCCTGATGTTCACGTGTCCGTGCAGGGGAGGTCGGGAATGGGTATCGCAGAGCGAAAAAGCCGGGAACGCGCCGATCGCGAAGATCGTATCGTCGCGGCAGCGCGCGCCATCGCAGAGAGCGAGGGATGGGATGCCGTCACGATCCGCCGTCTGGCCAAGGAGATCGAATATAGCCAGCCAGTCCTCTATTCACATTTCGAGAACAGGGACGCGATCGTAGCGGCAGTCGCAGTCGAGGGCTTCAGGGAGCTCACGGCCGTTCTTCTGAGTGCCGCGGGCGGGGCGAGCAGCCAACGAGATGCCCTCATGGATGTTGCCGTGGCCTATTTTGCCTTCGCGCACAGCCGCCCGTCGCTCTATGAGGCCATGTTTATCCTCCCGACCCAATTGCGGTTCGCGCAAGCCGACACGCGAGCGGAACTTCGGGCCGGTTTCGAGGTGCTGGCGGCAGTGGTATCTCCGTTCTGCGCCGATGCGGAGATCGTGACCGAAACCTTCTGGGCAGCCCTTCACGGACTTGCCGAGCTCGAACGGTCGGGCCGCATTCGGCCCGGCATGCGTGACGAACGCATCGCGCTTGTCGTCCGGGCGATCGTGGATGCAGGAAGGAAACCGCCGAGCCGTGGTGCAAACTCTTGATTTTTGCCTTGAGTGTGAGAAGCCTAAACGATGCAGAACGGTCGCATCATCTTTTTGAACGGCACATCGAGTGCTGGAAAATCCACCTTGGCAAAAGCTTTGCGGACGGCTCTTCCGGAGCCCTTTTGCTACTATGCCTCGGATCAACTTGCCGATGCGGGTTTTCGGACGATAAAGCGTAGAAATCGGGATTTTGGCGCGCACGATGAACGAGCCAGGTTCTTCAATGGCTTCCATCGCTCGATCGTTGGTTTTGCCGAAGCTGGCAATGATCTGCTCGTCGAACACATCGTCGAGGAAGCAAGCTGGTGGCTGCAGTTGCGACAGCTCCTTGCGCACCTGGACACTTTCTGGGTTGGCGTGCATGCCCCGATCGAGGAGATCGAGCGACGCGAACGGGACCGCGGAAATCGCTCCATCGGGGAAGCGGCGTACCACCTCAAAACCCATGGCTACTGCGAGTATGATATCGAAGTGGACACCAGCGAGCCTCAGGATGCGGTTGTTTCCGCAATATTGGACGCGTGGCGCAGGCGGTCGGCCTCTGCCTCATAATATAGGTCATGAGCTGTCCGCGTCGTGTACCGCTCACCCCTTTCGCCTAGCCCCGCAATTCCCCCTTCAGATGATCCGCCAGTCGCAGTGCCAGCGCCACCGCCGGCAATGTCGGGTTGGCCTGTCCGGACACCGGAAAGACCGAGCTGCCGGCGACATAGAGGTTTTCGAGATCGTGGCAGCGGCAGTTGCCGTCGACCACGCTTGATCGGGGCGAGGCGCCCATTCTGGTGAGGCCGATCTGGTGGTAGCCGTCGAGCGCCTGGCGGCGGACGGCCTCTTCCAGGTCTTCCGGCGGGCAGAGCCATTCGAAGCTGCCGATGTCGCGGCCGCCGATCCATTCGGCGAGCACGTGATGGGTTTTGATGAGGGAGGTCAGGTCTTCGCTGGCGAAGGTGAAATCGATCGCCAGCCGCTTCAGGCCCGTCTCGTCCGTCTGGGCGCTCAGTCGCACGCGGTTGGAAGCGACCGGCCGCTGTTCGCCGTGATAGGCGAGCCAGTAGAGATGCTCGCCGTTTTTGACGAAGAAGTTCGGCTGGCGCTCGGATTTCAGCGCTGCCGTCGTCAGCTGCAGGGCGGCGTTGAAGCTCTGCACGGGGTTTGCGACGAGATCGGAAAGCGAGGCGGTATCGGATACCCGCGCCTTGAAGGACAGCCGGCGCATCTTGCGCCTGCCGGTGATCGCCCTCAACATGTTCAGCGCCGCACGTGCGCCCGCCGTCGCATAGACCTCTTCCAGCGGCGGGCTGCGCAGCCAGAAGACGCTGTTCAGAAGGTCATGTTCCTGCTGCAGCCTGACGCCGGGCATCAGCCGCGAGCGGAACCAGGCGCCGGTGCCGTTTCGCCGGAAGAACATCTTTTCCATGAAGCTGCGATCGGTGAAGCGGATGCGGGCGAGTTCGCCGGCCAGATGCCCCATGTAATAGCGCCCGAGTGGGCCATCGACACCGCCGAAAAGCCGCGGCGCGATTTCCTGCGCTGCCAGCAGCAGCCGGGCATTTTCGCGCCCGCCGCAGGCCAGCACGAAGACCGTCGCCCCGACGGAATGCAGCTTGCCGCGATGCCACACCATGAGCCGTTTCGTGCGGGCGCCTTCGCGATCGACATCGAGGCCGATCACCGTTGCCCGGGTGACGAGGTGCAGGTTCGGCAGGCTTTCGATCAGCGCCCCATGCGCTTTGGCCATATCGGGCTCGCGGGCCCAGCTCTCGATCGAGGGTTCGAAATCGCCGTCCATGTCAGGCATTTCGACGGCTGGCAGCTCGGCGCCCAGAAAGGCGCGGGCATCGTCATAATAGGCCCTGAAGGCGTCGTGCCCGATCGGCCAGCGCGCATCGCCGCGCGACGGCCTGCCATCGAAATCGCTGTCGTCGAACTCCACGCAGCGGCCGCCCCAGGCTTTCGAGGTGCCGCCGATCGCGCGGCGGATCGTCAGGCTCGCTTCGGCATGGTGGTCGGTGCTGATGGAGGCCGCCGCCGCCAGCCGGTTCGTCTTTGCCGAGATGTTCCTGCCGCCGGATTCCAGAAGCGCGACCGAAAGCCCGGATCGGGCAAGCGCGATGCCCAGCGCCAGGCCGACAGGCCCGGAACCGACGACGCACACGTCGACGCGCCCCGCAAGCAGGTTTTGAAGCGACGAAATCATTTCACCACCCCTCGGCTATGGTGGCGGGATCATAGCCGGATTTCACGAACGGGTATAATGTATTCTTGCGGGGACTCATCCTTTGGTTGTCGTGGGCTCTGCCTGGGGGCGGGCGCGCCCTTCCTGATGCGGTGCGGAGCCATCGGCTGCGCTGCACCGCATCACGTCGACCCGGCATTTGCGCCGAGAGTTGACCCATGTTCCAACCTTGCCCTGCGTGTTTTCAGCGGGGGGAAAGGTACTCCCGGCACGGTGGCACCGGGGAGCAGTATCGTCAGTTCGTGAGCGCGGCCTTTTCAATGACCGCGGCGACTTCCTCCGCATGGACGACGAGGGAGGCATGGCTGCCAGCCACCTCTGTGGTCTTGGCCTTGATCCTGGCCGCGAACAATTTCTGGGTCTCCGGCGCGATTACCCTGTCCTTCGTGCTGATCACATAGAACGTCGGCTTGTCGTGCCAGGCTGCGATATCGACCGGAGCCTCGTAGGCTGTGTGGTTCAGCGGAAGCTGCGAGTTTGCCAGGGATTCGGCGATCTTCAGCGGAAGGTCCGCCGCGACTGCCGTGGGAAACACCTTGGGATCGATATAGAGGTTGCCCTTGTCGTCGGGATGAATTGCATTGGTGCCTTCGGTTGTCGGGCCGTTCTTGGCCAGGGCCGCCAGAGATTCTCCAACATCAGGCGCGAAGGCGGAGACGTAGACGAGCGCGGAGACCTTGGCATCGTCACCGGCTTGCGTGATGACCACGCCGCCCCAGGAGTGGCCAACGAGGACGGTCTTGCCATCCTGCTTTGCCAGCGCCTGCCTGGTGGCATCGACATCCGCAGCGAGGGAGGTGAGGGGATTTTCGACCAGCGTTACGTTATAGCCCTTCTTCGTGAGGATATCGGCAACGGGCTTCCAGCTTGTCTGGTCGACGAAAGCGCCATGGACGAGCACGATGTTGTGCGCCGCCCCCTTGGGTAGATCAGCCGATCGGGCGGGTGCGGCAAACGCTGCCCCGGCGAAGAGAACGGTGGCGGCTAAGAGTAGTTTAATTCGCATTGCTTGCTCCTGTTGGGATGCCGACAACCCCGACCCCAAGGAAAGGGCAGGCGCTTGGATAAAGTCGCGCTTCGTGTTGCGGCAGTTTGCCAGATTGCTTGCTGGGTGACCCTGTTGGCTCACCTCGACACGAAATAATACGAAGGGTTCTCGGACGTTAGGCCCCGATCGTCCGGATATTGTGTCCGACCGTGCGGCGGACTACCATCAGGGGCATGGACATGCTCGCCGAAGTGCTCGATCGCGTTCGCCTTAGCGGAACCCTGCTCTTTCACTTCGAGCTCGGTCATCCCTGGAACCTGGCCTTGCCGGAGCGCCCCTACGCGCTGTTCCATTATCTCAGTCGTGGCTCAGCCACCCTCGCGCTCGAACACGGGGAAGAGCTCTGCATGGAGGAGGGCGATCTTGTCGTCATCACACGCGGCGAACCCCATTTGATTTACTCGGATAGCCGGACGAAGCCGCTCCCGATTATCGACCTCGATCGATCCGCACGTCTTGGCGTCGTGCGCCATGGAGGGAGCGCGCAGCCGCTCTCGACGATGATCTGTGGCAATTTCATTCTATCGTGGCCCTCGCGCGGTAGCTTGATGGAACTGCTTCCGCCCGTACTCCTCCTGAAGCCGACGATGGACGGTGATTGGCTCGAGGCTATCCTGCGACGCATGGTGAGCGAGTCGGCGCTTGAACGTCCCGGCCAACGCGTCGCGCTCTCGCGAATGACAGAGGTGCTCTTCGTCGAGGTGTTGCGAAGCTGGATCAAATCTCTCGGGCCAGGAGAAGGGGGATGGCTTGGGGCGATGGCGGACCCGTATATTGGACGGGCGCTCGAGTTGATCCACGACCGACCGGATCTGCCCTGGACACTTCGCGACCTCGCACACCGCGTGGGGCTCGGCCGCTCGGTGTTTTCTGCTCGCTTCACCAGGCTCGTCGGCCAGTCCATGCAGCGCTATCTGATCGCGCGCCGGATGTCGGAGGCTGCGTTTCTACTGGAATCAAGCGATGAGGGGATTGCCCGGATCGCAAGCCGCGTCGGCTACGAAACCGCCGCGGCGTTCTCGAAGTTGTTCCATCGGCACCACGGCCTGTCACCCGGCCGTTATCGAGCAACCCGGCGCGCTGACGGCCGCCCAAGGCCAGGGGAATTTCCTGATCAGAAGCCGCTGACTGATCTTGACCAGGCTGACGTCCAGGCCGTCGCTAAGGCCGTATAAGAACCTCAGCTTCAATCTCGACGGGAAGATCAAACGGCAGGCCTGCCACGCCTATCGCGGAGCGGGCGTGGGATCCGCGTTCGCTGCCGTAAACCTCTGCGATAAGGTCGCTGAAGCCATTGATAACGAGTGGATACGAGTTGAAGGAGGAATCTGTATTCACCATGCCAAAGACGCGAAGCCAGCTGTCCACCCGGTCCAGATCACCCAACGCAACTTTCAGGCTGGCTAACATTGCCAGCGCGGTCAGGCGAGCGGCATGGTAGCCTTCTTCCAACGACAGATCTTTCCCCACCTTTCCGAGCGGTCGGGCTATCGACCCGTCTGAATTGAGCGGCCCGTGTCCGGAAATATAAGCCTTTGACCCTGAAATGCGGACCCAGGGGAAGGAAAGTTTCACCTCAGGCGGAAGCAGGATCGGCGCCGGAAGTTCTAGTCCAAACCGTTGTAGCTGGCTTTCGATATGCGACATTGGTGATTGACTCCTGTCATTGTTTTGTAAGTTCCAACGAGACGCGGTCAGTGGCGCCGCATCCGCTGATGCTAGGCAAGTCAGATGCTGTCGCCCGACAGCAGCAGCGCACTCGGCTGCCCCTAGTCGAGGAAATACAGGGTCCCCGAAGACGATCGCGCCCTCTGGAAACTGGAGGTCCTCCACAGTTGTTTGCGTCGTGAATTCGTACACTCGAGGTCCCATCCGACCCTGCCCAAAATGCCGCCGCAACGAAAAGAGGTTTGGTGACCCGCTGGTCGGTGGCATATCTCATGTACATGGCGACTTCCCTTGGCGGATTTCATGGCCGGACCAGCGCGGACATTGACGAACCAGTCAACGCCCGCAGTTCGCGCAACCATCCAGCCCATGCAATGCGGGCAGAAATGATGCTGCTGGCGCAGAAGTGATGCTACTGGCGCAGAAGTGATGACCCGTCGGGCCTGTTGCCCTGTTTTGCAAGCGACTTGGCCAGCGGCAAATGCTAGGATTTGCCAAGAGCCCTTCAAGCGCGGAGAAGAACCCGGACCATGACGACTGCACTCCTCATCATCGATATGCAGATGGTCATGCAGGAGCGGCTCGATGCCGGGCGCGGGCGTGTGAATGGCGAGGCAGCAGAGAAGATCGCAGCCCTTGCCGCCGCCTTTCGCGCCGCCCGCAAGCCCGTCATCCATATCCGCCATCGCGATGCCGACGAGAACTCGCCGCTGAATGAAAATGCGCCGGGATACCGGCCTATGTCCTGCGCGGAAGCGCGGGAGAACGAACCGGTCTTCATCAAATCCACGTCGTCGGCCTTTGCCTCCACCGAGCTGGAAGGTTATCTGCGCGAAGTCGGCATAACGGATCTGGTGGTGACAGGCGCGGTCGCCGGCTTCTGCGTCAATACCACCGTGCGCGCCGGCAGCGACCTTGGCTTCAAGATGAGCGTCGTCAGCGACGCCGTGCTCGGCTTCGACCTGCCATCCGCCGATCTGTCGGCCCGCACCATCTTCGACGTGACGATGGCACATCTGGAATCCGATTTCGCCGAGATCGTCGACACGCGGCAGTTGATGGCCATGCAGCCTGCCTGACGGCGATGCGCATGCCGGGTCGCGAGACTAGTCCTCTTTCTCCCCCACCAGCCCGAGGATCGGCCCGTAGCCGCCATGCCAGGACGTGTCGTTGCGGCCAAGGACCGGATTGTAAAGCCCGGTGCCGCGACCGCCATCGAGGAAGAGCGCATCGGGGCATTTGAGGTCGTCGCGGAAGAGCCGGGCGAAATCATGGAAATTCACCCTGTCCTCGCTGATGACGAAGCGCAGCGTGCCATCTGCGCAGATGCCCACGCCATTGCGGCGCGTACGGTCGGTCGAGCCTGGTATGAAGATCGGGTTGATCCCGTTGTCGATGACCAGCATCGGGCCGGATTGGGTGGCGAGCCGCACCTTGCGCTTCTGCTTCAGGAAGTCCTCGGTGGGCAGGATATGCGGGCCGGTCTCATCTAGATAGAAGATGCCGTTCGGCTTCTTGTAGAAGTTCGGCACCGGGCCGGATGTTTTCGGCGGCGCATCGCTGTTGGCCGGCACCAGCGCCATGCCATCCTCGACATAAAGCCCCATCGGCGAAAAATCCTCGCGGTACATGCCGGCATTCATGGCAAAGACGAGCCGATGTCCCTGGCTGGTGACGGCGTCGGCGACACCTGAAAAGCTGCGATAGGGCTTGCCCGCGGCATCCTTCCAGAACAGGCGAAGATCGGCCTTTGCCGGATCGACGCCGCAGACGATATAGGCGGTGCCTTCGAAGGTCTCGCGCGTACAGGGCTGATCAGGAGTGGATGACCCGGCCGCATCCGGGGCCTGTGCTCCAGCGGTGAGGGTGCCGGCAAGAAACAGGATGAAGGCGAACATGGCGCGAGGCATGGAATCTCCTGATGGCGTCATTGCTGGTGACTTGTAGCCATGAGGGCGCAAGAAGGCGAGGGCGAGGATCAGATTGACGTTTTGCGGCAGCTCTGACTGCTTGGATATCAAGCCTTCCCTGCCGCGAGCTGAGCGTCCAGCCGGTCGGCGAGAGCCTGGTAGTGCGGGTGGTTTCGCAGGGGGTCCAGGTCGCTGTCCGTTTTCATCCAGGCTGTGACCGACGCAAGATAGGTCGGCGATCCCGACGCCTGCCGTTCAAGGCAGGCGATGGCCTCCAGGGGCATGCCGAGCTTCGCGTAGCAGCAAGCGAGATTATAGAGCACCCTGAGATCGTCACCGGCGATTGCGGCGGCGCGGGATGCCCAGGACGCTCCACGCTCCATCTCGCCCAGATCCGCCAGCAGACAGCCGCCGTAGCACAGAAGGATCGGCTCGTCGGGATGTGCGGCGATCTCTCCTTCCATCAGCCGGAGGCATTCCTGCGCGGACTGTATCGCCTCCTGATGGTGTCCAAGGGAGACATGGACCGCTCGCAACTGGTCCCAGGCGCGGTAGTCATCCGGCTTCAGGGCGATGGTGCGCTCGTACAGGCCGCGCGCCCTTTCGAACTGGCCCTGCGCGTGGCAATTGCGCGCATAGAAGAAGTTTGCCTCGTAGGAGGTCGGATCTCGTTCCAGAGCGCGCTCGAATTCGGTTTCCGCCTCGGCGCGCAGGCCCTTGGTAAACATTGCGATGCCCCGCGATGCATGGGCGTCGGCGAGATCGGGATCGAGCCGCAGGGCCCGGTCGGCATTGTCTATGACGTTGTCGTATGTCGCAGTCGGATCGTTGGCGAGCAGGAGATAGGAATCGCAGTCGGCCAATCCGGCATAGGCCCGCGCATAGAGCGGATCGATGTCGATGGCCTTCGCGAACAGAGACCGGGCTGCCTGTATGTTCTTCCATTCGTGTCCGCGGTTGAAGAATGATCGTCCCATCAGATAAATTTGATAGGCCTGCGGATCGTCGGTTCCCCGCCTGGTGATGATCTCGAGCTCCCTTGCGAGAATCCGCACCTTGAGCGCGTCAACAATGTGTTTGGAGATCTCGTCCTGCAGCGCGAAGATATCCTCAAGGTCGCGGTCGTACCGCTCCGCCCATACGTGCCGACCATCCGTTCCATTGATGAGCTGGGCGGCAATGCGCACTCTGGTTTCGGCCTTGCGCACGCTGCCTTCCAGCACGTAGCGCACGCCGAGTTCGCGGCCCACCTGCTTCACGTCCACGGAGCGGCCTTTGTAGATGAAGCTCGAATTGCGGGCGACGACGCTGAGCGCTGACACTTTCGCAAGATCGGTGATGATGTCTTCGGTGATGCCGTCACTGAAATATTCCTGCTCCGGATCCCCGCTCATGTTGGTGAACGGCAGCACCGCGATCGACGCCACTTCGCGCTCAGTGGCGGTCGCCACCGCTTCGGGCCGCGTCGGCGATGAATCCTGCCGGTGCCTGAAGCGCGCCATATGGACTTGCACCGGCCGCTCGAGGTTCTTCACGGAATGCTGGCCGAAATCCTCGAAGTCGATCCCCAGCGTGCTGTCGATGTGCTCGCGCACGATGCCGGCGATCGCGACTGCGCCGGGATCGGCAAGAGATTGCAGGCGCGCCGCGACATTGACCCCATCACCATGAATGTCCTCGCCATCGACGATGATGTAGCCGAGATTGATCCCGATGCGATAGACGAGACGACGGTCCTGGGCCTCCCGGGGTTCGGCCCCGGCCATCCTGCGCTGAACCTCGGTTGCGCATCTTACGGCATCGACGGCGCTGGCGAACTCCACCAGCATCCCATCGCCCATCAGCTTGACGATCCGTCCGTTGTGAGTGGCAATGCAGGGGTCGACCAGGTCATGCTGCAGCGCCTTGAGGCGGCTCAGCGTGCTGATATCATCGATCTCCATCAAACGTGAGTAGCCGACGATGTCAGCCGAGAGGATAGCCGACAACCTGCGTTGCATTGGAAGCCCCCAAATCCTGTTGACCGCTCGCTGTGACCGCAATGCTTGATCGTAGCGCTTAGAATCCGGCGCAATCATGTCGGGAAAACAGACGCCGCAGGTGAGCCGTCGGGCGCCCGCTTTGGGCGCAATCGGGGCTTCCTGCCGGGCGAGCCCGCGAAGTTGCCGGCCCTGATCGGTCTGCTGCCGTGGCTGAGGACAGGGAAATGACGGGTGAGGGCTTGCCGTGTGACACCCCCCTCTGTCCTGCCGGACATCTCCCCCACAAGGGTGGAGATCGGCAAATGGCTTGACCTTCGCACATCACTGACGGTCTACCGTGCCGGACGCCCATTGTTTGGGGAAACCAGTGCCCCCGGCCGATCTCCCTCCTTGTGGGGGAGATGCCCGGCAGGGCAGAGGGGGGTGCCACACGGCGCATGCTTCATCACCTTCACCCAATGAGTATCCCTCGAGCTGCCGCAAGGACAAGGAAATGACGGTTGCGGCGGAACGGCGCCACCGCCGAGGCTCACGTTACGGAAGCCTCCTTGAATCCCCTGACTTTTCCCGAAAATCTTCTCAATCCCGTCAAATATCACCCGATTGGGGGTGGCGGTTATCAGGCTAACGACTAGGGTGAGGTCGGCCCTGTGGAGCTGGGCCAAATTGACGCAACTTCGAGGCCGTCTCTCCCGACGAGCCTCTTTTTTTGCGCGCCACCCCGGCCGCCGTCTGAATGCCGATGCCGGCGGCGCACCCGTCATTGCGCAAAAGCCGAAATCGCCTATCCTGCGCCTCTCAGTTCGGGCTGGAAGCCCCGAGCCGGATATCCGCTTCCGCAACAGGCGAGACATCAGCCATGACGATCGAGATTGTCGATTGGTCGCCGTTCTCTGCTGAAAAATTCCGGTCGAAAGCTTCCGATATCCGCCGGGCGCTCGGAGACGCTGCGCTGCGGATCGATCATATCGGCTCCACCGCCATAGAAGGCATGGCCGCCAAGCCCATCATCGACATGCAGATTTCGGTCGCCGGTTTCGAGCCCTTCGAGCGACTGCTCACGCCGCTCAATGCAATCGGCTATGTCTGGCGGCAGGATAATCCGGATCTCGCCAAACGCTATTTCCGCGAAAGTCCCGGTCAGGAGCGTACGCATATCCATATCAGGCGCTCCGGCAGCTGGCATGAGCAATGGGCGCTGCTTTTTCGCGATTACATGCGCGCTCACGCGGCGGAACATCCGGCCTATATCGCGCTCAAGCTCACGCTTGCCGCTGCCCATGGCGACGATCGGCAGGCCTATACGCTGGGGAAGGCCGATTATCTCTGGGCGGTGATACGCCGGGCGGACCGCTGGGCGGCCGAGACCGGCTGGACGCCGCCGCAGCCGGATGCATAGGGAAGCGCAGGAGGTTACCGGGCGTGAACGCCCAGCAGTTCGAACTCGTCGATCAGGCCGACAACCTTCTCGCCATCGAATGTCTCAGCGCCGATGATGCTTTTCCCGTCATATTTCTCGGCCTGCAGGATGATGACGTATTTATCATCCTGCCGGAAATAGCCGTATTGCGGGATTTCGATATTGATCGGCTTTCCATAGCTGAGGTCATCCTGTCCGGCAGCAAAGATCGCGGTTCCGTTGTCGACATCTTCGGGTGCTGCGCCCCGGCCGATCAGAAAGCCCGAGCTCGGCAAGGTCGGCCACTTGGCGGCGCCGCTGAAAAGCAGGGCGGCGCAAAGCGCGATGGCGAGCGCCCTGATGGTCTTGAACTCAGTTGCCTTTGCCATGGTCCACTCCTGCCATGCGGGGAAGGGGCGAGGGGTGCTTCATCCTATGAATCCTCCCTGCAGCCGGAAGTTCCCAAAAACCGTCAACCGAAGACAAGGGCAAGCCAGGAGAGCCGCACTGCACAATTTTATTCGCGATGGCGCATATAGGGCACAGGGGGTCCGGTAGCCGGATACCGGCGAGAGCCGAGGGCTCACTCTTCCTTCTGGTTTGGGGCCTTGATGTACTCACAGATCGAAGTGAAATAGACGGTCTGCCCGCCATGTTCGATCTTCGACAGACCAAATTCCCAGACGGCGAATTTATCGGATTCGTAATAGACGGCGGCGCCCAGGAAAGCGTCGAGCCGGCCGCAATCGCCCATGCCGGTGCCGGTATAGATAGGCAGGGTCTTGTCTTTGAGCTTGCCCTTCAGGACCTTGTCGACCTCGAAATCGCCGCGCGTCATCCGGGGTGGCGGCTCATCGCCCTGCGAAACCGGCATCGGGACGCCGTAGGTCACGAGCTTCATGCGGCCTTTCACCACGAGGTCGGCGCTGGAAAATTTCTCCTTTTCGGACCTTTCCTTGCAGCTGCAGGCGGCGGCCTGCGAGGCTGTGAGCCCCAGGAAAAGCGATGCAAGAATTGCGGCTGCGACATGACATGACTTCATCGAAATCCCCATTTGAAAGACAGCACCATCCACCCCGGCCGCTTCTAGGCATGATTGCAGAAAGTGGCGGGTCGATGGCAGAACAGGCCGTCGCCTGATCCTTCTGAAGACGTTGTGGAGCAGGGCTATCCCTAGCGGCAACAACCGCTTGTCCTGCTTCGCTGCGGCGAATTTCCGGATGTTCGGGCGGACACTATTCTTCAATTCAGAATTGACTCTATGCCAGAGTCGGATAACCAATAGCGACACGCAAGAGGGATGTCGCGAATGGATTTGTTGCCACTCCGGACCTCTGCTGAAGCGGGCTTTTAAGGAAGCGCGAAATTGAAGCTCTCGGCCGCTAGGAGCAGGGCACAGGCAAATGGCTTCCAGATTTTGGGATGCAGATGGCGCGCTCAGGAAAGAGCTTCGCCCAGGGGAGATCATCCTTTGGAAAGGGCGGCCCAATATGCGGGCAACTGCAGCCATCGAGCAGGGGCAATTCTGGGTGGGACTATTGACTGCCGGCGTCGGCACGGGATTTTTATTCCCCTCTCTCAATGATTACATGCTGTCGGATGCACCCAAGGGTCCTATGGGTGTGTTTTTCGGCCTCTTGTTCTTCGGATTTGGTCTTCTGAGCGTTCTACATGGAATTCGGGCGGTACTGGTGACGCGTCGCACGGTTTATGCGGTCACTGACCACAGGCTGTTGATCGTCAAAGACCTCAGGCGCAAACAGGTGACGACGATCGCTCCCTCGGCCATCAATGCCGTGGAGCTCACGCAGGGAGCTGATGGTGCCGGATCGATCACGTTCCGCCGGGAAACTGTCGATGACGACAAGGTCGTAAAGCTGGCATTTCTGGGTGTGCACAACGTCGGTGAGGCCGCTGCGGAGATCGAGAAGCTGCGGCTTGGGGCGGCTGCGGCGAGGCGAACCTCCGCATCATAGCGGACAACCAGTGAAACTGCCTGTCTGCGGCCCCTTTAGCCGGCCTCATCCGCTTCGCGCGTCATCTCGACCATCGTCGGGCGGAATCCCATGGCGGCGAACAGGCTGCGGGCGATGTCGTTGCGGTAGGCGGTGGAGAGCACGAAGCGTTCGGCGCCGAGGGATTGCAGTCCGGCCATCGCCGCTTCCAGGAGCATTTTGCCGACGCCTTCGCGGCGGCGCGCCGGATCGACGAAGAGATCGTGGATGACGCCTGCCGGCCCGCGAAGGGACATATAGTCGAAGCCTTCCGAGACCGCATAGGCATAGCCGAGCAGCGCGCCGTCCTCTTCGGCGACGATCACGATCACCTCCGGTCGCGCGAGCTGGCTTTCGAGGAACTGCCCGTATCGCGCCGGCGTGCTTTTTGCCGCCTCGATGAAGCGCCTGGCGTCCAGTTCGTGATGCAGCGCGACGAGCAGGGCGCCGAAGCCGCCGAGAATTTCCATGTCGCCCGATGTGGCAGGGCGGATCTTTACTGCATGTTCAACCGGCTTCGTCGCCATATGTGGTTCCAGTGGGCTTTCGATTCGCCTCGATCGAAAGCGCCGTATCGATACCGGCGCCTCGGGGGCTGGGATTCCTATTACATCCAGGCAGGCCCCAAGGCCATATCCTCAGCGGGTGATGAAGTCTGCGGGCTGAGCACGCAGTTTATCCGGATATGAGCGGCCGGTTTCCGCGACTTGCGAATCTGCCTCCCTTTGGGGGAGTTGTCGGGCAGGACAGAGGGCGTGAGCCACCACACAGCGGCGCGGCTTTCAGCCTTTCAGCGAGGCTACCGGCAGCCGCCCGCGCAAATGGTATTCTGACGCCAAATCAGCCGTTTACGGGCGGAACTTGTCGGCGATTTTAAGCCTTTCCGTTGATTTCTGTTGCCAAATTTAAAATTGACCGTATATTACGCAAATCGACCATTGCTTGTGACGTCGTTGAAGAGCCTTGCGCTCTCGTCAGATTTCCTTCCAAATAATCGACCCAATCCCGCAGGGTATCGCGGGGAACTTCAACGGTTGCTTTGAAAGGAGATCGTTATGAATACAGGTACAGTCAAGTGGTTCAACGCCACCAAGGGTTTCGGTTTTATCCAGCCGGATAACGGCGGCACCGACGTTTTCGTCCATATTTCTGCAGTTGAACGCGCAGGCTTGCGCTCGCTCGCAGACGGACAGAAGGTCACCTATGACATCGTGCAGGACCGTCGTTCGGGCAAGAGCTCTGCCGACAACCTCCGCGCTGCCTAAGAAATTGTCACGACTTTGCGCGACCACGGATGTACTGGCGCGCAAAGGCGATGACTGAGGCCAGGAACTGGCCGGGGAAGGTCGGGAGCAGTCCCGGCCTTTTATTTTGATTTCATGTGGAGAACGATATGGTAAACCGTCGTTATCGACCTGGTGATACCATCATGCTCAAGCATGGCGTTCTCGGCAGTGTCCAGCCCTCGGGCTCCGGCAACATTCTGTCCGTCATGCCGGCCGCGCAAGGCTTCGTCCATTATCGCGTCCGGTTCCAGAACGAGAATTTCGAGCGCAGCATCCGTCAGGATGATATAGACGTGCTCGCATCGCATTCACCGCCCTTGCCTTCCGAAGCGCGAGCGGCTACCGAGAGTTCGAAATCGAGCTGGATCAATTCGAATTCGATCCGCATCAGGAAATAACAGCAGCAACGCTGATTAAGGAGAAAACTTGCAGGTACTCGTCCGAGACAACAATGTCGATCAGGCACTGCGCGTTCTGAAGAAGAAGCTGCAGCGCGAAGGTGTGTTCCGCGAAATGAAGGAACGCAGCGCCTATGAAAAGCCGTCGGAAAAGCGCGCCCGCGAAAAGGGCGAAGCCATCCGCCGCGCTCGCAAGCTCGCCCGCAAGCAGGCGCAGCGCGAAGGCCTGCTCCCGGCACCGAAGAAGAAGGTGATGCCCGCCCGCGGCGGTCGCTGACGTTTTCCCGGTTTCCGAATCCATCGAGAAGGAGGAAACATGACCGAGACGAAAGACACGTTCTTCAAGCCCGAAAAGCTTTCGCCGCAGGCGAAGGCCGAGCAGACGACGTCTGTCGCCAGGGACATCCTCGAAAGCGAAGCTGTCGCCCGACAGAAGAAGACGGAAAAGCTGCGCGCGCTGAGGCTCGCCCAGCCCGCCCCCGAGGCGCCGGTAAAGAAGACCAGGGCGCCGAAAAAGGGATAGAGGCCTTTTGGCCTCGCCTTGCTGTGGCTTCGTGTGATTGATGATTTTGAAGCGGTGCTCTTTGGGCGCCGCTTTTTGTGTTTGGCCGTTGGCCTGTCGCGGTATAAGCCGCTCTGAGCTCCGCCACTTTTGCGTTGTGCCGTGTGGCCACCCCCTCTGTCCTGCCGGACATCTCCCCCACAAGGAGGGAGATTGGCTGGGCGTACCGACTTCCCCAAGCAATCAACGTTGCAACTTGGCGTGACGACAAAGTGACTTGAAGGTCACGCCACTTGTCGATCTCCCCCTTGTAGGGGAGATGTCCGGCAGGGCTTTCTCGGGACAAATTTGTCACACGAAGCCCATCCCGATTTGCCAAAACTGCAAATGACCGATCTGCCGAGGCCTCAACATACTCGCTGTCAGGGGCTGCAAAAAGACCCCGCCCCAAACCCCTCCCCACAAGGGGGAGGGGCTTAACGTGCCGCGCCCGCTTTCTAAATCTTCGACGTTTCGGGGAGGGCGAGGCAGTGCCTTAGGTTAGTCCCTCCCCCTTGTGGGGAGGGGTTGGGGAGGGGTTTTTCGCAGCAATCGGCTGCGTCTCCACACCTCACCCAAACCGACTCAGGCCCGCACCTCGAAGATCATGTTGAACGGCGTTTCACTCGAGCGGCGGAAGTGGTGATATCCCGCATCGAGCGCCACCTTGCGCAGTTTCATCTCGCCTGCCTGCGCGCCAAGCCCGAGGCCGACCTCCTGGGCCATGGAGGCGGGCGTGCAGATCATCGTCGAGGCGCCGTAATAGACGCGGCCGACGGGGTTGAGATTGTCCTTCAGCCCGTCATGGGCGAAGGGTTCGACGATCATCCAGGTGCCGTCCTTTTTCATCGTCTCGCGGATATGGCGGCCAGCCCCGACAGGGTCGCCCATGTCGTGCAGGCAGTCGAACATGGCCACCAGATCATAGTCGCCGGCCGGAAAATCCTTGGCCGATGCCTTGCTGAAGGTCACCCGGTCGGCGACACCCGCCTCCTTTGCGGCGCGCTTTGCCCGGTCGATCGACGGACCGTGATAATCGAAGCCGTGGAAATGCGATTTCGGGAAGGCCTGGGCCATCAGGATCGTCGAGGCGCCGTGGCCGCAGCCGACATCGGCGACTTCCGCCCCGCGTTCCAGCTTTTCCTTCATGCCCTTCAGCGCCGGGATCCATTCCGTCACGAGATGGCTGTTATAGCCCGGCCGGAAGAAGCGCTCCGTGCCGCGGAAAAGGCAGGTGCTGTGTTCATGCCAGCCAAGACCGCGCCCCGTGCGGAAGGCTTCCTCCACCTTCGGCTCGTCCATCCACATGGATTGCACGATCTCGAAGGCGCCGCCGAAGAAGGCGGGGCTGTCCTCATTGGCGAAAACCAGCGCCTGCTCCGGCGTCATGGCGAATTTGTTCGAGGCTTCGTGATAGGTGATGTAGTCGGCAGCCGCCATGGCGGCCAGCCATTCGCGCACATTGCGCTCGGTGAGGCTCGTCGTTTCCGCAAGCTCCATCGAGGATCGCGCCCGCCCGTCCATCATCGCCTTGAACAGGCCGAGATGATCGCCGAGCACGACGAGAACGCCTGATACGCCGGCCCCGAGATCGCCCACCAGGCGACCGACGAGTGCATCGACTTTCTGCATGTCAGGTTGCTGCATATCGGTTTTCTGCATGACACCCTCCTCAAGATGCGCCAGCCCCAGCCCGATAGATCGACCCGCCGATGAATCTATGCCGGAGCGGCAGACAGTCAATGCTGCATTCGGGTTAGGGGAGCGGGTGAGGGCAGACGGGTCAGGCCAGCGGTCGCAGGTGGAAGAGTTGCGGCAAGCCGCGCAGGGCAGATCGACCGCGGCGGGAGAAATGGCGGCCAAGGTTGACCCCTCCGGGAACACCATCGCCGGCCGGGAAATTAAGTGCCACGCCGTCTTTTCCGCGCTATAATGATCGGCTGCCATTTAGACGGAAAGGTGAAGCCATGAAGAGGCTAGCAATCGTTGCCCTGTCGGTGGTCGCGGCGCTGACGAGCGCGCCGCCGGCCGTTGCATTTCCCACCATTGTCGCCCCCGAAGTCGAGGCGCTTCAGGCCCAGCCCGTGCGCTACCGTGGTTACGGCGGTTATTACGGCGGCTATCGCGGCGGATACTATCGCCACCATGGTGGTGACGGTTGGGGTTTGGCGCTCGGCGGCCTGGCCGCAGGCGCAATCATCGGCGGAATGCTGGCGCAGCCCAGATATTATGGTTCTGGTTATTACGATCAGGGCTACTACGACCGGGGCTACTACGGCTCGACTTATTACGCTCCGCGATATTATGCGCCACGCTATTATGCGCCACGCACTTACCGCCGGGCCTATTATGGCGGCAATGCACATACGCGCTGGTGCTTTGCGCGTTACCGGTCCTACAGGGCTTACGACGACACGTTCCAGCCCTATTACGGTCCGCGACAGGCTTGCGTCTCGCCCTATTATTGATGGCCCGCAAGAGGGGTCATTGCGCCAGGGGAAACCAGGCCGGTGCGCTGGCGACCCTGGTGCGTCCGCCAGGACAAGCGGCGCTGCAAAGCGGTTGACGCAGGCACCGCCGCGCTGCTTTGGTTGCGTCGGAAGCGCCGCCTGATCACTTGGCCTGCTTAAGGAAGATCGATTTCGCCGTCCACCACGTGGTTGAGGCCGGTGCCTTCGGCCGTCAGCGTCATGCGGACCTTCAGCTTCTTGCCGCCGATATGTCCGTCGCGCACCGTCTCCTCGATCTTGCGCTGCGAGGTCACGCCGACTTCCTTCAGGAACTTGCGGATCGACATGTTGAAAGCGTCTTCACTCATGGTGAAATCCCCTGCATCCGGAAGGGGATTGTAAGGGAAGGCGAGCAGTCAGGGAAGCTGAATGGGGCGTACGGCGCCGATATTCAACCCGAGCCGGGAGATCGACCCGATACCCGTTACCGCAGGGGAAGCCCGCTGTCATAAAACTGATGCAGCATACTTGCTAGTGATTTGCAATTGCAAATCAGGAATAGATTCATGGACAGGCCCGGACCAGAGACGCGTCTATTGTTGCCCTTGGTCGTGCTCTCGGTTGCCCAGTTGATAGGGTGGGGCGCGGTCAGTTTCCCGGCGGTCGTCAGCCGGGACATGGCAGCGGATCTCAACATCGACATATCGACGGTGTTTGCGGGAACCACCGTTTTCTATGTGACGATGGGTGCCTGCGCGCCGTTCCTCTCGCGCCTTTTTACCAGCATCGGGGCGCGTCCGGTCATGATCGGCGGAACGATCATGTCGGCCTTCGGCCTGGCGCTCGTGTCATTGTCGCATTCGCCCGTCACTTATTTCCTCGGCTGGCTGGTACTCGGCGCGGCTGGAAGCGCCAGTCTCACCACGCCGGCACACATCCTTCTCAACGAGATCGCCGGCCGCAATGCGGCGCGAGCGATTGCGAGCCTGGCGCTGGTCTCCGGCCTGTTCGGCACGGTTTTCTGGCCTCTCACGTCGTTCCTGTCGGGAGAAATCGGATGGCGCGGCGCGTGCGAAGTCTATGCCGTCGTCATGATCACGGTCTGCCTGCCGCTCTACATCTTCGGCCTGCCGGCAAGGAGCAAAGCCGCAGCCGTTACCAAGGCGACGACATCCAGGGGTTCGGGACGATCCTATGACCGGACGTTCTATCTGATCGTCGCTGCCATCGCGCTCAATGCCTTCATCACCTTCGGTTTCAGTTCCATTCTGATCGAACTCCTGAAGGCCGAGGGCCTGAGCCCGGCGCAGGCACTTGGCTACGGCTCGGCGCTCGGCATCGTGCAGATCTGTGCCCGGGGGCTCAATATCGTCACGGAAAAACGGTGGGACGGCGTAACGATAGGGGTCGCCTCATCGGCAATCCTGTGCGGATCGCTGGTCATTCTCTTCGGCGCTCAGGGCTCGCCGGCGGCCATCGCCGTTTTCCTGCTCCTCTATGGCATCAGCAGCGGGGCGCTTGCCGTCGCAAGGTCGACCATTCCGCTTGTCTTCTATGACAAGGGCGAGTTTGCAAAGGCGCTTTCGCGGATCGCCCTGCCATTGAACTGGATCTCGGCAATCTCTCCGCCGGTGCTGATTTCTCTGATGACCAATCTCGGGAGCAGGGCGGTGCTGAGCCTCTGCCTGCTCTGCTCCTGCACCGCCATCCTCGTCCTGCTTTTGCTCAGGGGCCGTCGTCCGGTCAGCGAAGCCGTCGTGAACCCATAAGGCCGGTGGATGGCGGCCTGTCCCTTTCCCGGCGACGGTAGGGACAGGCCGCCGTCGCAGCGCTATTTCAGCGGCAGAAAAAGATCCACGACGACCTCATGGACCGGCACATCAGGGAAGAAGGAAAAATGCCGCTGGCAATAGATCGGGAAATCGCGCGCTTCCTCGCCGCTGGCCGGCAGCCAGTCGCGGTAGAGGTAGAGTGCTGCGGGCTCCAGATTGTGGGTATCATTGACGACGCGGATGACCGCGCAGCGTCCGCCCGGGATCACGCCTGATTTCATCACCCCATCATCGGCATCGATCGGCCTGTCCGTCCCGACGCAAAGGTCCATGCTGTAATCGGAGGGAACCGCAGGTGTCCTCGGAGACCGGAAGATGTTGAAGGTCGGGCTGGTCTCGGGTGAGAGGCCGGCGGCCTTGCGCCAGGCGATGAAGCGCTCGATGGTGGTGCCAAGTGTTGCCCGGTCGCCCCGATGCTCCAGGATCGCCACCGGCGTGGCGGGCACATCGCGGATCGTCACGTCGTTTTCTTCATAGATTATCTGCATGAGCTTGCTCCTTGCGTTTTCGAGAGGCCTGAAGGCCGCAAGCCACGGAACCCAGTCGGGCGATTTCCGGAACGACGAAGGCGATTGCCCGAACCGTTGCCTGAAGGCGCGGGCGAAGGCATCCGGTGCACCGTAGCCGGCATCCATTGCTATGTCGGTGACGCTCTGGTCGCCCTTGGCGGCCAGCCGGTGTGAAGCGCGCTTCAACCGGGCAAGCTGGACATAGCGATGCACCGACAAGCCGAAGGTCGCCGAGAACTGCCGGTGAAAGTGAAACTTCGAGAAGGCCGCGATGCTGCTCAGCGCGTCCAGGTCCAGATCGTCGTCCAGATGCCGGTCTATGTGATCCAGCACCCGCTGCATCCGGGCATGGTAGTTTCGAAGCGCTGCCTTCATCGTTCCGTATTCTCCGTGGCAGCACCAACTAAACGCAGGCAGACATGACGCGCTCGACCGATCTTGCGGTTTTAGCGCCCGGACGACGCGGATCGTCTTATGCGTGATCCGTGTCGTAGCGCAGGCGGTTGTCCTCGATATTTCCCCTGTTTTCAGCCGCCCAGTCGGCGAGGTGGCGCACCGTTTCCGAGAGCGAATGCCCGAGCGGCGTCAGCGTATATTCGACCTGCGGCGGCGTGCTGGGGTGAACGGTTCTTGCAATCATGCCGTCGCGTTCCAGGGTCTTGAGCGTCCGCGTCAGCATCTGCTGCGAAATCCCGCCCACCTGCCGTTTGAGCCCGTTGAACCGCAGTGCTCCCCGCCGGAGCACGACGACGACCTGGATGGTCCATTTGTCGCCGACGCGGCTCAGGATTTCGCTGACACCCTTGCAGTCGGCCGCTGTCGGCCTGGCAGTCACATCCATCTGACCTGCTCCCAAAGATATGCTTTTGACGGACGATTTTAGGTCCCATAAGTGGCTGTGGTCAACAATCGAGACCTTGTCTCCCCGGAGATGGGTCAGCACCAGGAGACCACCATGAACCTCATCTATTATCCGGGCGCCTGCAGCCTTGCCGATCACATCGCGCTCATCGAAACCGGGCTTTCCTACCGGCTGATCAGCATCGATCATGGCAAGAGGACCGGGGATGGCCGCGATTTCCTGCCGATCAATCCTAAGGGTTATATTCCGACGCTCGAACTGGAAGACGGAACGGTCCTGACTGAGAACCAGGTCATCCTGAACTATATCGCCGAGAAGAGCGGCAAGCTTCTGCCTGGGGATGGCATTCTTCGATGGCGGGTGCTCGAGGCGCTTGCCTTCATGTCGTCGGAGATCCATTCGCGCTACCAGCCCTTCTTCAGGGATTTCCCGGAGCCAGAGAAGGAGCGCGCCCGTGGAAAGCTGGCGCAGGCCTTCGCCATCCTTGCCGACCAGATGGGCGACAAGACATTCCTTGTCAGCGACGAGATGACGATTGCCGACTGCTACCTGTTCTGGGTCCTGATGGTCGCACCGAGGAGCGGCGTCGAGCTGCCGGAGGCGCTCGCCAGATCTTTCGACCACATGCGGGCGCTGCCCTCCGTGATCAGGGCGCTTGCCGAGGAGGGACTCGGCTGATCGCGGAAATTACCGGGACCGGCGGACGGGAGGAACTTTTGCCCGCCTGAATTGTTGGCCTGACGGCGCCCCCAAACCAGGAGAACAATCATGAAGCCTTTCCTCATCGCCGGCCTTGCCGTGCTGATCGCATCTCCCGTCCTCGCTCAGACGGCGGCGGAAAAAACCGGTGTCAATTCCGTGCTCGGCGTTGCGCCGAAGACGGAGGATTTCGTGGCGGAAGCGGCGACATCCGACATGTTCGAGATCGAATCCAGCAAGCTTGCGATCGCGCGCTCCGATGCATCGACCAAGGCCTTCGCAGAACAGATGGTCAAGGATCACCAGAAGACGACCCAGGAACTGAAGGCGCTGGTTTCCAGCGGCAAGGTGAGCGCGAAGATCCCGCAGGCGATGACATCGGGGCAGCAATCCATGCTCGACAAGCTCAAAGGCCTGCAGGGCGAGGATTTCACCAAGCAATATCATTCCGACCAGGAAGATGCCCATGAGGATGCGGTCGATCTCTTCAAGCGCTATGGCGACGAAGGCGACAATGCGGACCTGAAGGCCTGGGCCGCCAACACGCGCCCGGCGCTTGAGCATCACCTGCAGATGGCAAAGGATTTGAACAAGTAAAGAATGGCCGAGGAGGCGGGAATGGCAAGCCTGCATAAGCGGGCGGAAGTTCCCGCCTTGACGTTCTCCTGCAAGTCATTAGTCTTAACTAAAATAAATGACGGGAACATGCAGGCAATGACTGGGCAAAACGTTCACTCGTTCGATATGTTCGATGAAGTAGCCTGCGATGCGGGGATCTATACCTGGGATATCGTCAGGAACCTCGTCTTCGCAGACAGCGCGGTGGCCGTGCTTTTCGGCCTCGACCCCGACGCCACGGTGCATGGCCTGCCGCTGGAAGACTATCTGGCACGCGTCCATCCCGATGACCGTCCGGACCTGGCAAAGAAGATCTCTGATGTCATCGTTGCCGATATCGCGCAACAGAACACCTATCGCGTCCAGGGCAAGGACGGGCGGTACCGGATGGTTGCGGCATTCGGCCGGGCCTTTCGTGACCACAGCGGATCGCCCGTGCTCTATTCCGGCATCGTCGTGCCGATGGCCGAGCCCGAGGAGGAGGGATTGCGGACGCATTGAAGCGCCGTGTGTCCATTCGGACGCATGAAGGACGCTCCAACTCTTCAAATCGACGTGCGGATGCTTCTCGCGATCATCATCTCAGCAAGAGTGATTTCTTCCGGGCTGCGGGCTTGCGCGGCGTCAGCGGCAGGCCGGCATCGCAATTGCGCATGACCAGGGTTTCCGTGACCGACTCGTCTTCATAGGTTTCCTGCATGCGGATATAGACCGCCGACAGGGTGGGATCGAGGGAAAGCGCCTGCCGGACCAGGAATTCAGCCCTTCCGGCGTCGCCGCAGGCCATGTTCGCGGCAATCTGGTAGAGCGACTTGCGCCTCGTCTGGAAGGGCAGCGTCAGGGCGACGCGTATCATGTCTTCGAAACGGCTCAACGCATAGAGGGCCGCCACCCGCTCTTCGGTGATCCAGACCGGCAGGAAGGGATCGAGCGTCTCGGCGCGGTCAAGCATTTCCAGCGCGCGCTCAGGCTCTCCCGCATAGACATAGAACGCCGCGCTGCGGCCGAGAATATAGGCGTCGTTCGGCGCGAGTTCGTGGGCACGAATGTGATGGTAACGCGCCGAAACGAAGTCGCCCGATTTCATCTTGATCGCGCCCATGATGCGATGGGCTTCCGGGTCGGACGGGTCGAGGGCGAGCGCATGTGCCACCTGCTGTTCGGCCTTGTGCATGTCAAAGCTTGGCAGGTTGCTCCATGAGCAGACATGCATTGCGAAAGGACGGCCGAAACCGGGGTCGGCGGCCATCGACCGCTCGAACCAGGCCATGGCTTCGTGCACGTGAATATCCGACACGCCAACCAGGCGGTGATGGTCCACACCGCGCAGGTAATACTCATAGGCCGTCATGTTCTCCGGGCGCTTCAGCCGCGCTGCTGCAAGTTCCGACTGCTCGATCCGTCCGGACACGGTTGCTGCAACGCGAGCGATGATCTCGTCCAGCACATCGAGCAATTCGCGAAACGGACGCTTGATACGATCCGACCAGATGACGAGACCCTCTCCGGTCTCGGTCAGCGCGATGTTGACCCTGAGGTCGTCGCCCGCCTGCCGGATCGAGCCGCTGATGACGTAGCCGACGCCGAGAAGGCGGCCGATCTCGACGGGATCTTTCGTCGTCAGCGCGGTTGCCGCCGAGCGCGAACTGACGAACAACCCCCTCAGGCGGCTGAGTTCGAGCGTCAGGTCGTCGGTAATGCCCTCCGCCAGGAAACATTGATCGGCAACAGCGCCGGGCGCTACGTCGAACCGCGCCACAGTGATCGAGTTGGTCCGGGGCGATTGGCTGGCATTGGGAGCGGATCGCGTCGGAGCGAACTGAAAGACGTGACGGTCCACCAGTTCGGTGACGCGGTAGATCCGGATCGGCTCCAGGATTCCCTTCAGTTGCCGTTCGCCGATATCTTCGAATCCGCAGGGCGAGATCCGCCGGACCTGGTCGTAAAGCAGCCCGGAAACCTCGATTGCGCCGGGGGGCGCAGACGCCTCGATGCGCGCGGCAATATTCACCCCGTCGCCGCGCAGGTCCGAGCCGACGACGACGACATCGGCGAGATGGAGGCCGAACCGCATGTCGCCGCCGCTCGCTCCAGGAAGGGCGGCAATCTCGGCGCGCGCCTCGATGGCGGACCTGAGCGCATTGACGGGACTGGCGAATTCGGCGAGCAGGGCGTCACCCGCCGTGCCGAAGACCCGGCCGTCATGGCGCTGGACGACCATGCGAACGGTCTCGAGCACAGTGTCGATCCGGGCAATCGCGCCTTCCTCATCCGATTCCATCGCGGTGGTGGAGCCGACGAAATCCCCGACCATGATCGTGGCCAGCTTGCGCTGCATTCTCGATCCCTCCCGCAACAGAAGCACGCGACGATCCAATGTAGCACATTCACGGGCCCGGATGTCCGGGGATTGGCAACGCTGGCGATACGATGGCAAGCCTTGGGGAGGCTTTTCTAAAGCACGACTGGCCGACCCCGATTGATCCCGGTTTTCGGGCCGATGCTCTTGAGCGCCTTCGCGGTCAGTCCGCGCTCGATATTGACGGAGGGCGGATATCGGCTGCCGATCCGGGCTCGCCGCCGTCGCGATTGAAATCGTCATTGGCCTTCTCGTTGGCCTCGGTCGTTTCAGCCGCCTCTTCCTCGCCGACATCGGTTTCTTCGCCGGCGCGCCGCCAATGATCGAGATGGCGGCCCTCCGGCCGGCCTTCTTCCACCCAGATCCGATAGGCGCGCTCACGTCTCTGCTGCAGGTCGTCCATGGCATTCCTCCGTGTTTACGAGGCAGCATAACGGCCGATCGTGACGGCAGTTCCGTCGTTGTCGATCTCGTGAACGATGACGGCAATCGGCGTTCCCTCGGTCATGACGGGTGTCGACCCTTTACCGTCATTCGCGAGGCGGGCCACGCGCGCCCGGTCCGTTGCAATTGGCGCTTATGCGACTAGCTTAACGCCTACGCCACGGCGCTGGTGCAGAGACGATAAAGGGAAGCAAGGCATGTGCCGAAATATCAAACCCCTGTTCAATTTCGATCCGCCAGCGACGGACGAAGAAATCCATGATGCGGCGCTTCAGTTCGTGCGCAAGCTGAGCGGAACCAACAAACCATCGAAACGCAACGAGGCCGCGTTCGAGAGCGCCGTCCTGTCGATTGCGCGATGCGCCCATGAATTGCTGGATTCACTGGAGACTTCCCAACCGCCACGCGACCGCGACGAAGTCGCCGCAAAGGCGCGGGCACGATCCGCGACCCGCTTCGCCTAGGAAGCGTCCAGCAACTATCGAGGCATCCTTCCCTCGGAATGGAATTGCTGGCGCGAGGCGCCGCTGGCAGGCCGGCAGGTGTGGCTGGAGAAACCGGCTGCGCTGGACGATCAAAAGACGAAAACCTGGAAGAGATGAAGCCCACCCTGCCTCTTGAAGGAGAAAAGATGAAACGCATCGAGATGGAAGTGAGCGGCGGCTGCCAGTGCGGTGCCGTGCGCTACCACGCAACCGCCATGCTCGACAATTCGCATCTCTGCCATTGCCGCATGTGCCAGAAAGCCTCGGGCAACATCTTTGCCGCGCTTGTCGCCGCGCCCGATGATGCACTCACCTGGACACGCGGCAAGCCTGATGTCTGGAAGAGTTCGGAGCTTGTCGAGCGCGGCTTCTGCGCCAATTGCGGCACGCCATTGTTTTTCCACCACCTCGAAAACGGTCGCACCAACCTGATGATCGGTTCGCTTGACGATCCGAAAGCCTTCTCGCCGCTTGCCAATACCTGCACCGAGAACATGGTGGCATGGTTCGATACGATCACGGACATGGAAAATACCGGCGCGACTGAAAGCAACGGCGCCGACTGGGCCGCGGCGATCAAGGAGAGCAGCAACCAGCACCCCGATCACGACACCGCCTCATGGCCGGTGAGGGGGCGGGATGGCTGAGTCCTGTTCCGGCGGCGGCCAGTGGGTGGGCTACGGCTTGATGCCGATGTCGAGCAGATCAATCGAGACGGCGACCCGATCGAGGAGGGGCCGGTTGTCCGCATCAGTTGCGTAAACCCTGCGCTTCGTCGGGATTATCAAACCAGCGAAATCCTGGTGGTCGCTTGCATAGTTGGCGCTCCTGGTGCCGCCCATGATCTCGGCGCTATAGTCATGGCGTCGCAACAGACCGTCCGAATTGAAATAGAAGGTCTGCACGGTGGAATGGCTTGGAACGGTCGGCGGGAATGTTACCTTCAGCCGGCGCCAGATTTCATCCTCTTCCTGCCACGGCTCGACCTCTTCCGTCATGAAGCCGGGAAGCTTGAAGAGGAAGGGTGTGGTCAGATAGGTCCACATCGCATAGCCGGTGAAGTAGATCAGGTGCTGTCGGTCCCAGGGCGTGGGGATCGTGTGTCCTTCAAAAAACGAACGCGGTGCGACGCGCTGCTCAATGACTTCGCCGCTGTCGGCGACGATCGCCGTTCGTTCCGGCTCCCAAACGCAATGCTGTCCTTCCTCCAGGAAGGGAGTGAATTCGGTGTGCGGACGCCGGGTGGAAACCGAGGTGTGGATATCGGCATAGACATCCGGCCAGCCCTTCACATGCCAGATCGCGCCACCAACCTTGATGTGCGCATGCAGTTGCTCGATCTGCTGCCAGCGTTCCCAGCCTCCATGAGCTTCAATTGCGAGATCCAATAGGTCTGTCATTCCAAGGCCCTCCGGTTCGTGTGATCATAAAGGTTTAACTTTGAAACCTGTCGACATCTACCTCCATATGGTTTAACTTTGCAACCATAATTTGGATGGGAGCGGAAAAATGAAGGGCAAGCGAACTGACATGGGGGACGCCCAGTGCGGGATCGCTCGTTCTCTGCAAGCCGTCGGAGATTGGTGGTCGCTCCTCATCGTCCGGGAGGCTTTCAAGGGGCGTCGACGATTTTCGGAGTTTCAGAAGAGCCTCGGGCTGGCAAAGAACATCTTGTCGGCTCGCCTGCGAAAGCTCGTGGAGGAGGGCATCTTCACGGTGGAGCCGGACCCTGACTCCGCACTGAGCCATCTCTACCTTCTGACGCCGAAAGGGCGCCAGCTGAGCGTGGTCCTTGTCGCGCTCTGGCAATGGGGGGAAGAGAACTGCTTTGCGGAGGGGGAGCTGAACTACGCGGTCGTGGACAGTTTGAACCGGCAGCCATTGCCGAAGCTCCAGCTTGCAGCCCGGGATGGTCGAATCCTGGACCCCGAAGAGTTTCGCATTGAAGCCAGGGGGGCGCTGACCCCCGGGATCGTTGATCCCCGGGATCGTTGATCCCCGGGATCGTTGATTAAACCTTGGTCTCCGGGGCTGACCGAATTGCGAGGCGCCCCGTCCAACTGAAGGGGGATGACAAGTCGAGATTAGCGACGAACGTTTTCGTATCGCTTCATCCAACGTCTCGTCATCCCCGGTGACATCAGCCTGCGTTGGCCGGTACCGGCGTGTTGAGGAGCTGCTGTTCCCAGAGATATGCGATGCCGCTGCCGGCAGCGTGCTCCTTGATCACCTCGGTGATGGCGCCGGCCGTCTCCAGCCGGGCCCAGTCACGCTGCCATTCAGCTGCCAGCGCCAGCCACGTCATCATGTTCGCACCGGCTGCGATCATGCGCTGGATCGCGACCTCATGCGCCTCGACCGAAGTGCCGCCCGACGCATCGGTGATGACGGTCACGTCCCAGCCTTCGCCGAGAGCCTGGATCACCGGCATCGCGACGCAGATCTCGGTCCACAGGCCGGCAATGATCAGCTGCTTGCGGCCCGTTGCCTTGACCGCATCCACCACCTTCCTGTCTTCCCAGGTGTTGATGAACGTCCGGTCGATCACCTCCTGGCCGGGGAACACGTCAGTGATTTGCGGGAAGATGAGGCCGCCGCGCGCAGCCACCACGCTGGTCAGGATGGTCGGCACGCCGAAAGCCCTGGCGGCCTTTGCCAGTGCCGCAGAGTTGTTGACCGCCATGTGCGGATCGTGGCTGTTCAGGTTGGCGAGCTGGTAGGGCTGGTGGTCGATCAGAACGAGTACGGAATCATCGGGGCGAAGAAGCGAGGCAAGGCCGTTACGAAAGGTCATGAATATATCCTCTGCTGCCGTTTTATGTGTGAGTTCGGTTTACCGGCAGACATGCGCTGACAGCGGCGCCGCCTGCGAAGCGGACACTGTCATTCCCGTTTTTGTTACGGTAGCCTGCTTTGATGCCAAGCTGTGTCGCAAAATGGGGAACGCTGACGTGGAAATCGAAGATCTCAGGACATTCGTTGAAGTTGCCGGTGCCGGGGGAGTTTCGCCCGCCGCACGGCGGCTCGGCATTTCCAAATCGATGGTCAGCCGGCGGCTCATTCGGCTCGAAGCGGAACTCGGCGTCCAGCTTCTTGCAAGAACGACCCGCGGCGCGGCTCTGACGGAAGCGGGGATCACCTTTCGAGACCATGCAGCCAGGGTCTGTGCCGAGATCGACGTGGCGAAAGAAACGATCCTGCCTTCCGGTGACCTGCGCGGCCGCCTGCGTGTTGCCGTGCCGCATGCTTTCGGCCCCAGCCACTTCGCGCACGTGCTTGCGCAGATGGCGCAACGCCATCCCGAACTGCACATCCATACGTCCTACAGCGATCGCTTCGTCGATCTCATCGCGGAGGGCTTCGATTGCGCGATCCGGGTCGGCTTTCTTCAGGATTCCAACATGGTCGCAAGACGCATCGGTCCGCTCTACGGGAAGCTGGTCGCCAGCCCTGATTATATCAGGAGGCATGGCGCCCCCGAGACGCCGGAGGAACTCGCCGGCCATGAGGCCCTCATGCAGGGAACGGAGGCCTGGCAATTCCTCGACGGAGACGAGATCATCACGGTTCATCCGCGGGGACGCTTCAAGGCCGACAACGCGCTCGCCCTTGCCGCCGCCGCACTGGCGGGGGTCGGCATAGCCTGGATCCCCGATGGCGTAACCGATGAGTATATCGCTTCCGGCGCGCTGGTTCCGGTCATGACACGCTATCCGCCACCGCCGGCGGGCATCTACCTCATCCGCCCGGCGGGGCAGCATCCCGCAAGGAAGATACGCGTCCTCACGGACATGCTGATCGATTGTTTCGTGGAGGCTCCACCGCCCTTGGGCGTCGGCAGTGCGCAGAGGGGAGAGGATCTTTTTCATGCGGGATCTGTCAGAGATCGTAGTGGACGCCGGTAATACGTTCCAGGTCGTCAAACAGCGCGCGCTGCAGGCGGATCATCGGCATGAGGCGCGGTCGTTGTTTCCTTGGGATTGCCGTGCAGCTCGAATATCTTGCTCGGGGCGTAATAGCCGCCTGGGCGAGCATTCGGGAGCGTGGCTGCCATGAGGGTAGGCCAAGCGCCATGCTCTGCGTCTTGCAACAGGGATACCTGCAACCTTCGTGCTGAAGGTCGTCTGTCCCGGTGAGGTTTCGGAAAACTCTTGTTGATGCCCTGCGTTACTGTTGCAGACGTAGACCTCGAGGAACAGCCGCGCCGATCGCCGCCGCTGCCTTGACGCTGTCACTCTCGCGCGGGCCGCCGCGGATGGCGTCGATCACGGCGCGAAGCGGCGGCGCCATCTGCCGTTGCGCCGGATAGCAGAGGTAATAGCCGGGGAAGGGGGCGGACCAGGTCTCGAGCAGCGCGACAAGGCGGCCCTCCGCGATGTGGGGGGCGATCAGCTGCTGGCTGGCAAATGCAACACCGACTCCGTCGACGGCCGCCTGCACCCCGAAGTCCTTCATGTTGGAGATCAATGGGCCGTCGATTGCGACTTCGAACCACTTGCCGTTTTCCATGAACTCCCATTTGTATGGCGTCTTCTGCCCCGGCCATCGCCAGCCGATACAGCGATGGGCGAGAAGGTCGCGCGGATGAGCCGGCTTCCCGTACCGGGCGAGATAGTCGGGCGAGGCGACCACGGTCTGTCGTAGGTCCGGGCCGAGTTTCACCGCAATGAGGTCCTTGTCGATCACCTCCCCGAGGCGGATGGCAACGTCATAGCCTTCGGCCACGATGTTCACGACGGCGTCGTCGAGCGTGATGTCTAGCACGACCTGCGGATAGGCGTCGCTGAAGTCACGGAGGATCGGCGTCAGGTAGAGGTCCGCGGCCGCCCGGAAGCAGTGCAACCGCACGGTCCCGACGGGACGGGCGCGGCGCTCGCGGGTCTCGCCCAGCGCCTCCGCCAGTTCTTCCACGGCGGGCTGTACCCGTTCGAACAGCTTGGCCCCCGCCTCGGTCAGGGAGACGCTGCGGGTGGTGCGGTTGAATAAGCTGACCCCGACCCGCTCCTCAAGCCCTCGGACCATCTGGCTGAGCGCAGAGGATGACACACCGAGGTTCTCGGCCGCCCGGCTGAAGTTCAGCGAACCGGCAACGGCCACGAAGGCGCGGAGCTGGTTGAAGTCTCCGGCAGACGGAAGGGAAGGTTTCATGATCGCCTCGATTGCTTAGCCCAGCTTATAAGGCTGATTAGTGCGCGCGGACTAAACGTTGCCGCCCCCATCCTTATACTCAGCTGGACACTAGAGTTGAAGGGAACCACCATGACGTTGCAGAACACGCCCCCGACGGGAAACATAGATGAATTGGTCGCCTTAACGAAAACCTACTTCGATGCCGCCTACGCGATGGACGCCGACACGTTCGCGACCATCTTCGACCCCGCGGCCTTGGTCACCAGGCGTGGCGATGGCAACAGCGTGGTGGTTACGCCTGTTGCCGCCTGGCTTGATGCGGTCCGGAGCCTGACCTCACCGCAGGATGCCGGCAGTGCGCGCGCCGACCAGATCCTCTCAATCGCCATTAACAGTGACATGGCGCTGCTCAAGCTCCGCCTGCGGATCCCGCCCCGCGAGGTGACCGACCTGCTGTCGTGCTTTTACCTCAACGGGCGCTGGCAGATCGTCCAGAAGGTGTTCGCAGCCGAGATCCTGGCCTGAAAGGGGCTGATCATTGCGATCTCCTCACATCACGGCAATCTCGGAGCCAGGAACGGAACGCTGTTCGTCATCACGATGGCGACCAGCAGGCAGACGACGAACAGCGGAAGATTGATCCCGGCTTCAAGGATGATCTCGTGCAGGGCGTAGCCGATGAGAATGGCAACATTTGTTACCAACAATGTGCGCAACAGGCTGATGTGCTACTGGTTTCGAAGCACGCCGACGAGAGCCTCTCCGTCGGTGAAATAGGGATCGCCGCCTCCGTTGCGCCCGTCTTTGGTCGCTCCGATGCCATCGATCTCATAGCTCGACAAAAGTTGTCCGGCCTTGAGAAGATCGCTGATGACAAGGTCTCGCTCTGCGTCGACATCAGGGCCGATATGATGCGTGATTTGACCGGTATCGTGGCTGAAGCCGACGCCCCGATCAAAACTTGCCGAGCCTAGCCAGTGCGGGCGGTCATTCGGGCCGGTTTGTTCGGTCAGCCAAAAACGAACATGGTTGCGTTCGTCGGCGCTTTTGCCCACGGGCTTTTCGAATGCCAGATCCTGTTTTCTGCCCTCAAAAAGCAGTGGGCTGACCGGCGCATCAAGATCAGGCCGATCAAGCACCACGCTCAGCCCGATATCGATCGACGTGCGCAAGGTAATCTTATCGGCAGGATCCCATCCGGCAGCCGCAAACGCCCGGATGACCTCTTCCTTCGAACCGACAAGACCGACATTGATCGGGTCGCCGGGAATACCCTGCTCGGTGGTCGTGACCATGTTGCCAACTTTGGCAACGCGGTCAGCATCGTGAAAAATCCAGATTTCGGGAATGACGAAATAGGCAAGCAGCAAATATGTAAACAGCAGCGCAGCCACGGTGCTCGTCGCCATGCGGATTTTCGTGCGATGACGCATTGGAAATCCCCCCAGATTGCCAGGGAGGATCATACGCCGAACATGCGGCGGCAACATCCATAATTTGCAGTTGGCTTCGGCAGCAATTGCCACAACCACTTGTGACGCAAAGCGGCCAAGGCTTTCGCCGGCTTTCGGCCTCAATCAGACGATTGCCCGCCAGCCGACACAGCCAGGAACACTGCCTTCCGTGCCTCGAAAGCACGCTTGCGACCCATCGATCCGCCAAAACTGCTCAGACCGGTCGAACTTCGGCAAGCCGCCTGACTGCGTACTCGTCCTGCCAGCAGACGGCGGCTTCCCATGCGGCCGATGCCTGCGCGGCTATGTCATGCGCGCCGTCATCGAGATCGGCGGCGTTGCCGGGCAGTACCAGGTCAAGGTCGGGGACGTCGACGTGTGACTCGTCCCAGTCGATCAATGCGACACGATCCGCAGTCATGCGGACGTTGCCAGGGCTGTTCGGGTTGCCGTGGACAACGCATGTCCGGCGCCCGATCAGCCGCGCCCACGCTGCTCGACATCGAATAACGCCCTCGGGCGGCATCGCGGAAAGGTTGATCCTCGTTCCGGTTTCGGCATGCAGGAGGTCGGTCGACGACCGCCAGCCCGGGCGCTGCGGCCAGCCCTGCGTCAACCGATGCAGCTCGCGGAGCGTGTCGGCCACGCGACGCCAGTCGGACTGCGTCTCGGGCGGTCCGCCCTCCATGTATTTCATCACCACCAGACCATCCACGAACAGCCGGCCGTCAGCCGTCGGGATCGGCACTGGAACGGTCATGCCTTCACGGTCGAGGTGTTGAAGCAGCTCGGTTTCCCATGCGAGATCAGCGTCGGTTCTGGAGCCGAGACGACCGACTGCGATCTGCCCATGGAGGCGAACGCTCCACACGTCATTGGCAACTCCACCCGTCAGTGGTTCGATGCGAACAGCATCTTCACTCCATTGCCTGAGTGCTTCCCATCCCATTGGCGATATCCCTGGCGGCCATGATCGAATTGACGGAAGAAATAGAGAAAGTTTACGACGCCACGACGTTCCATGGTGGCGCAAAGTGGTCAAGGCTTTCGTCGCCCACTGGCCCTATCAAGACCTATTGCCCGCCTGCGGATATGGCCAGGAACACCGCCTTCTGCGCCTCGAACGCCCGCTTATATGCGGGGCGCGCTTGCCCGCGCGAGATGTAGGCGCAGAGATCGGGATATTCCTCCAGCAGGGCCGAGCTTTGCAATCTCAGCAGCACCGAGATCATCTGCAGGTCGCCGGCGCTGAATTTCCCGTCCAGCCAGTCGGCATCGCCAAGCCGGGCGGAAAGTTCGCCGAGCCGTTTGCGGATGCGTTTTTCGACATAGGCCAGGCGTTCGTCGTACCAGCTCTCCTTGCCCTCTTCATATCTGGCGGTTTCGCGGTCGACGATGACAGGTTCCATCGTGGAGACGGCGGCGAAGATCCAGGCGATGGCGCGGGCGCGGGCGTTGGCATCATCAGGCAGCAGGCCCGGATGGCGTTCGGCGATATGCAGAATGATCGCGCCGGATTCGAAGAGGGTGAGATCGCCGTCCTCATAGGTCGGAATCTGCCCGAAAGGCTGAAGCGCACGATGGGCGGGCTCTTTCATCGCCTTGAACGAAAGGAAGCGGACGTCATAGGGCTGGCCGACTTCCTCGAGCGCCCAGCGAACGCGCATGTCACGCGCCAGACCGTTGCCGCGATCGGGCGAGCGTTCAAAGGCAGTAATCGTAATCGTCATGGTCGTTCTCCTTGGTCTGTCCGTCTGGAAGACGGACGGGCAGGCGGGAAGCCGACAGATGATGCCCGAATTAATCCGCGCGGACCACGCGGAGCCGGGCTTGCGCCATCGGTCGCCCATAGAACGATTGTGTGCCGGAAAGGGCACTGCTGCAGCTCTCATGGAGAATGAAGTTCAGCAGGATGCGTCGGTCGCCCGCCCGATGGATTCAATCTCGTCGGCTGCCCGCTTGATCTCTGTCAAGGACTGCCGGACGAGCCTGCGATACACCTTTCTGCATAGTCGATTCTCCTGCTCGTGAAGCGCTTGCGAGAGTCGCGATAGCAGATGGAGATTGGCCGAACACGCTAAAAGGGTTATACCAGTTGCGTCGGCAACTCTGGGGAGGCGTTGTGGCTCAAATCACTGATTCTGTCGGAGAGTTCAGGAAGAAACGCAGGCGCGAGCTGTTGACGTTTGCCGTGCTCGCTTTCGGGATCTGGCCTGTGGTCGCTGTCGGGGTCGTCGGCGGTTATGGCTTCATGGTCTGGATGTACCAGATCGTTTACGGGCCGCCGGGACCGCATGACGTGAAGGCCGCGCCTCCGGGCTCGGCAGAGTGAGGATCTCCATGGTTCTCCCAGCTCGCACCCGACGTGGTTTTCTCACCGGAAGGTCATCTGAAGATCAAGGCAGGATCTTCCCTTCCGGGAGGATACTTCCTCCCGGAGCCACTGAGACATCCGTTCAAAACTGTTCGGGCTGCGGTGCCTGCGTCGATGCCTGTCCGACGAAGGTCATTTCGATCCGTTCGGGCGTTCCGGTCGTGGACTTCAGGCACGGTGAATGCACCTTTTGCGGCAAGTGCGCGGAACGATGTCCCGAGAATGTCTTTCCGGCCGGTTCTGCAGGCGGCTTTGCCCATTATGCGGCAATTGGCGATGGGTGCCTGGCCAATAATTACGTCGACTGTCAGGCCTGCCGCGACAGCTGTCCGGCCGGCGCGATCCGGTTTCGGCCGCGGCTCGGCGGGCCGTTCGTTCCCGAACTCGATGCGGAGGCATGCACGGGATGCGGCGCCTGCATTGCGGTCTGTCCGGCCGATTCCATCACCATAAAGCCCCGCCGTCAGGAGGTCGCTCATGTCTGAGAGCCGTCATCACGTCTCCAGTGCCGTCGTCATCACCCGCCCGGAACTGACAGAAGATGTCGCAGCGCGTCTGGCGGTGATCGACGGGGTCGAGGTTCACGCAACGGGAGCGGGCAAGATCGTCGTGGTGATCGAGGGGCCGCATTCCGGCGTGCTCGGGGAGACGCTCATCGGCATCTCGGGGATGGACGGCGTGCTCGCCGCCCACATGGTTTTCGAACAGGCAATGGTTTTTGAACAGGCATTGGAAATGAAGGAGACAATCGATGACGACCGAACTCACGCGGCGTGATCTCCTTAAGGCGCAGGCTGCGGCAATCGCCGCTGCGACCGCAGGCCTTGCCGCGCCCGCTGCGGCGCAGTCGGTGCCGGGCGGGGTGGAGGCGCTGGAGATAAAATGGTCCAAGGCGCCATGCCGCTTCTGCGGCACCGGCTGCGGCGTCATGGTCGGCGTGAAGGAGAACCAGGTCGTCGCGACCCATGGCGACATGGAGGCGGAGGTCAATCGCGGCCTCAACTGCGTCAAGGGCTACTTCCTCTCCAAGATCATGTACGGCAAGGACAGGCTGACGAGCCCGCTCCTGCGCAAGCGGGACGGCGTCTACGCCAAGGACGGCGAGTTCGAACCCGTCACCTGGGAAGAGGCCTTTGACGTGATGGCGGCGCAGGCCAAGCGCGTGCTGAAGGAAAAGGGGCCGACGGCGCTCGGCATGTTCGGCTCCGGCCAATGGACGATCTTCGAAGGATACGCCGCGACAAAGCTGATGCGGGCGGGCTTCGGCTCCAACAACCTCGATCCCAACGCGCGCCACTGCATGGCTTCCGCAGCGGTGGCCTTCATGCGCACCTTCGGCATGGACGAGCCGATGGGATGCTACGACGATTTCGAGAACGCCGACGCCTTCGTGCTCTGGGGTTCGAACATGGCCGAGATGCATCCGATCCTCTGGACGCGCGTCGCCGACAGGCGGCTCGGGCATGAGCATGTGAAGGTCGCGGTGCTCTCCACCTTCACGCATCGCAGCATGGACCTTGCCGACATACCGCTGATCTTCAAGCCGGGTTCGGACCTCGCGATCCTGAACTACATCGCCAACCACATCATCAAGACCGGCCGCGTCAACCAGGATTTCGTCGACAAGCATACGAAGTTCATGAAGGGGACGACCGACATCGGCTACGGCTTGCGTCCGGACAACCCGCTCGAATTGAAGGCCAAGGGTGTCGCCGACGCCGCCAAGATGGACCCGATCGACTTCGAGGCCTTCAAGGAGATGGTCTCCGAATATACGCTCGAGAAGGCGGTCGAACTTTCGGGCGTCGACAGCGCCTTCCTGGAACAGCTCGCGGAACTCTATGCCGATCCCAAGACCAAGGTCATGTCGCTGTGGACCATGGGCTTCAACCAGCATGTGCGCGGCGTGTGGGCCAACCAGATGGTCTATAACCTGCATCTGCTGACGGGCAAGATTTCCGAGCCGGGAAACAGCCCGTTTTCGCTGACGGGACAGCCGTCCGCCTGCGGTACGGCCCGCGAGGTCGGCACTTTCGCCCACCGGCTGCCGGCCGACATGGTCGTGACCAATCCGGAGCATCGCAAGCACGCCGAGGAAATATGGAAGCTGCCGGACGGGCTGCTGCCGGGCAAGCCCGGTTATCATGCCGTCGAGCAGGACCGCATGCTGCATGACGGGAAGCTGAATTTCTACTGGGTGCAGGTCAACAACAACATCCAGGCCGCTCCGAACACCAGCAACGAGACCTATAAGGGATACCGCAATCCGGACAATTTCATCGTCGTCTCGGACGCCTATCCGACAGTGACCGCCATGAGCGCCGATCTGGTGCTGCCGGCGGCCATGTGGGTGGAGAAGGAGGGTGCCTACGGCAATGCCGAACGGCGCACGCATGTCTGGCACCAGCTGGTCAATGCGCCGGGCGAGGCCCGCTCGGACCTCTGGCAGCTGGTGGAATTCTCAAAGCGCTTCACCACCGACGAGGTCTGGCCCGCCGAGATCCTCGACAAGAACCCGGAATACAAGGGGAAGACGCTCTACCAGGTGCTCTACCAGAACGGAAAGGTGGACGAATTTCCCCTGTCGGAAGTGTCGCCCGAATACGAGAACCGGGAGGCCAAGGCCTTTGGCTTTTACATCCAGAAGGGGCTGTTTGAGGAATATGCCGAGTTCGGCCGCGGGCATGGACACGATCTCGCGCCCTACGACATGTATCATCAGGTTCGCGGCATGCGCTGGCCCGTCGTCGACGGCAAGGAGACGCGGTGGCGGTACCGTGAAGGCTACGACCCCTACGTCAAGCCGGGCGAGGGGCTGAAGTTCTACGGGCAGAAGGACGGCCGCGCGGTCATCCTGGCGGTGCCCTACGAACCGCCGGCCGAGTCGCCCGATGAGGAGTTCAATTTCTGGCTCGTGACGGGACGTGTTCTCGAACATTGGCATTCGGGCTCGATGACGATGCGTGTTCCCGAGCTCTACAGGGCGTTTCCCGGCGCGCGGTGTTTCATGAACGGAGACGACGCCAGGAAGCTGGGCTTCAATCAGGGGGCGGAGGTGCGCATCCAGTCGCGGCGCGGCGAGATCATCAGCCGCGTGGAAATTCGCGGGCGCAATCGAATGCCGCATGGCGTGATCTTCGTCCCGTGGTTCGACGCCAGCCAGCTGATCAACAAGGTCACGCTCGACGCCACCGACCCCATCTCCAAGCAAGCGGATTTCAAAAAATGCGCAGTCAAGCTTCTTCCCGTCGCCTGATCTCGAGGCGCGCCTGGGCGATCGCGGCCGTCGCCTTTCTCATGCTCACGGGCACCGTCACCCTGGCGCAGATGGTGCCCTCATTGTCGGGCAACGAGAACCCGATGGAGAGCAAGGAGGCGAAACCGGTTCCCAAATGGGTCGTCGATGACATCAGGAAGATGCGGAATTATCCGGACCAGCCTCCGATCATCCCGCATTCGATCGAGGGCTACCAGCTGACGGTGAACGCCAATCGCTGCCTTTCCTGCCATCGGCGCGAGCTGACGGAAGGCTCCGGCGCGCCGATGATCAGTGTTACGCACTTCATGACCCGCGAAGGGCAGATGCTGGCCGACGTTTCGCCCCGGCGATATTTCTGCACCGCCTGCCACGTGCCGCAGGCGGATGCGAAGCCCCTGGTGCCGAATACCTTCAAGGACATGAGCGAGCTGGGCTTCAAGCCTGCGGGAAGCGAGCAATGATCGGCTGGATAAAGGCGATAATCCTCTGGTGCTGGCGTTTGGTGAGCACGCCGGCCGTGACACTCAGCCTGGGTTTCCTGACGCTCGGCGGCTTCGTCGGCGGCGTCATGTTCTGGGGCGCGTTCAACACCGCGCTCGAGGTGACCAACACCGAGGCCTTCTGCACCGGCTGTCATGAAATGAAAACGAACGTCTACGAGGAGCTGAGCCGCACGGTTCATTTCTCCAACCGCTCGGGCGTTCGCGCCACGTGCCCGGATTGCCATGTGCCGCACAAATGGACCGACAAGATCGCCCGCAAGATGCAGGCGTCGAAGGAAGTCTGGGGCAAGATATTCGGGACGATCAACACGCGCGAGAGGTTCCTCGACAAGCGGCTGGAGCTCGCCCAGCACGAATGGGCGCGGCTGAAGGCCAATGACARCCTGGAATGCCGCAACTGTCACTCGATGGGCGCCATGGACCTGACGAAACAGACCGTGCGCGCCGCCGAGATCCACACGCGATACCTGCTGCCGGGCAAGGCGACCTGCATCGATTGCCACAAGGGCATCGCGCATGAACTTCCCGACATGAAAGGCGTCGATCCGGGCTGGAAGGTCCCGGCGGAGCTGATGGGCAGGAATTCCGATCCCGGTTGGCATGAACGGGCCAAACTCGCGGCATATCTCGGCACGGCAGATGCGGTGACCGTCAACGACTGACGGCTGCTGCCCGGTGCTCTAACCCCCTGAAAGCCGTCTGTTTTTCAGGGGCGGAGGGGAACGTTTTGCCGGCATTTGCGTTTCGCCGACATGATCCACGTGCAGCCTCTCCCTCCGCCGGCCGTCTTCCCACAGCTTGGCAAAATCATCGAGACCGGTCGCGAGCAGATCCACATGCTCGAAAGTGGAAGCGCAGGTGAAAATCCGGTCGTGCTGTTGCATGGCTGCGGCAGTATTGCCGCGGAAGTGATGATGCCGTTTGCGGGCAGCGGTCTTCACATAATCGCGCCCGACAGGCCGGGTTATGGTTTCAGCCCGGCACTGCCCGCCGGTGAGCGCGGCCCGCTTGGCCAGTCTTTCTGGCTGGAGCGTTTCCTTGAGGCGCTGGAGCTCGAGAAGGTCGTGCTGTCAGCCCATTCGATCGGTTGTGCTGCAGCGCTGCATCTGGCCGTCCGCCGGCCGGATCTCGTAAAGGGCCTGTTTCTCATCTCGCCCTGCTGCCGGCCCGTTGCCTTCAAGCCGTTCATCGTGCTGCGCAGCGCCGTGGCGCCCTTCGTCGGCCCCGTCATCCGCCAGCATGTGATTGCCCGCTGGTCGTCCTATTTCCTTGAGCGCGGCTTGCGCGCCTCGTGCTATCCCAATCCCGTCGCAGCAGAGCTTTTCACCCTGCCGGCCATGCACGTGGTCAATGCCGCCTCGATCGCCACCATGGCCGAGGAGCTCTGGGCCTTCAACGGCGATATGCAGCCGCTCGGAAGACTGCCGGCCGATCTGCAGGTCTCCGTTCTCTTCGGGCGCGAAGACCGGATCATCGATCCCGTCTGGCATCTCGACTGGCTCCATGAGAGGCATCCGGCCGTCCGCGTCGAACTGCTCGATGGCGTCGGCCACATGCCGCACCATGTCGCGCCCGATCTGGCGGTGACCATGCTGGGCGATCTTGCGGGCAAGACGCCGGACGATCTTGCGGGCAGGACGTCGGACGAAACCGGTGAGACGAGCCAGCCCATAATTGCGGTCGCCTAGCTCGGGAGGGCATGGCCAAAAAAAAGCCCGCCTGGCTAAGGCGAGCCGAAAGTTGCTGCCCTGGTCAGGCATGGGGAAGTCAAACGGTGGAAAGGGCCTCGCCGGTCCGGGCCTCCGGAGCCGTGGGCCGCGGAGCGGCGTTTTCGACGGCGCGGCTTGCCTGCCGCCGGCTGGCGGTATCGAGCAGGGTGGCAAAGGAGGCAAGGCTGATCCTGTCGGCGCGCAGCATCTGGCGGATCAGCGGATCCCTCAGCATATCCGATGCGGTCATCTCATTCATAGCAGGTCCTCCATGTCCGAACCTATGGTAGGCGTCATTTGTAAAGAATGCATGTCAGGGTGGTGGCAAAAGCAAGGCAAGGGCGGCGAGCGTTCGAAAGCGGTAATGGTAATCGTCATGGCTGTTCTCCTTGACCTCTCTGTCAAGAAGACGCGCGAGCGGGCGCGAATTCGACAGCCGGTGCCATTTTTCGCCACCGGTCATGCAGAATAACCGTCAGCCCCCCGGGCGCCGAGCCAGGTAGCAGCGCGCATGGCTCTGGCCAGATGGCTCCAACGTCAATGGCCGCAAGCAGAGTCGGGTCGACGAGCTAATGCCGTGGAATTACTCGGAGCGAACACACGGCTGAAGTCTGCTGTTGCGCCCGAAGCGGACAAGCCAACATCTGCCTGCTATGGAAGTTTGGTTCAGGACATGGCGAGGCGGTGGATGCAGGTTCAGATCAGCTTGGCACAACATGATGATGTAGCACCTTGGCTTCGGCTGGCTGAGGAAGTGGTGGCGTTGTTCGGTCCCATGCCCGGTTTCGATAATGTTCTTATCCGGAAGATCGCGCAGCGGCAGGCCTACTGCGCAAGAACCGATGCTGGAGATGACTGCTATTTAGGAGGCGTTATCATCGGCGGTAGTGGTACGGAGTATGCCATCCGCTGGCTCGCGGTCTCTTCCAACTTTCAGCGGCTCGGCATTGGCAAGTTACTTGTCGAGGCTGCCATTTCAACCACACCTCCCGAGTCTGCTATTCATGTGGATACCTTCGTCGCAGGTAGTCCGGGAGCGGGTGCCGCCAGGCGGCTGTATGAGTGCTGCGGCTTCATTGCAGGGGACATCTGGAGAGAGGGTGAAGTAGTCCGCCAACGGTATGTGCGTTGGCCGTATAACGTCGTGCGTTGACGAGTCTCATGTCGCATTGTTGTCATCTCTGTCACAGCGGTAGTCTTCGAAACGGCACAACGCGCGTGGTCAAGGTGCGAGGCAAACAGCGCTTAGGGTCTTCCGAAAATCCCTTCCAAGGTTTTCGTTGCGCCGGCAAAGCCGCGGCCATCATCTGCGTGAACCGCTGTAGAAAATTATCCCATCAGTAGAGAGTTCGACGTCGAACTCCAATACGGCGTCATCTCCTTCACACCGCACAGTATGCTGATACGGCATCGAAATCCGGTATTCGTCTATCCCAGAAACCAATCCCCATAATCGGCATCGGATCGTGTGACGGTGAAACTTTATAATTCCGCTGAATTCCGGCGAATACGGGAGCACTCAATCCGTCCGTCAATTGCTGCGCGACGCGTTCCTGCTGAAGATGAGAACCAGCTCCTCCACCGCTGAAATCACGTAGGAAATCTCTCCCTCAAGACTGTTTTCCTCATCGCGATAGGATTTCAGGAGAGCCAGGCTGTCGCCATATCGGTAGGTCGTTCCGAGCATCTGATAGAATGTTTGGAACAAATTCAACAGATTGCGTTTATACGTCCCTGTCGCGCGTCTGAACTCATCCAGAAATATGTCGCCGGCAGATTCCGTCGGCAAATAATAGATGGCTGACAACACAAGGGTTGTTCGGTCATGGCTATCGAGCTGTTCATCCGACAGGCCAGCCAGGATTTCCTCTCTCGAAAGTTGAAGCGGATGCTCGTATCTCATATGCCCCGCTCCTCGAAATGGTCGGACATATTCTGCAGATAATCCCGGCATTTGTTGAGATCGGGATAGTAGTCTGCTGTAAACCGCACCTCGCCGTCATTGCTGACCACCAGAGCGCAGTTGCGCAGGCCCGCCCCCGGCGGTATCGCGATGTCAGGGCTTCGGAAGAACATCCAGGCCCGGCCGACATTGATGCATTCGTCGAGTATCGGCTGATCGCCGGCTGCGAGAAATGCGTGCCAGTGCTCACGGCCGGCCTCTTCTGCCAGCCGCCTGATGGTCTCAAAGGGCAGTTCGACCCTATTCATTATCGATAACCCCTGATGTCGTTTGTACGCATGGGTATAGATCATGAAGCCGACTTCTCGTCCTGCCTGCTCAGGAAGCTTGCTTTCCAACTCACTAAAGCACGGCGCTTGTCCGTTCATGGCGGAATCTGACCGGACCCCGGCTCCGGGCGAAGTCTGCCGGCTAGCAGACACCCGATCGTCGCCTCTCAAAAGGCGCCCTTCAGCGCCTCCATCACCACCCTGATGGCCGGCACATCCTTGATCTCGGCGTGGACGACCAGCCACACCTCCCGCCTCAGAGGGTTTTCATCCTCGATACGCTGCAGGTCATCCGCATCCGACACCGCGAAATCCGGCAGCAGGACGACACCGCCGCCGAGCCTTGCTGCGGCTGCCTGAAACTCCAGAACGGAGGAGCGGATGGCGATCGGCCGGCAGGCGGCGAGTTCGAAGAGGCGCAATTGCTGCGGCGAGGCGTTCATGCCCTCGTCATAGCCAATGAAGGTCCACTGCGCCTCCGCCACGGTTTCGAGATAGGCCTTGGACGCATAGAGATGGAAGGCCATTTCCCCGATCTTGGCGATGGCATAATCGCCGTCTTCCGGCCGCGACATGCGTACTGCGATATCCGCCTCCCGGCGGTTCAGCGAGGCGAGGCGCTTTTCGCCCACGAGCGTGATCTCGATGCCCGGATGCTCTCGCCTGATGGCGGCGACGGGTTTTGCAAGAAGCACGCTCGACAGGGCCGGCGGGGCGCTGATCCTGACATGGCCGCGCATCTCGGTGGCGCTTGCGCGGCCGAGCTGCTCGATAACAGCCATCTGCTGGGCGACGAGGGCAGCGTGTCTGGCAACCTGTTCGCCGTCATCAGTCAGGACGATGCGCCGCCCGCGGCGGTCGACGAGCTTGCGGCCGAGATCTTTCTCAAGGGCGGCAATGCGCCGGCTGATCGTGGCGTGCTCGACGCCGATCTGTCTTGCCGCGCCGAGGAAGGTTCCCGCCTGCGCCAGCGCCAGGAAGTGCCTCAGGTCGTCCCAGTCGATCTGTGTGAATTCCTTCCCAATCATTGTGCGACAATAGGGAATTTTCACACATAAGGCTATCGGCTAGTTTCTCCCCATAACGCAGCCCCAGACAAAGGAAGATGACCGATGCCCGACCAGATCGTCCTGCTGAACGCCCCCGGCGATGTCACCCAGTTCCGGCTGCAGGATCAGCCGTCAGAGTCTCCCGGTCCCGGTGAAGTCAGGATCCGCCATCAGGCTATCGGCACCAATTTCCTCGATGTCTATCACCGCAAGGGCCTCTATGCGCTGCCCTCCTATCCCGCCGTCATCGGCGTGGAGGCCGCGGGTGTCGTCGAAGAGGTCGGCGCCGATGTCACGGAGTTTGCACCGGGCGACCGCGTCGCCTATGCCGGCCCACCGGCCGGCGCCTATGCTTCCACCCGCATTATCGCAGCCGAACGGGTGATTGCGCTTCCCGATGCGGTCTCCGCCAAGGTGGCCGCAAGCTCGCTGCTCAAGGGCATGACGGCCTATATGCTGCTGAGGAAGGTCACCAATGTCGGGCAGGGCAGCACCGTGCTCATCCATGCCGCCGCCGGCGGGCTCGGCAGCATTCTCGTTCGATGGGCGAAATCGCTTAATGCCACCGTCATCGGGACGGTCAGTTCGCCGGAAAAGGCGGCACTCGCCACTTCCTATGGCGCAGACCATCTGATTGTCGGGCGAGGGGCCGATATCGTTGCCGAAGTAAAGCAACTAACGGGCGGCAACGGCGTCGATGTCGCCTATGACGGCATCGGCGGCGACATGCTCCTGAAAAGCATCCGCTCCGTGCGCCCCTTCGGCACGGCCATCACCATCGGCCAGGCCGCCGGCCCCATTCCACCCGTTGCCGTCGAGGAGCTTCGGCCGGGCAAATCGCTCTCGCATCCGAGCATCATGGCCTGGTGTGCCGATGTCGGCCGATACCGCGACGCGGCGCAGGCTGCAATCGCCGCGATGGAGCGGGGCATCGTCTGCGAGATATCAGCGGAATACGGGCTGGCCGAGGTCGCGAAGGCGCATGAGGAAATGGAAACGGGTCGGTCGGCAGGCAGCATTTTGCTGCTGCCGTGATGGTTGGCTTGGGTTGGGTGGCGGGGTCGTTCCTCGGTGGAGGCGACGCGGGCGACAGGCGGCTTGTGACGTTTCTCGATAGTGGCAGACCTTCCGGTCAATCGCCGCGTCTGCTTCGGCCGTTGATGTGGCCGGCCGCACCGGTCACCTTCAACTCGCTTCCGGGCGGTGTCGTATCGCAACGCGATACGACAAACCCACCGCCAACGTCCTTGGCTTCATCACGCCCGCAAGCATGGCGATCCGGCTTGAACGCTTAATTCGATCTCAGTTTTTTGCTGGCGATCAGCATCACGAGCTCTTCCGAGGCATCCGCAAGCGCCAGTGCCAGTTCGGCGGCTGACCATCCACGGGTCTGCAGATTGGTGAGCATTCCCATCATGGCGATTTCGACTTCCCGTCTGCAGTTCGAAGCCGGTTTCAATTCGATGTGGTTCTGGTTATCGGTAGTGATCATCTTAGCCTCCGTTTGCCCATGAGCGGGCAGCTCGCATCAGAACTCTCTTGAAATCGATGGAATGGGGTTGCGCTTCAGCATCAGGCTCCTACGCATAGACAAATGGCGCCTGAATTTGCGCGCAACCCCTCGCTTCGTCTCACCTGGCCTTGCCAACGATCGCCTCAATCCTCCCCCAGTTGAGTGATCACGGAAGCCTGCACAGCCGGTTATAACTATTCTTTTTGGCGGCTGCGGGTTGTGTGACGAAGAGTCTCCGAATAGGCCGAAGCCTATGCAGAAGACGCACGAATATTGCCCGGATAGTTCACGACTACCTCCTCGTATTCTCATGTTTTGTCTTGAATTTTTATCGTTTCACCTGGGACTTCCACGTTTTAACGCGGCGCTGGCAGGTGGGATATTCTGGTCTATTCCGTCTTCATTCGGGAAATGACCGTGCTTATCTAAATACAGCCATGGGACGCAATTGTCGTTATCCGCGCGTCCTGAAAATTATCGCACCGTACATTTCTGCTCCAAAGGGAGTATGATAAACAACTTATGGACGTGGCTGCTCGCCGATTCCCGGCTAGGGCGGTTTCCGGCGGCGATTTTGCCGCAAAACGATTGTTCACTCTCAGTTTCAACGGCCCGGTCGGATCGGTTGTTACACTGGAGGGATTGGATGGCTACGGGTTCTGGATCTGGAGATGACCCGGCTGCGGGGCAGGCATGGCCGGCCCACCTGGAGCGGCGGCGCTGGCCGCGCGAACCGGCCACGGAGAAGGACCAACGCCTGGATGCTGCGCCTGCGCTTGTGCCCTTGCGTTTCTCGACTTGGGATTTGCCGCTGAAAGACCAGTTCCAGGCCTGGCGTGCGCATATGGCGCCTCTCGTCAGTGTCCATCTGCCGGATGGAAAATCACCCGACGACGGGTTTCTTGCCGAACAGATCGGCTGGCATCTCGGCGGCATGCTCATCGTCCAGCAGCGCACCCAGGCGCATAGCTATGTCCGCGATCAATCCATGCTCCGTTCGAGCCCGATAGACCATTGGAACGTCGGCCTGCCTCGCAGCGGCCGGATATGGAACGAGGTCAGCCGTCACGTTACGGAAACCGGTGCCGGCGAGGTGTTTTTCAGATCTCTCGGTTATCCCTATCGCGGGCGGATGACCGATTGCGACGCCATGCTTGTCTTCCTGCCCTATGAATTGCTGGCCGTGGATGCAAGCCTTCTCCAGGGTGTCAACAATACGCTTCTGTCCGGTAGCCTGGCTGAATTGCTCGTCAGCTATATCGCCGGTCTGGAAACGAAGCTGGGCAACCTGACGGCCGGGGAGGTGCCGCGCATCATACAAACGATCGCCGACATGGTCGTTGCATGTGCTGCCTCATCCATAAAATCGGATACGGGGCAAGTCCAAGCCAGGGTGGGAATGATGGAGCGGGCGCATCGCTACATTCACCTCAACCTGCAGTCTGACAATCTGACACCCGACGCTATTTGCCGCGCATTGGGCATCTCGCGCACGCGGCTCTATCAACTGTTCGAAGCGAACGGGGGAGTGCTTAATTATATCCGCAAACGGCGACTGCTGCAGGCCTATGCGGATCTTGGCAACCCGGCCGACAACAGGCCGATCTCCGAGATTGCGGAGGCTGCCGGTTTCGCCGTCGCCGCCAATTTTACGCGTGCTTTCAGCCACGAATTCGGGCTTAGCCCGCGCGAAGTCCGAAGAACCGTGGCAACCGAGCGCCCTGCCATTCCGGCTGCGCGTTCCACGCGGCATCATGGAACGACGATCGGCGATTGGCTAACGCTTGCAGGCTGATCCGATGTCATGGCAGAGGGCTTGCGTCGGCCTGATCCGAGATCCATCTCCGGATGCAACGTCCCGGCGGGAGGCCTCCCAGGAACGCCAGCCTCGTGAACTGGCACCGGATTTATCCGCGCCGGCCGGCATGTCGACGGTCACAAAGCTGCCGCTCAATCGTCAGCAAATTGCCCCGCCACCGCCGCACCGTGCCCTCTTAAAGGTCCATCGTCGCGACCTCGCCAGCCTCTAGCGGCTGAGCGATCGACCGAGGCGGTCCTGCTGCCGATCAAATCATGCACGTGAAAAGGAATGACTATGATCACCCGTTACACACCCGTCGCAACGATGACCGCTGCGGTCTTCAGCCTGCTTGCTTTCAGCCCGGCATCCGCCGTGGACATGGCCCAGGCGCAACAGCAGCCGCCGGCGCAGGGCCAGGCGCCGATGCAGGGCCAGGCGCCGATGCAGGGGCAGAGCGGCGACAATGGTGCAGCCGCCCCTGTCAGCGATCAGAAAATCGAGGCCTTTGCCGTTGCCTATCTGCAGGTCGACAAGGTCAGGCAGGAATATTCGGCCAAAATCGGCGCGACAAAGGACGAGGCTGCGAAGCAAAAGCTGCAGGACGAAGCCAAGAAGCAGATGGTCGACACCGTCGAAGCCTCCAAGGACATCTCTGTCGAGGAATACTCGACGATTCTGACAGCCGCACAAAGCGACCCGGCTCTTGCCAAGAAGGTTCTGGAAAAGATCGGCACCCCGCCGCCGGCGCAGCAGCAGCAATAGGGCTGCGCGCTTCTGCATAATCCTTAGATCGGAGAGGATTACGTCGAGGAGTACACCTCGATCACTGGGGCAAGGTCAGCGTCATTCTGGCCTGGCTCCCCCGATCGGCGCCGAGTATCGCGCTTTGCCCCTTGTTATCATGATCTGCGGCCTGCATCGCGTCAGCAAAGCGAGGAGCGACGTCAAAGGCATGTGAGACGTCGATTTCATCAGCCGGGTCTGCTAACGATCGGCGGTTGCTGAGTCCCCCGCATCCATGGTCCGTCTACTCGTCACATATATGGAACAGCTTGCGCCCCCGACCGGGGCTGCGCTGTCGTCTCCGCTTGCGGCCGCCGGTATCGCTAGGGAACGTCCTGATGCGGACGATTATCTGCGCCTTTATCGAGCCATAGGGACGCCCCTGCGATGGGACGAGCGTCTGCGGATGACGAGGGAAGGACTTCTGGCGTTCCTGCGCGACGGTTCCACGGCGCTCTACATTTTGCGGCACGAGGGACGATCGGTCGGGCTGTGCGAGTTTGCGGGCGTCGGCGCGGGGGATGTGGAGCTAAAGCACTTTGGGCTGATCCCCGATGCCCAGGGCCGGCGTCTCGGACCCTATCTGCTGGATTGGTCGCTGCGGGCGATATGGAACCATCGACCTGAGCGCGTGTGGCTGCACACGGATACCTGGGATCATCCGAAGGCCAAAGCCACCTACGAGCGCATCGGCTTCAAGGCTTATTCCGAAGTCTGGGAAGAGCTTCCCGACTGAGCAACCGGGGCAGGGTGCGTGCCCCATGAAAGAGCACGCACAGTATCAATCGACGATCAGCGAAAACCGCCGGCGGCAGTCAGTCGCTCGCCGGTCAGCCAGCCGGCATCGTCAGAAGCGAGGAAGACTGCGACCTTGGCGATGTCGTCGGGCTGGCCGATGCGCGCAAGCGGGGTCTGGGCCACGGCGGTATGCTCGAAATCGGAGCCGATAACGCCTGCGGTATGCGTGCCTTCGGTCTCGATAATGCCGGGGAGGATGGCGTTGACGCGGATCTTGCGCGGGCCTAGCTCCTTGGCAAGCACGCTGTTGATGGCGTCCACCGCTCCCTTGGTGCCGGTATAGACGGCGGAGGCGGGCGGAGCCATGCTGGTCACCACGGAGGAAATGTTGATCACGCTGCCGCCTTCGCCAATGTGTTTGACGGCGGCCTGGGTGGTCAGCAGCAGGCCGAGAACGTTCACGTTGAACTGGCGGTGATAGTGTTCCTCGGTAATCTCTTCGATCGCCCCGAACTCGTAGACGCCGGAATTGTTGACCAGCACGTCGAGACGGCCGAATTCCTTGACCGTTGCATCGACCAATCCCTTTGCCTGTTCCGCCTTCGAAACATCGCCCTGTACCGCGATGGCCTTGCCGCCGGCTGCGACGATCGTCTTGACGACATCATCTGCTCCCGCCTTGCTCGACGCGTAATTGACCGCGACGTGTGCACCCTCCGCGGCGAGCGCCTTGGCAATGGCGGCACCGATGCCCTTGGAGGCGCCCGTCACAAGGGCGACTTTTCCAGCGAGTTTCGACATATCAATTCCTTTCGACCTGGATTGCCGCCGGGGTTGACGGCATTGTTCCATAGTTCAGAAATTCGGAACTGTTGATCTTGATTTCAAGTGGCCCTATATAAAAATTCATGAGACCGCTTATTCATCCAGCCGTCGAGGATTTGAAGCCGGAGGCGATCCTCTATGCGCTCTCCGATCCGGAGCGTGTGGCGATCTTCGCTCAGATCGCGGGCGTCGGCTCCAGCGGCACGTGCACCGCACTTTCCAATCTCGGCGGGCGCGTCATCCCCAAATCATCGCTGTCGCAGCATATGAAAGTGCTGCGTGAGGCCGGCCTTATCCGCGGCGAGCGTCATGGCGTGGAGATGCGCAACCATTCGCGCTGCCAGGAAGTCGATAAACGATTCCCGGGTCTAGTCGCGGCCATTCTCGGTGCTTATGGACGGCCCCCGGAAGAAACGAACGCAGGCTGACCACCTTGGGACGTTGCCGTTGGCCGTCGGCACGCAACCGAAGTGTGGGAGTGCCCGCGCTCTTTGGATGCCGTCAGTTTGTCGGGACGGTATGCGCGGTGATCGTATAGCCGAATGGATCGACGAAGGCGAAATAGCGTCCGAACGGGCCGTCTTTCGGTGGAAAAGCTATCTGCACGTCGCGCTCGCACAGATGAGCGTGCAATTCGTCAGCGTCGTCGCAGCCAAACCAGATCGCGATTCCAACCCCTGGCTTCTGCGTGTCGTCAAAGTCCTCGATCGGTGTACGGACGGCGAATGGGATGGGATACGTTTCGAAAACAATTGCGCCCGGAGGAGCCTTTGCCGATGGCGTAAGCCCGACAATATCCCGATAGAAGGTCCGTGCGGCGTCCAGATCCTTCGTCTGTATCCCGATGAAATCCGGTCCAATGAGGCGAGGCATGAGCGATCTTTCCTTTTTATCCCTGACGCAGTATCGTCAGGGCCCTGATATAATATAAGGATCCTGATATGTCCAGCCTGATTGATCCGCCTGTTGATGACACCTACCGCTCGCTCGGGTATGCGCTGAAGCGGGCGCAGCAAGCGCTGCGCGGCCATCTCGACACCCAGCTTCGAAACATCGGATTGACGACCCCACAATATTCGGTACTGGCGGGGCTTGAGTTCAGCGCGGGCCTGTCGAGTGCGGAGCTTGCGCGGCGGGCCTTCGTCACACCGCAGACGATGCAGTCCATCATAGCGACACTCGAACGGGATGGCCTCATCAGGCGGATGGCCCACCCGGTCCATGGCAGGGTCCTGACGACCGAACTTACGCCGGATGGGCGCTCAGCATTGCGTGCGGCCCACGAGATTGTCGCCAACGCCGAAGGCCTGGCCCGAAATGCCGTCGCACCAGGTGATCCGGAGATCATATATGCAGCCTTGCTACGGATAGCAGACGCCATGCGGTGAAGTCCTCCGGCCGGGATTGACCCCTAAAGCGTGTCGCGATCTTTCAGATTCGCTTGCCACGCTTTAAGTCTTTGTTTTTCGCATGTCGTTATCGCAAAACCGCCGCACACTTTTGCGCGACATGCTTTAGCTGGCCATAGCCCGGTTCAGCCAGTCTTCGAAACGCATGGGACCAACATGGGCGGGGTGAGGCGGCAGCAATGTGTCGTCGTTCAGTTCGACGCCATAGTAGCGCGCGGTCTCGTCGGTGATCACCGGGCGCATGTCTTCGTTTGCTGCGACGAGCATGCGGGCGATTTCATCGAGGGCGAACTGCTCCGGCCCCGCTATTTCCACCGTATCGTTTGCCGGGGGTTCCAATACCAACCGGGTGAGCACCTCCGCGACGTCGTCGGCAGCAATGGGCCGCACGGAGGCGGAAGGAAGCCGGATACCGTCATCGTCTGACGCCATGTCGATCACGCCGCTGATGAACTCGAAGAATTGCGTCGAGTGGACAATCGTATAGGGCCGCCGGGCCGCCTTGATCAGGTTCTCCTGCACCATCTTTGCGCGGAAATAGTCGCTCTCGACGAGGCGAGGGGTCCCGACGATCGACAGGGCGAGATAGTGGCCGACCCCTGCATCTGCAGAGGCGGCCAGGAGATTTCGGGTTGACGTCCTGAAGAACTCCAACGCGGAATTGTCTCCGAAGGATGCCGCGTTGGTGACGTCGATGACGGTGTCCGCTCCCGCCAGCGAAGTCCTGAGGCCTTCCCTCGTCACGCTGTTCACTCCGAAAGTGGGGGATGCAAGGACGACTTCGGCCCCCGCCTGGCGGAGGCTTTCAACGAGGCGCGTTCCGATGCGCCCGCTCGCTCCCATGACCGTTACTTTCATCGATCCGCTCCGTGTTTTCGTTCCCGCCCTGCATCGCAACGATCAAAAAAGCCCTGATAATGCCGGCACTGGTTGGGCCGGCACCACAAAGCTTCGTCATCGGCGCCTGGAGGCCTGATGTCATTTCACAGGCATCACCACCGGAGCGCCCTTTTTCTTGACCAGCAGGACGATGAACTTCGCCGGTTTCGTCTTGCTCGCGTTGCGGCTGATCAGGTGAATGTCGGAAGGGCTCTCGTAGAACGTATCGCCTGGAGAGAGGGTGACTTCCTTTTCTCCCTTGACCTGCATCACGATCGAGCCCTCCAGAACGTAGACGAACGCGTCGGCCTCGTGCTTGTGAACCGGCGAGGAGCCTCCCGGCCCGTATTCGACCGAAATCATGAGCCCTTCCTTGCCCGGATAGTCGGGGAGGTTTTTGCTCATGAGCGATGTTACTTTTGCAGTGTCTTCGGCGGCGGCAGCCACAGTGGCGGAGAGACAGATGCTGGCTGACACCAGCAATGCGGATAGGGCAAAATTCATTGGCGTAACCCTCTTCGTTGCCGTTGCGAAAATGCGTTTCGAGCCTGCAAGCCATTGAAGATCGCGTGGCCCGGTTGCCGGGAGCCTCACGCTACCTGGACTGTGCAGACAGGCGAAACCAGTCTGCAAAACCGATCTTGCCGAGCCTCGCACCCTCGCCGGGCACGAGCGAGCGATCATCGAGCTCAGCCCCGAAATAGCGCGCGTGAACATCCGCCTCGACCGTGCGCGGATCATTGATCGCCTTCAGATAACGGCCGATGATCTCGTTCATGGGGAAGCGCTCCGGCCCCGCAATTTCGATCATCCCGTTGATCGGCCTTGCAAGCGCAACGTCCGCCACGATGTCGGCAACGTCATCAGACGCTATGGGTTGGAACGCTGCAGGAGAGAGCCGGGCGACAGTCCCGACGGTCGCCTCGTCGGCGATACCCTTCAAGAATTCCATGAACTGGGTCGAATGAATGATCGTGTACGGGATCGACGATCCCTTGATGAGCCTTTCCTGGGCAAGCTTGGCCCTGAAATAGCCGTTCTCCGGCAGCCGTTCCGATCCGACGATGGACAGGGCGATATGATGTTTTACGCCGGCATCGCGTTCTGCGGCGAGCAGATTGCGGCCCGATGTTTCGAAGAAGTCCAGGACCGCCTGATCTTCCCAGGACGGTGAGTTTGCAAGATCGACGACCACTTCGGCCCCGGCCAGCGCGCTCACCAGTCCTTCCCCGGAAATGGTATTGACGCCGGTTTTCGGGGATGCGGCCAGCACCTCGTGGCCCTTGTCGCGCAGGCGCGCTGCGGTCTTCGATCCGATGAGGCCGGTGCCTCCGATAAGGACGATTTTCATAACGCGTTCTCCTCCCGCGACCCTCTTGGGCCGGAGTTCCAGGTTACGATCGCGAAAGCCGACACAGCTGCGAGAAATTCCATGCTTGGATTAAGTGAAACACATCGACTGTCGTCGCCACGGTCGGCTTCGGCCGAGGGGCGATCTCGCATCGCGGGGGTATATTGTTCCCATATGAGATCAGGGGCAACCGGAATTGGCGAAATGCGGGATCGGTTTTGAGGGGAGGCGGCCACCGGCGCAGCCCGGTTGGTTCCCTTGCATGCCGCCCATCCGTGTGTTAGATACTGAACCGAATGGTTCAGTATGCAAAAGCCCATCTCGATGCCTCGTTCGCCGCGCTCTCGGACGCCACCCGGCGCGGTATTCTGGAGCAGCTCGGGCGCGCTGACGCTTCGATCACGGACCTTGCCGAGACGTTCCAGATGACGTTGACGGGCATGAAGAAGCATGTCGGCGTCCTGGAACAGGCGGGGTTCGTCACCACCGAGAAGATCGGGCGCGTGCGGACCTGCAGGCTCGGCCTGCGCCGGCTGGAGGAAGAGGCGGCATGGATCGAGGCGTATCGCCAGCTCTGGGACGCGCGCTTCGACGAGTTGGACAAGGTTGTCGAGGAACTGAAACGGAAGGAGAAGGTCGATGGAGAGTAAGCCTACCCCCATGAAGAACCCCACGACGGTGGAACGGACGTCCGAGCGCGAGCTCGTCGTTGTCAGAACCTTCAACGGCCCGGCACATATCGTGTTTCAAGCGTGGACCAAGCCCGAGCTGTTCATGCGGTGGTGGGCGCCGAAGTCTATGGGCGTGCCCATGCTTTCCTGCGACATGGATGTTCGTGTCGGAGGCGGCTACCGTATTGCGTTTGGCCACGATGCCTCGAGCGCCATGGAATTCTTCGGCAAGTATCTCGAAGTGATACCGAACGCGCGCCTGGTCTGGACGAATGAGGAAAGCGATGACGCTGCCATCACCACGGTGACTTTCGAGGAAAAAGACGGCAAGACGCTGCTGGTGCTGCATGAACTCTATCCCTCGAAGGAAGCGTTCGACGCCAACTCCGGGGCGGAGGGCGGGATGCCCGAACAGTTCGATCAACTGGACGAGCTTCTCGTCACGCTCGTCGCGGGAGGATCCTGACGTCGCCGATCTCGCGGACGGCCGGCTAGCTCTCTGTTTCCGAAGCTCCGCCCAGGGTCGAGCCACGTGTCTCGACCCGTCCTTCGGACCCCACAGGTAAGGAGGGTTTTGAGAAGGTCCGTTGCGCCCGGAGCCCCCTCATCCGCCCTTCGGGCACCTTCTCCCCGAGGGGAGAAGGGGATGCCGCGCCGTTTCGGCACTCTTAAAGGCGTCGTATGCCAAGTCCCCTCTACCCAGCGGGGAGAGGGTTAGGGTGAGGGGGCCACCCACTCCGGAGCCGCCTAGCCGTTCGTTGGAGCCAGTCGTTACCTCAGCCGTCCGGCAGCCCGGAGCGCCAGAAGAATAGACGACACGTGAAGAGCCTGCCCGATCAGGCCGGCCTGCAACCCGTCCAGCACCTCCGGTATGGGAAGGGCATGAACGGTCAGGCCTTCTTCGCCGGCATCGAGGCGTTGCTGGTGCCTGCGCTCGGCGCCGGTTGCGAGATAGGTGTGAAGACGGTTCGTGTGAGAGGCCGGGTTCGGATAAAGGCTGCTGATCAATTGCCAGTCCTGGGCAATGTACCCGGTCTCTTCCTCCAGTTCGCGACGGGCTGCCTTTTCGCTATCTACGTCCCGCTCGTCGAGGCCGCCTCCCGGTATTTCCAGGAAGAATCTGCCCGCCGCATGCCGATATTGGCGAACGAGCAAAAGGCGGTCATCCGGGGTGATCGCAACGATATTGACCCAATCGGGATAGGACATCACGTAATAGGGAGAAATCGTCACTCCATCAGGCGTCAGGCAGTCGTCGGCGCGTAGATTCAGCCACCGATCCTGCAGGATCGTTCTGGATTCGAGCACCTTCCAGCCATCGTCCATTCAAAAATCCCCTGTTTTCGAGCTCCCGGATTTTCGAACACTACGCCGTGAACCCATAAAACGCGAATGGCCGAGATGGGGTGGGGTTGCTGTCCGCTTCGGATGAGGAACGGTGGAGAGCCGACGGGCCGTCAAAAGATAAAGATGTGCCGAAACAGCCTTGCCACGGGAACTGACCAGGCGGCCGCAGTTCTTTGACGCGTCGGACAAGCCGGTTGCGTCGCCAAGCCATTCATGCAACGCTGATAATCAGCAACGGAGGGGTGGCATGGCAGGTCTGTAACTCAAAGCGTTTGACGATCCGAACTCTTTGATGCCGGCAGGTCTACATGCATTCTTCATCCTTCGCCTCGTGCTTTCGAGGCAATATTGCAGCGCTTCATGCGATAGCCTTTTTCGGCGCACTGTATTTCTACCATCCTATCGCCACTCTCTATTACCAGGGACGAGGATTGGACTTCGTCCAGATCAACTCGCTCTGGGCAGTAGTCGTCATCACCATGGCGGTTTCGGAGGTTCCATCCGGTATCCTGGCTGATCGGATCGGGCGCAAATGGGCCATCGTTCTGGCGTTGGCGCTGCAGCTATCTGGCGAGATCGTTTTCGTTTATGCGGACGTCTATCCGCTCTTCGTCGCCAGCGCGGTCCTCGGAGGCGTCGGGTTCGCCTTCTCCTCCGGCTGCCTCGAGTCGATCATGTACGATACGCTCAGGCAGCGTAACCAGGAAGGCTCAATGCAAAGGGTCATGGGGCAGAACGGCGCCTCAGCGCAGTTGGCGATGATTGCCGGCGCAGTGGTAGGCGGGCATATCGCCCGCGATCTGACCATGAACAGCTATATCTACCTGATTGTCATGACCATCGGCTCTGTCGCCATCGCTCTCGTTGTTTCGTTGCTTCTACGGGAGCCTGAAGACGACATTGCGCGCGAGGAAGAGGGCGCATTTGCAATCCTGTCCAGTGGTCTGTTCCTCCTGTACAGCAACCGCAAACTCCGGCGGATCGTTGCATTGTCGGTCCTCGCCAATCCGTTGACGGCCTATCTTATCACCTTCTATCAGCCTCACCTGCTGGCCGCCGGTGTTGGTGCGGACTGGCTGGGATTGAGTCTGGCGCTGGGATCCTTGCTGGGCGCGGCCAGCAGTCACTTCGCCCATGTCCTGGAGCGCATCCTGGGCATCCGTTGGGCGCTGTTCACTGCGACATTGCTGCCCGGTCTGCTATACATCGCACTGGCCTTCAGCAGCTCTTCGTGGCCTGCGGTATTGACCTTCGTAGCGACCTTCGGGGCCGCCACGTTGCAACGTCCCATTTTCTCGGATTACATCAATCGCCATATCGACAGCAGCAGAAGAACGACTGTGCTGTCCATCATCAGTATGTTGAGCGGTGCTTATGTTGCCGCCATGGGCATGGTCACGGGCGCGCTGGCCGAAATCAGCTTGCCGCTTACCTTCGCGACAATAGGTGTGATCACCATCGGCGCGTCATTCCTCCTCAGGATTGATGCACGGCATGTGCCTTTGAAAGAGTAAGCGAGGCGGCACGCCTTCGACTTCTCTGGAATGGCCGCTATCGGGATCTTACTAGCAGTAGAGATCGACGGCGAATGAACACTCATCGTCTTTCGGTTCCGGATCGTTGGCTACGGCTATGCCCACCATCGACGAAAGGCCAGCGCGCGTATTCCCGCCACTCGCTCCCCGACACTTGCACTCCCCAAGCTACTTTTGGGGCGGCTCGAACAATTCGATGGGATTGCCCGCGGGGTCGTCTACGAGGATCTGCCTGCCGCCTATCCCCGGCACGATGTCGTTGCGAAATCTGGCGCCTGATGTGCGCAGGCGTTCGACCTCGGCTTCGATATTGTCGACCTCTATCTGGATCCGGTTCCAGCCGCCGGGTGCAGGCCGGCGCCCATCCGGCATGGGCTGGGACGCGCCGCCCGGTCCCGTCGTTGCGTTCACCAGCAGGCGAAGATCGCCTCTGGTCAGCATGGCGAAGCTCGGAGCCGGATGCATGGCGAGCGTAAAGCCGAGCGACTGCGTATAGAATGCAATCGCTGCATCGACGTCGTCGACAATGTAACGAACGCTGACAGTAGCCATATCAATTCCTCCTTCAGGTCGTTGCTCCCTCATGAATTGATTTCGCCGGAGCCTTCGCGAAACGGCACTCCGGCCATCTTCAGACCTGCCACGACATAGGGTGTGGCCTTGTCTATCCGGCGATATGTTCGGCCACTCGCTCGGTTCGCGAGGCGAGATGAACTTTCCTCTTCATGGAGTGCAGAACCGGATATAGCGTCCCGGCCGGGACCTTGTAGGCGTGTTGAATGTTCGATGCCGATGGGCGGACGATGCCTGGTCACTCCCCGGTGATATCGCCTGGAATCCTGTGGTTCAGGCTCTCCAGATACGAGCCGATTTCAGCCCGGTTCGTGAGGATGATCTTCGGCCCGTCAAAGGCCCCGAACAATCGCGCATGCGCCGCATAGCAGGTGGAGTTATTGCGCAGACGGTATTCTCCGATCCATTTGATCAGCTCTTCGAAAGCCTCTTCGCTCTCACCGCCCTGAATGCCTCTGGTCCTGACATTGGCGATACATTCGTCTTCCGGCAGATCGATCCAGACAAGGGATGTCGCCCGGTTCAGGACGACGTTTGCCAGCCAGCCGTAAACGCCCTCCATCAACCAGATGTCGGCTTTGGCTGCGTCGACCACTTCGTTGGCGACAAGCTGATTGTCCCGCGCGATGCCGTAATAGCCCGGAGCCCAGCGCAGATCATCGAGATGAATGACCGGACGCTCAAGCAAGGTTCCGAGCTTGCGAGCAAGCCATGTCTTTCCGGTTCCGCCATTTCCGAAGATCAGGATCCGGTGGAGGTCTGCAGGTAGCTCTTTGTTCAACGGGTTGCTCCTGTGCTCTTGCGCACGCATTGACTTTGGCCGCGGCCCGCCACCATGTCTACCTCCGCCGATATTTTCGGATTCCTTGCCTCCGTCATGACCGCGGTCGACTTGATCGGAACGACCTGATGTTTGCACTTCTCGGCCTTCACGGGTCGTCCGGCCACCCCGCCTTCATCCGGAGTTTTATTGAAAAACTCGCGCCTGATGTTTCGTCTATCTGTCCAGAGGGGACTTTCCCCGATGGCGACGGTTTCACATTTTTCAAACGCCGCCCGGATTTCAGCATACCCGAGGAAGAGCTTCTGGACCTTGCGAGAGACAGCGTGTCCCCCGCCGGCTTCGTTTGCGCATCCGGCAGTGAGACGATGCTCGCTGTCGGATATTCCAGCGGGGCGATTTTTGCCACGGCTCTGCTTGCCGTTGCGCCGCACCTGTTCGTCGGTGCGATCCTGCTGCGCCCGCAGGTGATCTCGGAGGGTTTCGCCTTTCCGGATCTATCGGCAAAGCCGATGCTCATCCTGTCGGGCCTCAACGACAGCAGGCGCCAGCCGCATCATGCCCTGCAGCTTGCGGAGCAGCTTTCCGCGGCCAATGCCGATGTCAGCCATCATGCGCTGGAGGCCGGACACGGCCTCGCACCCGATGATGCCGACCTCACTTTGGCAGCGTCCTGGATGGCGGCAAGTTTCACGAGCCTGCTGTCGCCCATTGCAGCCATCGGCCGCAAGTGAGATGATTTCGCCCAGGCTTCGCATGCATCATTTCGGAGGAGATGTGGCATGGCTGATTTCAACCTTGGTTTCGTGATCTTTCCCGGCATCACGCAGCTCGATTTCACCGGGCCGTTCGAAGTGCTGAGCAGGCTCTCGACGCCGCCTTCGCTCTCGGCGCCTTCGAGGTTTCCCGGCGCCAGGACGCATGTCATCGCCAGAAGCCTGCAGCCGGTGCCAAGCGATCGGGGCCTGAGCTTCCTGCCGACCGAAACATTCGAGACCTGCCCGGCGCTGGACCTGATCTGCGTGCCCGGCGGGGCAGGGGTCGTCGAGGCGCTTGGCGATGCCGAGACGGTGGATTTCATCGGCCATCAGGGCAGGCAGGCGCAATATGCGACCTCGGTCTGCACCGGCGCATTTCTGCTGGGTGCCAGCGGTCTGCTCAGGGGTCGGCGGGCGGCGACGCATTGGGCCTATACCGACCTGCTTCCCCTGGTGGGCGCCACCCATGAAAAGGCGCGCATCGTGCGCGACGGCAATATCATCACCTCGGGCGGGGTGACGGCGGGCATCGACTTCGCCTTTTCCATCGTTGCAGAACTTGCCGGCGCCGATGTGGCGCGGGCGATCCAGCTCGGCATCGAATATGATCCGTCGCCGCCCTTCAATGCCGGCCATCCGGACAAGGCAGGCGAGGCGGCGAAGGCGCTGATGCTGCAGCGAAATGATGCGGCGCATAGCGGAATGCGGGCGGCATTGGAGCGGCTGGGTTGAAAAGGGAGGCTCGGCCATGAGCGGGGAGATACGGCTTTTCAGCGCCATTGCGGTTCGGCCCGCCGTCCTTGCTCTCCTTCCCCGGTTCGAAGCGGCCACGGGATTGAAGGTGGCGGTCAAATGGGCGCTCAATCCGGCGATCAGGAAAGAGATCGAGGCGGGCGAAGCTTTCGATCTCGTCATCACCAATCCGGATCATGTCGAGGATTTGACAGCGCTCGGCAAGATCAGGGCGGGAAGCCAGGTCGCCTTCGGGCGGATAGCGATGGGAGTGGCGGTCCGATCGGGCACCCGTGCGCCCGAGATCGGCTCGGTGGAAGCCTTCAAACATGCCCTTACGGCTGCCCGGTCGATCGCCTATGCCAGTGACGGAACCAGCGGCGCCTATTTCACCGGCCTGCTGAAGCGGCTCGGAATGGACGGTGAGATAGAGCCCAGGCTAGTCGCCATCGAAGGCGGCCGGACGGCGCCGGCTGTCGGACGCGGGGAGGCAGAGCTCGGCGTCGTTCCCGTGACGTCTATCCTTGCCGCTGCGCCCGAGGTCATGCTTGTCGGCCGGTTTCCGGACGAGCTGCAAAGCTATATCGACTTTGCTACCGGCATCAGCACCGATACGACCAATGCCGAAGCCGCCGGAACCCTGTCGGAATTTCTGGCGTCGGCAGAGGTCGATGACATCCTGACGGCAAAGGGCCTTGAATGCCGCTGAACGATCAAGCTCCTCTGGACAGGCGTTTCCGGGGCACCTTCGCTCGCTTGTCTCCAATGCCGTGATGTGATGGACTGACCCTGGGCAAACCCGGGCTTTCCGCCAGCACTCAACTCACTGGTACGGTTGTATGCGCAAACTGGCTGCCGTTCTCTGTATCGATGTCGCCGGCTACAGCAAGCTGATGGGGCGCGATGAGGCCGGCACGCTCTTGCGCGTCAAGGCGGCCTTTGCGGCATTCGATCCCGCATTGGCGCGTTACCATGGCCGCATCGTCAAGCTGATGGGCGATGGTGCCCTCATCGAGTTCGCGAGCGCAGTCGACGCGGCTGTGTGCGCCATTGCGCTTCAGAGCGCGGCTTCGGCAACTGATCCGACGCTTCGCTTCCGCATGGGCCTCAATCTGGGCGATGTAATCGTCGATGACGGCGATCTCTTCGGGGAGGGCGTCAATATCGCAGCGCGGCTGCAGGCCCTAGCCCAGCCGGGCGGTATCGTGCTCTCCGAAACGGTGCGTGAACACGTGGCGGGAAAATTGAATGTCGCTCTCGAAGACCTCGGGACGATCTCGCTCAAGAACATCGAGCGCCCCATCCGCGCCTTCGCCATCCAGGGCGAGGCGCCGGCACAGGCTTCCGTCAGCCGCGAGCGGATCGGCATCTGCGTGCTGCCTTTCGCCAATATCGGCGGCGATCCGGAGCAGGATTATTTCAGCGCCGGCGTGACCGAGGATATCATCATCGACCTCAGCAAGCTCTCGGCCCTGACGGTCGTTTCTCGCGCGACTTCTTTCAGCATCAAGGCTCAGAGCGCGCGTGCCATCGCCCAGCAGCTCAATGTCGCCTATGTGCTGGAGGGCAACGTGCGCAAGGCGGGGGAGCGAATCCGCCTCTCCGCCCAATTGATCGACGGGTCGAACGAAACGACCGTCTGGGCCGAGCGCTTCGACCGGGACATCAAGGATGTGCTGGTGCTGCAGTCGGATCTCGCCAAATCCGTCGTCGAGGCACTGAGGCTGCGGCTATTGCCTTCGGAACGCCAGGCGCTGGAGCGCACGGGGCCGACCGATCCCGAGGCGTACAAGCTGTTCCTTCTGGCACGGGAATACAATATCAGCGGCTCGGAGCGACACCTGCCGCTGATCATCCGCCTCTGCCGCCGCGTCTGTGAACTGGAGCCGGGTAACGCACGTGCCTGGGCGCTTCTCGGCGAAACGCTCAATCGCCAGAGGCGCAGCGCCGGCGGCGCCGAGACGGGCGAATTCGAAATCGACCGCGCCCTCGAACTCGATCCCGAACTCGCCAGCGCCCATGCCGGAAAGGCCTTGCTGTTTCTCTACAGGGGACAGTTCGAGGAGGCCGAGCGCCAGAGTGCAATCGCCCTGCAGCTCGACCCCGACGACTACACCGCCAACCTCGCCGCCGGGCGCACCTTCGTCATGCAGCACCGGTTCGACGATGCCATAGGCCATTTCGAGCGGGCGGCAGCACTCGCCCCCGGAGACTACAACGCAGCCGCCATGGTCATCCAGTGCTATCAGGGCAAGGGCGACGAGCCGGCAGCGCTGGATGCCTGCCGCCGCGCGCTGGTACGGATCGAGCGTATCGTGGCCGCCGAGCCCGACCATAGTGGCGCGATCGGGCATGGAGCCGGCATCCTGGCGCTGCTCGGCGATCACGAGCGAGCCCGCGAATGGGCCTCGCGCGCGAGCCTGCTGGAGCCTGACAATATCCAGCTCCAGTCAAACCTCGTCTGTGCCTGGGCGATCAGCGGCGATGCGCAAGCCGCTCTCGATGTGCTGGAACGCATGGCGCTGAAGATGAGCTCGGAACTGCTGGTCTGGATGGAAAACGACAATGACCTGGACAGCCTGCGCCCGCTGCCGCGTTTTTCCGAGATCATGCTCGCGGCGAAGGCGCATCTTCGGGATCAGGTTTCGCCGACTGCGAAATGACCGAAGACCCCGCCCGTCCTGTCGTTGCCGCTTGCCGGATCTCCGACGGGCACGGCGACGATTGCAGCAGGTCAGTTTTCAGGGCATCTCATCCAATAGCGTTTGAAGGCCGCAGGCCCAGTGCCGTAGCTGGGAGCCCGGCTCCATGGGTTCTTCGGAGTTTCAATAAACGTGTCGTCGTCGATCGAAACAAGCGTCACCGGCATTACGAAGGACAATGTCGTTTGGCGGTAGCGCGCAACAGCTGCCTGTTGGAGGCGTTTGGCAGCCAGGTCGTCTTTCTCAGCGGGTGGAACGCGAAAGCGTTCGGGATCCTGTTTCACCTCGACCAGCGGATCATGCAGGGCCACCCGCAACAGTTCACCGTCGCCGGCGAGGCGCAATTCGAACTCATCCTGTGACGCGGGCGCCGGGCGATCCTGCTCGGAAGACGTGTCGGCGACATGCGCGGTCAGGATTGGCAGGGGCTGATGGTCCGGCCGCATCTCGATGCGGCGGATATGGCACAGGTCGGCGAGTGTTTTGTTTCGCACCTCGGGGCGGGCGGGTTCATCGACCAATGTCCAGTTGCCCTGCATCTTGCTGACGAAGGGAACGGACCCATCCGGGGAATATGACAGGAATGCAGCCCGTTGCGCTATCGTCTCCGCTATCGTCTTCACGGTCTGGATATTCTGCTCGGTCCTTGCTGTATCCTCGGGCTCACCCGGGCATCGCACAAGGAAAGTCGGTGTAGTGGAAGTGGCTGGATTGATAAAACCGACCACATCGTCGTTTACCGGAAACACCTCGCCTTGCTGAACGCTGTTTTGCATGACCAGATTGCGCCGCATGCGTGCCACTTCATTGGCTTCGGGATTGTCATAGCCCAGCACATGCATCTCATCCTGAACATTGGAGATCCAAAAGATGGCTGCACCAACAGACAGGCGCAATTCAAATCGCCTTGAGCTGCCCTCCCGGCCCCTCGAACCGTCAAAGATCGGATAGCGTGGATCGGGTTGCTTGAGATTGATGCCATTGAACTTGCACCACGTCTTCAGTTTGCTTGCGGGCAAGCCGTGATCCGGCGGCAATATCGCCCAGTCGCCAGGCAAGGTCTTGATGAGCGTTTTCGGGCTTAAATCCGCGCCGAAATCGAACATCCGCACCAGCGCCTCGGTTGAAGCCTGCACGCGTTCGCCGACGGTTCCGGCAGCGATTGGCGCAGGGGCTGTATCCTGCGCCCGAAGCGGCGATGGTCCGGTCGTGAAGAAGGCGAGTCCCGCCAATATGCCAAGCGTCGTATAACCCAGCTTCGAACCTGGAGATTTGCACTCGATATTTGGCCGCATGCTCTAATCCATCATTGCGATGGTGGCGGGTGTTAACGGCCTGGCATTAACAATTCCCCAGTCGGCTCGTTAAAGTTGGGAATTGTCACAATAATCACATCCACAGGTTAGGGGTTGAGGAGAGGTCTTTCGAGGCGGCGGCATCGCTGCGTTCAATCCACCGGTTGCGGAGCCGGGAATTTCAAGCTTCCGTCCAGTATGGCCTGTTGCGGCCGGTAAAGGCGGACCGTGTAGTTCCAGCCGGCCTCGATCGGCAGGCAGTTGGCAAGCTTGCCGTCGCAGCCGCCGAACTGGATGTCGACGGAACCATCCGCGCCCTTGGCGGCGGTGATATTGTTGACCGAATAGGCGTTGAACGGGTTCTCGACGAAATAACCTGCCGCGTCGTAGCGGCTGATCGACCAGAAACCGTCGACCGGCACGTCACTGGGGACGTGCAGCCTGTAGAGGGTCTTGCCGTCGTTCCTTTCGGGCGTGACGCTCAGATAGGTCGCTTCGCTGTCGGGATTGCCGCCCCAGCCGGCGGCTGTGCCGATGAGGTGATGAACGGGATCGACCTCGCTCTTCTTGCCGAAGGCCTTGTTGAAACTGCCCATGGACGCATTGAGCGCCAGCAGCGCGTTGCGCACGGCATCCTGGCTCGTCTTGTCCCAGACGGGCATGTCCAGCGTACCCGGCCCGCCGGGCTGATCGATCTTGATGGCATCCTGCAGCCTGTGCACCTCGTCGGCATCGCCTGCTCTGGTCGGGTCTATCAACGTGCGCGCGGCGACCAAGACATAACGCGTGCCGACGCCATCCCTGGTGAGCGTGTGGCTGCCGGCGCCATGCGAGACATCGACCACATAGTGATCCTCGTCGATGACCATCAGCGACATGAAGCGTTTGCCGGCATCCGGCATTGATATCGTCACCGGCCCGGCATTGAGATCGAAGACGGCGCTGGAATAGAGCGTATCGCGGTTGCCGCGAATGACCGTCTGATGTTTCACATCGAAGGGCTCGCGGCGGTGGAAAAGCTTTCCGAGCCCGGCTTCCCCGGCCGAGACCGTCATGTACATGTCGGTTTCGGCGCGCGCGAAATTATCCGGCGTGACCTTGATGGCATCGGCGGCGGATGCTGCGCCCGTCATGAGGAGCAGAGCCACCGACGCGGCGGTGAGAATTGTCTTCTTCGCGGTCATAATCTTGAACTCCTCACATCGGTTCGACATCCGCCAGCGTCCAGGCCTTGTCGAACAGGCGCTGCGTTGGCGCATAGAGGCGGAACATCAGTTCGAACTGGCGGCCGGGAATGGTCGGCACCCAGTTCGTTTCCATGCCCTCCGGCGCCTTCGGCCCGAAATAGATGTCCACCGACCCGTCGGCATTCTTCTTGACATCGGCTGCATTGGAGGCGCGGCTGGCGCGATCGGCCCCCTTCAGAAGTGCGTGCGTCTCTCGGTCGTAGACGGTGACAGACCAATATTGCTTTACCGGCACATCGGCCGGCACATGCAGCTTGTAGGCGCGGGCGCCGTCATAGCTCTTGCCGGTCTTGTCCTTGATGTTGATCAGGTAGAACTGGCCGACGCCAAGGCGCTTGATCGCGATATAGGCGTAGGTATAGGCGATGCCGCGCGCATCCACGGCATATTTGTCCGGTTCGGCATAAGTGGTGGACTGACCCTGAACGGCATCGGGCAGGGCCGGCATGGTCCAGTGCGTGCCTTCGAAAAAGGCCGGAAAGCCGGCCTCGTAGCGCGCCTCGAGCCAGGCCCTGGCATCGGCAATGCCTTCCTCCTGGGCTTTGCTCGCTGCGGCATCGGGCGCGTAAGGCTTGCCCCTTTCGATGCCGATCGAGCGCAGCTGGTCGATCATCGCCCGGTCGCGCGGCAGCCATGGCCCGCTCTGGACGACACGGTCGAGCAGCGTGAAGAAGCTCGGGTCGTATTTGATGGTTGAAACGAAATCGGCGTCCTTGACGTCGCGGTAGACGGTCTGCGGTGGCGCCTTTATCGCGGACAGGGGATAGAACCTGACGCGTTTGCCATAGGCGATCGATTTCTCGACATCCGCCTCGCCATGGCTCCTGAGGTTGGAGCGCATCAGGAAATAGCCGGTATTCGTTTCGGCCGCGAGCCGCTGGAACCCCTTGGGCAGCTTGCCCTTGAAGCCGGGCGGGGTGATCACGAACTTGACGCCGGCGCCCTTGTCGATGCCGAGCAGGCCGGCATCTTCCAGCGAGGTCTGCCACAGGGTCACGAAATTGGCGTTGAGCGAGCCGTCGTCGCCGGCTGGCGGAATTTCCACCACGACGGGGCCGCTCTTGCCGAGATCATAGAAGCCCATGGAATAGAGGGTATCTGGATTGGGCGTCAGCGTCTGATTGTGCCAGTCGAGCGGCCGGCCCCAGTAGATGATCTCGCCGGTCTTGCCGCCGGCCGCGATCATCTGATCGTACATGAGCAGGGTGTTGACCGCCGGCATGCCCCAGATCACCGCTTCCGTCGCCCGGCTGCGCGCGAGGCGCTCTTCCACCTCCTGCGCCGCGGAATGATCCTGCGCGGCAGCCACACCCGCCGACAGGAGGCCGATCGTCAATGCAAATACCAGGCGCAACATGTGTCACCTCCGGCCCAGAGTTCCAGGGCCGAAAGGTGCCACGGCTGAAACCGCCGGCGGAAGTACGTAACGGTAAATGCTGGTGTAAATCGGACCGTAAGCGCGGAGCACGTGCTTTCCAGATTCTCGACGTTCTCTCACGCCCCGCGCGCCAGCCCATGCTCCACCAGCCGGTCGATCACCTCCGCATAGGCGACCCCACTCGCCGCCATTGCCTTGGAATACATGCTGATATCGGTAAAACCCGGAATGGTGTTCACCTCGTTGACGACGAAGCGCATGTCTTCCATCAGGAAGAAATCGACGCGGGCCATGCCGTCACAGCCGAGCGCGCGGAAGGCGCGGGCGGCCATGTCGCGGATCCTGGCTTCGACATCAGCGGGAAGCTCGGCGGGCACTTTCAGGGCTGCGCCATTCTCGTCGATATATTTGGCGTTGTAGCTGTAGAAGCCGTGGCTTTCGGCCGGCGCGATCTCGCCGGGGCGGGAGACGAAGAGGCCGCCGTTTACATCCTCCAGCACGCTGCATTCGATCTCGCGCCCAGCGATGAATTCCTCGGCGATGAGCTTGCGGTCGTGGCTGAAAGCTTCAGTGAGGGCGGGGCCGAACTCCTGGCTGCCGGAGACCTTGCGCACACCGACCGAGGAGCCCTGGCGGGCGGGCTTGATGAAGAGCGGCAGGCCGAGCGCGCCTTCCAGCGTTTCCAGTGCCGGTGGCGCCGCCTCATCGAGCGTCACCGAGCGGGCGACGGGCAGGCCGGCCGCCTTCAGGAGCTGCTTGGCGATATCCTTGTCGAGCGCCGTTGCCGAGCCCAGGATGCCGCAGCCGGCAAGCGGCACGCGCGCCACCTGGCAGAGCCCCTGGACCGCGCCGTCTTCCCCATGCAACCCATGCAGCACCGGGAAGACGATATCGATCTTGCCGGCTTCGGCGGCTTTTCCATCCGGTGCGATCGAGAACATCCGCCCGCGCCCGCCGGGCACGAGGCAGAGTTCGGTGCCGGCGTCGGGCCTGTCGAGTTCGCCATTGCTGACGCGGCTTTGCAGCCAGCGTCCATCGCGGGCGACGAAGACGGGCAGGGCGTCATATCGCTCCGGGTCGAGTGCGCGCATCACGTTGGTCGCCGACATGACGGAGACGTCGTGCTCGCTGGAACGTCCGCCGAAAAGCACGGCGATGCGTAGCCTGGATGGGGAAGGGCTCATCAAAATCTCCTGGCGAAAAACAATTTCAGAAGCAGACCGCTATGCCTCTGTTGGCGAAGAAGCGGTCGAACGTGGCAAGCGGCAGGGTGACATCGGCCTGGCTGGCGCGGTCATGGCCGGAGGGATTGTGGAAGCGGACGCTGGCTTCATCGGCCGCCGTCACCAGCACCAGATGGCCACCCTTGCCCGGCGGCTCGCGCTCCGGCCAGCGGATGGCGCTGCTGACCGAGGCGATGAAGAAGCTGTGTCCCGAGAGGATCTCGGGAATGCTTTCCGCCGGCACCTGTGTCCTTACATCGGCGACAAGCCCGAAGCGCTCGCGCACGAAGGTCACGAAGGGCGCATAGATCAGACCCTTGATCGAGGCATCGGCCTCGTTGACGACATAGCCGCCATAGCTGGTGCAGGCGCGCGCCAGCGACAGGATCGGATGCGCCTCGCCGCGGGCGGCCAGGATCATCTTCAGGCAGGCCATGCCGCAGACATTGACCGCCCAGTGTGCATATTCCTCGATCGTCTCGGCGCCGGAATTCTTCCACCTGACATCGCGGTGCAGGGCGGCGGCCCCTTCGGCCAGCACAGGCAGGGTCATCTCGGGCGTTTCCCACTGGCTGAAATAGGGCACGTCTGGCTTCGCTGGGTTCATGTCGTCTCCGTCAGGCACTGCGATTACGAATCCTGCTTGAAAGTGGCTCAATCTAAATGCATTTTCGTGTTGATATGAAGATCCACTTTGCTCATTGCGCGTGAGCCACTTGAATAAGCCATTGGGGAAGTTTGATGACGCTGACGAGAAGACGCGAAGGGCCATCGGCTTCCTTCCGGCCTACGATCGATCCGTCGTCATCAGCGCCGTTGCCGCGCCAGCTTTATCTCTCGCTGCGCAACGCCATAACCGAGCGGCGGTTGACCGGCGGGCAGCGGCTTCCCTCGACACGGCTCGCCTCGGCGGAATGGGCGATCTCGCGCGGCGTCATTGCCGAGGCCTATGAAATCCTGATGTCTGAGGGCTTTGCGGTGGCCCGCCACGGGTCCGGCACCTATATCGCCTCATCCATTCCCGAGAGTGCGGCGCGCATCGATCCCTTGGGTGCAGGCAGCGCGCAGGCGATCCGCCGCGGCGTGTCGGCCGCTGCGACCGCGATCCTCACGCGCGGGCCGAGCCTGGAGCCGCAGAAGGCGCTGCCATTCGTCACCGGCCGCATCGCCCATGACGAGCGCACGGCGCGGCTGCTCCACCGCATTGCCGTCAGGCATATGAACTATGCCTTCGAAGGCTATGGCGATATCCAGGGCGAAAGGGAGCTCAGGGCGGCCATCAGCGCCCATCTCGCCGTCTCGCGCGGCGTGCGCTGCAGCCCGGAGCAGATCTTCATCACGGCGGGAACGCAGCAGGCGCTCGACCTCGCCTTCCGCGTGCTGATGACGCCAGGCGATACGGCCGTCGTCGAGGACCCGTGTTATCCTCCCGCCCGGCAATGCCTGGCGCTGAACGGCATCGATATCGTCGGCCTGCCGGTCGACGCTGATGGCATCGACATGGCACGGCTGTTGGACGGTACCATCCCGCCGCCTGCCGCCTTCTACGTCACGCCCTCCAACCAGTATCCGGTCGGCTCCGTTCTCTCGCTTTCGCGCCGGCTCGGGCTGCTCGCCTATGCAGAGGAGAACGACTGCTGGATCATCGAGGATGATTACGACAGCGAATTCCGCTACCAGGGCCATCCGATCGCCTCGCTGCACGGCCTCGATAAGGCGGGGCGCGTTCTCTACACCGGCACTTTCAGCAAGGCGCTGCTGCCGAGCCTGCGCATCGGCTACCTCGTCATCCCCGCCGATCTCGTGCCCGCCTTCCGCGCCGTGCGCCCCGCCGTCGACCGCTGCCCGCCGAGTTTCCAGCAGCGGGTGATCGCCGATTTTCTGGAGGAGGGCTATTTTCCGGCGCATCTGCGGCGTCTCAGGGAACGGCTGCGGGCGTCGCGCGATATGCTGGCCGGGTTTCTGGGGGAGCGGCTGGCGGAGCATGTGGCTGTGCTGCTGCCGGATCAGGGGATCAATCTCACGGTTCGCAGTAAGGGTGGCTGGGATGATGACACGGCTGTTTCCGCTGCGGCGCTGAAGAAGGGTGTCGTGGTCATGCCGCTATCAAGGATGAATGTGGTTTCGACGGACCGGTCGCGGCTGCTGCTCGGGTTTTCCGGCCTTTCCGAGAAGGAGGCGGATATGGGGACGCGGGTACTTGCGGAGGTTTTCGAGGATGGGACGTTTTTGGCGGGAGGGTGATGGGCGGCAGAACCGGCCGTCTATTAGGGTGGTGGCCCCACCACCTTACCAGGTCAGAAAACGAGCAAGGGAGTGCGTCCGCGGCCCCCTCATCCGCCCTTCGGGCACCTTCTCCCCGATGGGTAGAAGGGGGAGCACGCGGCACGGCTTGCAACGAGAGACGCTTTGAGACGAGCGAGAGGCTTTGCAACGACACCCCTTCGCCCCATCGGGGAGAAGGTGCCCGAAGGGCGGATGAGGGGGCCGCGAGCGCACCGCCTTGTTCGTTTTCTGACTTGACGGAGGAGCGGTGCGGGCAGCCGCCAATACCCCGTCCAGGGAGGCGGCGCATTCTTCGCTTGCAGCATTGCGATGAAAACTATTGGCATCTTTCCGGATGGGGTCACTTCACGCCAGAATTGCCACTGCCCATTGCGGCTATCGGCCTGCTCTTCTAGATTGCGCGCCATTGTTCCCTTGCGTGCAGAGATCCCATGAGTTCCCCCCGTACGAAAATCAATGTGAAGGCTCTTGGTCTCCACTGGCGCAACGGCTGTCTTCTGGCGGCCGAGGTCTATGACAGTAAGGGGCGGGTTGCCGGCGTGCGTCCGCTTGGCGGCAGCGTCGAATTCGGCGAGGGCTCGGAAGCGGCTTTGCGGCGCGAGTTCAGGGAAGAGCTCGGCGTCGAGGTCGAGGTTCTCTCAGGACCGCTTGTCATGGAGAACATGTATGTCTTCGAAGGCGAGAGCGGCCACGAGATCATGTTCGTCTTCAAGATCGGCTTCGTCTCCGATGACTATCAGGGTCAGGATGTGATCACCTTCCAGGAAAGCGATGGAACGTCCGGGCTCGCTCGATGGTATGACCCGAAGACACTTGATCTCGACGGGTCGCCAGGCCTCTATCCAAAAGGCCTGAAAGCGCTGCTGGCGTCCGCTATGCTGGCGGAGTGAGCAAACGCTTTTGCCGATCTACCACTTCACGCGCAGGCCCGCGGTGCCGCTGAGGGCATAGCTGTCGCCAAAATCCTTCAGCGAGGATTTTGCGGCGACTTCGCCATAGAGCGAATAGCGCTCGTCGTTCCAGGTGTAGGAGCCGCCCAGCGTCAGGCCGGCCCAGACGGGGTCGTTCCTGGTCTCGAAACCGGTACCGGAAACATCGACGGCGGTGCCGTCCAGGAACTCGCCGTAGAGGTTGGCGATGCCATAGACCTTCGCCAGTGCCGTCTGGCCGTCGGCCCGCTGCAACGTCTCCTCACGGTCCAGCGCCACGCCGAGCCGGCCGACCAGGCTGTCGCCGTCATCGAGCGATACCCGCGCGCCGAAGCGATCATTGAACGTGTCGAAGTCGACGGAGGAATAGATGAGCTGGGCCTGCGGCGTGATCGACCATGGTCCGGAGGCTGCAAACCGCCGTCCGGTCTCAAGGCTCAGCGCGTAGCCGAAGCCGTTGTTGCCGCTCTCCATGGCGCCGTCGACGAGATCGGATTTGAGGTCGGTGTCATACCAGGTGGCCTGGCTCTGCGCGTCGACATAGAAGCCGTTGTCGCCATACCAGGTCAGTGCCGCGCCAAGCCCGAATCCTGTCGTGTCGATATCGCCATTGCCGTAGAGGGAGTCGATATCGCCGGAGATGGTGCCGTAGTGGACTGTCAGGCCGCCGATCAGCCGGCCGCTTTGGTCCTGATAGAGTTCGCCGTCCAGGCCGCCCTCCAGCTTGAACAGATCGTAATCATAGCTGTCGATGGTCGTGCTGCTGTCAGGCTCGAGGCTCGCATGCATTCCTTCGGCGCGCAGCCAGACATTGTCAGGGCCTTTGGCCGATGATGCTTTGCCATCTTCCGACCGGTAGCGGTCGCCGATGCGCTGCTGCAGCGTGGAAAGCCCGTTCAGGGCGAGCAGGAGTTGCGGATAGGCTTCGTAAAGCGGAACGCCGGGCTGATAGAGTGGCCCTGCGGATGCGCCCGGCGCGGCCGGGTTGACCAATGTCGAGCGAAGATACCAGTCGCCGTCTCCAGGGGTCGCGACACCGTTCTGGTAGAGCCGATAGGCGTATGCACCGCCGACGACGGCCTGATCTCCCCGAAAAACATAGTCGCCGAGGAGCGAAAAGGTGCCGGCCGAGGTGCCGCCGACATCGACGATCCTGATGCCTTCGGAGGTTTGGGCCCCACCGCCACCGAGATTGGTCACCTTGACACTGGTCGTGCCCGAGGTGTTGCCGGTGACGACAAGGCGGTCGGTCGGCGAGGCATCGCCGCCGAGCACGCTTTCGATCGCGAGCGTGCCGCCATTGCCGATATAGTTGCCCGATATCGTCAGCGTTCCGATCGAATTGCCGGGGGAGACCGTGCCCGAGTTCGTCACGTCGCCGAAGATGGTGCCGCTGCCGCCGAGCGTGCCGAAATTGGTGATATCGCCAATGAGGCTCGAAGCGGCGCTGTGGTCGCCGATCAGCAGCGTGCCGTCATAGATCGTCCAATCCGTCGCGGTGGTGGCGACGCCCGTCAGCAGCCAGGTGCCGGTGCCGGTTTTCTCGAAAATGTCGAAGTTCTGGTATTGCGCGGCCGCACCGATCGCGGAGACGTCAAAGCTGTCCGTGCCCGAGCCGCCGAGGCGCAGCGTGTCAGTGGTGGGCGTGACACCAGCAACGACGTTACCTTCGATCACCGACCCGGCCCGGAGCTCAAGCGTGAGTGTGCCCGTCGTCGCCGCAGCTGAGCGCGTGATGGCATTTGCCTGGCCCGCGCCAGCGCGGATTGTGCCGCTATTGATGATGGAGAGATTTGCTGTGGCTCCGTTGCCGACGATGGCGGCCGCGCCCGTTCCGCCCTCGATTGTACCCGTGTTGGTAAGGGTGCCCGCGCGGTAGAGAATCCCTGAGCCACCGACAGTTCCGCTTCCGCCGCGGATCGTTCCGTTGTTGACCAAAGTCGGAGCGGCGCCGGGTCCTCCGAGCTCGAAACCGGACCCGCCGGTGTTACTCACGCTGTTTCCTCCCTGGATCACGCCGTCGTTCGTTGCCGCTGCCCCAAACGTTAGTCGCAAGCCCTGGCCGCCGGCGCCCGCATTCGCGTTGCCGCCCTTGAAAGTTCCCATCAATGTATAGGTTCCACCGCCGTTCCCTTGCAGGGTTATCGTGGTGCCGGTCGTTGCGCCGGTACCATCCGCGCCCGAGAGAACAAAGCCCTGAGTATCGATCGTGATCGGCTTGGTTGCTGCAGCAAGGCTTGTCGGGGCTCCGACGCCTACGTTGCCGGTCAGCCTGATGATAGAACTGGCGTCGCCATCGGCATTCGCGGCTCTGATCTGATCGTCCAGCTCCCCTCTGGTGGCGGCAGTGTATTCCCCCGCGGACACAGGAGTCGGCAGACAGCAGGCAATGGCCAAGGCCGCGATGCTAACGCCCGCCAGAAGATTTCGTTTTCCAACTATGCCCGTAGCGCCGCCGCCCATGTCTGCTCCTCGATGAATTGATTCGAATATGTTCACACGCTTAAAGGATGTGTTTTTCTGCGCTGCTTCGGCCTATCCCGCAAGCGATCGGCGGATCACATGCAAGGCTGGCTGTTCCAAAAGCGACAGATTGTTGCAGGGCGGCAACAGGATCTTCAAATGCGACAGTTTTATAAATCAATACGTTATGGCTTTGGTAACTTCCGGGTAGTCGCGGTCGGGACATGGGCAAGCCGGCGCTGCAGCGCGCCGGAAGCGCTCTCGTAAAGGTTGTGGCAAACCGGAGGGGCGAGTGTGGTCAGCGCCGGCAAAGGGAAGCTTCCTCCGCCGGATTTCTGTCGGCCGGGCGCATTCCGCTCTACCCGGTCATTATGCTCACCCGGCCGTTTCGCGCTTCGGGAGCACGAGATCCGCGGCCGTATAGGTATGGAATTGGCTGCTGGAGACCGTGTCCAGCCGCTTGAACTTTTCGGCGAAACAGTATCGGAAAAGAACTCGCCGACATTGCCGGCTTCCTGGATCGCCTCGATGTTGACGACCGTCAGGCCGTCGCTGCTCTTCGCCAGGCTGCTCCAAAGGAAACCTTCTTTCCGTTCGGCGACGTAATGCACTACGTCCTGGATGATCTCGAAGGCTTCTTGCTGCTTTCCGGGATGGGCATGGATGATGTTGACGATGAAGGTGGTGGGAGCGGGAGCGCCCGCAAAGGCGACGATCGTTTTGGTGGGATACAGTTCTTGAAGCTGGCCGGGCGGATGTTGCCACGCGGTCGCTTTGGGGGGATTGCGTTGAAAAACTCAGGAACGCCGGGATAAGTCGAGGATGGCCTGCGCAAACGCTTTCGGTGCCTCTTGCGGTAAGTTGTGCCCAACGCCAGGAACGATTCGGCGTTCGTAGCTAGCTTTAAAATGCGGCTCATCGCGATCGATCGAGGTGGGAGGATCGACGCCATCGTCCGCACCCTGGAGAACAATCGTCGGAACCGTAATGTCCGGCTGCCTGGCCAAGAGAGCTTCTACTGCTTCGACTTCCGGATCACCGGGGATACCACCAAAGCGATGGCGGTATGAATGGATCACAATGTCCACAAAATCGGGATTGTCGAAGGAAGCGGCTGTTTGCTCGAAGGTTGCCTGGCTGAACGACCATGTAGGCGACCAAATTTTCCAGATGAATCCGCAAACATCAGCGCGATTCTGTTCAAGAGCCCGGCGGCCACGCTCTGAATGAAAGTAATATTGATACCAATAGCGGGCCTCCTCTTCAGGAGGTACTGGCTTTCCGGCTTCGGCGATGTTCTGGATATTATAACCGGTCCCACAACTGACTAAGCCTAGTACCCGTGCCGGCCAAAGTGCGGCCACTATGCACGCCGCTCTGCCTCCCCAATCATAGCCACCGAGCAAGGCTTTTTCGATCGAAAGGGCGTCCATGAGTGAAAGCAGGTCCGCACCTAACGCGGCTTGTTCACCCGAACGCGGCGTTCTCTCTGACCGAAATCTTGTCCCTCCGAAGCCGCGCAGAAATGGGACGATGCAACGATGGCCGTGGCCCGTCAGGATTTCCGTTGTCTCATGATAGGCATGAACATCGTACGGGAAACCATGCAATAGGATGACCGGTGTCCCGTCCGGCGGACCAGTATCGATATAGGCAATATCCAAGGTTCCGGCAGAGACGGTGCGCATTCTGTCCTCCTGGTCTCGAAACAGACAAGAATAACAAAGATTTCTCTTACGCTTGCAGAAACTGAGACTACCCAAATTCGAGGCTGCGACAAAGGTCGATCCTGGCGGATGGCGTTAAAAACCCGCCATCGCTGCCGTTGGATCAATCTCGTGAAGCCGCGGCGTCTGTCGGCTCAGCCAGCGTCATTTCGGCTCATGAAGTCCAGGTATATGCTTTCGCTCTCTTCGTCGGCCGGAAACATCGTTTCGATGCGCATTTCCTCGGCTGCCACCGTCTGCGGCGTTCCGACCGTTGTGATCATGGAGAAGAGGCTGAGGCTATGGCGTTCCGTCCGAAACCTGAGGGGGATCATGGGCAGGGCATCCGAGACCGATCCGGAATGCAGGTCCTGCGGGACATCGGGATAGGCCATGAGCTCCATTATGAGCATCTGCGTGCCTTCGTCGGAAACATGACCGATCGCTTCCCTTCGGGCCCGGGACAGAAGGCTGCGGGCTGTTTCCTCCCAGTGCATCAGGAAGGGCCGCATCCCCTCGGGATCGAACATCAGATGCAGAAGATTGCGAGGCTTCGGTCGCAGCGAAAGATCGATGAAGCGATTGAAGAAGGCGGGGGCCGATCTGTTCGTGTCGATCACATTCCAATACCGATCCATGACGATCGCAGGAAATGGCTCATGCTGCCGCAACATTCGCCCGACCGCGCGATCGATGCTCTGCATGGAAGGGGCGTCGAGCGGTTCGTCGCGGTAGACCGGCGCGTATCCCGCGGCAAGAAAGATGGCATTGCGCTCGCGCAGGGGGATCTGCAGGGCATCGGCGATATCAATGATCATCTGCCGGCTCGGTGTCGATCTTCCGGTTTCGACGAAGCTCACATGCTTTTGCGAGATGCCCGTATCCAGCGCGAGTTCCAGCTGCGGCTTGCTCCGGATTTCTCGCCATTGGCGCAACAGCGCGCCTGATGTCGTCGGATGGGAAGGCCGTGGGGCATGAAAGGCTCTGGTCATGGGGTCCGCTGGATCGTGGGAGAGGCTGGCCGCCGGAGCGGCCGAGCCGATTGTATATCAGGGCCTTATCCAGGCGTAGGCATCAAACGGCGGCTCCAGGGCAGGGCGGGTGACGCTGCCGGTATAATTGGTGATCGTCGAAGCGGCGACAACGGCGATCACCTCCAGAAGCTCGTCCTCGCCGAAGCCCGCCTGAAGAAACGCGTCGGCATCGGCTTCCGGCAGTTGTCCACGGCTCTCGATCAGTGTGCGGGCGAGCTTTGAAAGCGCTGCCGCCTCCGGTTCGCCCGGCAACCCGCCGCCTCTGATTGCTTCGACATCGACAGCCGGAATGCCCTGCCGGATGGCCAGAAACGAATGAAAGCCGACCGCCCATTCGCAGGCATTCGTCACGGCGTTGGTCAGCAGCAATACCTGGATCTGCGGCTCGCTAAAGCTGCCGCCATGCACGTTCTGGAAAAGCGCTGCCAGGCAATTGATGAGCACGGGCGAAGTCGACATCGCGCCTGCGATATTGGGGACAAGGCCGAAAGCATCATTCAGGCCGCGCAGGGCGGGCTGCGACGCCTGTGGCGCCGTCTCGAGGCTATGGATCGGAAAATGGGGCATTGCATGACCTTTCAGATAATCGGGCTGAGATCGCGCGGTTGCGTGACCGCGTCTGATCCGGACCATCTGAAAAACTCGGTATTGCATCAATTACCAGGAAGGTAATAGCCGCGGGCAAGCGGGGACCGAGAGACCGGACGGAGGGAAGGGCAGAGACCTCGCATTGACGAAGCACTTCGCTCGCAGGGTCAACGTGACTTGACGAACAGTGCAAATTTGAGGTACGTACATCAGCATGGCGCGATCGTCCGGCCATGATGCTATGGGAGGCGAATGCAATGACGGAGTTCAGTGTCGATCCAAGATTTGTCGTGAGGGATGAACAGGCTCTACGGGAGCTGTTTCAACCGACGCATGCTCTGGCAGCTCAGAAGTGTCTGGGCGTACTCGACAGGCACGCACAGGAGTTCATCAGGCGATCGCCATTCCTGTGCATCGGCACCCAGAACCAGGATGGCAAAGCCGATGTCAGCCCGCGCGGCGATCCGGTCGGCTTCGTGAAAATCCTTGATCCGCACACATTGGCGATCCCGGACCGACCGGGCAATAATCGCCTCGATACGCTGGTCAATATTCTTGCCAATCCGAGCGTTGGACTGCTCTTCATCATTCCGGGATTTGACGACACGCTTCGCGTGAATGGCGAAGCAAGGCTCGTGACCGACCCTGAAATCCTTGGGGATATGGGGGTCGGCGATCGTTTGCCCAAGCTCGCGATATTGGTCAAGGTGGGCGAGGTCTTCCTGCATTGCGCCAAGGCATTCAGGCGCTCTCATCTATGGGACCCAGAGCACTTTCAGGATCGCAGCGAGATGCCCTCGCTTTCAAAGATAATCCTGGATCAGACGACTGGCGCTCCGACCGATGATATCGAAATGCGCAAAATAGATGACGCACTCGAAGACGCCTACAGGAAGTCGCTCTATTGACGGCGAGGCCCTCGGCCCCGGCGCCCGCACTGGATCGACCTGGCCGAGCCGATCGAGCGTCATGTCGGAAGTTGATCTCACAGCGCGAGGACCGAGTACGTTTTCTCGCAAACGATCAAGAAACGGCTGCTTTAACGATGCGCTGTTGCGAGCTTTGCGGCCAGCCCGACGAATACGAGGCCGGCAACGCGGTTCAGAATGACCTGGCTTCGGTCAGAGCGCTTCAACCAGGTGCTTATCGACCCGGCAAGCAGCGAGATGACGGCGAAAGACGTGAAGGCGCAGATGATGAAGATGCCGCCAAGCTGGAGCATCTGAAAAACGATGCTGCCGTTGGCGGCAGAGGTAAACTGGGGCAGAAATGCAAGGAAGAAGATCGCGACTTTCGGGTTCGTGACATTCATGACGACGCCGCGCGCCATCATTTGCCACATCGGCTTTACTTTCGCGGTTCCAGCCTCGAGTTCGTCCGGCACTGCCCGGAAGGCCTTGTAGGCCAGGTAAACAAGATAGCCGGCACCGACGAACTTCAGTGCATCGAAGGCAAATTGCGACGTCTGGAAAATTGCCGCGACACCCAAGGACACAGCGACCGTGTGAAAGACAAGGCCGATGCACAGCCCTGCGGTCACCGACAGCCCTACACCCCGGCCGTAGATCGCCGATTGCATCAACACGAACAAATTATCCGGACCTGGTACCCAGCATAGAATAGTTGCTGCGGCAGCAAACGTGATGAGGGTCTCAAGTGAGAGCAATATCGGGACCTCCTGGGGCTAACGCCCAATACCACGCGGGATCTGGCGAAACTACCGATACCGGTGTGGACACAGTGTTATCTAAAACAGTTCCGCACCGGTCATGAGCCAGCGACACGGCGCACTCTTGGCCGCCGCGTCGCCCCAGGCGAAGGTCAGACCGTCAGCCGGCCGCGAGCTTTGAGATCGCGTTGACGTCAACGTAATCGCGCCAGGAGACGATGCGATCACCCTCGATTTCATAGATACCCATCAGCGTCACTCGCCCGATTTCGCTGCGGTCAGCGCGTTCGAAAATGTCGAGCCGCTCCGTGAGCACACGGTTGCCATCTGCACCGATGGCAAGCATCTCGATGCGAACAGTTGCGATGCCCATGGACTTTTCGAGTTCATCGATCATGCCGACAGCTTCGTCGATGCCGGTCGTGGATGAAATCCCCACGTTTTCCCAAACAGTGTCGGGGGTGAACCAACGCCGCACCGCAGGCCTTCCGCCATCCTCGGGGAAGGTGTTGCAAAACTCGGTTACGATCTCAAGAGGGGTAGGCATTTGATGGCTCCTTTTTAAGTGGGGGCAAGCTGGCGGTTCGCCAGCCCAACCCGTTGTTGGCGGGGACTAAATCCAGGTCGGTGCAAACTCTTTGGCGTAACGCTCGCCAAAACCGCCTTCCGGCAAGATTTCCTTGATCCTGGCCAAGTCTTCTGCCGCTAGCACCAGGTCGGCTGCACCGACGTTTTCAGCGACGCGCTCCGCCTTGCGTGAGCCCGGAATAGGCACGATGTCGTCACCCTGAGCCAGCAGCCAGGCGAGTGCCACTTGCGAAACGGTAGCGCCCTTCGACGTGGCAAGCTCATTCAACTGGCGGACGGCCTCGACGTTCTTCTCGAAATTGCCGGGCTGCCAGCGCGGATCGCCCCGGCGCATGTCGCTCTCTTCCAGTTCGGCTGCAGGCTTGACTGCTCCCGTCAGAAAGCCACGACCGAGCGGCGAGTAAGGGACGAAGCCGATACCAAGCTCCCTCAGGATCGGGAACAGGACTTCCACGTCGCGCTCGAACACCGAATACTCGGTTTGAAGCATCGCGACTTCCTGTACGGCATGGGCCTTGCGGATAGTCTGAGGACCGGCTTCGCTGAGGCCGAAATGCTTGACCTTGCCCTCGGCGATCAAGTCCTTGACCGTGCCTGCGACATCTTCAATCGGCACGTTGGGATCAACGCGGTGCTGGTAGAGCACGTCGATATTCTCCACGCCGAGATAGCGCAGGCTGTTCTCGGTTACTTCGCGAATGTGCTCTGGGCGGCTGTCGGCTTCCCATGAGCGGGTAAAGCCGAATTTGGTGGCCAATACCACGTCGTCGCGGAAACCTTTGACCGCGCGGCCGATGAACTTCTCGTTTTCGCCCCAGCCATACAGCTCGGCCGTGTCGAAAAACGTCACGCCGAGATCATAGGCACGGCGGATCGTCGCCAAGCCGGCCTCTTCGTCGGCTGAGCCGTAGGCCAGATGGAAGCCCATTGCGCCGTAGCCGATGGCAGAGACTTCCGGGCCGTTTGTGCCCAGTTTACGCTTTTGCATGATCGTACCTTCCATTGTGCGAAGGGAATCTGGGTCATATGCGTGTTTTTGACTATGCCTGATGGTCCTGATTTATTGCCTGATCCCGTCAGCACCTTGATGTTTTCAGGCAACTGGTCCTCAATGGGACGATGGACAAACTCGATGAAATTCGCTCTCTGGCGATCCGACATGCGGGAGCTGAATATCCCGGCATGTCGCGGCTAAGCATTTACAGCATCACCGAACCGACCGAGCTGAATGCTCTGGTTTATGACCCGATGGCGTTCATAGTCCTGCAGGGAACCAAGCGGACAATTATCGGGGATAAGGTGTTCGAGTATGGCCCCGGCCAGACCATGGTCGTTTGTGCCGAAATCGCCGCCATGGGCCAGATCGTCGAGGCGTCGCCGGACAAGCCATTCCTGGCGGTCAATCTCGATCTTGATCCTGCCGTTATAATGAATGTGGTGCTGTACCTGGCCAACACCCCGGAGCTGCAGATGCAGCCTGGGTTTGCTTTCAGCATGGCCAATGCCGAGCTGATTGGTGCGTGGCAAAGATTGCTGGGAATGTATGAGCGGCCAAAGGAAATTCCGGTGATGGCGCTTCACCTGGAGCATGAACTTATGTTCCGGCTGATGCTGACCCCGCACGCCGAGATGTTGCGTCAGATCGCCGGCGTCGAGTCCCGCCTGTCGCATGTTCGACAGGCAATGGCCTGGATACGTGAACACTACACGGAGCAACTCAGCGTCGAAGATATGGCCGCTGTTGCAGGCATGAGCGAGTCCGTGTTCCACCGACGTTTTAAAGCGGTGACGGCTCTAAGCCCGCTGCAATATCAAAAGCACATTCGGTTGCAGGAGGCCCGCCGGCGGTTGATTGCCAGGCAGACCGATGCCGCTTCCGTCGCGTTTGCCGTGGGTTACAAAAGCACGTCGCAGTTTAGCCGTGAATACAAGCAGCTTTTCGGCGAGCCTCCGCGTCGTGACGCCGACATGGTGTCGGCCAGGGTCAAAGGTAGCCTATAGAGGGTGCCCGCCCATCACATCGTTTCATGATGGCCCGTATCTGATCGGCAACGACCGATATGGCGCCGTCCACTGGTTCAGGTCCGGCGTCACTACCGCTTGGCGGTGGGGCTTCAAACGAGGGCTCGCAGCGGCGCCAGCGACAGTAGCGCGAGGGCCGAGATCGCGGCACCGGCGATCGCCAGCGGCGAGAGACCGACGGAGATGTATGGAGCGACGGCGGTCGTTCCGAGCGCCGCTATGCCGAGGATCGCTGCGATGACGATTGCCGCGGCGCGCGAATGATCGCCGCGGGCAGCCGATATTGCCCGATGAAAGCCGATCGGCCCGCGCATGCCGAAGCCGAAATTCACGACCGCCCAGAGCGGGACGAGTGCCCAGAGGCTGCTGGCGCCTGTGAGTGCATAGGCCAGGATTGCCAGAAAGGCGCAGGGCATGATGGCCGTGCCCGCGCGGATCGTCCGCAGGGTGCCGAATTTTGCCGCGAGCCATGCAGACGAATTCGCGGCCAGAATGAAGATGGCGATGCCGCAGACCTGCAGCATGACGAAATCCTCGATCCCCCTGTCGAGCGGGCCGGTCAGGACGGCCGGCAGGCCGAAGACGAAAACGAGGAGGGCGCCCAGGCTCAGAGCCTGGCTCGACGCATAGCTCAGAAATTCGCGGTTCTTCAGAATGGCGAAGTAGCTGTGGTGGTCTTCCATCTGCTGTCGACGCGGGAAATGGGCGCGCTGCCAGAAAACGGCTGCGGCGACCAGCGCGGAGAGCGCTGCCAGCAGCACGAAGGAAATCTCCCAGCCGCCAAATTCCAGCAGCCAGGCTCCGGCGATGGGGGCGAGCGCCGGCGCCAGGGACTCGACGGAACCGAGCCGCCCCATGGCGGCGGCCGCCTTGTCGGGCGGATAGAGGCCATGGATGAAACCCGGCGCAAAGACGGCCGGGCCGGAGCCGAAGGCACCTTGAGCAAAGCGCAGCGCAATCAGCCATTCGATCGACGGTGATTCCGCGGCTAGGAGCGAGGCTACGCCGAACAGGGCAAGCGACCAGATCAGCAGCTTGCGTGGATCATGCCGCGCACCGAGTTCGCCGAAGGTCAGCAGCCCGACCAGCGTGCCGAACGCGTAAGCCGCCAGCACGAGCTGCGCGGCCTCGATGCTTCCCCCGAGCTGCCCCGGCAGGCTCGGGATGGCCGGAAGCACCAGATCGGTGCCGGCAATGCCCAGAACGGTTCCGCCGGCGATCAGGATGAACAGGACTGAGGGTTTCGAGCGTGTGGTCATCGGTCTCTTGGTATCAGAGCCGGATCTTGCGACCAATTGCGTCCCGTTGATTTCTGCTATTCAAATGTTTGATCTTTTTGAGGTGTTTTGTCAGCGACGTTGGCAAATCTGTCATATACGCTGGCTAGAAGCTGCGGGCGGCGCGCACCTTGTCGTGTGACTCGACTGCCGCGCCTTCTTTTTCCTGGAATGAGACCCATGCAGAACAATCCGGCAGTGATCATCGAGGGCGCAACCGTGGTTTTCGGAGACCGTCTGGAGGCGGCCTCCGTGCGTATCGAAGACGGCCGGATCACCGGTATCGACGGTCAGCGCGACGGAGCTGATGTCGTTGACGGACGCGGCCATCTGCTCGGTCCGGCTTTCGTGGACATTCATGGCGATGCCTTCGAGCGGCAGGTCATGCCGCGGCCCGGCACCATGCTGCCTGTTCCTGCCGCGCTGCTCGAAACCGACCGCCAGCTTGCCGCTAACGGCATCGCGACGGCCTATCATGCGCTGACGCTCAGCTGGGAGCCGGGGCTTCGCTCGGTCGAAACCGGTTATGCCATCGTGCGCGCGCTCGATGCGCTCACGCCGCGGCTGACGGTGGACAATCGCGTGCAGTTGCGCTGGGAAACCTTTTGCGTCGAAGCGGTCGACCTCATTCGCGAGGCGCTTGCCGGTCCGCGCCTGCCGTCGATTGCCTTCAACGATCACACGTCGATGGTGATGCTGCATCCGTCGATCCCGCTGCAGGAGCGGCCCTTCGATCTCGATCCGGCCTTCCCGACAGTGGATCCCGAAACGCCTGCCTTCGCCGAGAAGATGGCGGAACGCGCCAAGCGGGCGAAGATCCCGGTGGCGGACATGGTGGCGCTGGTGCGCAACATGTGGGAGCGCCGGCCGCAGGTGCCTGACGCAATCGAGGAAGTGGCCGCACTCGGAAAGGCCGCCGGCGCGCCGATGCTGTCGCATGACGACAGCCAGATCGAAACGCGCGATTTCTTCCGCCAGCGCGGCGCGCGGATTTGCGAATTCCCGATGAACCGGCGGGTGGCGCGGGCTGCCCGCGATGCCGGCGACTTCATCGTCTTCGGCGCACCGAACGCCACGCGCGGCGGCAGCCATCTCGCCTCGATCGGCGCGGCCGACATGATCCGCGAAGGGCTCTGCGATATTCTCGCCTCGGACTATTACTATCCGGCGATGCTGCTCGGCCTCGCAAGGCTCAAGGCCGATGGCGTGGCGCCGCTCCATGCGCTCTGGCCGCTCGTCTCTGATAATCCGGCGCGTGCCTCGGGGCTCACCGATCGCGGCGTCATCGAAGTCGGCAAGCGGGCGGACCTCGTGCTGGTCGATTGGCCTGAGGGTGCGGCACCCGCCGTGCGGCGCACCTGGGTCGCCGGCCGGCAAGCTTATGGCGCAGCGCCCGCCGGCCAGCTGGCAATGGCCTGACAGCGGCGGCATATCGCCGGACGCTGTCCAAACCGGCCGTACGCGCTACATCGCAGGTATGGAAGCGCTCTATGTCCTGCTCATCTTCGCCGTAGCCATAGCGATCATCTATCTGGGCGGCAAATGGAACACGTCCGACGTCGACCACTATATGGGCTTCGATAATTTGCGTTCGCCCAGCAAGCCGAAAGTGGCTGATGACGACAAGGATGCGAGGAAGGAATGATGCCGCGGATACTTGCAGAGGTGTTCGGGGGCTGGGAGTTTGTGGAGGGGTAGGCTTCCGTCCTCACGACTGAAGACCCCGCCCCAAACCCCTCCCCACAAGGGGGAGGGGCTTAAACTGCCGCACTCGTCTTGCAAATTTTCGATGTTTCGGGAAAAGCGAGCCGGTGCTCCAAGGTAGTCCCTCCCCCTTGTGGGGAGGGGTTGGGGAGGGGTTTTTGACGGCACCAACGGCTTGGCAGGAAGCCTCGCTAAATCTCGCTGAAGCCTCTCGCCCGCACCCCTGCGATGACTTCGTCCGAGACCTGCCGCAGTTCCTGCCGCGAGGCGCCGTCACGTGCCTGGACGGACAATCCCTGCATGACGGCCACAAGATAGCGGGCAAGGGAAACTGCGCGTTCCTGGTCCAGCCACTGCCCCAGCGTCTGTGCGATCGTCTCCCGCATCGTGTTTCGCTGCTCTGCCATCTCGCGCGCCAGGTCCGCATGGTCAGGCCCGCACTGGATCATGCCGCTTGATATCATGCAGCCGCGCTCTCCCGCGGGGTCGGTGACGGCATCGATCGCCTTGTGCAGCAGCGTCTCGATCGTCTCCTGAAGGGTCGTGGTCGTTTTGATATGCCACAACGCCCCCCGCAGCCCGAAATAGCGATCGAGCGCCTCGCGGTAGAGCCCCGCCTTGCTGCCGAAAGCCGCATAGAGACTTGGTGGCGCGATGCCGATTGCGACCGTCAGGTCGTTCAACGAGACACCTTCATACCCATGCCGCCAGAAGAGGCGCATGGCGATGTCGATTGCCTGATCCCTGTCGAAGGTTCGCGGGCCGCTGCGGCGTGTTTTCACAACCTTATCCATAGTGATCACTAAAGACTTCTTGACAGCAAAAGGCAAGTCGTTAGTTTGTAGCGATCGCTAAACATAAGGATTCTGGCATGATAAGAACAATGCGCGCAATTTGGGTTTCCGTCCTGCTGCTGGGCCTGTCTTCCATGGCGATGGCGGCGGAGAAGGACTACACGGTGAAGGCGCCTGACGGCGTCGAGATCGCGGTTCAGGAATCGGGCGATCCCGCCGGTCCGGCGATCGTTTTCATCCACGGCCTGCTCGGCAGCCATCTGAACTGGGACATGCAGGTCGCCAGCCCCAAACTGCGGAACTATCGGCTGATCAGCTACGACATGCGCGGCCACGGCCTGTCGGGAAAGCCTGATGATGCCGAAGCCTATCGCGACGGGCGCCGCTGGGCAGACGATCTCTCGACGGTCCTGAAGGCGACGGGTGCGAAAAAGCCTGTTCTCGTCGGCTGGTCGCTCGGTGGCGTCGTTATCTCAAACTATCTTGCCAGCTATGGAGACGACGGCATTGGTGGGATCGTCTATGTCGATGGCGTCATCGAACTCAATGCCGCGCTGATCACATCGCATCCCGATGTCTATGCAGGCATGGCTTCGGATGATCTGAAGGTGCATCTCGACGCGGTGAAGACCTTCCTGGCTTTGTGTTTTGCGACGAAGCCCGACACGGCAACCTTCGAGCGCCTGCTCTCCAATGCCGCGATGGCCTCTTGGGTCATGACGCGGACCGTCCCGTCGATGACCGTTTCCGCCGCTCAAGCTCTGCCCAAGGTGCGCGTGCCGGTGCTGCTGCTCTATGGCGGCAAGGACGATCTGGTGAATGTGGAGCCGAGCATCGCGCGTGCCCGGTCGCTCAATCCGGCAGTCGAAACCAAGATCTACGCGAAATCGGGGCATGCGCCCTTCCTGGAAGAAGCGCCGCGCTTCAACCGTGATCTGGCAGAGTTCAGGGACGCGGTTGCCGGCAACTGAACTTGGAGAGAGGGGGCGGGCAGGGTGCTCGCTCCCTTTACGTCTTGTCCGCCCCCGGCGCAAAGCAACCGTCAGGCTGCAGCGCCGCGCCCGAGTGCCGCCGATTGCTGCAGGGTGATGGCATGGCGAAGCGGATCGGCGTGGCGGTGCGCAAGCCGCCACTCTCCGCCCTCGCGCTGGTAGACGAGCGTTACACGCAGTGCCCAATCCTGTGCGGGCAGGCCGCCGACTTCGACATTGGCGCGCTCGACGACGACAAGCACGATCATGTCGGTGCCGGCATAGGTCTGGACAAGCTCCTGTTTCAGCGTGCCGTTCCTGAAGAAGCGGCTCATGCCATCCCAGGTCTTCTCGGTAATGTCGGCCTCGCGCGATGGGGTGCCACCGAAGGGTGACATCAGGGTGAAATCCTGCGTGCGCGGTACGAGCGTCCGGTAGGTGGCGACATCGCCCCGCATCAGCGCGGCATTGGCTTCCTCCGATATCAGGGCGAGATCGGCCGCCTGCAGAGCCGCCCGGCTGCCGCCTGCACCGGCGGCAAGGGAGGCGAGACCGGCCGGGCCGGCAACGAGGAGGGATCGGCGAGACGGCGACATGGCATGTCCTCTGCGAGGCTGGAGTTCGAAATGCGGCTGCAAAGCCCCGTGCTTCAGACATGCCCGTTTCCCGATGCTGAAGCCAATGATATGATTTCAGCGATATGCTGAATGAAACTGATCTCTCTCGCGCCGATCTCAATCTCCTCGTGCTGTTCGAAGCCGTTATCGAGGAGGGCCATGTCGGCCGCGCCGCCGACCGGCTGAACATCTCACCATCAGCCGTCAGCCACGGGCTTGGACGCCTGCGGCGCATGCTCAACGATCCGCTCTTCGTGAGGACGCCGAGAGGCGTGGTGGCGACGGCCCGGGCGATGGAACTGGCAGCGCCGGTAGCCGAGATCCTTGCCCGGGTGCGAAGCGTGATTTCGACGGCCGGGCCCTTCGATCCGGCAAGGTCGAACCGCCGTTTCACGCTGGGCGCGCCGGATGGCGTTTCCGCGGTCTTCCTGTCCGCGCTGCTTGCCGGATTGGAAAGGACGGCACCCGGGGTCGATATCAGCATACGCCAGCTGCTGCCGGAACAGGGCGAGAGTTCGCCTGAGCGGGCCTGGCGCAATGCGTTTGCCGATCTGGAAGCCCGCGCCATGGATATCGCAGTGGTGCCTGCCGATGATATTCCGGCGCGCTTTCATAGTCTCACGCTCTACGAAGAGGATTTCGTCATTGCCATGCGCGCCGGCCATGCCTTCGCGCAGGAGGCGACGCTGGAGCGCTATGTCGGGATGCGGCATCTGGTCGTCTCGCTTGGTGGTGATCCGCACGGTTTCGTCGACACGGCGCTTGAACAGCGGGGCTTGAACAGGCGGATGGCGCTGACGGTGCCGAATTTCATGTTCGCGCTCGCCATCGCCGGCGACAGCGACATGCTGGTCGCCGTCCCCCGCCGCTTCGCCGCACTCTACGCCCCGCGCTTCGGCCTGGTGACGGTGGATGCTCCATTGCCGCTGCCGCGTTTCAAGCTGAGCGCGGTCGCCCCCCGCGCCGCGATGATGGATGCCGGCCTGAGCTGGCTGTTGGGGATGCTGCGGTCGGCATGCGAGGGTTCTGCGGGATTGGCCTGACTAGAGCATTTCCGTTTATCTCCGAATCACGGAAATGCTCTATCTCTTTGTTTTCACGCAATTCCGGACGCAAAACCGCTACACACTTTTGCTGGAATTGCTTTGGGAACGAAGGAATGCTTTCGGCTCCTGGCGAACAGAATGCTCATCGACTGCTCGCTCCAGATTGTCCCGTCAGTTCGTAGCGGGCGCGGCTCAGGCTGACCAGGCTGGCAATTGCCGCGCAGCCAGCCGACAGGACGACCGCAAATTCGAGCGCGGCAGACAGCGGCAATGTCGCGAAGATGATCGACATGGAGATTCCGCCCAGGGTCTGGCCGAGAAGTCGTGCAGTGCCCTGCATGGCGCCCGCCGCGCCGCTTCTGGCTTTCGGAGCCGAGAGAAGCAGAATGCGGTTGTTCGGCGTCTGGAACAGGCCGAAACCCAGGCCGGCGATCACCGTGCCGACCAGAAACGCGATGCCTCTCGGATCGGGCGGGCAGAGAGCTGCCACAAGGAGGCCGGCAGCCAGCAGCGCGCCGCCTGTCGCGCAAAGCCATGCGGTCTTGACGCGGTTTGCCAGACGTCCCGAAAATGGCGCGATGATCGCGGTCGCAACCGGCCAGGGCATCATGTAGAGACCGGCCAGAACCGGCGTCATGTGCAGCCTGTTCTGGAGATAGAAGGGCAGCGCGATGTAGCTCAGCATCTGGCCGCAGAAGCAGGATACCGATGCGATGACCGCCACGCGGAATGCGGGTGCCGCCAGGAGATCCGTCGGAATGATCGGAGCATCGCTTTTGCGTTCCAGGCGCAGCAGAATGACAAGGCAAGCTACCGAGGCGGCAATGAGGACCGTGCCACTTGCCGGCGCAGTCGCTATCCGGTCGGTGCCGCAGAAGAAGAGGATGAACATCGACGTGTTGGCGAGCAAGGCCTTGACGTTAAGCTTTCGCTTCGTGCCCTGGATCTTGCCCAGCAGACCGCCGCTGAGCAGCACGATGATGCCGAGCGGTATATTGACCGCAAAGAGCCAGGGCCAGGTCGTGACGGATAGGATGGCGCCGGCAATGCCCGGACCGGCAGCGGAAGAAATCGCGATGACCATGGCATTTACGCCGATGATCGGACCCAGCATGTGCTGCGGCAATGCCGAGCGCAGGTTCATCATGGCAAGCGCCATGATCGCGCCCGCGCCGAGGCCCTGCGCGAAACGGGCAAGGATCAGCAGGGAAAGGTCGCCCGCGAAGGCACAGGCAGCCGAAGCCGCGGTAAACAGCGCGACGCCGATCAGGAAGACCCGCCGCGCGCCATAGATTTCCCCGAGCGCGCCACACGGAAGAAGGGCGACCAGCACGGCCAGCTGATAGGCTGAGACGACCCATACGGTGCTGCCCGCTTCCACGTGCAGCGAGAGCGCGATCGAGGGCAAGGCGACGTTGGCAATGGCGCCGTCCAGAACGACAAGAACGGCTGAGAGAAGTATGAGTGTGATGGCCATGTATTGTCGGGGCGATGCCGGGCCATCCTGAGAAATCGATGCGGTGGAGGCGAGGGACATTGAGAAACTCCCAATCATTATCGGATGGCCGACTAGTTAAGCCTTGCCGATTGCGAGCGCCAGACGCAACGAAATCAAACGACTGTTGCATAAAACGCCATGCCTGAGTAAATGGAGTCATGTCCGATCTCGACTTCAATCTGCTGGTGGCTCTGGATGCGCTGTTGCGCGAGAGAAGCGTATCGGCCGCCGCGCGCCGGCTTGGCCTCAGTACATCAGCCATGAGCCGGACGCTGTCACGCTTGAGGGCTGCGCTCGGCGATCCGATCCTTGTGCCGGCCGGGCGCGGCATGGTCGCAACGCCCCATGCCCTGGCGATTGCCGAAGACGTGCATTCGTTGAGAGAAGCCGTGAAAGCGGTGCTCAGTCCGCCGTCGACAGTGGAAATCCGCGAGGTGCACCGCGATTTCACCATTCGTGCCAATGAGGCGTTCGTGCTTATTTTTGCCGCGGGCCTGAGCGCTGCTGTGGCGAACGCGGCACCAGGGATAAGGCTTCGATTTGCGCCGCGATCTGACAAGGACGTTCAATCCCTGAGAGACGCTGCCGTGGATCTGGATATCGGCGTCCTGCCGACGGAGAGCGGGGAACTGCGTTGCCAGACCCTTTTTCAAGACCGGTATGTGGGTCTTGCACGGACAGGACACCCGATTTTCGATGCAGATCCGATCACGGTCGAGAGCTATGCCGCCTGGGGCCACGTACTCTTCTCACCGCACGCGGATTTTGCCGGTCCGGTCGACAGGGCGCTCGCCGAACTCGGCGTCTACCGCGACGTCAGACTGATCGTGCCAAGCTTTCCAGCGGTGATCGCGGTTGCGGCGGCATCCGATTTGATCGGCGCGATTCCGAACTCTTATCGCAAATCCGCCGCAACAAGCCAGATCAGGACGTTTGAGCTGCCGGTAGCCGTGCCGGGTTTCGACATCGTCCAGGCGTGGCATCCGAGGATGGATGCAGATCCCGTTCATCGTTGGCTGAGAGCGCTGATCTTTGAGACGTTCAAGTCAATGAACTGAGTGTGCATTCGATCGTTGAAGAGTCGCGGCGCCGAAGAAACAAGACCCCGCCCCAACCCCTCCCCACAAGGGGGAGGGGCCTGACCTGCCTCGCCCACTTTCCACATCTTCGACGTTTCTGGAGGATTGAGGTGGGTGCCACGAGGAGTCCCTCCACCCCCTTGTGGGGAGGGGTTGGGGAGGGGTTTGATCGGGCTCCACCTTTCCTCCGTCATCCCAGGGGCGGGGCGTTCGTCGAGAGCTAAAGCGCAACTGCGGTCTGCCGGTAAGCTTCTTCGCGACAATAACCGGACCCGCGCTTTGGCGCGTGCCGCTTTGCCCGCAGATTGACAGACCATTACTCGACCATCGGCCAGCTTGCTCCCGCATGATCGACATATTCATCCGAATATAACGCCGTTGTATACGGCCGAATATCATGCTAGCGGTCGGCTCCATCCTGGAGGACCTATGCCCATGATCGCCCGTCTCGCTTTCGTTGCGAAAATCGCCATTGCTATCAGTGGTTTATTGCTATCTGCGCCGGCCTGGGCCGACCGTATGGTTACCGACCAGATCGGCAGAGAGGTGCACATCCCGGATGTCGTCAGCCGCGTCGTCATCCTGCAACACCAGACGCTCAACATCGCCGTGCAGATGGATGCGATGGACAAGGTGGTCGGTGTACTCGACGAGTGGAAGAAGCAGCTCGGCGCCAATTATGTGCGTCTCGCACCACAGCTTCCGAACCTTGCCATGCCGGGTGGCCTTACCAAGGTCAATATCGAGGAGTTGCTGAAGCTGAAGCCGGATGTGGTGTTCGTCACCAACTACGCGCCGGCCGACATGGTCAAGCAGATCGAGGATGCCGGCCTTGCTGTCGTTGCCATCTCGCTGCTCGACGTGCCGCCGGCGGAAGCCGTCAAACTCAACCCGACGGTCAAGGACGAGCCGGCTGCGATCGACGCTGGTTTCGCGACCGGCGTGCGGCTGATCGCCGACGTGCTTGACCGCAAGGAAAAGGGCGAGGAGATGATCGCGGTCACCAAAAAGACCCGCAAGCTGGTTGCCGACCGGCTCGCCGACATCCCGGAAGACAATCGCGTCGCCACCTACATGGCCAATCCGGACCTCTCCACCTATGGCCGCGGCAAATATACCGGCCTGATGATGGAGCGCGCCGGCGCCCGCAACGTTGCGAACTCGATCGCCGGTTTCAAGCAGGTGTCGATGGAAGACGTCTTGAAATGGAACCCGGCCGTCATCTTCGTCCAGGAGCGTTATCCGGCCGTCGTCGACGAGATCAGGAAGACCGCTTCCTGGCAGACGATCGATGCCGTCAAGGACGGCAAGGTCTATCTGATGCCGGAATATGCCAAGGCATGGGGTTATCCGATGCCGGAAGCCATGTCGCTCGGTGAGCTCTGGATGGCGAAGGAGCTTTATCCCGAGCGGTTCAAGGATATCGACATGCAGAAGGAAGCGGATGCCTATTACAGGGAGTTCTACCGCACCGACTATCGTGCCGCGCAGCAATGAACGCTGATGCCTTCCCGCGACGCCCGCCATCCGTGATCATCGCTATCCTGGCGGTCATTCTGGCGCTCGTCGCGGTCGCTTCCCTTGGCATAGGCCGTTACGACATTCCGTTCGCGCGGGTAATCGAGATCCTCCAGGCGCCGATTTCCCCGCCGGACGTGCCCGTCACGCCGACGGAGGCGAATGTCGTCTTTACGGTGCGCATGCCGCGCATCCTGCTGGCGCTGCTTTCCGGCGCGGGTCTCGCACTCTCCGGCGCCACGATGCAAGGCGTGTTCCGCAATCCGCTGGTGGGGCCGCAGGTGATGGGCGTCTCCTCGGGTGCTGCCTTCGGTGGTGTGCTTGCCATCCTCTTCAGCTTTCCGCGTTACGGGCTGCTTGGCTCTGCCTTCGTCTTTGGGCTTTCGGCACTGGTTCTGGTCTATGCGCTGAACGGTATCGTCGCGCGGCGGAATATCCTGGCGCTGGTTTTGGCCGGCGTCGTCATCACCGGCTTCTTCGGTGCGCTCGTCAGCCTCGTCCAGTATCTAGCCGATACGGAAGACAAGCTGCCGGCCATGGTCTTCTGGCTGCTCGGCAGTTTCGCCACCGGCAATTGGGAGAAGTTCGGGTTGATCGCCGCACCCGTTCTGATCTGCAGCATTCTGCTGCTGGGCCTGCGCTGGCGCATCAATCTGCTCTCCATCGGCGACGAGGATGCACGTGCCCTCGGGGTCAATGTCGAGCCGCTCCGTTGGCTGATCCTGATCCTCGTCTCCTGCATCGTATCGGCGCAGGTGGCAGTCAGCGGCGTTATCGGCTGGGTCGGGCTGGTCGTGCCGCATATGGCGCGCATGCTGGTCGGCCCCGATCACCGGGTGATGATGCCGGCCTCGTTGATCATCGGCGCGCTCTACCTGCTGATAATCGATACCGTCGCCCGCACTGCCACAGCCACGGAAATCCCGCTCGGTATCCTGACCGCGCTGATCGGCACGCCGGTCTTCGCGCTGGTGTTGAAACAGACCCAGAGAGGCGCACGTGGATTCTGATCCGGTCATGCTGCGCATCGAGGCCGTCAGCCAGTCCTATGACGGCGAGCGTTGGCAGTTCCGCAATCTCGACTTCGACCTGAGGGCAGGGGAGATCACCGCTATCCTGGGGCCGAACGGCCGCGGCAAATCGACATTGCTGCGGGTTCTGGCGGGACTTCTGAAGCCAACCTCCGGTCGGATGGAGCTCAATCGGGGCACCGGCTTCGTACCGCAGGAATTCATCGGCTCCTTTCCCTATTCGGTGCTGGATGTGGTGCTGATGGGCCGCGCCCGGCATATCCCGGTTTTCCAGACGCCGCGAAAGCGCGATGTGGAAAAGGCGATGGAGGCACTCAGCGCCACCGGCATGGCCGACTACGCGTCGCGCAATATCGAGGCTTTGTCCGGTGGCGAGCGCCAACTCGTGCTGATTGCGCGAGCGCTTGCGGGTGAGAATGCGGTTCTGTTGCTCGACGAGCCGGCTTCCGCGCTTGACCTGAAAAATCAGGATGTCGTGCTCTCCCTGCTCAGCGAATTGGCCGACCGTGAAAAACTCGCCATTGCCTTTACCACCCATCAGCCCAACCACGCGGTCGCCGTGGCTGACAAGGTGCTGCTCATGCTGCCACAGACGAGAACCATCTTTGGCGCAACCGAAAAGGTGATGACGGAAGCCTATCTGGAAGCGCTTTATGGCATTCCGATCCTGTCAGCACGCCTCGGCAGCGGTGAGCGTGAAGAAACCGCTTTCGTACCGCTCTTCCGGCAAAGGGACCGAAAAGGAGAACATTGATGACCCAATCCGTGAAGGTGCTCTCCGCTGGCAGCATGCGGCATGTATTTCCTGCCATCATTGGCGCTTTCGGGCAGATGACGGGTATCGGGATTTCGCTGTCACTTGGACCTGCCGGCCTGTTGCGCGAGCGGATCGAGGCGGGCGAAGCATTCCATCTTTTTGCTTCGGCCAATATGGCGCATCCGCGACGTCTCGCTTCCCTCGGCATCACGGAAGAGGCCATCTGCTTTGCGCGCAATCGGCTTTGCGTGATCGCACGCGCCGATCTCGGCCTCGCGACGGAGAATTTTCTCGACATCCTGTCAGATCCTGCGGTGAAGATCGGCACATCGACGCCAGGCGACGATCCTTCCGGGGACTATGCCTTCGAAGTTTTCGACCTTGTGGAGGCGAAGCATCCAGGCATGGGCGTCGCGCTGAAAGCCCGCGCGCGGCAACTGGTCGGCGGCCGCAATTCGCCGCCGACACCGCCCGGCAAGGACGGCGGTTATCTGATCGCCGACGGCGAAGCTGACCTTTTCCTGAGCTATTATTCCAACGCCCGGCTGCTGGAGGCCGATCCAGCTTTCCGCGTCGTCGAAATCCCGGCGGAATTCTCTCCCAAGGTCGAATATGGTTTAGGGCTGTGCAAGGGCGCTCCGAACGATGCGAGAGAACTGCGCGATTTTCTCCTATCCGATCAGGGACAGGAGATATTGAAAGGAGCAGGCTTTTCGCGGGTCGGCTAGATTTTGCAGATGCAATCCCGAACTCCCTCGCAAAACTTGGCCGATCCAGAACATTTGTTGGCAGCTTCGCGAAATCCGGCTCCCGCCCGGAATGCTAGTCTCGCCTCACTTGCTTCCATTTCGAAAGGCCGCCTCCCGTGCTTCTGGATCGTTCCCGCCTGCCTGTCGTCTTCATCCGCACCAATGCCGATGCAGAAACCTCCATCAATGACCAGATCGAGGCCCTGCTGGAGGAGCGGCGGCCCTTCGTGCTGGTCACCGATCACGCGCCAGACGATCACGAGGACGAGACGCAGGAGGAGCGCAAGGAACGGGCGCTGTTTTTCAAGAAGATCAAGGACCGGATGCGAGCCTATTGCCGCGGCATGATCGTCATCGATGGTGGCAGGCCGATGTCGCCCGCGATCAAGATCGCGGCTGTCACGGCCGGAAAGGCGTTTGGCTTCGCGATCGTCTTTGCGGCAAATGAGGAGGAGGCGGAGCTGAAGGGACGGAGCCTCATCGGCAGCAGGGACGATGCGTGGTTACTCTGACCTCCGGCTTCTGTGATAGAGCAATACGCCGTCGGTTGAGTTTGCCTGTGAGGATCGGCAATGAATATTCAGGATAGATTTGACCCCTCCGTGATCGACGAGGTGTCGCGCCCGGCCTTCAGTTTCATCACCGAGACGACCTTCGTTGGCGAGTCCGAGCCGCATCGCCACGGCAAGGCGCAACTGCTTTACGTGATGAGCGGCGTGCTGACGATGAGGGCGGCCGGCGGTGTCTGGACGGTGCCGCCGAACTGCGCGCTGTGGATCCCGGGCGGCACCTCCCATAGCGGCCGGGTCTGCGGCCATGTCAAGATCGGCAATCTCTATGTCGACGCGAGATTGACCGGCGGCCTGAAGGACGAATGCGGCATTCTCTTCGTCCAGCCCTTCCTGCGCGAGGTGATTTTTCGCCTGGAGCCGCGCCCCGACAGTCCGGAGATGGAGTCGGAGCGGCTTCACCGTCTGGTCGGCGTTCTCCTGGATGAGCTCCGTGCCGCGCCGCTGGAGCCGATCCATCTGCCAATGCCCACTGACCGCCGGCTGCAGCGGCTGGCCGAAGCGATGGTCGCCGAACCCGGGTTGCGTTTCACCGTAGACGAATGGGGTGCGCGGGTCGGCGCAAGCAACCGGACGCTCAGCCGCCTGTTCCAGCGGGAGACGGGCATGTCCTTCGTGCGCTGGCGTCAGCAGCTGCATATCGGTGTCGCACTGCAGCGGCTCGCGGCAGGGCATCTCGTGACCGTCATTGCCGGCGATCTCGGCTATGAAAGCGTCAGTGCCTTCATCGCCATGTTCCGCCGCATGCTGGGAACAACGCCGACGCGCTATTTCAGCGACCAGATGCCGGCGAGCCCGCGCAGGCTGGAAATCACGGCGGATCGGCGCGCAGAACCGGGCGAAGACGATAGCCGGAATGAAGAGAAGGACCGGGATATTGCGAAGGGTTCCACGTCCAATCTGGTGCCGTTCAGACGAGAGCCGAATTGATCGCGTTCACTCCGTCCTTGTCGCTCCGCCCAGTCCTAGAAGAGCATATTCGCATCATCTTCATGAGTCCGCTTGAGGGGGCTGCCTTCCTGAAAATGGCACGAACCGGGGCGGACTTCCGTTGTCTGCAGTACCGCGACATCGCCTGTAGGGCTGATGTGAAGCGCAGACAGGATATTCGTCGCGAAGGCGCCGGTATCGATGGCAATCCGGTTCGGGAAAATCTCGACGCGTTCGCTCGCGGTAATCGTATGCCCATGGACGACGATCTTGCCGAACGAGGCGCTGGCGTTCAGGAACTCGCCGCGAATCCACGTCAGCGTGTGCGCATCCTGCTCGGCCAGGGGAATGCCGGGTTTCAGGCCGGCATGGACGAGGATGTGGTGGTCGAGTTCGACATAGCGTTCCGCGGCGCGCAGGCATTGCAGGCGCTCGTCTCCAAACCTGCGGCGGATCTCGTCTGCGGTGATGGCTGCCCCACGGGGCAGGCCGTAGGACAGCATCGCCTCGCTGCCTCCGAGGTCTTGCCAGTGGTTCACAAGATCTGCCTGAACGGCCGGGTCCGTCTCGTCGAGGATCTGAAGGGGGAGCGCGTCGTGGTTGCCGCGTATCAGTTTCGAGCCCGGCCTGTCGCGCAGCGTCGCGATGACGAGATCCAGCGCTTTGCGGCTCTCCGGCCCACGGTCCATGATGTCGCCGAGGAAGACGATCCGGTAGTCGATCGTCTCGTCACGCGCCTTGCCGGCAATGCCTGACAGCATCTCCTCCAGCAGGTCGGCACGCCCGTGGACATCGCCGATGGCGAATGTGTGAAGAGAAGCGTTCGCGGTCATCGATGGCTCCGTCGTGGCGTTCGGTATGGCATTGTTTATGAGCTGCGCCAAGTGGGCGGAGAAGGCAGAAACCGTGACGGAGATGGATGTACCGGACGCGATGGTCCAAATGGCTTCGCGTCGTTTTTTAAGGGCGATTGTGCTGGTGAGAAAAAGACCCGCCCCAAACCCCTCCCCACAAGGGGGAGGGGCTTAAACTGCCGCACTCGCTTTCCACTTCTTCAACGTTTTGGAAGGAGCAATGCGGGCGCCTCGGGTTAGTCCCTCCCTCTTGTGGGGAGGGGTTGGGGAGGGGTTTTTTATGGGCATAAAGCTCCGCCTGCCGGCCGCGCCCGAACGCTGACACCAGGTTCAAAGCCCAGATGGGGAAGGTGAGCGGGCTCATGCGTCGCCTTCGCCGACAGTATCGGCCCGGAAATCGGAGCCGATTTTCGGAAGGCGTGATGCGTCGTTTCAAAAGGTCAGAGCGTATTCCTGATAACGCCGACCCAGGCGTGACGCGGATCCGCGATCTTGCCATTGTTGGTGACATAGGTCGTCTTGGTCACGGAGTCCGACACGTTTCCGCCGATGACGTCGACTTCGCCGGGGCGGATCGCGACGACAATATCGGCATGGCTGCAGAAGAAGCCGTCCCTCTTTCGAAGCGCCGTCAGCGCGCCGTCAAAGCTTTGCGGTGGTGTGCCGCATCCCGTGCCCGATCGGCCGGCCCAGATCAGGTCTCCGAGCTTCAGATCGGTCTCTGCCGGTTTCTCGATCGTGATTTTGGGATTTCCGGCTCTCATTCCCTTCAGGATCTTCTGGCAATAGCCGTAGTGACCTTCGCTATAGGGAAAATCGTCTCCGGCATTGGCCGTCTTGAAGCAGAACGAGATGAAAGCGGCAGACCATGGCTTGTCTGTCAGGCCGTTGCGCTCGGGCCGGTTCACCACCACCCAGTAGTCATGCACAAATCCCACAAAGGGCTGCTTTCCCTCCAGCCCCGCGATTGCCTTCGGCCTGTGAAGGGGGGCTGCGGAAAATCCCCATCTTTCCCATTCGTCAGACGTGACTTTGACAAGTTCCTCGTTAAACGACATGGCGCTCTCCCTCATACAAAATCCTGTTTCGATGCGCTCCAATGCTTGCCGGTCAGGACCGCTCCGGCTTTATCCAGAGCGGTCTTCAAGGTCTTGATGCGGTCGGGATAGGCAATCGAGCCAAGTGCCAGCAAGGCATCCCGCGTACCCGTCCCAAGCGCCTGGCGGATCGCCGGATATTTTGCCCGTCCCTGGTGCAGAATGTCACAGATGATGGCGCATCGATCCGCGGCTCGCCCGTCGAGCCCGAGATTTCGGTCCGCTGCCGCCATCTTGTCCTTGAATGTCCCGATCATGTGAAAGGCCTGCAATGCCTGGGCGGCCGCATGGTTGGCGGTCCAGTGTATGAACTTGGCGGATGCGACGACTTCGTCATCCTCGATATGCGTGGTCGTGGGATTGAGGTAATTCATCAGGGGCTTCGTCGAGCTCGCGTTTTCGAGCTGAGCTTCCCCGATTGTCGAGAGCCTGACGATCCGGCCGCCTTTGACGATCAGGTCCGGAAAATAATCCCTGGCCTCGGGTCGCCCCAGCATGTCGCGGAAGTAGACGACAAAATCGCCGTCCGGCACATGCGCCGCAAATTGGCCGAAGCCGAAGGTGAATTTGGCGCGATCATAGGTATTGAGCGTCAGGTAGTTGCCGCCCTCGCATTTCGAGGTCGGCTCAATGAAATCAGCCCAGAATCCGAATGCCGGTCTCTGATCCGCGGCGGAATAGAGCAGCTTCGGAAGCCCGTTTGTCGGAACGTTGAAAAGCCCGTGGAAATCCTCGCCCGAGCTCCTGTCCCGGAAATGGGTCGACAGCCCGATGAAAAACGCTGCCGCGCCGTCTGCTCTTGCCTTGTAGGTCCTGTCATTGCGTTCGATTACGAATTCGATTGCCATCGACGCCCCCTCTGATCGAGACACGTGGAAGATTGGATGTTTCGTCGTCCTTAATTCTGCAATTTCGGATTTTCGGAAGTTGCGGCAGGTCCGCTGTTGCTCAGCCGCTTCTTCCAGCCCTCTTGACGATCCGCCACCTGGCTTGCCCGATCGCCTGGCGATTGGCGATCTTTTCGGGCGGGGTGCCGGTAAGGACCGCCTTTATGTCGTCGCGCATCTGCGGAAAGACGCGGTAATATTGGTGGTTCTCCGGCTCCGATGGGGCGAGTATTGCGCTGACGTCGACGGCCGTCACCTTGTCGCTGATGGTGCCCATATTGTCGGGGCCTTCGGCGCCCAGGCGCGGTCCGTTGAATTTCGTGCCGCTGCTGAGCGTGCTCAAAATCCAGTCCTTCTCCGAATAATAGACGGTGATCGACCTGCAGATCCGCGGCAGGAACTTGAATTTCAGGGGGTCGTCGAAGGCGTCGGCATCCTCGTCGGCGGCAGCCAGGATTACCTTGTCGAAATAGCGGCGCAGGGAGGATGATGGTGCGCCGTCAAGCGAGGTCATGGCATTGACGGCCGAGAGTGTCGGGGAGGCGGGTTCGGGCAGTTTCATCAGCGCCTGCAGCGCGTTTCGCATGACATAATTGCCCATGCTGTGGCAGATCAGGTGAATGGCCTGATCGCAGCGCTCTTCCTGACTGAGCTTGTCGACGAAGTCGCTCAGGCGACGCAGGGTTCTGGCGATCGCCATGCCCGATGCCTCCGCGGTCCTTCGGTCATGGGCGTAATCGCCGAACGGTGTGGGTATGGGCAGGAGCGCGGCAATCGACGGCCAGGAGAAAACGAATATGTTGACGTCGAGACCGTAGAAGGCGCTCAGCCAGCCGGCGCGTTCGATGGAATCGACGAAACTGTTGCTGAAGCCGTGGATGAAGGCGATCGTCGGCTTGTTGTCGGTCTTCATCGAGGCGCGGATGGCATCGAAGATCGTGTCGCTGCCGAGCGTCGGCGCCTCTCCCTCGGCGAAGAGAAGCTGCTGACTGGCAACGGCGAGCGAGCCCGGCACGAGCACGTTCGTCTTCTTCGACAGATTGACGTCGACCTTGGCGCTTCCGTAGCGCACATCGATGCCGCTGGTCGGCCCGAGTTCGGAACCGAAGCCGATGATCCGCTGATGCTGCGGATCGGAGGGATCGAGCAGCGGCTGACGATTGGTTGCGAAGTAAACCGTCTTGATCATGATCCTCTTCGCCTCCGGATGGCGCGACCGACAGCATAGCTATCCGGCCACACTCCCGTTGCACGATGAGCGCGATAGCAAGCAGACAATAGATCCCGTCATGCGGGGCGTATTATTTGCGCCAGAGCAGATGGATTTTACTGTCTGCAAGTTTTATTTGAATATTTCTTCAAGAATTAGCTAATACAATCTAGCGGTGATTGCAACAGGAATCGGGTTCTCTCAGGGGCACCCACGAAGGACGTGCCCCACCACCGGCTGCCCTGGTTATCGCGAAGGCTTTTAACGGCCGACCTCATACCGTTCCGGCGCCTAACCGCGTGTGCTCAGCGAGATTCATGTCGGAGATCTTTCGATGCAGGCAATAACAATAACCTCGCCGGGCCGTTGTATGTCAATTACTTTACGCCTGAAGAAAAGCTCGTGGGGATCGGGAGCCTTAGAAAGTTGCGTTAAGTCCATTCTCGCCCTATAAAAATAAATCGGCGGTGCAAATTGAATTGATCGGAGTGGGGGCAGAACTGATGCGCACCGACCTTGCCTATAAAGTGGTGGTGGAGTGCGTGGAACCTGGTAACCTTAAATACTTCACTGGTAGATGCGTGTCCCTGTTGATTCAGGAATTCACCTATATTGGCGGGGTGCGTGGGGCACCGAAGCAGCTCTTAGGCGAAACACCGCCATTTGATAATCCGATACTAATTGGTTTGCAATTCGGATTGCTCCCCCCGGCCGACCTGTTGTCTGGAAGCGGGCTCGTCCTGCAGCAATGAAAGCGGTGACCGGTCTTCAGAAGCTCATTGAAGAGATTGTCGAAGGACTGATCGTCTTCATCTACAATACTCTCAAGACGTTTGTTCGGTTGTGGTTCAGGCCTCTGAAAAACGCCGCCCGCCTCAATGCCCTTTCTTCCATACGAAAAGGCCAGCAAATCTCTTCGTCGACTGCTTTATTTGTTTCAAGCGCGCTTGCCGTCTCAGGCCCCATCTTTACGCTGGAAACCGCGTATCAACGCATTCTGCAGATATATGGTGCGACTTGGTACGAGTGGTCTCTCGCTGTCCTAGCAGTCTACGTGTTTCTCGATATAACTGCGATGCTTATCGGAGTTCTCGTTTCCTCTAAGCGCCGGCAAGCGCGATCGATCCACCTGGTTCGTTACGGAATCGCTGCCTCGACATGCTTGTTCTGGCTGATGAGCGGTCTAGTCTTGATCAAATGGGGCAATGCATACGCGTCGTCGTCGGCGATCTTTCCCGATGCGATATTTTACATCTTGCTCCTAATGGTCCCAACTGCATATCCGTTGTTCATCATCTCAGGCCACTTGCTAAGGCAACGGGTCAACGGATCCGCAATCGTATTAGGCGCGTTCGCCCTATTGTCGGCGCCGATTGTATTTGGTGTTCAAATTGCGGCGATAGCCATTGGATTCATAATAGTGGGGCAAATTCAGGCACTAACGGTCAAGCCGCGACCGGCCACCATTGAGGTTAAGGATGCGGCATGCGTTGTCGCGAGTGACGGGAGTGTCGCGGTCACGGCCTTCATTGATAACAATCTGGCTTCCCCCGTATTCCTAGCACATGACCAATTTGATGCCATTATCGGATCCTTCACAAAAGATTTAACCGAGTATTTCACACCTCTGACGGTTATTGCAGACCAATCCGGCTCCCCCCTGTTGCCTGTTGCAATTGGCGCCAGCAGCTCCGCGACTGTAAAGTACTCTGGTAGGATCAATGTGGCGACACTTGAGTGGCCACTTGCTAAAATCGACTACTGCCGATTGCGCGATGTGGAAGCTAGACGAGTTGAACACTACGGCGGTGGTTTCGGCCTCGGTGAGAAAGACATCATCAGCTTTGCGGAATTCCGGTTCCTAGGGTCGCGCTGAGGACGATCTTGGCATGCCCCAAGGGAGTATCCGCGTTTCATGTGAATGAATTGTCGGCTCCCCCAGTACTGTTGACGTTGAAGTCTGGCAGTTTCTGCGAACCGTTGCGTCTGGTGCCGAAGTTGCATTGCGCAGGGCGGGGAGTGCTGGCATCCATCTTGTGGAGTTCGAGCGGCAGCACATAGCTGACGCGGAAGATAAGGTTTGGCGCAGGCCGAGCATACCGACTTTTGCAAATCTCGCAGGCTCAGGGCCAAGTCCTGAGCCTGGGACTACTGCGCGTGCCTGGAAACTATTTCCGCTGCCAGTCCTCATAGCTAGTGAAAACGTGGATGACAGATTGGGGTGCGGACTAACGGCATTAGGGGAGAAACTTGCGAGAACGGCTCTTTGAAAAGTCGCCGCCATGTTCTGCTCAGTTTCATAAGACGCTGGCAATTATGATCGATGGACGCAAAGCAACGCACCGCCAGCCGCATAACGAAATTACTTTCGGCCTTCAATCTACATCGTCGATCGCGATCACTTGATGTGGTCCGGCAGGATTTTCCACTTCCCCATACGCCTAGGGACTCGACGCTCAATCATCACATTGTCGAGGGCGTTCTGGTCGATCATCGCTGCTTCTTCCGGACTAACCAGCGCACCGCTCTTCATGTTCCCGAGTTCCGCCAGAATCTTGGTGTGGGCGGCAGGCGAAGCCGGAGGCTTTGTGGCCTCTTCCTTCGTACTCCGGCCGAACTCCGTCCAGAGACGCGTAGTTAAATAGGAATTGTCCTCCGGCGGATAGGCAGCGATACGGAACAAGCCAGTCGCTTTCTCATCCGCCGAAAGCTTGTCATAGCGCGCGTCCAGCCGGGTCAGGTCACCCTTAAGCTCGCCCCCAAAAACGAATTGCTGAGCGCGCCCGAGAAACAGGGGTGCGGTCGTCCTATGCAGCTTGTCGTTCGAGACGAACAATTCGCAGAACGGCAGATAGTACAGATAGGACATGTCCACGCGGTTGCTTGGGCGGTCCGGTGAGATCAGGCACTTGTCGATGCAGATGTGGAAGAACAACTCCACGAGCAGGCAATAGGCTGTGTACGGCGCAAAGGCCGCTATATTCGGCTTTCCCCGACTAATCCAGCGCTCGTGGATGGCGTTATGAACATCTGAGGAAAAGCCAAGAAGGACAGTGGTAACACGCAGAAGCGCGCCGGTTGTCTCGCCTTCGACGATTTGGCGCGCTATTCGGTAAGCGTCCGCATGTGTCTTTGGTTTTTCGCTTATGTTAAGAGCATTACGCACGACATCAGAAAGCAAGCGGTGGTCCGCCGACTTCATTTGCTCGCGCCAAGAGCTGGCGAATTCGCGCTCCAGTTCGAGGAACTCCCCGTTCTGCCACCGGATGAAGGCTTTCGCCTCGTCGGACTCGTCATAGATCACGGCAAGCTTGTTGTCTTTTCGAACGATGCGCCCCCACCTCGCGCCGGCACTCCGCGCATGTCCACCGAATGACCAAAAAGCTCACCAAGGCAAAGCCGCGTATACTCAACGTTCGGGTAGGAGTGGAAGCTCGGACTCTTATTGGCCAGATCAGACACGATCTTTTCAACCGTCCTCGAGCCGGGCGGAACCTTGGATAGATCGGCAATGGCCTCGGTTATGAATACCGGGGAAATGATCGTCATGTATAGCATGTCGAAGATGGCCGCCTCATCGACGCTAAGCATCTCAAGAAACGACTTGTCGAACAGCGTCATCGGACCCATCAATCACCTCTTAGCGACCGATGTGGTATCAATCTCCGGTCAATGCAAGATCGCAATCCCTCTGTTGCGGCTGGCCAATATGAAGTCGCTGTTCGTTATAGCTTGCCGAAGACGGATCATGGCTTTCATATAAGCAAAGCCGCGAACCTGCCGGTCCGCTTCGGTCCAAGTCAAACATCAATCGCGAGCAAGTTACGTCCGCTTCTAGCGCAAGCCAGACGCCCCTGTACCCCACGTCCCCCTCACACCAGCGACCGCCTCGCCACCTCGATCACCTTCTGCGTCAAGCCCGTAAGCCGGTCTGCGGCAAGCCGGCTGATCTGCCAGTAGAGCACGACATCGAGAGGCGTGCCTGATATCAGTTCGACGAGCCGGCCGGCCTTGATGTGGTCCTCAGTCAGGTGGGTCGGGATCATGCCCCAGCCCATGTCGAGCAGGCTGGCATCGACGAAGCCCTGTGCGGTCGGCAGCCAGTGCGTCGGTGCGTTGATATCTGTCGCAAACGTGCGGCGGATCCATTCCGCCTGCAGGCGGTCCTTCTGGTTGAAGGTGATGGACGGGGCGCGGGCAAGCGCTTGCGGGCTGACGCCGTCAGGGAAATAGCGGCGGACGAATTCGGGGCTGGCGGTCGCGTGGTAGCGCAGCGCGCCGAGCGAGTAGCGGCGGCAGCCGGAGACCGGCTTTTCCATGCTTGTGACGGCGGCGATGACACGGCCGCGTTCGAGCCATTCGGCCGTGTGGTCCTGATCGTCGATGGAAATGTTCAGGAGGTAGTTCGAGCTTTTCGAGAAATCCGCCATCGCCTCCAGAAACCAGGTGCCGAGGCTGTCGGCGCTGGTGGCGATCTGCAGCGTGACGCGTTGCTCGGGACTGTCTCGGTCGCTGAGTGCCGGCAGGTGTTCGAGCAATTCGCTTTCCAGCATGCCGACATTTTCCATGTGGCGGCAGAGCCAGTCGCCCTTTTCCGTCGCCGTGCACGGCGTTCCGCGCACGACGAGGGCGGCACCCAGGCGCTCTTCGAGCTGCTTGATGCGCTGGGAGACGGCTGATGGTGTGACGTTCAGCACGGCGGCGGCCTTTTCGAAGCTGCCGGTCTGGACGACGGCGAGCAGGACGCGAAGGGCGGGATAATCGATCATGGGTAAGCTGCGCTTAATTGACGTAAGGATGATTAATTAGCCTAATCCGCTCGATCCGTCTACGAAGCGTCTCAGCAACGGGACGGAAACCTCTGATATCATGGACCTTACGACCTATTTCACCGGCTTGGCCGCCGGCCTCAGCCTGATCGTGGCGATCGGCGCACAGAATGCCTTCGTCCTGCGGCAGGGGCTGCGCAACGAATATGTGTTTGCCGTCTGCCTCGCCTGTGCTCTCTCCGATGCGATCCTCATCGTCGTCGGCGTTACCAGCCTGAAACAGGTGGTGGATCTCATGCCCTGGCTCGATCCGGTCATGCGGTATGGCGGGGCGGCATTTCTCATCTGGTATGGGGCAAAAAGCCTGTATTCGGCGGTGCGGTCACCGGGCGTGCTGCAGGTTTCGAACGGGGCGGGGGCGAGCTTCGGCAAGACCATGGCCATGTGCCTTGCGCTCACCTGGCTCAATCCGCATGTCTATCTCGATACGGTGATCCTGCTCGGCACGATCTCGACGCGTTTTGCCGGGCATCAGGCGGCGTTCGCCGCAGGCGCCGTGACCGGCTCCTTCCTGTTCTTCTTTTCGCTGGGATATGGTGCCGCCTGGCTTCGCCCCATCTTTTCGCGGCCGGTTTCCTGGCGCATTCTCGAAACCATCATCGCCTGCGTGATGTGGCTGATCGCGTTCAGGCTCCTGAACGGCATGTGAGGGGCACGGGCGCTCCGGTGCCGAAATGGGTCGATCAGAGGAGAGCCGGCCCGCTCCCGATCCAGGGGGCTTTGCAACGGAACTGTCGTCAGGATGTCACGCCGATTTTGCGACGAGGCCTGAAGAATTGCTGTCCATATTCGCCACCTGATAGACAGTCTTGCTGCCGTCCAGCAGTGACAGCAACCTTTCGGTTGGCCTCGCTTCGGAGACGACGATGTCCATCTCGGAGATCGAGCCGAGACGAACGAGTGCACGGCGTTCGAATTTGGTGCTGTCTACCGCCAGGATGACGCGGGCCGCCTGACCCATGGCGGCCCGAACAGCCGACACTTCGGCGTAGTCGTCGTCGCCTATGTCGCCGTCATTGTCGACGCCACTGACGGAGATGATGACGTAATCGAACTTGAATGCCCGGATGAAATTCTGCGCATTTTCGCTGAAGACCGCCGCATCGACATTGCGGATGAAGCCGCCGGGAACGGCTATCGTGAAATCCGTGTTTTCGCTGAGGGTCGTCGCCACTCTCAGGCTATAGGTCACGACACGAAGGTTCCGGCGCACCGTGAGCGCCCGGGCAATTGCCTCGCAAGTCGTTCCGGTGTCGATGAAAACCGAGCAGTTGTCCGGGAGAAGCTCGGCTATCTTGTTGGCAATCTGGCGCTTGGCCTCGGCATTGTTGACGCGACGCTGATGATAAATGCCGGTTTCGATCGGAAGCGAAATGACAGCCCCGCCATGTGTTCGGCGCAGCTTGCCCTGCCGTTCCAGCGCCATGATATCGCGACGCGCGGTCTGGGCCGTCACGGAACAGAGCGAGACGATGTCGTCCAGCGAGATATACTGATATTGCTCAAGATAACGGATGAGGAAATCCTGCCGGCGCTCCTTCTTGCCGCCATCATCGTGATTGTCTGCAAAATGCATCGTGGTGCCGGCCTTTCCGGGGTGTTCAGCATATCAAAACCCCGCACAACGCTTATCAAGCGGCGTGCGGGGTGAAAACTCATTTGATGAAAACTAATTCAGGAAGAATAATGCGGCAAGGCGTCAGAACCTGACGCCGAGATAGCCATTGATGCCGTTCTGGCTGGCGCCGGAACCAAACTGGCCGGTATAGGAGACGGCCAGGGCGGCGTTCGAGCCGAGATCGAAATTCACGCCGGCGTTGACCACGGCAACATTTTCCGCAAGCGGCGCACCGTTTACGTCAAACGAGCTGCCGCCCGAAAAGGCCATCTTCGTCTCTGGCTTGGTATCGCCATTGGCATGACGCAGGCTGACCGAGCCTTGCAGTCTTCCAACCGTTTCCTGCAGGTTGAACTCCGTTGCGGCTCTGAGGCCGATTTCCGTGAAGATCGCCTGCTGGGTCGTGCCTTCGACGGAAAGCGCCGTTACGCCTCCGTGCTCGGAGAAAGCGTCGTTGCGGAAATTCACATAGGCGAGATTGGCGAAGGGTTCCAGCATGACGGTTCCGATCGACTGCTGGTAGCTGATTTCGCCGAAGACCTGCGATGTCGAGGCGTTGTAGTCGGCGGTCAGCCGCTCGCTGAAGGTCGGGAGGAAGACCGAACGGGCGCTATCGATACTGTTCCATGTATGGGCAGCACCGAACCGAATGCCGACCGGACCGAGATTGGTGCCGGCATAGACGCCGAGATCGATCTGATCGGTGTCGCTTTTCGACGCCAGCGCATCGATGGAAACGGCCGTGCGGCCATATCCGCCGAACACGCCGACCCGCCAATCGTTGCCGAGCGTTCCGTCCGCGCCGACGATGATTCCGCCGGCGGAATGGTCCACGCCATAGGCATTGCCGTCACTGTCCTTTTTCGTCCAGGCTCCGTAGCTCTTGTTCCAGATGCCGAGCGCCTGCTCACGGCCGGCAGGGGTGTCCGCGCCGATTTCGGCTTCTGTCACGGCCCGATCGGTGACGCCCATTCTCGACCGCAGGCGATCGAACGCACCATCGCGGACGATGTCGCTGTTGTCGAGCAGCGCACTGTAGGTCGATGCATGGATTTCCCCGCCCAGCTGGGCGAAAGACGCGCGGGCGCTTTCCGCATCGAGCGATATGATCGCATCGTACACCGTGGAGCCGAAGCCGAGGCTGTCGACACCGTAGGCGGCACCGCGCTGGTTTGACGTCGTCGCGACGTCGGCGAAGGCCGTAGCGTTGCGTTCCAGCCGCATCGTCAGGCTGTTGCCTCCATAGGTCAGACCGGGGTCCAGGAAGGCGAAGTTCGAGGTGATCGCATCGAAGGAGCCGGTGATGCCGGCGTTCGAAGTGAGAATGGAGTAGTTCGTGAGCGGCTTGTAGGTGGCGCCCGCCACGATATTGACGGCCGCACCCGCGGCAATCACCGTCTGGCCGGTGACGATGATCTGATCCGTCCTGCCGGTTTCGTCAATTTCGACGTCGTAGACGGAGCCCGACGCAAGGTTGAGATTGCCGGCGACGTGCAGCGTCCCGACCGAATTGCCAGGCGCAATCCTGCCGCCATTCGCGACGGCAAGGTTGCCGACAGTGCCGTTGCCGCCGAGTACGCCGCCGTCGTAGACGGTGGTCATGCCCGATGTTGCGATGGAGCCGTTGACCGCAAGGCGTCCGCCCTTGACGCTGGTGTCACCGGTATAGGTATTGGTCGCCGTCAGATTGAGCGTGCCCTGGCCCGTCTTGGTCAGGCTGCCTGCGCCCGAGATTGCCCGGTCCACGACAACGGCATTGGCCGTATTGGCGACATCGAGCGTGCCGCCGCCGGATTCCAGGACCACAGACCTGTCAAGTTTCTTCATTCCCGTGCCGGCGATGCGCAGCGCGCCGTTGTCGAGACGCAGGTTCGCCTCGGTGCCGCCGAGAGCCAGATCCTCGTCAACGATGACGGTGCCGCCATCGGTGACCAATGTCTCGCCGATGAAACTGTGATCGTCGATACAGTAGTCGATAATGGCCTGGGCAAAGCGCGGATCCTTGCTTTTGCAGTCGAGCAAGGTCTTCTTCTCCGCCTCGGTGAGGCCGGTCAGGTTCGGCTTGCCGTCCGCATCGGAAACCTGGCCGAGATAGACGTCGCGGCGCATGTTGTTGCGGGACAGGTAGAATTCCTTGCCGTTACCGGCAAAGGTCGTGGCGTCCTTGCCCCATACGAGACGTGTCTTGTCGACCTGTGCACCGTTGACCGTCTGCTGATAGGTCTGCAGGCTCGGTCCGATCCATTTGAATTCATGGGCGACCGGATCATGGTCGGACAGGGGCGCCTTGGTGCCATCAGGCTTGGTCACATAGACGTCGCGGATGACACCCAGATAGGGATCGTTGGGGTCATCCGCGATCGTGTACCACTTGCCGAACGGCCGTGAGGCCAGGAAGTGATCGATCTTCACCCGGTGCCAGCTGCCCCAGGTGTTCGTATCGTCCTCGCCGGCCGACGGCCAGGTCACGCTGCCGTCATTGAGTTCGTGGGGCTTGAACTGCTCCCGTTCGCGGTCGGTCTGGAGAAGCATGAACTGCTTCTTGAGGACATTCATCGTCTGCGGCGTGTTGCCGGCGACGGGATAGGTCTCGTCCTCGAAAAGGCCGGAGGGAATGGTCGCCGCATCGATCGCCGCGTCGTTCTTCGGGCTCCAGTCGGCGATGAATTTGTCCAGCGCCGTCTTGTCCTTGGCATATTGCTGGAGCAGGCTGTAATAGAAGGAGTTGGCGTTTTTCGTATAGATGCGCAGCAGCAATTCCTGCTGGCTCTTCGAATGCAGGCCGCGCTCCGATACGTCGCCGGCATTGAAATCGCCGCTCACGATCAGCGGATTGGCCGAAGACTTCGCCCAGGCATTCAGGGCCTTGGCTTCCTTGACGCGCTGGTCTGCCTTGTCGGCGTAATCGAAGTGAACCGTTCCGACTGTCGTCACCGGCCGTCCGGCCTCGCCGTCGAGAACCTGATAGTTCACGTAGCGTCCCTGGGAGCTGAGACCCGGAGCGGTATAGGTGCCATACGTGCCGGGAAGTCGCGAGATCACGCCGACGTCCCCGATCAATTGGCCACTATAGGTTCCAAGCCCGGCATTCTGCAGCATGCCGGGAATGTCGGAGACGTATCTGCTGCCGTTGGCTTCCTGAAACATCAGCACGTCCCAGTTGCCAGCGACCATGAAGTCCCTGGTCAGTGCAGGCGTCTGCTTGAACTGGTTCCAGATATTCAGCGACAGCAGCCGAAGGGTGCCATCGCCTGCATGAGCCGAACCGGCAACCAATATAGATAGGGCTGCACCCGATAGCAGGCGCACTGTCAGTTCACGCCTCTTGGTAACAGGCCTGGAAATTGCATTTTGGATAAACACGTCACACCCCGCTGAAATAAGAATTCCACACGAGTGCGAGAAACCGAAAAAATCTCCCAACACCGTGCGGCGATTAACGGGACGTCATCTTTCATACTTCAATGTCAGTTTTTTTACATTTTGGGCCGGACGATCACTTTGCAGGCTGGTGGCTTGTTGCAAAATTGGAGTTGGCCGGTGGAAGGCGCCATTCCATCGTGTGAGCCTGGAGCACCATTTGCGCGTCCATCCGGACGCATAAAGATCGACATAATGATTTGAATCTCCTCATCAATCTTTCCGAAAATCAATTGCGGTTTCGGGCGGCGCTGATCGCGCCTGTCGATGCCGGGTAATGTCACGGAGACAAGTTTTCGTTGGGATATGGTGCGACCTGGCTTCGTCCCATCTTTTCACGGCCGGTTTCCCGGCGCATTCTCTAAACCGTCACCGCTTGCGTGATGTGGCTGATCGCGTCCAGGCTCCTGAGCGGCATGTGGTGGCTGCATACCTCTCAGGGAAATCAGTATGTCATTCGATCCGCATCATCTCGCGCTTGTCTTCACCGCCTATATCATTGCCGCAGCCAGCCCGGGTCCCAGCAACATGCGCATCATGGGCGTGGCCATGCATCAGGGGCGCCAGTCGGCGCTGATGATCGCCGCAGGTGTCGTCAGCGGCTCGCTCTTCTGGGGCTCGATGGCGGCGACCGGGGTTTCGGCCATTCTTGCCCAATATGCCCAGGCGCTCATCATCCTGAAGGTCTTCGGCGGTCTCTACCTGCTGTTCCTCGCCTACAAGGCCGGCAAATCGGCCATGACCTCCGATGAGAAGCAGGGCAGGGCGATCGATGCCATCAGACCGGCCTCCGGGTTCAGCCTCTATCGCCGCGGCCTCCTCATGCATCTGACCAACCCGAAAGCCCTGCTCGGCTGGATTGCGACCATGACGCTCGGGCTCGGCCCGGGTGCGACGCCGACGACCGTCGCCATCATCCTCGCGGGCTGCGCCATTCTCAGCGTCACCATCTTCTGCGGTTATGCGCTGGTCTTTTCCACCGCGCCGATGATCCGCATGTATCGCCACGCGCGGCGCTGGATCGAGGGCACGCTGGCGCTCGTCTTCGGTGCGGCGGGCATGAAGCTCCTGCTGTCTCGCGCATAGAAGGAACGTTGTCGATGCCGCTTTTTCACGGTCTTTCCGCCTTTCCGATCACGCCGACGGATGCCTCCGGGATCGTCGATACCGGCGCGCTCGCCGCGCTGCTGACCCGCATTCAAGCCGCCGGCGCCGATTCCATCGGGTTGCTCGGCAGCACCGGCGGTTATGCCTTCCTGTCGCGCGACCAGCGACGTCGCGCGGTGGAAACGGCCATGTCTGCCGTCGGCGGCAAGATCCCCGTCATCGTCGGCGTCGGGGCGCTCAGGACGGATGAAGCGCAGGCGCTGGCTAGTGATGCGCGGGCGCTCGGGGCAGATGGCCTGCTGCTGGCGCCGGTCTCCTATACGCCGCTGACGGACAACGAGGTCTACGAGCATTTCGCTGCCGTGGCCGATGTCGGGCAGCTGCCGCTCTGCATCTACAACAATCCGGGCACGACGAAATTCACCTTCAGCACTGAGCTGATCGCCCGGCTCGCCAAGCTCGGCACCGTCAAAGCGGTGAAGATGCCGCTGCCTGCCAATGGCGATATCGCAGCCGAGATCGCAAGTCTCCGATCGGTGACGCCCGATGATTTCGCGGTCGGTTATAGTGGCGACTGGGGTGCAGCGGATGCGCTGCTGGCGGGCGCCGATGGCTGGTATAGTGTTGCCGGCGGACTGTTGCCCGCCGAGGCACTGAAGCTGACGAGGGCCGCTCAGGCAGGCGACGCGAGCGAGGCAAGACGTATCGACGATGCCTTCGCGCCGCTCTGGGCGCTGTTCAGGGAATTCGGCAGTTTCCGCGTCATGTACACCATTGCCGATCTCATCGGCCTCGGCCGGTTTGCGCCGCCACGCCCGGTGCTCGGCCTTCCTGAGCAGGCGCGTGGGCGGGTGCGCGAGGCGCTTGAAAGCCTCAGCGCCGCAGTCGGCCGCTAATCCGGCCGCAGCAAGCCCGATCGCGTCCTTGCGCGGAAGTCGAATGGCGGCCTACACCGAGGAAGGCGTGTTGAGCGTGAGGGTGGTCAGGTAAACCAGGCAGTCGACAGATCAGTCGCTGACGGTGAATCCCCATGAGGACGGATCGATCAATTCCGGCGGCGGGATCATCTCCTTGAGGTCGACGGGGCGACGCTTGACCTCGACGGCGGTATAGTTTTCAACGAGACCCACCCACGAGCTGAACTCGACTTTCAGCGCCACGCCATCCGGCGTCAGGCATTCGCTCCCGCTCGCATCAGCAAAGTGGGTTGTTTCGAACCAGGCGCAGGACTCTCCAAGGTAACGATCGCTCTTTTTTAAGTCGGTCGGACCGATCTCAACACCGATAAGGTTACTTGACGGCCGGAAATCAATCGATGAGCGACGAGCCTCGAAATGACGCTCGTTTTTGGAGTAACTGACAGTCAATCTTTGATCGTCGAGCATGTTCCAGACCGAAAACACCACCCTTCCATCGCTGCCGCGCTCTTCTTCAAATCGCCAGGGATAGTGCCTGAGCACTCTTTTCTCCGACCGGTCGCCGATCATTCTCGCTTCAAAATCGGGAAGATTTGCAGGTCGTTTGGGATAGTGCCTGAGCGGCTTCAGCCAGAATGCGGGGTCGAAGAGCCGCTTGGGAGGTCTGACTTCCGATTCCTCGACAGGTGTTCGTTCCAGTTTGACCAGTTGCGTTTCGCCGTAAGGCTCCTTGCGCTTTATCAACCCCTTTGTGGCAACTTCAATGCCATCATGTGATAGACAGCTGTAGTAGAAGGGTCCGAAAGTCCCCTTCAGCTCGGGCTTGTCGATGACCTCCCACCATTTGCAAGCTTCACCGGCCGGATGGATGACAGTCCCAACTTCCTTCGTGTTCTTAACGCTGATGCCCCTACGCAGCGGTACGACCTTTGTGATGGTCATATCAGTAACGTCTTCGTCGTCATGAGCCTTCCATGTCGACAACAAGACGTTATCGAAGAAGCTTCCATAAGAAATGCCTGTCCCCTCTTCGACCCTTGTCCATCCATGATGATGAAGAACCGAGCGCAAATGTGTATTTGTCGGGCGATCCGCCTCTCGAACCGTCATCAGTGCCCTGTAATCGGGCACATCACGGCTGACGAAAAAAGGAATGTCATCGGCATTTCCCATGCCCGCCGCTAGCAGCCCAATCCCTGCTGCAAGCGAGGACACACACGCCTTGACACGTCTTTTCAAGATCGAACCTCGCCAATGTTTGGAAGCAGGAGAAACTGCCGGATTTGAGCCTGCACTCTGCTTGACTCCCCGAAATATTCAATGTTTGTTCAAGCAAAAGTTGAGGATTTATAGTGAAAAATATTTTTGCATATTCGATATTGGCAACCGCGGCGATTTCGCTTTCGAACTGCACGACGACGTCGGATCTCAAACGCGACCCCCACTCTATAACAGCACGCAGTGGCGAAGGGGAATTGGTTTACCAGAACATTCATCTCAATGGCGACTGCAAGTTTGTTGATTATCCTCAGATAGATATGGTGGAGCAGCCCAAGCATGGGCGCATCGAGATTCTCCAGCAACCGGTTGTCTTCGATTCAGGGGGCAAGAAGATGAAATGCGATAAAGTCAAAGCGAATGGGGTCGCTATCTATTACACGTCGCAGCGAGGCTACATCGGCAGTGACAGGTTCATTTTCAGGACTCCCGTCGAATACGGCCGCCTCGAAGAGAAGGTGGCCAATATGAAGGTCACCAAGTAGGAGGTTGCAATCAACGTGCATCCCCTACGATGCCGAAGCTGCCATCGGAGCTGCTGATCCCGCCAGGTCGGCCGTTCGAGCGGCAGCCATGCCCACTTGATCCGCGACGAGGCCTTCGGGAGCAGGCGCGTGGGCGGGTGCGCAAGGTGCTTGAGGGCCTCAGCGCCGCGCTCGACTGCTAGGGTCAGGACTCGTTAAATCGGAGCCGGAAGATGAGCCCTCAACCTAGCTGTCAGATTGAACGTGGCTCGGTTGCAGCCCCGGCGGAGTGGCCAGCCTGGCATGCACTGGAGCAATGCCGAACTGTGCTTTGAAGGCTCTGCTGAATGCCGCATCGGAATCGTAGCCGACCTGTCGCGCCACGTCGCTGACCCTTGAATCGGCATGACGCAACATGCCGTGCGCAAGGGTCAGCCGCCATCGGCTCTGATAGGAAAGCGGCGCTTCCTTGACCAGCGCGGAGAAGCGTTCGGCAAAGCTCGAGCGCGACATGCCCGCCACATGCGCAAGCTCGACGACGCTCCAGCGCCGGAACGGCTCGTCGTGAATGGCTTTCAGGGCGCGGCTGATGCGCGGATCGGCCAGCGCCCCCAGCCAGCCGGTATCGCCGGCCTTTTCCGTCTGCACCCAGGTGCGCAGGATCCGGATGACCAGCACGTCGATGAGCCGCGAGATCATGATCGACGAGCCGGGATGGACCTCCTGTGCCTCGACCATCATGAAATGAGCGAGACCCTCCGCCCAGCTTGCCGTCTGGCCTCCCGCCTTCGGGATGTGGATCACGGCCGGCAGCGACGAGACGACCCAGGGCATGGACTCGTTCTCGAAATGAAAAGCGCCCGCGATAAGTTTGGTTCGCGCGCCATCACCTCCGTGCCGCACGCTCAGCCGCTCGGTCGTGAACTGCTCGCCCATCAGTTGGCTCACCGGCGCCGCGGCTGAACCGCCGCCGTCGCTCAGGATATGCCCCACGCCGCGCAGCAGCATGACCAGATCACCGGTCACGGCGCGGATCGGAGGCCCGTCGGCAGCCAGAACTGTCAGCTCGCCCTCGAGAACGACGAAAAAATAGGCCGATCCGGGCTCGAAGCGCAACGCCCAAGGTTGTGTCAGCTCCGCCGCGAACACCAGCTCTCCCTCAAGCCTGATCAGCGTCAGTATCTGCGACAGGAGATCGACCCGGGCCGCAAGCATGCTCGCATTTCCGGACGATGGAGCATGACTTGCGGGGTTCGGGTCATGGCGCTTCATCGCTTCAGATCCTATGTTTTGGGTGTGTTCAGCGAATAAAATCCTGAATATACAGATGCTTATGAAAATATGAGCGGATGGTTCTGACAAGCCTGCCGATGGCCAGGAGTATTGCAGATTATCCGGACTGAAATCAACCCCGCAGTAAATGCAACCAAATGAGCCCCCAATGAAAAACCTCATTTTCTCCGCCCTCATGCTGTCCACCGCCGTTTTCGGCGCTGCGCCGGCTTCCGCCCAGCCGACGCTTCCCGCCGGCGTCGTCAAGAATATCGTGCTGGTTCACGGCGCCTTCGTCGACGAGACGAGCTGGAATGGCGTCGCCGCCATTCTGACGGCCAAAGGCTACAAGGTGACCGCCGTCAAGAATCCGCTGACCTCGCTTGCCGACGATGTCGCCGCCACGAATGCGGCACTCGATGCGCAGGATGGACCGACCGTTCTCGTCGGTCATTCCTGGGCTGGCGTGGTGATCGGCGAAGCCGGCATCAATGCCAAGGTGTCGTCCCTGGTCTATGTCTCGGCCTTCGCGCCTGACAAGGGTGAAACGGTTTCGGCGCTCGCGGCAAGCGGACCGGCGACCGCAGGCGTCAAGGCCATCCGGGCCGACGGCAGGGGCTATCTGACCATCGATCCGGCAGTATTCCCAAGCGCCGTGGCAGGCGACTTGCCCAAGAATATCGGCGAGTATCTGGCCACCCATCAGATGCCGCTCAATCACACCGCCTTTGACGAGGTCACCAAGATCGCCGCATGGCATGTCAAGCCGAGCTGGTACGTTCTCAGTGCACAGGATCAACTCCTCGATCCGCACGCTCAGACCTTCTTTGCCGAACGGATGAAGGCCAAGGTGACGACCGTCGACGGCAGCCATGCCTCGCTGGCGTCGCACGCCGAAGAGGTGGCTGCGGTCATCGAATCCGCTGCGGGCGCGAAATAGGCCCACCGCAATGCGACGCTATCGGTTACCCCTGGGTGACCGATAGGTGGCCCGCCCGGAGTGATCCGGACGGGTCTGATGTTGTCAGGCCTCGCGGGGTATTCGAAACCAGGCAACATACAGCGCAGGCAGGAAGAGCAGCGTCAGGACCGTACCGACGACAATGCCGCCCATCATCGCGTAGGCCATCGGCCCCCAGAATATCTCCCTGGAAATGGGGATCAGCGCGAGCGTCGCTGCGGCGGCCGTGAGCATGATCGGGCGCATTCGATGCTCCGTCGCCTCGATGACGGCCTGCCAGGGCGGCATGCCCTCGCTTCGAAGGTGTTCGATCTGGACGATGAGGATCACCGAGTTGCGGATGAGGATGCCGATCAGCGCCAGCACACCCAGGATGGCGACGAACCCGAGCGGCGCGTTGCTGAGCAACAGAGCCGCGACGACGCCGATCAAGGCCAGAGGGGCGACGGCGAAGACCAGGAAGAGCCTGCTGAAACTCTGCAGCTGGATCATCAGGATCGTCGCCATGACGAACAGCATCAGCGGCGCTACCGCCACGATCGGCCCCTGCGCTTTCGCGCTTTCCTCGACCGAGCCGCCGTCGACGACGCGGTAGCCGCTCGGAAGGCCCTTGCGGAACTCATCGACCTTTGGCTGCAGTTCGGTGACGATCGTCGCCGGTTGGGTTGGTCCTATGACCGCAGCCTTCAAGGTGATGGTCGGCGTGCGCGTGCGCCGCCATATCGTCGGCTGCTCCAGCTCGTAGTGGAAATTGGCAACTGCGGACAAGGGCACGGAGTTGCCGTTGGAACCGGCAAGCTGAAGGTTCTGCAGCGTCTCGATCGACCCTCGCTCCGAGGTCTGGGCGCGGCCGATGACATCGACGAGATAGATGTCGTCGCGGATCTGCGTGGCCGCCGATCCCTCGACGATGCTGTTGAGCGCCGTTGCGATATCCTGCGACGAGACGCCCAGCTGCCGTGCCTTGTCCTGCAGGACATCGACCTTGACCACACGCGATGGTTCGTTCCAGTCGAAGGTCATGTTGGACAGCAGCGGATTCTGGCCGACGATGCCGGCAAGCTGGTGAGAGAGATCACGGACCTTCTGAATGTCAGGCCCGCTGACGCGATATTGCACGGGCTTGCCGACCGGCGGGCCGATGTCGAGCAGCTTTACGAAGGCGTCGGTGCCGGGGAAGGTCTTCGTCAGATAGGCCTGCAGCTCTTCCTTGACCTTGTCGCGGACGTCGAGCCCCTTGGTGACGATCACGGTCTGGCCGAACGAGACATCGGGCGTCTGCACATCGAAGGACAGGATGAAGCGGGGAGCGCCTTGGCCGACATAGCTCGTCCAGTGATCGATATCCCCGTTGTTGGCCAGCATCTCGCTTTCGAACCTGGCCATCTGCTTGTTCGTCTCCGAAATCGAGCTGTTCTGCGGCAGGTTCCAGTCGACGATCAGTTCGGGCCGGTCGGAGGAGGGGAAGAACTGTTGTTGCACCAGGCTCATGCCGCCGATGGAAAGAGCGAAGGTTGCCACGGTCGCGCCGATGGTTATCCAGCGCCAGCGCATGGCCACGCTGAGCAGCCACGCAAAGGCGCGTGCAAAACGGCCTTTCTGGTCATGATGCGATTTCATGGTTTTCGGAAGGATGGTCACGCCGAGCAACGGCGTGAACAGGACCGCGACGACCCATGACACCAGCAGCGAGACGGCGATGACGACGAAAAGGGTGAAGGTAAATTCGCCGGCAGCGCTGGAGTTGAGGCCGACGGGGATGAAGCCCGCGACCGTCACCAGCGTACCTGTCAGCATCGGGAAGGCGGTCGAGGTATAAACATATGTCGCCGCTTTTCGGAGGTCATCGCCGACCTCCAGGCGGGCCACCATCATTTCCACGGCAATCATCGCGTCATCGACCAGAAGACCGAGGGCGATGATCAGGGCGCCCAGCGAAATACGTTGCATCGAAATACCCGAGTAGGCCATGACGAGGAAGGTGATCGCCAGTACGAGCGGAATGGAGATGGCAACCACGAGCCCGGCGCGAACACCGAGACTGATGAAGCTGATTGCAAGCACGATGATGATCGCTTCGAAGAGTGCACGCGTGAAGCCCGACACGGCCTCATCCACGACGGCGGGCTGATCGGAGACGCGCTCGACGTCCACGCCGATGGGAAGGTCTGCCGTGACCTGCTCGATCTCCTTGTCGAGCGCTTCGCCGAATTCAAGCAGGTTTGCGCCTGATTTCATGCCGATGGCGAGCCCGATGGCCGGCTGGCCGTTATAGCGGAACAGCGCGGATGGCGGATCGACATAGCCGCGCTTGATCGTCGCGACATCGGTCAGCGGAAAGAAGCGGTCGTTGACACGAAGATTGATCGCCTTGAGGCTTTCCTCCGACGTGAACTGGCCGCTGACCCGCAAGGCGATGCGCTCGGGACCGGCGTCGACGAAGCCCGACTGTGTGACGGCATTCTGCGCCTGGAGCGTTTCGATCACGGATTGCTGGTTAAGCCCGAGTGCTGCAATCTTGCGCGTGGAGAATTCGAGATAGATCGCCTCGTCCTGCGCGCCGATAACATCCACCTTGCCGACATTTTGAACCGTCAGCACTTTTGCGCGTGCATCCTCGACGAGGTCACGAAGCTGGCGCTGTGTCAGCCCGTCGCTGGTGAAGGCGTAGATATTACCGAAGACGTCGCCGAAGCGATCGTTGAAGAACGGCCCGATAACGCCGCTCGGAAAATCTCCCTTGATGTCGCCGATCATGTTGCGCACGCGCACCCAGATGGCATTCACATCTTTGGCCTTGGTCGTCGGCAGGAGTTCCACGAAGATCGTCGTCTGCCCGGCAACCGTCTCGCTGCGGGTGAAATCGAGTGATTCCAGCTCCTCGAGCTTCTTTTCGACGCGGTCGGTGACCTGCTTGGTCACTTCCTCGGCTGATGCACCAGGCCATTGCACCTGGATGATCATGGTCTTGATGGTGAAGTTGGGATCTTCCTCGCGGCCGAGGCCGATATAGGAAAACGCGCCGGCCAGAATGAAGACGATCATGAAGTACCAGACGAGCGAACGATGTTCGAGCGCCCAGTCGGACAGGTTGAATTTTTTCACGTGGATTTTCCTCAGTCTACTCTGACGGCCTGGCCATCGACAAGCTTGTGAACGCCGGCGACGACGACGCGATCGCCCGGGCTGACGCCCTCGGCGATGCGGACGGAGCCTCCTTCGACGATGTCTCCGTCGATCCTGATCGGGCGTATGGAAACCTTAGCCGAGGCGGTATCGACCACCCAGACGTTCGGCTTTCCGTCCTTCGTCAGGATGGAGGAGGAGGGGAGCAGGATCATCGGCTCAGCATGGACGGTTGCGGTTGCCGTGACGACCGAGCCCAGTCGAAAGGCTGGCGGCGGATCGACGAGCGTTATCTTCGTGCGCCGCGTGCGCGTCGTCGCCTCGGCTTCCGGCGCGATTTCCCTGACCGTGCCGCTCGTGCGGATGGTCGGGTCCAGCTGGAGGGCGACCTCGAAGGGCGAGCCCACCTTGAGGCCATCGAAGCTTGCGACCGGTATGTCGATCACTGCGTCGCTCTGTTCGGGGCGGGCAATGGTGGCGATGCTCTGGCCGGCGGCCACGACCTGGCCCACTTCGGCCGATGTCGCCGTCACGACGCCGTCGAATTCCGCCCTGAGCTGCGTGTATCCGAGCTGCTCTTCGGCCTTGTCCAGATTGGCCTGCGCCTTGGCGACCGCAGCTATGGCGCTCTTGCGCCCGAGTTCGGCCTCTTCATAGGCTGCTTCACTTCCCGACCGGCTCGCGAGCAGGGAGCGCTGGCGTTCTTCAGACGATGCGGCATTCGCCAACTGTGCCTGGGCATTCGAAAGCTCGGACTGCGAACTCTTGACCGCAAGCTCCAGCGCCAGTGGATCTATGGCAGCAATGACATCGCCCTTCCTGACGACGTCGCCAACGCTGACCTTGCGGGCGATGACCCGTCCGAGGACGCGGAATGCAAGCTGGGTCTCGATCCTGGCCTGCACTGTTCCCGGCAGGGTCAGTGCGGAGGCCGCGGTCGGCTTGACGACGACGGAAAGGGCGGGACGCGGCGGCTGCTCATGGGCTTCCTCCTGCTTCTCGCAGGAAGCCAGCAGCAGTGACCCGAGGATCGCAAGGCCGGCTGTGATACGGATATTCATTCTGCGGCTCCCTTGCCGTATGCGACGACTTCGCCCGATCGCAGGAATTTCGTGCCGTCGACGACGACGATGTCTCCCGGGGAGACACCCGCGCGCACCTCGAAACGGCCGGTCTCATAATCGGAGACATCGACCGGATGCAGCGACACGCTCGAGGAGGCGGGGTCGATGATCCAAACGGCCGGCTGGCCGCTCTTGGAGGCCATTGCCGACCACGGCAATTCGATTGCGTTCTGCGCCTTGGAGCGGAAGGAGCCGACGACAGGCGCGCCAAGCTGCATGTCGGGCGTCGCTTCGAGGCCCACCTTGACCCTGATCGTTCCCGTCGACGGGTCGATCGTGGGTGAGATTTCGCGCACGGAAGCTTCTATCTTGTGCGATGGCGCCGAGAGGGAGCTGACGGCGACCGTGTTTTCAAGGTTTCGGCCGAGATAAAGGGACTCGAAGACGTTGAAGACGGCATCGCGCGGCCCATCATGCGCAAGCGTGAAGATGAGCTGCGCCGCTTGCGCGACCTGGCCGACTTCGGCGTTCCTGGCGGTGATGACGCCATCGGCATCGGCGCGCAGTTCCGTGTAGGAAAGTGCATCCTGTGCCGTATCGAATTGAGCCTGCGCCAGTTTCACGCTGCCCTGGGCTGTCAGCAGCGCTTCCTGCGCCTGATCGAGTGCCGCACGGGTCGCAACCTGCGTCCTGAAGAGGTTCTGCTGCCGGCCGAATGCCAGCTGGGCCTGCGTCTGCTGGGCAAGTGCGGACTGCAGGTTCGCGGTGGCGACGCCGAGATCGGCCTTCTGCTCTTCGGCGTCCATGCGCGCCAGCACCTGTCCCGCCTTCACCGACGATCCGACATCGACGAAACGCTCGATGATGCGCCCGCTGACCCTGAAGGAAAGGTCGCTTTCGACGCGGGCGCTGACCTCGCCGGTGATGGCGTTGCTTTCGACTGTTGGCGTGACCTTGGCCACGACAGCCTCCACATTTCTGGGCTTTGCCTCACTCGCGCTTTGCTCTTCGCATGAGGCGAGCGCGACTGCGCTGACGCCCAGCCAGGCGGCAACAAGGACAGTTTTCATGATTTACCTCTTGCATCGGTTCGGCAGACGAATAATATTGACTAACCCATCAGTCAATGAAAATTTCTTGACGCTTGACCACGAAAAACGCTCAAGGTGAGCCATGCTAGATACGAAGAAACTGACGCGTGCCGAGCAGAAGGCCCGCCGGCCCATAGAGATCCTGGATGCGGCGTTCGAAGAGTTCGTCGAGCGCGGCTATGTCGCGACGCGTGTCGAAGACATTGCCAGCAGGGTCGGGGTCACGAAGGGAACCGTCTATGTTTACTTCGAGACCAAGGAGCAGCTTTTCGAAGCGATGATCCGGCACATTTCGGTGCCCCTGGAAGGTCTGCTGGCGAGCGCGAGTGAGTTGAAGGGAACCGCCACGGAGCGGCTTCAGAAGACGATCGAGCTGATCTACGATCTCGTGGTCAGGGACCGCAGATTGCGCGAACTGATGCGGTTCATCATCGCCGAAGGTTCGCGCTTCCCCCAGATCGTCGACAGGCACCACGAGGCATTCATCGATCCTCTCGACTGGCAAATGCAGTCCCTCATCGATGACGGCGTAAGGCTTGGCGAATTCCGCTCGGCGCCGGCTGCGTTCTCCGATGCCGTCGTGGCGCCTGCCATAACCTTCCTGTTCTTCAAGCTTCTCTTCGACGAGCGGCGGCCCCTGGACAGGGATGCTTACGTGAAAGCGCATATCGATCTTGTCCTCCACGGGTTGTTGGCCTGATCGGCACGGTGGTGGGGTTGTGGTCAGGTGATCCAAGCCGTGAAAGACGGTGTATGTGGCCCCCTCATCCGCCCTTCGGGCACCTTCTCCCCTAGGGGAGAAGGGGTGTGTTGCACCGCCTCGGCAATCTCAAGGGCGTCGTATGCCACGTCCCCTCTACCCAGCGGGGAGAGGGTTAGGGTGAGGGGGCTCCGGGCACTACAGACCGGGTCCTTTGCCGAGCGCACAGCTACCCGTCTCTTCCCATCGTGAAACCTTTCGATTTGTAATCCGCCGTCATGACCGGCGCGGAAATCCATTCGCAATCGATCACCGCCGATTTTCGGTCGAGCCAGACTTTTGGACACTGGCCCCCACAAATCGCAAATGGCGATGACTCTTTTCACCTCGTTGGAACGTCGTTGTTGCGACCGTCGTCGAGCGGTCGGACTCGACCCGAATGAGGACTGAGAGATGGATCTGGAAGGAAAGCGAATTGTGGTTGTCGGCGGAAGCCGCGGCCTGGGGAGGGGGCTCGCCGAGGCATTCGTTGCTCGCGCGGCCGTAGTCACCGTGGTCGCCCGAAACGCTGATGCCGTGCAGGGGGCAGGCGAGCAATCGGCCGCCAGTGCCATATCGGCTGATGCAACCGATGTCGACGCGGCATGGCGGATCATGGAGCAGACGCGACCCGATCTCGTCATCATGAATGCCGGTGCCGAACCGCCCATGGAACGGATCGACCGGATTGGCTGGGAGGCATTCACGGCCAACTGGAATGTGGACGTCAAGGCCGCGCTGCACTGGGTACAGGCTGCCCTGACCCTGCCGATGACGCCGGGCGGGCTTGTCGTCCTGGTTTCCAGCGGAGCCGCCGTGCAAGGGTCGCCGCTATCGGGCGGTTATGCGGGCGCCAAGCGCGCGCAGTGGTTCATTGCAAAATATGCCGAGGGCCTGTCGGCGCAACTCGGTCTGGGTCTGCGCTTCCGGGTCATCGTTCCCCGGCAGATGTTTGCCGGAACCGGTGTGGGCGATACCGGCATCGGTGCCTATGCTGCGGCGGCGGGTCGGACATTTGCCGAACAGGCCGCCACCTGGCCGGACATGACGCCGCGGGCTTTCGGCGATATGGTCGCCGACCTGATCGGCAGGACTGCTCTCGCCGAGGCCATGGTCTACGCGGTGCGTGGGGATACGGGTGTGACGGTCATCGAATGACAGAAGACGCTGCTCTCGAAGACGAAGAGAGGAAAGCACTGCTCGCAGCGCTCGCCAGCGAAGCGGATGCGCTTCGCCCCGAACTGCATCGCTATGCTGCTCGTCTGGTGGGTTCTGTCATCGACGGCGAGGATGTGATTCAGGACGCGTTTGCCAGGGTATTTGCGACGGCCGGCTCGATCCCGCCGGGCACCCCGCTGCGACCCTGGCTATTTCGCATCGTCCATAACAGAGCCATAGATGCGCTGCGCCGACGCAGCACGCTGCGATCTGAGCCCATTGAGATGGCTTTCGATCTGGCCGATATCAGCGCCGTCGGCCCGGAGGACGCGCTGATCCGGCAGGATGCGGTGCGGGTGGCGCTCGGCCACTTTGCAGAATTGCCTGTGCCGCAACGCAGCGCTGTCATTCTCAAGGATGTGCTGGGAGAGTCGCTTGCGGACATCGCATCGCTGCTGGAACTCAGTGTCGATGCCGTCAAGGCCCATCTGTCGCGCGGTCGGGCGAGATTGCGCGCCATCTCCGACGTGCGGTCCGAGGTTGCGCCACCGCCGAGTCCCGAGGTCCTGAACTTCGCAGCGCTCTTCAACGCCCGGGACTGGGACGCTCTGCGTCGCCTGCTGGCGCAGGATGTTCGGCTTCGTCAGGCGCGACGGCCGGAAATCTCCGGTGCCGCCGACGTCGGTCGATTTTTCACCTATTATGCTGAATATCCGCCGGTCAGGATCGAACCGGCCTGGCTGGAAGGCCGGGAAATATTGCTGGTATCAGCCGAACCGCCTGATGGTTCTTCCTATTTCATGCTGCTCGAATGGCGGGAGCAAAAGATAAGCCTGATCCGCGACCATCGCTATGCGACCTATGTCATTGAAGGGGCTGATGTCGTGCTGGCTGCATCGCGGTGACCGACATTAGGTAATGCGTGCCTTCTCGACGTCCGCATGGCGCCAATTGCGGTCATATAGCTGCCGCAATTTAATAATTTGCGGCAGCGTCCAATAAAGACTGGAGATTGCTGGGAGGGTTCACAAAACCAGCATGACGTCGAGCTAGTCCCTGGCAGTCCACATGGAAAACGTCTCTCGTTGGTCTCCCGCTCTGACCGCCTCCAGGTAACGCGGCTTCCAAACGCCAGCAATGAAGACCTCCATCGTCGTGGGCAATTTCGGACGATCCTCGTGCTCCCCATGGAACCTTACGATGCCATTGTTCAAAGCGTCAGCACTCAGCGTGTCGTCCTGCCATTTTTCCGGCGTCCCGAACCGCGCCAGAAATTCAGCCTCCACGTCTTTGCGGGTCGTCTCGATGTATCGGTACTCCACCGGCCTGCCGATCTCCTTGCCAATGATCACCGCCAGTTCGTTCATCGAGACATCTTCCGAGCCGACTTCGAGATAGACGCGGTGTCTGCCCGTCGGATTGGTCAGTTCCTTCGCTGCCAGCCATGCGATGTCATCGGTCGCCACCCAGGGCATCTTCAAATCAGGTTTGCAGAACCAGGCAATTCGACCGTATTTGGCAACCGGCCCCGTCCACGCCGACACGTCTTCCATGAACCAGGCGGCGCGCAGGTGGACCAGATTGATATCGCCGAGTTCGTTGAGCTTTTCGTCCAGATCGTGGAAGCACTCGAAATGACCCGTCTTCCCCTTCACGTCCGAACCCATGGCCGTCAGGCTTACGGCCAGTTTGACGGAGGATTTTTCGAGCGCATCGACAAAGCGCTGGGCAACAGCGGGGTAGTGTCCCTCGATGTTGTTCCAATCGGTCTTCACCATCAGGAACGCGGCATCTGCACCCTGGAAAAATTGGTCAAGGTCTCCCGCTCCTGTGTCAAAGCTTCCCAGGAATGGCTCTGCTCCGAGCTCGACCAGTGCGTCAAGCGCTGGGCCACCTCTCGACAACGCTCTGACCTGATGCCCTGATCTCAGCAGGGTCCGGGTCAGCTTGGCGCCAACTCGTCCCGTGGCGCCGACGACAGAAATTCGCATGACAGTCTCCTTTCGGTTGTTGATCGCCCGATTGTAGACTGTTGCAGTCCGTACGAATTTGGAGATAATGCCAAATGATCTCCAAATCGGGTCAATCCGCAAAACTGCCTTCCTGCTACGACGACTTTGATCCCGACTGGTCAGATCGCCCGGCCATCGCTGTCCGCCTCGACTTCAGTGACTATGAGGCTGAAGTGCCCCAGCACCAGCACAAGCAAGGGCAGCTCATTTTGGCTCTGCACGGGGCCGTCACATGCAGGACGGAGAATGGCATCTGGATTGTCCCACCAGACTGCGGAGTCTGGATACCCGGCGGCGTGCCCCACAGCAACCAGGTCACGTCCATCGCACGCCTGTCCTATCTGTTCGTTCAACCCGAAGCGGCCAAGCTGCCGCAGGAGTGCTGCACTCTGTCTGTGTCGCCGATGCTCCGCGAGATGATCCTCCGACTGGCGGATGTACCGGTCAGCTCTGCTCCGGACGATCATGTCGGCCGTATGGTGCGGGTCTTGCTGGATGAACTCGCGCAAATGCCGGTACAGGGGCTGGACTTGCCCGCGTCCAGCCATCCCAAAATCGCCGCGATCACTGCTGCCCTGATGGCGGAGCCGAGCGACCGTCGCACCCTGGTCGATTGGGCGGCACACGTTGCCATGAGTGAGCGATCCTTGAAGCGGCTGATGGTCCAGGAAACGGGACTGACCTTCGGCCGATGGCGGCGGCAACTGCACCTGGTCATCGCGTTGCGCGAACTGGCCAGCGGCGCGACGGTCCAGAGGGTGTCGGGCGACTTGGGATATGAATCGGCTACCGCCTTTATCGTCATGTTCAAGAAGGCATTGGGCACAACACCAACACGCTACTTCGCGAGATGATTTGCCGAGTGGCCGAATTCGGCAACGCTGGTCGGCCTTTGCGGCACATGCCATGACCGCAATGGGCCGGCTGCGGTCACGGCGGTATCTGCTGCCGAATAGCGGATTTTCGCGCCTGGTTGTGTCCTGCGGCGGTGCGGTTCGGGTTCTCGCCGAGATATCGGTTCGATCGAAGCCGTCGATGCACCTTCCGGTTTCCGGCAAGCACCAAGCTTGCCCCATCGTGAAACCTTTCGATCGGTAATCCGTTTCCGCTGGCATGACCGACGCAAAACTGAAACCGACATCGGTCGACGGCGCCAAGCCTGATGGTGCCGAGGAGACGCACCAGGGCAAGGCATCGACTGTCGAGGTCGCGCCGCCGCCAGATGTTATCGAACCGGATCCGGGCCTGACGCCCGAGGAGGCCGAGAGGGCGCGCAAGAAATATCTGCTGAAGCGTTTCTGGATCAGTGCGCGCGGCTACTGGGGCCGTGGCGGCGACGGTTTTGCCTGGCCATGCTCCATCGGGCTGTTGATCATGATCGGCATGAATGTCGGTTTCCAGTATGGGATCAACAGGTGGAACCGCGGCATATTCGACGCGATAGAGCGGCACGATGCCGGCACCGTCTATTATCTGAGCGCCGTCTTCCTGCCGCTGGTGGCCGGCAGTGTCGTCCTCGTCACCTGCCAGGTCTATGTCCGCATGATGATCCAGCGGCACTGGCGCCGGTGGCTGGCGACCGGGCTCATTGCGCGCTGGCTGGCGAACGGCCGTTACTATCAGCTGAACCTCATCGGTGGCGATCACAAGAACCCGGAGGCGCGTATCTCCGAGGATCTGCGGATTGCCACGGAGTCGCCCGTCGATTTCACCGCCGGCGTCATCTCGGCCTTTCTGTCGGCCTCGACCTTCATTGTGGTTCTCTGGACGATCGGTGGTGCCCTGACCCTGCCGATCGGTGGGATGTCGATCACCATTCCCGGCTTTCTCGTCGTCACGGCGGTGCTCTACGCGCTCATTACGTCGACGACGATTGCCGTCATCGGCCGACATTTCGTTCAGGTCTCCGAGGTTAAGAACCAGGTGGAAGCCGAGTTTCGCTATACGCTGACGCATGTGCGCGAAAACGGCGAGAGCATCGCGCTTCTCGGTGGTGAAGAGGAGGAGCGCAGCGACCTCGACAAGACGTTTTCCAATGTGCTGAGCCAATGGGCGCAGCTTGCCCATCAATATATGCGCACGACCTTCGTGTCGCATGGGTCGATGCTGATTGCGCCTGTCGTACCGGTGCTGCTTTGCGCGCCGAAGTTTCTGGAAGGCAGCATGACGCTGGGTGAGGTGATGCAGGCAGCGTCAGCCTTCGCGATCGTCCAGACCGCTTTCGGTTGGCTCGTCGACAACTACCCGCGGCTTGCCGACTGGAACGCCTGCGCGCGGCGCGTCGCCTCATTGATGATGTCGCTCGACGGGCTGGAACGCGCAGAACAGAGCGACGCGCTCGGACGCATCCAGCATGGTGAGACGGAAGGCGAGGCGATACTCAGCCTCAACGATCTCGCCGTGTCGCTGGATGACGGTACTGCCGTGGTCACGGAAACCCAGGTGGAGATCGAGCCAGGCGAGCGGGTGCTCGTGGCCGGTGAATCCGGCTCGGGCAAGAGCACGCTGGTGCGCGCCATCTCCGGTCTCTGGCCGTGGGGTCGCGGCAGCGTCGATTTCCACGCCGACAGGCGGTTGTTCATGCTGCCGCAGCGGCCCTATATCCCCTCGGGCACGCTGCGCCGCGCCGTCGCCTATCCCAATGCCGCCGACGGCTGGCCGCTGGATGAGATCAAGAACGCGCTCGACAAGGTCGGGCTCGCCTATCTCAACGAGAAGCTCGAGGATGACGCGCCGTGGGACCAGACGCTGTCGGGCGGCGAAAAGCAGCGGCTCGCCTTCGCGCGCCTGCTGCTGCACAATCCCGATATCATCGTACTCGACGAGGCGACGTCAGCTCTCGATGAGAAGAGCCAGGACAAGATGATGGAGATGGTGATCCGGGAATTGCCCAAGGTCACCATCGTCAGCGTCGCGCACCGCGTCGAGCTCGAAGCCTTCCACAGCCGCAAGATCACCCTGGAGCGGCGCGAGGGCGGTGCAAAGCTCGTGAGCGACATCGATCTCGTCCCCCGCAGGAAAAAAGGGAATGTGCTCTCACGCCTTCTGGACAAGCGGCCGAAGGGCAGCACGAGTTCCAGCAAGGCGGCGGCGTCACAGAAGAAAAGCTGAAGAGCGCCTGGGCGAGTCACGGCTGCTGCGAACATATCTCTTGCGAACGGCAGGTTACGCCGCTGCCAACAGATTTTTCTGAAAACGATGGGTCAGCACAGTAGGCCCTGTGGTGCTGCCTTTCGGCATCCACAGATAATCTTCAAACGTCTGAGAGAGCGTCCATCCCTCTCGAAGATAGAAATTTTCGGCGCGGCTGTTGCCCGCCGTACAGAACAACTCGGCCTCCCGCACCCCGTTTTCCGAGAGCTTTCGCTCCGCAAAGGATAGAAGCTTTTGCGCTATGCCTTGCCCGCGCGCATTCCTGCCGACATAGAGCTTGACGATTTCCGCGTCTTTTACCGTCACGAATCCCCGCAGTTCGGTGTCGATGGCGACGTGGAAGGTGTCTCGCGCCTCGCCAAGCCAGGTATGAAAGTGGTCTATCGTCCTGAACGCCAGAACCTCCGGGGGCACAAGGGCGGCGTGGGCATCATGCCACCCCTGGTGCCACAGGCGCACGATGCCAGCTTGGTTCGCCGCTTCCGCCAGCCGAATTGTGAGCACTGAAATACCTTTCGAATTTGTGGCTATCTCCGGAGTGTTCGCATATGGAGCTGTACAATCTATTGAATACAAATTATTATTAACTGCTAATAATAAAGCATTCACCGATCTTCTCTATAAAAGAGATAAGCGTAAGAGGGAGGGGCCTCTGTTTATTGTATCGGTATTGGATGAGGGCGAAGAGAGAAACTTCGTTGCCGTTGCTTTACACATCAGCGACGGCCAGGTTCACATCGATGTCGGCGGCGTCGAGCACCATTTCGAGCTTGTCGACCTGATCGACATTCTCTCGGTCGAACATCGTCGCACCCATGATCTTAAAGGGCGCGTGCGCGCTCGTGCGGCGTGCCATTAATCACTGTCCCGCCCGGCATCGACTGAGTGCCGGGCCTTAACCAGGCCCCTTGCCGGGGCCGGCATCGATCGCGTTCGCAGTCCGCTGCCGGACGCTGTTGCGCATCGACTGACGTCAAAACTTATCCGTGATTTGGGGAACCTCGACCGGCAGGCGAAGTTGTCCCCGATGACCAATGAAGCACAATGGAGGTTTCTCATGCTTCTGAAGTTCATCACGGCATCCATCCTTTCCATTGGGCTGGCTACCTCTGCGATGGCGCAATCATCGGGTGCGGGCGGTGGCGCAGGCGGTGCGGCGGGAGGTGCTGGTGGTGCTTCCAGCAGCGGTACGATCGGCTCCGGCGCATCTGGCGGGGCTGGCACATCCGGCAGCGTCGGCACGGGTACCAATAGCGGGGATACGCTGGCGCCGGACGCAAACAGCACCACCAACAGCATCGTCCCCGATCCCGGCAGTACGAACCCGTCCGTGCGCGGCCCCTCCGGCACCGGCAATGGCATGGGCACCGGGACGCCCGATTGCAATGGCATGACCAGCACCGGTTCCTCGGCAGGGCTTCCCGGCGGGGATTCATCCGCACAGGTCCGCCCCAACTGCTAGCAGGACTTTCAGGCGAGATCGGGCGGCGGATCGTGGTTGACTGATGTCAAAGACCACATCGGGTGGGATTGCTAACGTCGTGATATCAGTCACGGAGGGCAGCCATCATGGCCATCACGACAGTTCTGAGCATCCTCAAAAGCAACAGATATGAGCAGGATCTGAAAAGCGCGGCGAGCTTCTGCGCCGCGTATGGGGCACATCTGACAGCGCTTGCCGTTTTCATGGGCGCGGCCCCGTCGCTCGGCGAATACAATGCCATCTCCACCGTCTGGCTGGATGAGAGGCAGCGGGAGATCGACGAACTCGCGTCGACGGGCGCCAAAATCAGGGAGACGCTTTCCACCAGCGACCTCTCGTTCGAGGTCCAGGATCTCTATACCGAATTTGCCTGGGCCGACGAAGATATCGCGCAGCGTGCGCTTTATGCCGACGTCGTGCTCCTGGGATCCGATGCGGCCGAGGACGCGAGTTTCAGAAAGCGGATCTTCGATGGCGCGCTTTTTCAGGCGCCGACGCCGATCCTGATCAACCGCGGGCGACACGCGATTACCACGTCCCCAAGAGCCGTCATCCTTGCATGGGATTCCAGCAACGAGGCGGCGCGGGCGGCCCGCCAGTCGCTCGATCTCCTGGAAAAGGCCGAGATCGTTCATGTGACCATGGTCGACCCGATGGCGCGGACAGGCGTGAACGGCGAAGAGCCGGGTGCCGATATAGCGGCCTTCCTTGCCCGCCACGGCGTCAAGGTGCAGGTCGATCGCCTTTCGAGCGAAGGCAAAAGCGCCGACGAGATCATTACCCGGCATGCGGTGGATATGGGCGCGGACCTCATCGTCATGGGGGCTTACAACCACCCGAGATGGCAGCAGAGCCTGTTCGGCGGCGTGACCCGCAGGATGATCGAGGATTGCAAGCTGCCGCTGTTTCTCGCCCACTGAACGAGACAACCGATAAACATCGCCGCCGTCGTCTGCGATCCCGATGGGACAAAGGTGACGGTGACGTCGTCTATTCCTCGTAACGGTGGCAGAGACACAGGCTGCCGATCCTGAATCTGAATTGCAGCCCTTGGAAATCTCCCCGATCCCAGACAAAATCATCCCGCTCTAACTTCTGGGGGAGACTCTGATGGAAAACCACGAGCCGTTTTTACGCGAGGCGATTGCGCTCTCGAAATCCGCGATGGAAAACGGGGACGAGCCGTTTGGCTCGGTGCTGGTGAAGGACGGCGAAGTCATCCTGCGTGCCGAAAACAGCGTCTTTACCGGCCACGATATGACGAACCACGCCGAGCTGAACCTGATCAAACTGGCGGCGCAGCATTACGACACCGCATATCTTGCTGACTGCACGCTCTACACCAGCACGGAGCCGTGCGCGATGTGCTCCGGGGCGATTTACTGGTCGGGCATCGGGCGAATGGTGTTTGCTTGCTCCGAAGCGCGGCTCGGCCAGATCGCCGGGATCGGTTTGAACGTGCCGAGCCGGGCGGTGCTGCAAACCGGGGCGCGCATCGTCACCGTCGATGGACCAAACATCGAAGAGGAAGCCGCCGCAGTCCATCAGGAATTTTGGCCGAAGCATCTGGCCAAGGCTTAGAGCTCGGCTCAGGGGTCGCGATGCGGGCCTAGCGTAGTGCCCGCAGCGCGTTCAGGATCACGGCCACATCGATTACTTCCTGCAGCATGGCGCCTGTCACCGGCGGCAGGAAGCCGGCGCCGGCGAAGAGCATGGCGATGAGCGAGAGACCAATGCCTGCGAGAATGCTCTGGATAGCGATGGCGCGGGAACGTCTTGCAATTTCGATGGCGGAGGCGATCCTGTTCAAGTCGTTGCGGATCAGGACGATGTCGGCGGCTTCGGCCGCGGCCGCGAGATTGGTGGCGCCGACGGCGATGCCGACATCGGCGGCTGCGAGTGCGGGAGCGTCGTTGACGCCGTCACCGACCATGAGAACCTTTCCGCCCAGGCGTTTGCTCGCCGCGCGTTCCCTGGCGATGACCTCGACCTTCTCGGCGGGAGACAGTCGCGCCTCGACGGCATCCAGCGACAGGGAGCCGGCAATGGCGGCGGCGACGCTGCGCTCATCGCCGCTCGCAAGCACGATCCGGCCAAAACCCAGCTTGCGCAGCTTGGCCACGAGGTCGACGGCATCGCCGCGCAGGCGATCCTCGAAACCGATTTCGCCGGCAAGCTGGCCGTCGAAGAAGACCTTTGCCTGCATTCTGCCTTTCCCCTCGGCGGGGCGGGAAGGCTTGCCATCCGGCGTGAAGTAATTGTCGCCGCCAACGCTCACCCTGATACCGTCGACAAGCCCGGAAATGCCGGCGCCTGCAAGCTCCGATACGTCGGTCGGACGCGACAGCGTCAGCTGGCGCCTCCGCGCCTCCCTGACGATCGCACGGCCGACCACATGCGACGATGCCTGGTCCAGCGAGGCGGCGAGACGCAAGATCCTGTCTGTGCCTTCGGGCCCCTCGATGGAGACGACCTCGGGATCGCCCGCCGTCAGCGTGCCGGTCTTGTCGAAGACCGCGACGGAGGCGTCGGCCAGGATTTCCAGCGGACCTGCGCCCTTCACCAGCACGCCCGCCTTTGCAGCCTTCGAGGTTCCGGCCGCGAGGGCGACGGGAACGGCCAGGATCAGCGGGCAGGGGGTTGCCACGACGAGAACCGCGACGACCCGCGCCATGTCACCGGACAGGATGGCGGAGCCGAGCGCGATTGCCAGCGTCAGGAGAAGAAAGGCGATCGCATATCGATCGGCGAGCCGCGCTATCCGCGCCTTGGAACGCCGGGATGCCTCGACCAGTTTGACGATGCCGGAATAGGTGCTGTCCTCGGCGCGGCTTTCCACCCTGATCTCGATCGCGTCCCCGGCATTGGTGGCGCCGCTTTCGATCCGCTCGCCCCTCTGCAGGTGAACCGGGAAGGCTTCGCCGGTCAGGACGGATTGATCGATCGATGCATTGTCCGACATCAGCGTACCATCAGCCGGGATGACATCACCTCTGCGGATCATCAGGATATCGCCGACCGCAATGTCCGGAATGGGAACTTCTTCCATGCCGTCTTCCAGGAGGCGAAGTGCCGTTCGCGGCACCTGGGCCAGCAGGGCCGACATGCCTTCGTCGGCCCGCCGATGCGCATAGGCTTCCAGAAACTGGCCGCCGGCATACATCAGCGCGATGATCGCTCCTGCCAGATATTCACCGAACCAGAGGGTCGAGCCCATGGCGAGCGCCGCGATCAGGTCGAGACCAAAATCGCCGTTTCTGAGCTTGGCCATGATGTCGATCAACAGGAATGCGAGGGCGGCGCTGGTGCTTGCAGCAAGGGCAAGGCGGCTTGCGGAACCGTAATCCAGCAGGAAAAGGACGAACGCGCCCGCCAGACCGATCACCGCTGCCGCCGCCATGATCGTCGACCTCAACCCGACATCGGGCAGCCATGCGTGCAATTTACCGAAAATGCGAATTCGGGGATGCGCTTTCGGTTCGTCCAGAACGCTCATGGCCCGCACGCCTCCCATGTTCCGGTTGGGCGTTTCCTCTTGGCTGCGCAGGATCGATGCTTTGAACTCGTCGCCTGGCACCCGTCATGCGGTCAGGAATCTGGCATAATTACAGGATTTCTCCTTGATCTCACTCAAGCTGCACCGGCTTTTCAGGTTGAGGTCCGGAACCCCTGACGGGCATGGCAACCATGCGCCATTGCGGAGATCGGATCCGCCTTTCCGGCTCTACTCGCTCGGTGACGCATGCTCGGAAGTTTGCTGTGACCGCGTGCCATCGCGGTTCATCAGCTTCACGGAGATGAATGCCGATCCGAGAACCGCCAGTGAACTGACCAGAAATACGGCCGAAAGTCCTGCCTCGGTTGCGACCAGGCCAAGCGCCGGCCCCGATATGCCGAGCGCAAGGTCAAGGCAGGCCGTATAAGCACCCATCGCCAGACCTCGGCTTTCGGGTGGTGCGCGGCGAACGGCTTCAACGCCAAGGCCGGGAAAGACCAGCGCATAACCGAAGCCGACGAGACCGGCGCCAAGGGCAGCCGGCAGCGTCGAGGGTGCCAGGCCCATCAGCACGAGCCCGGCGACCTCAATCAAAACGCAGATCAGCGCAACCTTTGCGCCGCCCAGCCGATCGGGCAGATGGCCAAAGGCCAGGCGGGCGATGACCAGGGCAACGGCATAGGTCGTAAAAGCCAGCCAGACAGGCGTCCAGCCATTCGCGGCAAAGAGCAGCGAAGCGAAAGAGAGGATTACGCCGAAACCGATACTGCTGAGCGCGGCTCCGAGACCCGGCAACCAGATCTGCCGGGCAACGGCAAGGATTCCGGCTCTACGGCGATGCTCCGGCGGCGTTGCGCGAAGAGGGAAGACGACAGCCAGCGTCAGAAGCGGCGCAATCAGGGTGGCTGCTGCGATGGCAGCAAATCCGCCGGCGCTGTAAAGTGCGATGCCGAGCGGCGCGCCGGCGGCGAAAGCAGCGAACATCGCCGTTCCCATCCAGGCGATGACCTTGCCGGCATTGCTCGCTCCGACGAGGCCGAGCCCCCACACGGTCGCGCCTGTAATGATGAAGCTTTCCGCACCGCCCAGAACTGCGCGGCCGGCCAGCAGGACACTCAGGGCGATGATCGGATGAGCTGTGAACCATAAGGAGAGCAGATAGAGGAGGCCGGCGGCGGAAGCTGCAACAAGGCCAAAAATGACCGAGTATTTCGGGCCTCTGCGATCACAGACATTGCCCGACCAGACGCGTGAGAAGAGCGAGGCGGCGAACTGACTGCCGGTTACCAATCCGACGGTGAACGTGCCATAGCCGAGATCCTGGTGGACATGCAGCGGCAAGACCGGCAGGGCCAGGCCAATCACGAGGAAGGCGACAAGCACCATGATCATGATCGGCAAAAGCGTCATGATCACGGTGCGCCTGGAGGCTGGAGCCAGCGACGTCGTCGACATTACGGTGCGTCCTTGATCCGGTCGGCCGTGAACCTAGTAAGCCTGAACCGTGGGCCGGAACAGGACTTCGTTGATGTCGACGTCATCAGGCTGGCTGATGGCGAAAGCCACCGTGCGGGCGAAGGAGCTGGCCGGAATGGCTTATGACGATGACCTTGCCGGCAATACCTTCCGTCATGGTTTCAAGCCTCCTCGAAGACCTTGCGGGCGACCGACAGGGCCGTGCTGGCAACCGGCCAGCCGCCATAGAACGCAAGATGGGTGATGGTTTCGACGATCTCGTCGCGGGTGACGCCGTTATCGAGCGCGCGCTTCAAATGAAACGGCAACTCATTGTGCCGGTAGAGCGCAATCAGCGCCGTAATCGTCACGAGGCTGCGATCGCGCGGCGACAGGTTCGGGCGCTCCCAAAGGTCGCCAAAAAGAACCTTGTCAGTATAGTCGGCCAAAGCGGGGGCGATATCGCCGAAGGCTTTACGGCCATTGGATGGTGTATCTGCCATTGCTGTGTTTCCTGGTAAAAGAGGGGCCACGACAAGCATCGTCGTGGCGGCAAGGAACGAGCGTCGATCCATGAGACGCTCCTCCGGTTCAGCGGCGATATTGCGCGTCGGAAACTTTCTCCATCCAGTCGACGTTCCTGCCGTCGAGCTTTTCCTGGATGGCGATATGGCTCATGGCCGCAGTTTCGCTCGCGCCGTGCCAGTGCTTTTCGCCGGCGGAGAACCAGACGACATCACCAGGGCGGATTTCCTCGATCGGGCCGCCATCACGCTGCACCAGGCCAAGACCGGACACGACGATCAGCGTCTGGCCGAGCGGATGCGTGTGCCAGGCCGTACGTGCGCCGGGCTCGAAGGTGACGAGAGCGCCGGCTGCGCGGGCCGGTTCCGGGGGCGCGAAGAGCGGATCGATCCGGACCGTGCCCGTAAACCAGTCTTCCGGGCCTTTGACCGAAGGCTGCGAGCCGCTGCGCCTGATATCCATGATCGTCTCCATTGCTGCTTGGCGAGTGATGTCCGCCATTCACAAAGAAGATACGCCCTGCAAACTCATCCGATTAGATGGTATAATCCGAATGAACCTATAGGCAGGGGCAATAAATGGCCGAAAGTCTCGATGACCTGATGGCGTTTCTGACGGTCGCGCGGGAGCGGAGCTTTACCCGTGCCGCCGCAAAGCTCGGCATTGCGCAGCCGACGCTCAGTCAGAACATTCGCGCGCTGGAAGAGCGGCTTGGCGTGCGTCTTCTGGTGCGCACCACGAGGAACGTCTCGCCGACCGAAGCCGGCCAGCGCCTCCTGCAGACCGCCGGGCCGCGACTGGAAGAAATCACGGCTGAGCTGGATTCCCTGAAAGAGCTGCGGGATAAGCCGGCCGGCACGTTCCGTATCTCGGCGATCGACTTCACCGTCGATTACATCCTCTGGCCGAAGCTCATGCCCCTCCTGCAAAAGCACCCCGATATCAGGATCGAGATTGCCGTCGATTACAGCATGACCGACATCGCCGCCGGCGGATATGACGCCGGCATACGTCTGGGCGGCGTCGTGGCGAAGGACATGATCGCTGTTCCGATCAGCGGCGCTTCACGCTTCGCTGTCGTTGCGTCCCCCGATTACTTTGAAAATCGCCAGATCCCGACGGTGCCGCAGGATCTGACCGAGCATATCTGCATCAATCTTCGGCTTCCGACCTATGGAAATTTCTATGCCTGGGAATTCGAGAAAGACGGCCGCGAGCTCAGGGTTCGTGTCGACGGCCAGGTCGCATTCAACGGAATTTTCCAGATCCTGAATGCCGCGCTCGCGGGATACGGGCTCGCCTATGTTCCGGAGCCGATGGCCGCCCCGCACATAAAGGCCGGCCGTCTGCGCCGCGTCCTGGAAGACTGGTGCCCTTATTGGGAACCCTATCATCTCTATTACCCGACGCGCCGCCAGTCCTCGCCCGCGTTTTCCCTGCTCGTCGATGCCGTGCGCCATCGGTGAGGGCGCAGCCGTCGCCTCTAGGCCCTGAGCCTGGCGAGTTGCGGGCCGACGATTGCGGCAAAGAGGTCGGGATGGCCAAGCGCGCGGGCCGACAGCATGGCGCCGTGGACGCAGGCCATCAGGATCTGCGCTTCCTCCTCGGGCGACTTGTCCAGCCGGAAGAGTTTCTGCTCCGCACCGGCCTTCAGCACCGATGTCAGCCAGGCGGCCAGGTTTTCGAAATGCCGGCGCACGTGTGATGCCACATGGTCAGGCAGCATCTGTATTTCGGCCGCCAGCATGGCGCAGACGCAGAAAGGCTCCGACGCGTCGAGGATGCATTTCTGCCAATAGTTCAGATAGGCCTGCAGCTGTTCGACGGGGCCGGGGACGTGTTCGCGCAGCGACTTCAGGCCGGATTCGGCGCGCTGCGTATAGCGGTCGACCAGCACCTGCACCAGCTCGGCCTTGCTGGGGAAATGGTGGTGGATGCTCGCCTTGCGGATGCCGACCGCATCGGAAATATCGGCATAGCTGAACCCGTTATAGCCTCCCGCCACGACGAGGGACTGCGCGACGTCAAGGATCTTTTCTGCGGTCGTCTGTTCCATGGATCTTGGCTACCTGCTGGTAGGCAAGGCTGTCAAGTTGGCGCAGCTGGTTCGCTCACGAGCATGTGTTCCAGCCGTCTCAAAGCAGGAGCTTTTGACGATTGACTCCATGAATTTATCTACCTACTAGTAGGAAGACACAACAAGGAGCCTGTCATGCAGAACCAATCTTCCCCGCAATCGAGCTGGTTGCGATCCTACTACTTCGTCCGTGCGCTGTTTTCGATCGGCTGGATCGTCGCCGCCATTCTTTCAGCCACTCTGTCGGGAAGCCAATCGGCACTCGCCTCCGTGCTGCTCGTCATCTATCCGGCCTGGGATGCGGTGGCGAACCTCGTGGACGCCCGCTCGAACGGCGGCCTGAAGGCGAACCCCGCCCAGACGTTCAACGTCGCCGTCAGCACGATCACCACCGTCGCCGTCATCATCGCCGTCCTGAACAGCACCTATGCCGTCCTCGCCGTCTTCGGCGTCTGGGCGATCCTATCCGGCCTGCTACAGCTTTCGGCCGCCGTGCGGCGCTGGAGCACCTACGGCGCTCAATGGGCGATGATCCTCAGCGGCGCGCAGTCGACGCTCGCCGGCGGGTTCATGATCAGCCAGTCGCTCGGTACCACGCCGCCGAGCATCCTCGACATTGCACCCTATGCCGGGTTCGGTGCCTTCTATTTCCTTCTGTCGGCAATATGGATGACAGTTGCCGCGAATAGGAAAGCGAATGCGTGATGGGTGAGGGGGCGCCCAGCCCCAAACCGGAATGTGGGGTGTTTTTCGCGAATTTCTCGCGCGAGATCAGAGGTATCCCAGCGAGATGGGCTGTCGGTGAGGCACCCATATACCTCCTTAATTCCTGTGTGGACGCGCGGTAGCTGGGACGCCACGGCAGCCCAGCTACCGCGCATACGCCGCAGGAATATCTATGAGGTCAAAATGCGTCGAGCAGAGCTGATGCCAACATCACTTCGGTTCCGGCGAGCCCAACAGAGCAGAATAGAGTTATGTCCTCTGGCGAGGACCGGATCCTTCCGGTCGTAGAAACCAACTCGGCGAGATCGACCATTCGATTTTCGTGTCGCGTGCCAGCGAGAAAAAAGGGCGAGGCGTAGGCTCGCGTTTGTTCAGGCGCATCGGTGGCTATGATTTTGGCAGCATCAGCGACGTCGAGCCCAATTTCATGCCCTCCGACAAGCTTGGGGCCAACGGTGTTGACGTGAGCGCCCGGCGTCAGATCCGCAATATGCAGGATTGGGGTCCGGCTCGAGGTCGCGCAGATAACGATGTCGGCATCCGCCGTCGCCTTCGCAACACTTTTAACAGGCGTGACCTCTACACTGAGTTCGCGTTGCATCTCTTGGGCGAAAGCTCTTCTGTTGACCACATCCCGGCTGTACACACGAACGGAGGATATCGTTCTGACTGCTACGGCCGCAGCAAGCTGGGCTCGCGCCTGGACGCCGCTACCGATTACGGCCACGGACCTGGCATTCTGTGAGCTCAGGTGCCGGATCGCAACGCCGCCGATTGCGCCGGTCCTGATGGCACCGAGACGTTCCCCGAGAACCAGGCCTTTCAGTCTTCCCTCGTTCGTCGACCAGACGGCGACGATTTGAGACTGCTTCGAATTCTGAAACGTATCGTACACACGGAATCCGGCCAGTGGAGCTTCGCCAAGGATCCCGCCCACCGTGAAGACCAGATCGCCATGCTCTCCGAAGGAGACGTGATGCCTTGGCGGCGATACGATCTTGTTATCGAGCCTCGCTCGAAAGGCGAGTTCCAAGACATCGATTGCCTTCGCCATCACATCGTGGCCGATGAGGTCGTGATCGCCGAGCAGCTTGACCATTATCACGCCTTCCGATGACTGAGAGAGTTGCCTTGATGCTACGCATCGTGAGATCTCCAGATACAAGCATCACCAATTGGGCTGATCGGGCATTCTCCGGCCCCGCCACTGAAGCGACAATTATGGCACCCTCGGAAAAGCAGGGGGTGTGAAGAACCGCCATCGAAATGCCACCGCGGTCAAAAGTCCAACGCCGGCGCCAGCTATGATTTCGGCAAGCCACCGGTCTTGAGGCTCCGGTGAAACCGCCCAGTAAACGGCTGCGAAAGCAACTACAGCGGCAGAAACGAGGACGGCCCGTCGAACCGACAGCGGCCAGGCTAATGCAGCGTAGAAAAAACCCGTTTCAAAACCGACGATCGCTGTCACCAATTCCGGGACAGCGTCAGTTGATGCTCCGCTATAGCCACTGATCGCGCGATACGTAAGCACGAGGGACGCAATGACAAAGGTTTGCGAGGCCGCTGCCGCGATCGCCGTGCGTCCCCTGGAGGTCCGATTTTTTGAATATCTGAAGAAAGCCATCCGTCATCCTGACCGCGGCCAGCTGCGAAAATCGCGTATCTTGTCCTGCCGCGATAAGTTCTCTACAACCTTAAGTGAACTTTAGGTCAAGGGGCAGACAAATGGCGCGAGAACTTACTGTTGGAGACGTTGCCAAACGGTCGGGGGTAGCGGTTTCCGCGCTTCACTTTTACGAGACCAAGGGCCTTATCCGAAGCTACCGCACGGCGGGAAATCAGAGACGGTATTCACGCGATGTTTTACGGCGAGTAGCAGTAATCAAAGTCGCTCAGAATCTTGGGATTTCCTTGAATTCCATTGGTGACGCGTTGTCCTGCCTTCCAGCGGGACAACCACCCTCCAAAGAAGACTGGGAGACCATGTCCCAGCGATGGAGAGAAGAATTGAACTCGCGGATACATCAACTCCAGAAATTGCGCGATGGACTTTCCGATTGCATCGGCTGTGGGTGTCTTTCCCTCGATAAATGCGGGCTGGTCAACTGGGCAGACAAACTTGCGTTGAGGGGGCCAGGCCCGCATCGACTGATCGATGGGAAAAAGCGGAGAGTCAAAAACTAAGAGCCTTGGAACACGCATGGCCGGCGACGATCGATATGTCCGGCTCTCACATCTTCCCGATCCACTCCCGGGTTGGCAAATCGCCGCCGCAGCGGCTAATCTCCCACCACCCCACCTTCGGTCGAGGTCTCACCCCATCCCGGCCGCACTATCACGAGGATACTATCATGAGCACCATCGAAGCCGTTGCCGAAGAGGCCAAGGGCTGGCGGCGTCATATCCATCAGAATCCGGAGCTGCTCTTCGACCTGCCGGAGACGGCGGCGTTCGTGGCGGGCAAGCTTGCGGAATTCGGCTGCGATGACGTCACGACCGGGCTTGCCAGGAGCGGCGTCGTCGCCGTCATCGAGGGGGCGAGAGGTCCGGGCAAGGTGATCGCGCTTCGCTGCGACATGGATGCGCTGCCGATGTCGGAGCAGACCAATCTTCCCTATGCCTCCAGAAATGCCAACCGCATGCATGCCTGCGGCCATGACGGGCATACCGCCATGTTGCTCGCCACCGCAAAGTGCCTTGTCGAAAACCGGGATTTTGCCGGCAAGGTGGTGCTGATCTTCCAACCGGCGGAGGAGGGCGGCGGCGGAGCGCGGGTGATGATCGAGGAAGGTCTGCTCGAAACCTTCGGCATAGACGAGGTCTATGGCATGCATAACGAGCCGGGCCTGGAGATCGGTTCCTTTGCCACGCGCGCAGGCCCGTTCATGGCGGGTGCAGACCGTTTCGTCATCACCATCAACGGCAAGGGCGGGCATGCGGCCTCGCCCAACATGACGCGCGATCCGGTGCTCGTCAGCGCCCATATGGTCACCGCGTTGCAATCGATCGCCTCACGCTTCACCGATCCCTTCGATCCCGTCGTCGTTTCCATCACCTTCTCGGAAGCGGGCAACGACAAGGCGCTGAACGTCATTCCGGCCTCCGTACGTCTCGGCGGCACGATCCGCACCATGCAGGTGGACACGAGGAAGGCCGTCGAGCAGCGGTTCCGCGATATCGTCCATGGCACGGCGAAGCTGTTCGAGACGGAAGCCGAGATCGACTGGCGGCCGGGTTATCCGGTCACGGTCAACGACCCCGACAAGACCTCGGCGATCGTTTCTGCGGCGGCGCGGGTGGCTGGCGAGAGCCAGGTGGATGCGGCCTACGAGCAGTCGATGGGGGCGGAGGATTTCTCCTATATGCTGGAGAAGCGGCCCGGTGCGATGATCCTGATCGGCAATGGGGAGAGTGCGGGTCTGCACCACCCGGCCTATGATTTCAACGACAAGGCGATTGCGCATGGGGTGCGGTACTGGCTGTCGCTGGTCGGGCAGGAGCTTGGGGGGGAATAGGCGGCTGCCGGAAAAGACCCCGCCCCAAACCCCTCCCCACAAGGGGGAGGGGCTTAACCTGCCGCAATCGCGTTCTGTATCTTCGACGTTTCGGGAGGAGCGAGGCGGTGGTCCAGGTTAGTCCCTCCCCCTTGTGGGGAGGGGTTGGGGAGGGGTTTTGCCACGATACAGACCAGCATGTCGGAGGTGCCTACCCCCTCACAACCACTTCGGCACTTCAACCCGCTGAAACGCCCTGAGATCCCCGATCAACCCGCCCGCATCCGCATTGACCGAAATCGAATAGCGATGCGCGGGCGGCAGGAATTTCGTCTCCACCATGTGGTCGATGAACTTGAGAAAGGCATCGAAGAAGCCTGCGGAGTTCAACAGCCCGACCGGCTTGTCGATTTCGGAGAGCTGGTTCATGGTCCAGACCTCCAGCAATTCCTCCATCGTGCCGATACCGCCCGGCAGGGCGATGAAGGCATCGGCAAGGTCTGCCATGCGCTGCTTGCGGATGCGAAGCGTCGGCGCGATTTCATCCGTCGTCAGTTTCGGGTGCGAATGGCCGCGCTGGTGCAGGCTTTCGGTGATGACGCCATGCGCCGTGCCGCCGGCTTCGAGCACCGCATCGGCGACGACGCCCATCAGGCCCTTTGTCGTGCCGCCGTAGACGAGGCCGATGCCCTCACGCGCCATGGCCCGGCCAAGCGCCCGGGCGCCATCGGCGAAATCTTCCGTTGCGCCGAAATTCGATCCGCAGAATACCGCGATGGATTTGATGGAACGTGTCATGCTCGGGCGCCTTTCCTGTGCTTTTGCTCACACGCATTAGCGGCCGGCCGCCGCAAAGGAAAGCTGGCAGGAGGCTCTGTCCGGCGTCAGCCCCGATATGCACAAACCCCATCCCGCTATTCGGAAAGATGCGAATGGAAGGGTGACGTTTCGGGCTGCGATAAAGCCTTACCGATCGGGCTGCGTTTCGGCTGCCGGCAGCCAGAAGCGGAAGAGGGCGCCGCCATCGCCGGCATTGGCGGCGTTTATATCGCCGCCGTGGCTGAGGACGATGGACTGGCAGATCGAGAGGCCGACGCCGACGCCGTCCTGTTTCGTCGTGTAGAAGCAGTCGAAGATCCGGCCGAGATCGGCAGCCGAAATGCCGTCACCGCTGTCGCGGACGGAGAATTGGATTCTCCCGTCCGCCTCGCTGGTGGCGATCTCGATGCGGCGTGGCCGCCTCGCGGCGCTGACGACGGCCTCGATGGCATTGACGAGCAGGTTGACGACGACCTGCTGCACCTGGATGCGGTCGCCGAGGAAGGTGGGCAGGCCGGGCCGGCAGACCACCGAAAGCGAGATCGCATGCATATCGGTCTCATGGCGGACGAAGGACAGCGCGTCCCTGACGATGTCGTTGAGATCGAGCGGCATTCGCGTGTTCAGTTGGCCGCTCGCCATGCCCCGGACGCGCTTGACGATTTCGCTTGCCCTATGGGCGCTCGCCGCCATGCGCGTGGCAAGCTCGCTGATTTTGGCAAGGTTCGGCTCGTCGCGCGAAAGGTGCCGCATGGTCGTCTCGCAGTCCGTGACGATCGCGGCAAGCGGCTGGTTCACCTCATGGGCAATCGAGGTCGCAAGCCTGCCGAGGGTGGAGAGCCGCGCCGTATGCAGCGGGTCGACTTCGTGTTCCTCGGCTTGTCTCCGTGCGGTGATATCCTCCAGCACGACGAGCAATGTGTCGAGACTGTCGGGCGAGAAGGTGACCGACAGTTTGACGTCCAGGACGGCGCCCTTGAAGCTGCGCATCTTCATTGGCTCGCTGAAGAGCTTCGCTCCGTCGAACCAGGCGCGTATCAGCCTTTTGATGGTCTCCGGCGATGCCGCAAACAGGTAGCTGGCCGGCCCTGCCAGATCGTCCGACGAAGAGGCCTGCAAAAGGGAAACGGCCATCTCATTGGCATCGGCGATGAACAGGCCGGCGCGGGAAATTGCAGTGGTGAACAGGTGCTCGGCATCGCCCCTGGCTTTCGATCCGGCAAAGAGCGCACTGAGCCTGGCGGCATCGAGCTGCAGGACCGGAACCGGAAGGTGATGGATGGAAGCCGTATAGTGCGCCTCGCCGCGCGGGCGTCTTGCCGACGGATTGCCTTCGGCGCCGCCCTTGATGACGACGATCGGAGCAAGCCCGGCAGAGCGCTCGCCCCGGCTGGGGTCGTTCCATCGGGCAGCGGCGTTCCTCGCTATCGGCGTGTCGGCCATTGGCTCTTCCTATAGGTTTCAGGCCAAATGTTTCAGCCAATATGTTTCGGCTTGGGCAACATTCTGGTTGAGACAATACTTCCCCGTCGCGGCGCGCGCCGTTTCTGAGCGCGCGTCGACCTCGCGGCCGCCATTGGCGACACCACATCCGTCATGATAGTAGCCATCAGGCTGAATAGAGTCGTGGCAGGTTAAAGCGGGGGCAAGGGCGGCACAATGCCCGCTTCCGTCAACAGGGTGTTGCGCTCAGTGGAACGCAGATGATCGACTTGGATGATATCAGAAGCTTCGTGGCGGTGGTCGAAAGCGGCGGCTTCAACCGTGCCGCCCAGAGCCTCGGCGTTTCGAAATCGATCGTCAGCAGGCGCATCGCGCGGATGGAAAGCGATCTCGGCGCGACGCTCGTCAACCGCAGCACGCGCGGCATCAGCGCAACGGAAGCGGGGCTCGAATTCAAGCTGCGCTGCGGGCGGATCCTGGCCGAACTCGAGGAAGCGCGGGATGCAGTCGCCACCTATGCCGGCGGCGATGTCACCGGGCGTCTCAGGCTTGCCGCACCGCTCTCCTTCGGCCAGCGCTATCTCGGACCTGTTCTGACCGAGCTTGCCGGCCGTCATCCGCGGCTCGAACTCGACGTGTCCTTCTCCGAGCGGGCCGTCGATCTCATCAACGAGCATTACGATGCGGCGATCCGGCTCTTCGAACTGCGCGACCCCTCGCTGATTGCGCGGCGCATTGCGCCGGTCAGGCCCTTCATCGTCGCCAGCCCCGATTACATCGCCCGCAACGGCCGCCCGGAGAGGCCGGAAGACCTGGTGTCGCATAGCTGCATCATCTATTCCGGGCGCCATATTCCGGAGTGGAAGTTCCGTGCCGGCAAGCGCATGGTGTCGATCCGCCCGAACGGGCGGCTTCTGACCGATAATGCCGAGGTGCATCTGAGTTGGACGCTCGCCGGGCTCGGCGTAGCGGAGCTGCCCTCGTTCATCGTCGCCGACGAGATCAGGAAGGGCACGCTCGTACCGCTGCTGGTCGATTATTATCTGGATGAGGGCGCAATCTATGTGGTGCGCCCACCCGGACCGCATGTGCCCGCCAAGGTGCGGGCGCTGATCGAGATCATGCTGGAGCGGCTCGGCGGGGAGGGAAGTGCTGCCTATCCCCCGGTTCTGCAGGCAGGAGAATAGGCCGGCCCGCCTGTTTCCGGGAATTTCGTTACAGTTGTAACACAAGGCTGAGATACACGTTTTCGGCCAGTTTCAAGCAAGCTCCGCTTTCCAGTTTGCGCGCATCCACACGCCAAACAGAAGGATGAAGCACCATGATCGTCGGCTCCGATAATTCAACCCGCAACGTGCCCAGCTATATGCCCAGGGTCGCCGTCTCCGTTTACGGCGAGGGGAAATACGACAGGACAAGCGGGGAACTGGTGAACACGCTTCCGGCAAAAACGGATGATCAGCTGCTGGCCGAACTCTACGATCGCACCGCCCAGCAAACGCTCGACGATGCCGATATCGACGGCGACGGGCTGATGAGCAAGGACGAATACATGGCCGCTCAGAAGCGGCTGGCCGATGCCGATAACAGGATCTTCGATATCGATGCTGCAGAAGAACGCTGGTCGACCTTCGATCCGACCGCCAAGGGGGCGATCGACAAGAACGAGATCATCGAGGGCCTGAAGATCCTTCTGCCGCTCAAGGTCGGCCATCTCGATGCCGATATGGCCGAGCGCATCCGGGCGCAGGCCCTGGAGGCCTCCAAGGAAGCGCTGCAGAATTTCCAGGACGCCGTCGACGCGGAAAGCAGGAAGCCGGCAATGGCGGAGACGATCAAGAGGACGATTGCCGAACAGGCCTCGCTGCTCTCGCTCTATGACGAGTTCAAATAACCGCGGCTGCCCCGTGGCACTACGGCGCAACTGCGGCCGCGCTCACGCCGGCTGAACGCTCTTTACGATACCCATATTGTCGATGACGCAGCTGAACTTGCGGCCCGAGGCATCGAGATCGACGGTGAAGCCGCCGGCATCCACCGGGCGCGATCCCGTCGGCAGGATCTTGGCCCGGTCGAGGCCTGCCTGTTTGGCGGCGGCATCGGCGCAGAGCAGCTGCAGGTCGGCGGGTGCGGTCTGCACCGCCGTGCGCGACATCTGGTCGGGCGGCGGGGACGACTGGCAGGCTGCGATCGCCGATAGCGAGCAAAGGAGCAGGGCGCAAAGTGGCCTGCTCTCCAAGGAAATGCGCATGTTAGTCCCCCGTTTCAGACGCCCCACGTTCAAACACCCTTGTAGAGGGCCGCGCCCTGCATCAGGACGATGACCTTGGCGCCGACCTTTATCCGTGAGTGCAGATCGATGATGTCGTCATTGTTCATGCGAATGCAGCCCGAGGATACGTCGAGGCCGATCGACCAGGATTCCGGCGTGCCGTGGATGCGGTAGATCGTGTCGGCATCGCCGGCATAGAGATAGAGCGCTCGGGCGCCGAGCGGATTGTCGGGGCCGCCCGGTTGTCCGGCCGCCCATTTGGCGGCATTCGGGTCGCGGGCCACCATTTCGGCAGGCGGGGTCCAGGTCGGCCATTCTGCGGTGCGGCCGACGCGCACGATGCCGGCCCAGCCGAAGCCTTCGCGTCCGACGCCGATACCGTAGCGGATCGCCTGGCCGCCCGGCTGCACGAGGTAGAGAAAATGCTGGTTGCCGTCGATGATGATCGTGCCCGGTTCCTCCGCCGTGCGGAAGGTGACGACCTGCCGGCGGAAGGCATCCGGAACCTGCTTGTTGCGGGCGAAATATTTACGCGCCGTGTTCTTGTCGTAATTGACCCATTGCCGCGTCTTGGGATCATAGATCTGCGTGCCGGCCGCAAGGGCAACACAGGCGGCGAATGTAAGGGCGAGTGCGGCGAGGGTGGCTTTCTGCAACGTCCGGCTCATGGCTTTGCCCACCCCTGGATGCGGGCGGCATTGTCGGCCACCCATTTTTGCGCATAGTCGGCAGGCGGCGTCCGCTCTACCTGCAGCGCATAAGTCATGGCCGTCACTTCCTGCGGCGTCAGATCGACCCTCTGCAGAAAGGCGGCGACATCGGCATGTTTGGCGCCAAAGGAGACCGACCAGGCAATGTGGAATTCCGACGGCGGCCAGGCGACATCGGCCTTCGAATGCTCGATCCAGAGCGGATCGCTGCCGGGCGCTATCTTCCATTTTGCGGGGTCGTAGGCCGGTTCCTTCAGCCGTGTGACCTTGTGCAGTTCGAAGACGTTGTGCGGCGCGTAGCAGGCAAAGACCATCGGGCGGCCGGTTGCAACGGCTGCATCGACGGCAGCCATGCCGACATCTTCTTCCGCCTCCACCAGGGTGAGGTTCCTGGCGTAACCGTAGCTCGCGGCGCGGATGCGCTCGATGCTCGCCGAGGTCCAGGTCGCAGCACCGATCCAGAGCTCGCCGCGGCCATCGCCATCGGTGTCGAGCAGCGCGCCCTTTTCAGGGTCCGACAGGTCCTTGACGCTTTTGATGCCGGCCTTCTCGGCGTCCTCGGTGGCGCAGAGGCCCTGCCAGGCGGCAACGGCACGTTTTGCCAGAACCACCGCCTTCTTCTCATCGACGTATTTTTCGATCGCCGCATCGAGATTCGGCCGCCAGACCTCCGGGTGGATATCGAGTTCGCCGGATTCCAGCCCGGCAAAGGCATTGAGCTCTCCCATCTCGCGCAGGTCGACCGTGAGGCCGAAGTTCTTGCCGATCGCGACCTTCAGGATATTGGCCGTCGCCTGTCCCGATGGCCAGTTCGGCACGGCGATGACAAGATCGGCGGCCTGGACATTGCCAAGGGATACCGAGGCGATGAAAAGAGATACGGTGGCGGCAAGCATGGCCGCGGGCCGTCTGAAACGGTGCGGCGATCCGGCGGGCGTGCGCTTCGCTTGCCTGAGATTTTCACCCTGATGATGTCTCACAGAAACCCCTCCGTTTCCGATCCTCTGTGCCGTCGAGGAGCCGCGCGATGGACCCGCTGCCGCTCATCATGGCTCTCGTCATGTCCGGGGCTCCGGCGCATACGCGAGACCGAATGGCCGGCGGGCTAATGTCTGCGCCCCTATGCAACTTCAAGTCCTAAACACACGACGCACATGGCGGGGAAGTACGTTACCGTAAATGCCGCCGTAAATTCGTGCGGCGAGCGGCGAAGCGGAATGGGGAAATAGCGACTTGCGCGCAACTCTCCTCATCGATTGACCTGATCAACCGGAGAGGGCAGAACGTCTCCTCAAAACCAGACTTGCCCCGAATCCACGAATAGGCTTTCGTGGCCGCATTTCAGTAGGATCCCGGCACGCCCATGTTTTTCTTCGCGAAGGTTTTCTGGCTCACGTCCCAACCCGTCACCCTCGGCTTCCTGCTGATCGGTCTCAGCATTGTTCTGATGATCTTCCATGTCCGGCGGCTCGCCATCGCGGTTGGGCTGCTGTCCCTGGCGCTCATCTTCGTGAGCTTTTACACCACGTCAGGTGCGCTGATCGTGCAGGAGCTGGAGGATCGTTTTCCACGGCCGGCCGCACCTGCCGATGTCGCCTGCATCGTCGTGCTCGGCGGTGGGATCGCGACAAAGGTCGATAGCGTGCGCGGTGGCTACAACTTCGATGACGCGGCCGATCGCTATATAGAAACGGTGCGGCTGGCCGGCGTCTATCCCAATGCCAAGGTTATCATGTCCGGCGGCGATGGCAGTCTTACCGGCGGCTACGTCAAGGAAGCGGATATCATCGCCAGGATGTTCAACGATTTCCATATCGATCCGGCTCGTGTCGAATATGACGCGGAATCGCGCGACACCTATGAGAACGCCATCAATACAAAGGCGATCCTGCAGCGGCTGAACCTCGGCCACTGCCTGCTCGTGACATCGGGTTTCCACATGCCGCGGGCGGTGGCAATCTTCCGCAATCTCGGCATGGACGTTACCCCCTGGGTCGCCGATTACCGCACGAATGGACGACAGGGCCTGGCGCTGTCGGCCGGCCATCCGCTAGCCAATGCCGACCTGCTGACGATAGGCATGAAGGAATGGATCGGCATCGTCGCCTATTATTTCGCCGGGCGCGTCTCGACCCTCTATCCGCAGTGAGGGCAGGCGGCTTGCGCCCGGACAGTCGGCGGATTCCTGAAAAGTTGCGCCGCCTGCCGGCTCTATAGCCGCCCGAGAGGGGTTGCCTTCTCTGCCTCGCATTCCGGCAGTCGCAGAGGTCTCGCGAATTTCGCCAGCGCCTCGGGCTTGGCGCATGCCGGGAAGCCGGCCAGCGGCATCGTTTCTATGAACCGGCTGCGCTCTATTGTGCTCAAGCCGGGTTCATTGATCATGCTCTCTACAGTCAGGTCCGGGTGCCGCTTGAGAGCTTCCCTGACAGAGGCATTCGCCTCATCGGTTCGACCCAATGCGGCGAGGGCGCTGCTGCGCACCACCCAGGTCCACCTTTGGTAATTGTTGGGCGTCATGCGCTCCAGCATCTTCACCGCGTCCTCATATCGGCCCGCCATGAAATAGGCAGGCGAGAAGAAGTTGGACGTCCACATCGGATAGTTCGGGTCGAGCCGCATGACCTTGTCGACCATCTGAGCACCGCGTTCCGGTTCACTGAAGCGTGCGGCATAGCCGCTGTAAAAAGTCAGGATTTCGGACGAACCGGGAGCCAGACGAAGGGCCGTTTCGAATTCGGACTTGGCGCGGCCCATGTCGCCCTTATTGGCAAGGCTCATACCGAATACCGCATGTGCTTCGGCGTCGCTCGGATCAAGCTGCACGGCGCGTTCGGCCACATCGGCAGCCGCCTTGCGGTTGGCCTCGGGATCGCCACCGAACACACCCAACAGATCATGAGCATGGTAAAGTTCTACCCAGGCCCGTGCCAGCCCCGGGTCCAGCTCGACGGCGCGGTTGAGAAAGGTGATGGCGGCCTCCGCATCTGCTTTGGTGAGATTTTCAATCTTCTCGGAACCGAGCAGATAATAGTCATAGGCGCTCAGGTTTTCAGGCCGTTTGCGTTTGGCTGCAACCCGCAAGGCTTCTTGAATCAGTCCCACTCCGCCGCCGAGGCGGTTGGCGACCTGCTCCGCGATTTCGGTCTGAACGGCAAACACGTCCTCGGCGGGCCGGTCCCAGTTCTCCGACCAGAGATGGTGGCCGGTTCTTGCATCGATCAACTGTGCTGTGATCCGCACCCGGCCACTCTGCCGCTGGATCGAGCCTTCCAGAACAAAGCCGACATGGAGCGCAGTTGCGACCTGGCCGGCATCCACCGGCTTGCCTTTATAAATTTCCGTCGAATTGCGCGCCACCACCTCGAATTCGGGAAACCGTGCGAGGTCGGTGATGATGTCCTCCGTCAGGCCGTCAGCCAGACGCCCGCTCGCCTCGTCGCCGCCAAAATTGTCGAAGGGCAGCACCGCCACCGACGGCTTGCCGCTCAAAGGTTCGGGCTGCAAGAACCACCAGGCCGCGCCGCCCGCCAGAGCAAGCGCCACGATCGCCGCCGCAGCCGTCATGGCCGAGCGCGGTATCATCCCGAGAAGCGGGCGACGCGCCCGTTTGCCGTCGAGCCTCAGCCGATACATCCGCACCGGGCGGCTGATATTCTTGACCTGCTGATTGCCGGCGAAATCCAGCGGCCAGTCGAGTTTGCCCTGGAGATGATCGTATGCCGTTCCCGACACCATCACGCCGCCCGGCTCGGCCAAATGCTCCAGCCGCGCGGCGACATTCACCCCATCCCCATAGAGATCGCCATCCACCAGGGCCACATCGCCCAGATTGATCCCGACGCGGAATAGGATGCGCTCAGTCTCCGGCAGGCCGGCGTTGCGCGCCGCCACGCTATTCTGGAACTCCGCGGCGCAGGCAACCGCATCGACCACGCTGTCGAAGGCAACAAGCGTGCCGTCGCCCATCAGCTTGATAACGCTGCCGTGGCGCTCAGATATGGCGGGATTGATCAGGTCGGCGCGGATGTCCTTCAGTCGCCTGATGGTGCCGGCCTCATCGGCCTCCATCGCCTTCGAGTAACCGACCATATCCGCCGCCAGGATCGCGAGCAGCTTCCGGTCGAGTGCGGGGGTTCCCATCATCGTTGCCTTGGATGAACATGCAACAGTGCCGGCAGTTTACACCTACGGAAGCACGGCAACCAGCACACCGCCGAAACGGCATGTCCGCCTCTGGCGCGAAGCGGCCACGAACTCGCTTCGGCCGGCGGCATAGGCCAGGGTCCGGACCCATAAAGAGGATTCCGTTGACGGCGGCTCCATGATTCACGGTCTCCGAAGGGAGACCACAGGTGAAACGGAATTGCTTCTAGCTCACGGAGGGGCAGTTTTCGTGGCTGCAGGCGCTGCAGCCAACAGACACGCGGCAAGCCAATAGTCATGACCGCCGGGTGATCAGCGGCACCCGGTACGATCCATCTGCGACGAACGTCCTTGCGGCTGTCTGCCTCGCCGCCACTGTCACCCACTGGTTATGAGTCAGGGCAGCAAATCACGGCAAACATCCGGACGAGAGCAGCATTTCTTCCGTTCTCACTTGGCGGCGCCAAGCAGGTAGCCCCCGTCCCAGTGATAGATCTGCTTGTCGTCGACGGTGACCTTGACGACCGCCTGGAATCCGGCAAGCGCTCCGCTGCCGGCATGGAACGCACAGGTTCCCTGCATCGGGCTGGCGGTGTCGTAGGTGACGCAGTACCCGACCGCCGTGTCTCCGTTTCCGACGGCAATGACCGCCGTGCTACTGCCGAAAAGGGGACTGCCGGTCACCGGCCCATAGTACAAGATCTTGGTGCCCGCCGGGATCGCCGCGAGGTTCGATTCCGTAATGGTGCAGAAGCTCGGGGTTTCGCCGGTGTACTGGCTACATTCCTTGGAAATCTTCAGCGGTTGCATAGCCGGCGTAGCGGACGCCACGGAGGTTAGCGCCAGGATGGCACCAGCCGAGAGGATCAACAATCTGCTCATTGCCCACTCCCTATGGTCGAATTAACGGCCGACATTTTACTCGTTATCTGCTCTCTGAGCAATTCGCTGCTTTCAATCTTCCGGGCAAGGGGTTGCCGTCCGCCGGCTGCTCGCAAATTCCGCACTTTTGCTTGCATCGGAACACAGTTATATGCTTGCGCTGACAGGGCAGGCATAGGGCGCCAGGGAGTTCACTTGAGAATATTGATCATCAGCCGCAAGGCGGAGGAGGTTCGGCGGAGCTTCCAGATCCGGCAGCTGGCTGCACTCGGCCTGTCCTTCGAGTTTCTCGACGCGTTCGAGGCTGCCGATCTGACAGTCGAGGAATGCCAGACGGCTGCCAGCAACTGGCCGAGCCCGACGCGGCGGCAGGACATCGGTTGCTTCCTGTCCCACCGCAAGGCCTGGCAGGCGGTTGTAGAGCATGGCGCGAAGATGCTCATCCTCGAAGACGACGCGGTGCTGTCAGACGATATCACGGCCGTCCTCGCCAATATCGAAGCCCGCAACGATGCGTGGAACAGCGTCTACGATCTCGAATTCGCCCCGCGGCGCCATATCCTCAATCGCAAGCGCGCCTGGCAGGACGCGGCCGGCCGTTTTGGCGCGACCCGCGTCTATCAGAACCGTGTGGGGCTGGCAGGCTACGTTATTGGCCCCGAGGCTGCAAAACGCATGCTGGCTGAGACCACCACCTATTCGCTGATCGATGCGCATTTCTGGCACCGCTCCTGGCTTGCCGCCTACCAGATCGAGCCGGCGCCCGTCATCCAGCAGCGGTTTCTGGAGGGTGAGGCCGAGAGCGGTGATTTCGTGCGCCCGGAAAAGGATCTGGTCTTCCTGCCGCTCAGCAAGCTGCGCAAGCTGGCGCGCCGGCTGGAGCTCGAAAGCATCAAGGCGAGAAACCTCGTCGTCGGCCTGTTTGTGGGGCAGAAGAGGGATGTGCTTGTCGATCGGTCGCGGTTCAATGCGGGTGCGGTGAAATCGGCTTAGGTGGGGCTGTTGCTGGCGATGGTGCCGGTGATTGGGGGATCGTCTCTCAAATCCATGCTCGTTGGCCCTCGCTAAGACCCCGCCCCAAACCCCTCCCCACAAGGGGGAGGGGCTTAACCTGCCGCGCCACCTTCCAGATTCTCGACATTTCGGGAGGAGTGAGGTGGTGCCCCGAGTTAGTCCCTCCCCCTTGTGGGGAGGGGTTGGGGAGGGGTTTTCGCGCAGATGGGCTGCCCGTTGACACCTGCCCACATATCCCGTATCTGCCAATCCACGCCAGTCCTCTGGCCGTAAGCGTTTGACGTCAAGCAACGCACTTATCGATCCTCGCCGGTCGGAGTGCGTTTTTTTGTGCCCGTCTGACGAGGAAACAGCCAGGAGGTTTTCATGGCTTTCCGTCTTACTGATGATCGCGAGCAGGCACGGCTTTACGTGCTGACCGCGATCCTTTTCGTCTCCTATCTCTGCGTTGCGATCGCCCTTCCGGTCGTACCCGTGTTCGTGACCGGCACGCTTGGCCTCGGCAATGGCTGGGCGGGCCTTGGCGTCGGCATCGCTTTCCTCGCCACCATCCTCACCCGCGGCTATGCCGGCGGGCTTGCCGATGGCAGGGGCGCCAAGCTCGCCGTGCAGCGCGGCCTGGTCTTCTATGTGGCGGGGGCGCTGATTTCGCTCGCCGCCGGGCTCTCGCTGCAGGCGCCGGCTGCGGCCTTCGCCATCCTCATTGCCGGGCGGCTGTTGATCGGGCTCGGCGAAAGCCTTGTCGCCGTCGGCGTCATTGCCTGGGGCATCGGGCTTGTCGGGCCGGCGCGCTCCGGCCGGGTGCTGGCGCTGGTTGGCGCGGCGATCTACGGCGCGCTTGGGCTTGGCGGGCCTGTTGGACTGCTGCTGCTCGATAACATCGGCTTTGCCGGCACGATGGCCGTCAGCGCCATGCTGCCCCTGCTCGGGCTTGCCGCGATCCGCAGCGTGCCCGCCGTTGCCGCCCATCCGGGCAGGGAGCGCCCGCCGCTTGCCGCCGTCATCGGTCGCATCTGGGTGCACGGGCTGATCGTCTGCCTGCAGGGCATGGGTTTTGCGGCGATCGGCTCCTTCTTCACCCTCTATTTCCGCGATCTCGGCTGGGATCATGCGGGCCTCGGACTGACCGCCTTCGGCTGCGGCTTCGTGCTGGTGCGCCTCGTCTTCGGCCACCTGCCGGATCGCTACGGCGGGCTCACGGTCGCTGTCGTCTCGCTCGCAGTCGAAGCCATCGGCCAGTTGCTGATCTGGAGTGCCGCCGATCCCGCCGTCGCCCTGATCGGCGCCTTCATGACCGGCCTCGGCTGCTCGATGATCTTTCCCGCCATGGGGCGCGAAGTCGTGCATCTCGTGGCACCGCATCTGCGCGGCACGGCGCTTGGCGGCTTCTCGGCCTTCCAGGATCTGGCTTACGGGCTGACCGGGCCGCTGGCGGGCGTGCTCGCCGACCGGGCGGGATACGGAAGCGTGTTTCTGGTTGGCGGGGTGACGGCGGTTTGCGGGTTTGTGGTTGCGGTGCTGCTGAGGCGAGGGAAGGTGGTTGCTGCGGGGTGATGCAGCGAGGTGAGGGTGTGTGGATGAGTAGGGGAGGTGTCCCGTGGGTCACCCCTCTGTCCTGCCGGACTCCGGGGGCGAGCCACGGGTCTCGAGCCGTCCTTGCCGGTCCTCAATATCCCTCTGGTTAGCTGAACGGGCAGCGGAGACGGCGTCGTACTGACGCGCCCCTATCGCTCCTATTCCCAAGGTTGTATAATTCTGCAGACAAACGAGTACGGCGTGTTCGGAGCCCGTTATCCAAAGGGAGGATGCCTTGTCCAGATCATCGTTGTTTCTGTCACTAGCGCTGGCTATCGGCCTGTCAGTCCCAACAATATCCATGCCGACTGAAGCAAGCGCGCAGGCCCAGATCTCCATCAGCGTCGGCAGCAATCTCAACAGCGGCAGAGGGATTACCTGTAGTCAGGGCGAGAGGCTGCTCCGTAGCCGCGGTTTCAGGGACGTCAGGCGGATCGACTGCCGTGGTCGTTTCTTCGTTTATCGGGCCCAGAGAGGCAACAGCCGGTTCGAGATTTCCATACGGCAGCGTGATGGCCGCGTTGTGGATATGCGCCGCATCGGTGGAAGGCGATAGTGTCGGGAAGGTGAGACCCGCGATTTCTACGCGCTTGTCCGGGTCTAGCGCAAAGCTGCCCTGAACGCCGCCACCAAGGTTGGTGGCATCTGGTTGTCGAATTCCGCACTCGTCGATCTCCCTCCTTGTGGGAGTCCGAAGGACGGCTCAAGACCCTTGCCCTGTTCCCGCAACGACCCATCTCCCTGATGGTCACAACCGGGATACCATCCATGCCAACACAGATCCTCTTCATTCAGGGCGCCGGCGAGACGACCCACGACGAGTGGGACAACAAGCTGGTAGACAGCCTCGCCCGCGAACTCGGCGATGCCTACACCATCCGTTACCCGCGCATGCCCGACGAGGCCGATCCGCATTATCAGGCGTGGAAAGCCGCTGTTATCACCGAGTTCCAAACCCTCGAAGACGGCGCCATCCTGATCGGCCATTCCTTCGGCGGCACGGTGCTTCTCCACACGCTTGCCGAAGCGTGGCCGGCCTTCGAGCCCGGCGCCGTCATCCTGATCGCGCCGCCCTTCATGGGTGCCGGCGGATGGGAGAGCGATGAGATCGCCGGGGGCAGCGATTTTTCCGAAAGCCTGCCGGAGGGGATGCCCGTGCTCATCTATCACGGCAGCGACGACGACACGGTGCCCTTTGCGCATATCGAGCTTTACGCCATGGCGATCCCGGATGCGGTCGTCTGCTCGCTGCCGGGGCGCGATCACCAGCTCGACAATGATCTCGCCGACGTGGCCAAGGATATACGCTCGCTGGCAGCATAGAGGCAGCGGCGGGCCGGTCCCGGCCATTCCGTCGCTCAACCATTGGCATCGCATCCTTCCGCATCGCTGAAATCAAAGCCGATGCAGGAGCTGCCGTATGATATCCGGATATTTGGGAGCAGGGGGCAAAGCGCCTTTATCGACACAGGCCGCCCGCCGTCTTCATGCCATCGGCATGCTCCAGCCGCTTGCCGGCCTCGTCCTTGCCGCCGGCTTCGTGCTCTGCCTGGCCGGCCGCTATGAGGCCCAGCTCATCCGTGAAGCGCACCTCCATCAGGAGGTCATCGGCCGATGAACGCCTTCAGTCTGCAGTTCGATTTCGACGAGCTCACCATCCCTGTCCTCGGCCGGAACGACAATGGCCTGCTGCTGTACGGTTCCGCCGAGCTCTCGGGCGATCACGAGGGGTTCAGTGTCGAGGCCATCCATCTTGCCGGGGGCACCACGCTGCGCCAAGCCGGCAATGCCGAATTCGGCCGGCCGGCGCCCTTTGCCGACGAGCTCTTCCGGCGCGTCGCCGCCGTCATCGAGGACGACAAGACCGTGCCCGGCCGTCACGCGGCCATGGAATGGTCCGAGCTCATCGAGCGCCACGGCGAGGCGGCCTGAGTGGGCGGAACATAAACCTATCTTTGTTTGTTTTCGAGCGTTCCGGGTCCCTGAAAAGTTTCGTCTGATATGGATCGTGATCGAAGATAGGAATAATTGCCTAATTATATACTTGACGTACTAACATTGAAATGGGATGATTCCTATGCGTGACAGGCCGGCTAATGAGATTACTGCTGAGATGAATCTTGCTGGGGCTGGGGCTCGCTTTCTTGCCGATCCTTCTCTAATGCAGAAGCCAAACTATTTGGGGGAACTGGCAAAGCGAGTCTTTGAAGCCATGATTTCGTGCGCTTCTGACTATAAAGCTCCATCCATCGAGTCATGTATCGAACAGATGACAGCATGCCGCCAGCAATGAGGCCTATGTCGGCCGCTGTTCTGTATTTCCTTTTTTCGTCCCTAAATGGGCGAAGTGTAGCGTTAACGGCTGTGGTTTCGTCATCAGTTTTCCCCCAAAGCCAATGAAGGATTTCGTTTCGCTCCCTTCTAAGGTCTTCAACGAGGCTGATAAGCGCATCGATTGCCTCCTTGTCTTCTGGGAATTCGTCAAGCAAGAGGGCTTGATAGAATTTAACGATGCGATCTTGCCCGAGATTTTTTAGTATGAACCGAGCGGTGTTGTCCTTCCCCTGAAGGAGTTGGGCAATTGCCAGTTCAATATGATGCTCCATCTGCGCAGACCGAGCGGCGACGCTAGCAATCGCGAAATGGAACTCATCAGAGAGGAATGGTAGCTTGTCAGCCATGGCGAAAGAACCTGAAATGAGTGCCGAGAAGAAAGGCGACGACATTTTGAAGCGTATGCTCAAGTCGCCCCCAGATCCGAAAGCCCCTCCCAAGCCGAAGCCTGGGAAGGATAAGGATGGTCGCGATGCTGACGATAAGAGTTAATCTCGTTCTTTGGTTCGCACGTCAGCTACGTATTCCAGTCGAGGTGCGTCAGGCCCTTTTCATAAAGGGTACTAAATCGAAGATGTCCGGGTCTTCGTTGTTTCCGATGAGACGGGCTGACTTGTAGTCAGGCATACCGATAACAACCAGATCGGCTGTGGTATCGATGGCTTTCTTCACGCGAGACGCAATCGTGTCGATTGTTTCTGATGAGGAGAAAACAAGGAACGAGGATGGTTCAACCCACCAACTGCTCGCTGACGTGCGAACAGTTTCTATTAGGTTGTCGTATCTTTGCGTGTAAGTGCCATTCTCTTTAAGACGGAATGTAAGCCAGAATGTTTGCATGCGGTATGTCCTTGGAAAATGCCAAGGACGGCTTGACGACTCTTCCGGGAGGATTCAAAGTCTGAAACGTGTTCATGCCGAGCCGTCCTTTGGCTTGGTTGACAAAAGGCGGACGTGGTTCAGACGTCCGCCTTTTACGCTTTCCCAAGTATCTGAGTCGCGCAAGAAGAACTTCGGTCAATCCCGCTGCTTAAGCTTGCGCCTCCACAGGAATCGTCGCGCCTTTTGCTTAGGCGTAACTGGCTTCACCAACCCGCCGATAAGTAAGGCGCTTGTCGCGAGCCTGACGAAGAATGTCTTCGGCGCGTTCTGCATCCGAGATCTTGAGGGCGGCGCGGCGGTTATACCTGAAATCAAACTCGGCAAGGTAACGGTGAAGATGAGCTTCGCCGCAATGCTGGTAGACGCCGATCATGCCGCGCTTGAAGACTGAGAAGACGCCTTCAATCGTATTGGAGTGAATGACGAGATCGCCTTCATAGCGAACGTATTCCTTGGCCGAATGCTTCGTCGTCTTGTGCGTGGAGAATTCCTTGCCGGTCTCGATGTAGAGGCGGCTTTCATCGGTGTAGAGGTTGCTATCGCGGGACACGTTGCGCACGAGGACTTCGCGCACGGTTTCCTTGGTGGCGTCGTTCAGGTGGAACATGCGTGACATGCCGCCACGCTCCACCAGACCAACAACGATACGCTTCTGTGCGCCGCCAGCCTTGCCGCTCTTGGTAGGCTTGGCAATGCGGCCACGAGCGAGCTTACGGGGTGTCTCGCGCTTGCCGATGTAGGTCTCGTCGGCTTCTACGGTTTTGCCAGCGCCGCCAATGGGGCCAGCGGATTTTACGTCTTCCTTCATAGCTTCGCGGATGCGATGGGCCATGAACCAAGCGGTCTTGTAGGTAACGCCAAGCATACGGTGAAGCTGGTGGGCGCTCATGCCCTTCTTCGAGGCGGCCATAAGGTGAGCGGCAAGAACCCATTTATTCAGGGCGATCTTGGATCGCTCGAAGACGGTTCCAACAGTCACGGTGAAGGGATCGCGGCAATCGTTGCACTTGTAGACACCAGGGCGGGTGGACTTGCCAGTCAGCTTGGTAATGCGGGTGGTATCGCAGTTGCCGCAATGAGGGCAGATCGGGCCGTTCGGCCAATGGATGGCTTCAAGATGCTCGCGGGCCTTTTCGGCGTCGGTGTAGATTTCGTTTGTGAGGTCGAACATCGGCTATCTCCTTGCGATCATTGATATCAACAAGGCCGTGGTACGTCAAGTATATAATTAGGAATAATTTCCTTGCTTGTTGTCGCCGTTGCCGGGTACAACCCTATGACGGCAGCGATATCCAACTGGAGAGTTTTGCATGCATGCGTGCCCGCTCAAAGCGAGCGACATCACCTTCATCAAGGCACTGGCATACGGCGCGCCATCCTGGCGGATTGCAGCGTTACCGGGTGTGTCTGCAGATATTTCTCACCGTGCGGTGACACTCTTCCGGCCGGCAGAAACGGCAGCCATTCCGGCGCGCGACGGGTGGCTTTCTTGAAGGATATTCCCGACGACCTGATACATTCGGTACGGGCCGCGCAGCTTTCGGGCGGCTTCGGCCTCGCTGCTGCGATCGGCCGGGAGCGTGCGCGGTGCAGGCAGGCGGTCGAGGCATGGCGGACGAGGCTGACGGCTGGTGACGATCTCGGGCGCAGTATCGAGTTGTTGCTTTCGGAGATCGAGGCGGGTGGCGCCACAATGGAGCAAAAGCCGGCCGAGGATGATGATGCGGTGCTTATTGCGCTCGGGCGCAAGCTGCATGAAGCGGCAGGGGTGGCAGACCGGCAACTGCTGGCGATGCCCGATTATGGTGGTATAGCGGAAGAGGCCGCTGCCATCGAGGCGATCCTGCAGCCGGGCGAAGAGATTGCCGACAGGATGCTATATCTGTGGCCGGTGACATCCAGGGGTGCCGAGGCCCGGCTGCGCGCCGAGGTCTGGAAGCGCGGGGAGTATATCGGGACCTATCTTGGTGGGGAATGAATGCGAAGGTGGTCCAATCTCTCTGACCCTCACAGGTCAGTTGATGAAGAGGCCGGACAGAAGACCCCGCCCCAACCCCCTTAACCTGCCGCACCGGCTTTTCACATCTTCAACGTAACGGAGGGAGCGAGGCGGCGCCTCAAGTTAGCCCCTCCCAGCTGTGGGGAGGGGTTGGGGAGGGGTTTTTGGCGATGGTACAGACCGGAATGATCCCTGACAGATTGATCCAGGTTGATGATCGAGACACACGTTTTCCTCCGGCTACTGGACCAAGCGCAACCTCCTGCGATCAATAAATCGCCGGCAACATCCCGCCATCGACCCGCAGATTCACCCCCGTAATATAGCCGGCGCGCGGACTGACCAGGAAAGCAACGGCGTCGGCGATCTCCTCCAGCGTGCCCACCCTCCCAAGCGGCACCTCGGCGAAAAGCGGTAGCACCGCCCGTTCCACCGCCTCCCACGCCGTATCCTCGGCCATGCCGCGCTCAGCCGCGACCTCGCGGAAGCGGGCGTCCAGCCGGCCGCTGCGGATCGTGCCCGGCGATATCGTATTGACGGTCACGCCCTCGGCCGCCACCGCCTTGGCCATGGAAGAGGTCATGGCGTTCATCGCCGCCTTGCAGGCGGAGTAATCCGGGCGGCCCGCAGGCGGCATCAGGCCGGCGAGGCTGGAGATGTTGACGACGCGGCCGAAGCGGGCCTGCCGCATGCCAGGCAGCAGCCTTGTGGTGACCCGGACGGCGGCGAGAACATTGCGGTCGTAGGCCGACGCCCAGGAGGCGGGCCGGCTGTTCGTCCAGTCCTCCGGCTCGCCCGAGCCGCCGGCATTGTTGACGACGATGTCGATCCGGCAGGCAAGCGCCTGCGCTTCGCCGATCAGGCGCTCCACCTCGTCATCGACGGTGAGATCGCCTGTTACCGCATGGGCGCGGCCGCCTTCGGCAATGATCTCGTGGGCCACGCGCTCCGTTTCGGCCCTGTTGCGGCCGTGGACGATGACGGTGGCCTGTTCGCGGGCGAGCCCTCTGGCGATCGCTTCGCCGATGCCCTTGCTGCTGCCGGTGACGAGCGCCGTCTTGCCGTCGAGTTTCAAATCCATTGCGGTCTTCCTATCTTGGAGTGGATGGAAGCACAGAAGAACAGGACGATGCTCGATACAATTACGCACTTAGAAGTGCCTGTAGAACGGGAAGACCGCGCCGCCTGCCTCGGGCCTGAAGGCTCGGTCGCACATGTGACGCGGGTACTGCGGATGATCAGCGGGCGCTGGAAGCTGCCGATCCTGTTTCGCCTCTTCGCCGAGCCTTCGATGCGCACCCTGCAATTGAAGCGCGACATGCCGGGCATTTCGCAGAAGATGCTGACGCAGCACCTGCGGGAGCTGGAGCTGGACCGGCTTGTCGCGCGGACGGATTTCGGCGAGCAGCCGCCGCGCGTCGAGTATCGGCTGACGGAGGCGGGACGGGCGCTGATGCCGGTGCTGATGGCGGCGCGGGAGTTTTCGCGCGATCATGCGGCGGGATAGGGCAGGCGGCTTTGAGGGGTGTCGGTCCCAGTATCGTCAGGCTGGGGTGCGCGGGTCTATCGGCGTTGCGGGCCGCAGATCGAGAATCAGCTCCAGGGCGCGGGCGCCAGCCAGCACGCGTGCCTCGCCGCGGGGCCGGCCGACGATCTGCAGGCCGACGGGGCGACCATCGGCAGTGAAGCCGCAGGGCAGACTGAGGGCCGGGGCGGTCGTCAGGGAAATTGCGTAGGCGATCGCCAGCCATTCGACATAGTTTGAGAACGTATGGCCGGCACATTCGCCGACATATCTCTGGCCGACCGGATAGGCGGCGACAATGGTGGCCGGGCAGAGAAGGAGATCGTAGGTATCGAAGAACAGGTTCATGCGCCGGAACATCGCAGCGCGGTTGTTTTCCGCCCGCACGACATCCGCCATCGTATAGCTGAGGCCCCTTTCGATATTCCAGACCACCTCCGGCTTCATCTTGTCCCTGTTGCCGTCGAGAAGCCCTGCGTAGCTAGAAGCAAAGGTCATGCCGCGCAGAACCTGGAATGTGTCATGCGCTTCGGAGAGGTCCGGGTGAGCCTCCTCGACGATGACGCCCATCTCGCTGAAACGGGCAGCCGCCGCGCGGCAGATCGCGGCCACCTCGGGATCGACAGGGGTGATGCCGAGATCGGCGGAAAAGGCCACGCGGGCCGGCCGCCAGCCGGAGCGCGCCGCCGCCAGGAAATCCTCGCCCCTCGGCAGGGAAATCGGATCTGCCGGGTTTTCGCCGGTCATCGCGTCGAGCAGCAGGGCCGTATCTTCGACGCTGCGGCCCATCGGGCCCTTGACGCCGACCAGTCGATCGATCTTCGAGTCCGGATTGCAGGCCACGCGGCCGGGGCTCGGCCTCAGCCCCACCACGCCGCAGAAGCTTGCGGGATTGCGCAGGCTGCCGCCGAGATCGGAGCCCTGCGCCAGCCAGGCCATGCCGGTTGCAAGGGCAACGGCTGCACCGCCGGAGGAACCCGCGGCGGAAAGCCCGGTATTCCAGGGGTTTAAGGTCGCGCCGAAGACCTCGTTGAACGTATTGCCGCCGGCGCCGAATTCCGGCGTGTTGGATTTGGCGTAGATGACACCGCCCTCAGCCTCTATCGCCTCCACCATGATGTCGGATTTTTCGGGAACGTGATCGGCAAAGACGGTCGAGCCATAGGTGGTGCGCACGCCGGCGACATCCGTCAGGTCCTTGATCGGCACCGGCAATCCCGCCAGACGGCCGCGGCTGCCGGGAGGCTGCTGCATCAGCCGGCGGGCATGGGTACGGGCGCGATCGAAACAGAGGGTCGGCAGCGCGTTGACCGCAGCATCGACAGCGCCGATGCGCGCCTCCAGCGCGTCGAGACAATCGAGCGGCGACACATCTCCGCGGTTCAGGAGATCGACGACCGTGCAGGCCGGCATGTTCGTCAGACTGGCATCGCTGGGCATGGGGTCATCCTCAGCCGGGTCGTCTTCCAAGTGAGGCGGTCAGACTGCATCATCTGCCCGATGGCTTCAAGCGCATGTCACGCGGATGTGGAAGATGCGGCAAAATCCCCTCTCCAACCCCTCCTGTCGGATGCCGGGGTCGAGCCACGGGTCTCGACCCGTCCTTGGGACCCTCACAAGCGGGAGGGACTTAGCGTTGAGCTTGCGGCACTCTCCGTGGTCACCGATGGGGCAGAGACGGCGCGGCAGGTTAAGCCCCTCCCACCTGTGGGGATGGGTTGTGGAGGGGTCTTCTCGCGCCCCCAAAACAAAAACGGCGCCCCTTGCGGAGCGCCGTCGCCTGCCGAAGCAGAGAGACCTGAATCAGATCAGAAGGCCTGGATGTTGACAGCCTTCGGGCCCTTGCCCATGCGATCCGGCTCGGTGTCGAAGGAAACTTCCTGGCCTTCGCGGAGCGACTGGATGCCAGAAGCCTGGAGAGCGGAGATGTGGACGAAAACGTCCTTCGCGCCGCCTTCCGGCGTGATGAAACCAAAACCCTTGTCCTGGTTGAAGAATTTTACGGTGCCCTTGGTGGCCATAGGGGATAGTCCTTTTCCCATTGGTAGTTAGTTTATCCGCACCCCCGGCGGAGGGGAGGCGGACGGCTTTAGCTTTCGCGTTTCGGCCTCTGGAAGCCGGACGCGAAGGGTCAGTCGAGACGTCACGTACGGGGAAAGAACATCTACGCGCATGGGTGTCACCCATGCCGCCCCACCGGAATTGGCGCTCCGAAAGGGCATTACCACTTCAGTCCAGTCACCGGCATGCGAAATGCCCGAGTGTCGCAGTTCGTGCCAGCATTTCGGGCAAAAAGCAAGCGGCAATATTATGGCATGGCTTTCGCGGTTGCGAGAATTGATGATGATTCAAATGGTTGGCGGAAGATTAGCAGAGGCTTGCATGGCTGTGCCATTGCGGGATGGTGTGAGATTTGCAACCTGAAGGGGGCGAGTTGCATCTTGCGGCTGATGGGCTTCCGGTTCTCTCGGGATTCCTTTTATCGGCGTGCGGACAAAGGGGGTGAGAAAGGCGGTATGACGTAGCAAGTGCCAACAGCCGCTTTACAGCGGTTCGAGCCACCGCTTTGCGCCAAACCGGTCATCATCATGTGGGTTCGGCATTGCGGTCGGTGTCATGCACCGGGCCTATTCCACCGGAGCGTGGCGACGAGAGCCTTCAATCTGGCGGCGAAGGCGAAGATGTGCGATTATCCGCCAAGGCGACTGCTCACATCCAGGCAGACGCCGGGGCAAATATTTCATTGCTGGCCATCGACGCTTCGATAGCGGGTACGCCTGTCGCCACCCTATGGCGAGCAATCAGTGCGGCATTCCTGTAGCCAACATACCCGATCTCCTGCAACGCCATGCCGCGAACTGTCACGACATCAGATCGTCTTCGGCCGAGAGGATGGGCATCCTTCTACTCTAGAAAGCAGTGCCAACAAGGCCGAGCGACGAGCAAACTCAACGGAGGATACACCATGAGTACCATGCGAAACCTTTGCTTTGGTCTGCTGGCTTCCGCATGCGCGACCGCGCTGGGTGCACCGGCAGTCGCGCAGCAGCCGCAGTCAAAACCCAACATCCTTGTCATCATGGGCGACGATGTCGGTTGGTTCAACCTCGGTGCCTATCACCGGGGCATCATGTCCGGGAAGACGCCGAACCTCGACAAGCTGGCGTCCGAGGGCATGATGTTCACCGACTATTATGCCGAGGCGAGCTGCACGGCCGGCCGGGCGAGTTTCATCACCGGTGAAATCCCCTTGCGCACCGGCCTGACGACTGTGGGTCAGGCGGGCGCGGATGTGGGCATGCCGGACAAGGCAGCAACCATCGCCGCCGTCCTCAAGACCGAGGGCTACGCCACGGGCCAGTTTGGCAAGAACCACCTCGGCGATCTGAACAAGTTCCTGCCGACTCTCCATGGCTTCGATGAGTTCTTCGGGTACCTGTACCACCTCGATGCGATGTCGGACCCCTACTGGTATTCGTTCCCGGATGACCAGTCCTACCGTGACAAGGTCGGGCCGCGCAATCTGGTGCACAGCTTTGCCACTGATACTGATGACGCGACCCAGCAGCCGCGCTGGGGCAAGATCGGCAAGCAGCGGATCATCGACGAAGGCCCGCTGGCGCCGTACCCCGATATGTCCAACGTGCCGAACATGCATGACATAACACCCAAGGCCAAGTACGACATGGGTACGTTCGACGAAGTGCTGGTCAAGGCTTCCTGCGACTTCATGGACAAGGCCAGGACCGAAGGAAAGCCGTTCTTTGTCTGGCACAACACGACGCGCATGCACGTCTGGACGTTCCTGTCTCCCAAATACCAGGCTTTGATGAACAGCCAGACCAATTATGGTCTCGAAGAAGCGGGCGTGGCACAATTGGACGACAGCGTCGGTGCCATCCTGAAATGCGTGGAGGACGCCGACGAGACTGACAACACCATCGTCGTCTTCACGACCGACAATGGCGCAGAAGTCTTTACCTGGCCTGACGGCGGCATGACCCCGTTCAAGGGCACCAAGGGTACCGTGATGGAGGGCGGCTTCCGCGCACCCGCAATCATCCGCTGGCCGGGCAAGGTCAAGCCGGGCACGGTCGAGAACGGTATTTTCTCCGCCCTGGACTGGTTCCCCACGCTGGTGGCGGCGGCTGGTAATCCCAACATCACCGACCAGTTGCTCAAGGGCGTGAAGCTGGGTGATGTGACCTACAAGAACCACCTCGATGGCTACAACCAGATGGACCTGCTGGAGGGCAATGCGCCGTCCGCACGTCATGAATTCTTCTACTTCGGCGGCCCTGCTCTGGGGGCCGTACGCCTCGACAATTTCAAGTTTCAGTTCTTTCAACAGCCGCAGGGTTGGCCCGGCGGAAAGGTAACGACTGATATGCCCACCATGGTCAATATCCGTCAGGATCCCTTCGAGCGAACACCGTCGATTGGCGAACAAAGCCTCAATGACCTGGGTGGAGGCTACATGAACGACTTCTTTGCTCGTGAGTTCTGGCGCTTTGTGAGTGTTCAGCAGGAAGTCGCCAAACTCGCGCTTACGGCGGTCGACTACCCGCCAATGCAGGATCCGGCCTCCTTCAACCTGGATGCCGTGAAGAAGCAGATAGACGCGGCGATCAGGAACAAGCCAGGCAACTGATCGAGAACGGCTCAGGACGACGGGTGGCCCGCAGGGGCTGCCCGTTTGCTCTTTTGCCTGGCTTTGGCCCCATCCTCCACTCTCCCGCCGACCAGCGCGGCAGAAATTGCGCCCCGTTAACCCCTTGCCTGTGGGAAAATCAGCCGCGTTCCACAATTTCGTCCCGAGCTGCCGCAATTATGGCAGGGTGTTTCGGGGCTTGATGCGGCGCCAGCCTGCGGTTAGGTCTCGGAGGGACGAAGCAGTGAATGAAGGAAGTGCCGGCGTGATCGATCCTTATGCCATGCTTGGACTGGAGCGCGAAGCCGATGGCGAGGCGATCAGGCTTGCCTGGCGCAAGGCGGCCAAGGGCGCGCATCCGGATGCCGGCGGCGACTCCGATCATTTCAACCGGCTGCAGATCGCCTACGAACTGCTGCAGGATCCCGTGCGCCGGCGCGTCTATGACGATACGGGCTACGATCCGCAGCTTGCCGACCCGAGGGATCTCGAAGGCGTGCTGATGCTGGAATCGCTGGTCAACGAGGTGATCCTCGACGAGCGCGAACCCGGCAGCTTCGATCCCGTGGCCGCCATGCGCCGCAAGCTGTCGGACGATATCGTCAAGAGCCGCTTCCACATCCTGGAGCTCGAACGCCACCGCGCACGCGTGCGCAAACACATAGACCGCCTCGGCCGCCGCCCGGAAACCGACGTGCTCGGCTCCATGCTGCGCGCCCGCAGCGAAGCCATCGCCGACGCCATCCGCAAGACGGAGAAGCAGATCCAGACGATCGAGCATACCTATACGATGCTCGAGGGCTACTCGTATGAGGTGGAGGTTCTGGCACCGCTGGAAAAGGTGGAGGTGGAGGTGGTGGAGCCGCAGCGCGGGGAGGCTGCGGAGTAGGGGAACCATCGCCGCAGGAGATCATCCGGCCTTGCTCGCGCGCATGGTTCCGATTTTCAGGCCGATGCTGTAGCCACCCGGATGGCAGGGGCGTGAGCCCAACGGATTTCCGTACAGCATGTCCGGCATGTGATATGATTGTCCATGACCTATTCCCTGAAGGATCTGGACGTTGCGCGCCGGCAAGTGGTTGCCGACCGGCAGATGATTTCGGCGCAGGAGATCCTGATCGACGGGATGCTTACGCGGGGAGAGCCGGCGGGGCTGGCGCGGGAAAGGCTGGTCACGATGACTGGGGATCTGCGCAACCATCGCTTCCATCAGGATCTGATCCAGGCGGCGATCCGGCTGCAGCGCTGAGCCTGCCGTTCATGCCGCGGGCCTCCACCGGGCGCGGATTGCTCGCGCCTCGGTTTCTTCTTTGGATTTTTGGTCTTTCCCATCAGCCGCGCGGGCTTTCTTGTGGGCTTCGCGTGCTCTCCCGTCGGCTTCTCTCTCGGTGGCGATCTTCTTTTTGTGGTCGTCGCGCGCTTCCTCGAGTTCTTTGATTGTCGGAAGATCATTGCCGGCCGGAGCCTTGTCTGACGGTCCGGGCTGGTGGCCGTTCAGGGTGGCGCGGGCAGCGGTGGCCTGGGCGATCAGTTCCACGGCCGAGGGGCTCCTTGCCGGGCGCTTCGCATTGGCGTTGTGATGCCTTCCATCCCTATGAGAGGCGGGTTTGTCGGGTGTGTTTCCAGGCATGTTGCATGCCTCCTGTTCGTGTCTTGAAGCCGCCACCCTTCATCGGTCCTGCGCTGGCGCTGCATGGAGTGCCGTATCGCTATCGAAGGCGGGTATTCCCATGGTTTCAGCGGTCTGCCGCTGCCGGACGGGGATTGACGGTCATGGCGCCTGATCGCAGCCAGAGATCGTTGCGCTCATGGCGCAGGCGAATTTCTGTCTGTGCATGATCATCCTCCGGGAAGGATTGGCGAGCGGGTGGCCTGGGTGAGCGGTCGGTGGGGCAAGCGGCCGGGGATTTCTCGCCGGCCTCGTTTTTGCGGGGGCGAAACGCTCAGCTCGGCTTACCAAGAGCTATCTGGCAGGCCTGCGCAAGGTCCGCGTTCGGTTCGGTGGTGCCGAGCGGCGTAGCCCAGCCGGCCTTCTTGATGATGTCACTGCGTCCATAGGTGCCGGCCGAGTTCAGCTCGGCCATGATCTGCGCCGAGGCCGGATCGCTCTTGGCGCGGTCGAGGCAGTAGGGTGTCAGCGCGGCGGCGATCGCCGAGGTGCGCTCGATACCGGCGGCTTTCTGGGCGCTGCCGCTGGTCACCCAGCCTCCCCAACTGAAACCCACAATCGCCAATGCGGCCGCGCCGCACACGGCGCCCCACAGGCCGGGGCGAAGCCATGTTATATTTTGCATCACGAATTCCAATCTTTTAAAAAAGTACGCGATTTCGCGTGCTTAAATAATAACACAATAAAAAATCTGCGTTTTGTTTATTATTTTATTTGATATTTCTGTTGTAATTGTTCAATTATATTTAAAAAATTCTTTGGGTTTAAGTGTACAAACTCGATAAAACTGCTGTTTTATATTTTCGTCCTAATCGCGACTCAATTGGAGCGCAATGATATCCGGTCGTCGTTTGGCCGTATGGTTCTCGCCGGTGTGTCAGAGACTTGAAGACAGTCACGCTTCCGAATTTCGATTGCCAGACCGATGCCGTAGCCCGATGAGGCTTTTCACCGGGCTGCGGTCAGAGGCCTTCACCTGGAGCCTGTCGCCATGTCAGCCTACGCATCGTCAACACGCACAACCAACACCATCGTCCATTTCTCCGCCTCCTTCACGCTGCCCGATCTCGTTGGTGAGATCCATCCGGCCGGCGACTACAAGATCGTGCAGGATGAGGAGCCGATCGAGGGTCTTTCGCGCATCGCCTAGCGACGCGTCGGAACCTTCATTCATCTGCCCTCGATTGCGGAAGGCAGCCGCTTGCGCAGGATCGTGAGGATCGAGCCCGCACTTCTCCACCAGCTGCTGGAGACCACGAATGCGACGGGGGAGCTTTCCTCATGACCGTATTCGAAGATCGCGAGAAGGCGCTGGAGCAGATGTATTTCCTGGATTCCGACATGGCTTTCAAGGTGCGATCGCGCAGCGACCGACTGCTCGCCCGCTGGGTCTGCGGCATGACGGGCGCAGACAGCGAGGCCTATATCGGCGAGATCATTGATCTCAGGCTGACCGGCGCCGATGATGAAGGCGTGATCGCCAAGATGGTTGCGGATATCCGCGCCGCCGGCAAGGATGTGGATGAGAAGGCGCTCAGGGAGCGTATGGAAACGCTGACGGCCGCCGCCATGCGGGATCTCGCTCGACCTCTGTGATCTTCTCGGTGATCGGCCTGTTTGAACCGCAATCGCTGTCACCCACCGTGAGACCGCTCCATACCAGCAGCGGTCGCCGGAACATGCGCCTCTCCGCCGCATTGCCTTGATCGTCGCTTCACCCAAATTGCGTGGTGAAGGTGTCAACGTCGTGCCATCCATCCGCCAAGAGGTCATTCAGTGAAAATCGCGCGGCTCTTCTTCCGCCTCGTCGTCTCCCTGAACTTCATGCCGCAGGCTTATGCCGACGAGCTGGTTCACTTCGACAGCGCCGTCGTGAAGCCAAGCCCGTTTCTGGAGCGCAAGGCGAAGGAACAGGGCGAGGCGCTGCCATCACTGCAGGCGACTCCATTGATCGGTTATCTGACCCGCCCGCAGGGTGACGGGCGGTTTCCGGCTGTTGTGCTGATGCATGGATGCGGCGGTATCCGGTCTCACGTGAAGGATGCCTGGCCGGAGCAGCTGGCCTCCTGGGGTTATGCCGTGCTGGTCGTCGATAGTTTCACCACCCGCAACATTGAGAATACCTGCAAGACCTATCTTCCCGATCGCGTCTTCGATGCCTATGGCGGTCTGGATTTCCTGTCGAAACAGGGCTTCATCGATGCCAGCCGCGTGGCGCTGATGGGCTTTTCGGCCGGCGGGATTGCGACGCTGGAGGCGACGAAGATCGACGGGAACGAGCAGCTGATGGATGAAAAGTTCAAGGCGGCGGTTGCCTATTATCCCGTCTGTGCCGTGCATGAGAGCGATGCGACCGTACCGACGCTGATCATGGTCGGCGAACTCGATGACTGGAGCCCGGCCGAAAAATGCCGCAGGCGGATCGCCAATCTCAGCGGGAAGGGGCCGCCGATCGAACTTCATGTTTATCCGGGCGCGCGCCACGATTTCGATGATGAGGCGATGACGAAACCGAAGACGGTGTTCGGGCATGTGGAGGAATATAATGCCGCTGCGGCAGAGCAGTCGATCGCCACCGTTCATGACTTCCTGCAGACCTATCTCGGGAAATAGGGGCCGGCAGCCGGCCTTTTTCCCGTCAATCCGCCTTGCTCGCCACCACTACGGCCCGCGTCTCTGGATTGCCGCCAATGCCCGGTACGACGGCGCGAGAAAAAAGCCCGGTGGGGTTTTCCGGGCTTGAGATCAGATGATGGGCGTGGCGGCTCGTTTCCGCCTGCCTCCTTATGCGGCCTTCGTCTCCTCCGACCGTGTCGCTTCAGCCATTTCGATGAGGTATTCGGGAAATATCCGTCCTCCGGCGCATGCGATCTGGCTAATGTAGCTTGATTGAAACCTGCAGCCCAGCTCGTCCAGGAATTGCGCAGGAGAAAACTGTGGACATCGCCGGGGAACAATCGCCATCACCAGCGGTTCCATATGGGTCAACCAACTGATCCACCTAGGAGAATGCCAATGCGCATGAGAATTGTCGCAGCCTCGCTGCTCGCCCTCGGCATGGCCACATCAGCCTTCGCCCAGTCCAACCCGGCTCCAACTGGCGCCACCATGGATAAGAACACCACCGATTCCGGCGGCGGCGCCGGCACCGATATGAAGAAGAAGCCTGCCACGATGGACAAGACCACGACCGGCAGCACGACGGGCGGCGCGATGAAGATGAAAAAGCCCGACTGCCCTGACCACGCCAGCAGCTCAGGCACCGGCTCCGGCAAGCTGCAGACGCAGGGCGGCACCAGCAACGCCACCCCGATGGACGAAGCCTGCGCCTCACATAACAATTGATCGCAGCGTGGGTCGAAGGATGCCCGGTCATGATGTGGCCGGGCATTTTTTGTGGGCTGGGTGGCACTTTCGCTCCCGGATTGGCTTTTCGGGGAGAGAGGCGACGGCGACGGACTATCGTGGGACGCCCCCATGGCAATAGCCAAATATCCGGCTATGCTCACTCCAAGACCAAAGCAGACCTGGGAGCACATCGCGCGTGCCGCATATCTACATCGTCACCGATTGCGAATTCGACGGCCCCATACCGGGCACCCATTCGATGCTCTCCTTCGCCTCCGTTGCCCTCTCCGAGACCGGCCGGATCGTCGGCGAATTCGAAGCCGTGCTGCAGCCGCTCGAGGGAGCCGGGCGCGACCCTGTGACCATGGCTTTCTGGCAGGCGCATCCGCAAGCCTTTGCCGCCGCGACTGACAATGCCGAGCCCGCAGCCGAGGTCATCTCCCGCTTCATCGCCTGGGTGAAATCCTTGCGCGCCGAGCCGATCTTCGCTGCGCATCCGGTCGCGCTCGACGGCCCCTGGCTCGACCACTACCTGAAGCGCTTCACCGGCCGGCCGCTGTTCGAAGGGCCGTGGATCGCCGACCGCCTGTTCCGCCATCCGCCGCTCTGCATCCTGTCGCTGGTGGCGGGTGCGACGGGCCGCAGCCCTTGGGAATGCGATATCGCCCATTATCCGCGCGAATGGCTCGGCAATATCGAGCACACGCACCGCGCCATCGACGATGCCCGCGGCTATGCCAACCTCCTGCATTTCTTCCTGACCCGGCGCGAACCCGGCGGCGGCTATCGCCCGCTTCTGTCGTAGGGTCTCCCCGTCTAGTCGAGCTGTATCAGCCCGGCCTCGGTCGGCCTGAAGCCGCAGGCGCGGTAAAAGCCCTGAAGATGCGGCTCGTAATCGACATGCAGCCATTCCGCCCCGCGCTCCCGCGCGATCCGCGTCGCCTCCATCACCAGCTGTGTGGCAATGCCCTGCCGGCGCAGATCCGGATGGACACAGGTATCGAGGATAAAGGCATGAATGCCGCCATCCCAGGCGACATTGACGAAGCCGATCAGCCTGTTCTCGTCATAGGCGCCGACATGGGCAAGGCTGCGCGGCAGGATGCCGGTAAAATCCGGCGCCTGCGCGCCATCCCAGGCGGCGGCCCAGAGAGCGGCGAATTCATCGGGCGAGGGGAAGGGGTTGATGCGCAGTTCTGGCATTGCTTGTTGTCCGAGTCCGGTCGGTGGCGTTTCCATCGATTCACGCTACAGAAAATGCAGCCGCTTGGCGATGCTGGCGCGCATGTTCGGCTTTCCGAGCCTGCCTTGCGCAACGAATCCGCCGCGCCTGTACAGCTCAATCCTCCCCATCCGCCTCTCTTCCGACGATCTTCCTGCTGTGATCGTCCCGGGCCAGTTCCAGCTCTTCCATTGTCGGAAGCGGATCGCCGGTTGGCGTCTTGTCGCCCGCTTCGCCTTCGCCGGCCTCTTCCCCCACAGCCGCCTCATCGCGGGCCGCATCCACCGTAGCGCGGGCGGATTCGGCTTCGGCGATCATCTCTCTGGCGGAGGGGTTTTGGGCAGGGCGGTTTTCATTGGCGGTGGCGTGCCGGCCTGTGGCGGAAGGGGCCTGTCTGGTGATCGTGTCGATTTTCTGGCGCATAGCTTATCCATCGGTCGTTTGGGGCCGATCGCGAATCGGTCATGTGTGGGAGGAACCGGCTTCGGCTTGCGGGCGGCTCGCGCCCGGCAACGCGGAACCCGGCGCTGGGGCCGGGCTCCTCGCCTCCGGCCTGCGTTCGAGCTTTGCCGGAGGTCGGCGCGCAGCCGCGCCGAGACGAATGGGTGCGCTAAAGATCCCGCGACAGCTCGTTGTGAACGCTGCGCACGCCGCGTGTCCGCAGGGTCACCTGCTCGGCGAGCGAGATTTCCTCGCTGACGTGAACCCAGCCCGCGAGCGTGACGTCGCTGCCGTGTGCCGTCACGAAAATATAGCTGGGGTCGAGATCGCCCGTATGGGCAAGCGCATCGTAGACAGCCGTTTCGAGATCGGCGTCTTCCGGGTGAGCACGCGGGCGCTTGTCCACCACGCTCAGATGTTTTCTGTTGACTGACATGTCTCATCTCCGTGCCGGTTCATCCCGGGCGTGAAACTGAAGCGTGTCGCGATCTCCAGGATTCGCCTGCCACGCTTTACGTCCTTGTCTCGCGCATGTCGTTGTCGCAAACCGCTGCGCACTATTGCGCGATATGCTTTAGCGACGGATATCCTTCTCCGTCAGCGTATACATGTCCTTGCCACCGCGGCCGTAGACACCGGATGCCGCCTCCAGAATGGAGGGGCGCGCCGCATCGAAGGCGCTCAGGCATTCGGCTTCCGAGTGGCCCGTCTGCGCGATGGAGCGCAGCGCGCTCGCCTCGATCAGAAACCGCACCTCGAACATGCCGTCATAGCCGGAGAAACGAACCCCATCGCGGCCCTCGTCGAAGCTGCGGCTTCTATTGGGGAAAATCAGGGACATCGCAGTTTCTCCAGAAATTGGTGCCTCCGGCTCCTGCCAAGGACGCATAAGCGGCCACGCCTGATGCAGGCGGGATATGCACGGCTCATCATCGAATGCGTCAGAGGTCTTTTTCAGCACGGTCTCTTAAATGTCTGGGCGTATGAGAGACATTGCTCTTTGCCAGCCCTTGCGGGCGCGGCCATGCTGCTCAGGATCGCTGCGAAAAAGCTGTTTTGCAGAGTGTCGGAAGACAGCGCGTCTTCCCTTGAGGGCATCGGGAAACCGATGCAAAAGGCGGCTTTATTCCATATGCCGCCACGGTTGGATATGGGGCGCGGGCCGGCCATTGCAATGACCGGGCGCTAATAAACCCGGCCCGTTTCAGAGGGGGCCGGCGTTGTCCGAAGGCTGGTTCGGTGGCAATGACATGCCAAGCGCTCAGGGCCGCCTATTGCGCGTCGCCCAGCAGCGCACTGAGGCTCCACGGCTCTTCGCCCTGCTGGTTGGCAATATCCTCCACCTTCCAGCCGCCATGCTCCTTCACCAGCGTGTAGTAGAGCGTGACCTCTTCGCCGTTGCGGAACTGCACCTCAAGTTCGGCGCGGTCATCCAGCAGGATCGGCTGGCCGATCCGGAGATTGCTCGCCTCGCCGTCCTGCCCGGCAATGACGGGATCGAAATCGATCGCTCCGACATCGCCGTCAGGGGTGTTGTCGATGTCAGTCTGGAGCATCTCGTTCAGGTGGTCGGAGAAGAAGGTTGAATAGGGCGAGGGGGCGTCGTCGGAGGCGGTGTCGGTGTTGAAGGTGTAGAGGGCTTGGAGGAGCGCCTTGGGGGTTTTGTAAGTGGCTGCGAACACAGGAGAGACGATCAGTGCCGAGAAGGTAAGGCCGAGGATAAAGATGGGGAGGCGCATGCGGGCTCCTTTTGGTTGGTGGCAGATGTCTAGCAGGAGTCGCGGATGTGGGTGGAAGGGACTTTCGGATGGCTGTTGTGGAGTCCAAGATAACCCCCACTGGTGTACTTAACGCCCGACTTCACGCCCTGCTTCGTATCAAATGATCGAGAGTATGGAGGAGCTTTCGCAAGCTTTAGTTGATCCTTGCGCATTTATGTTGAGTTGTTATCGTTAGATCAATTTATGAGGGTGATTCATGCCTTGGGATAATGGTCTAGTTGTTGGTAGTCCGGCGCACAATATCGCAAGTGACGCACGTGAGCGAATTCGAGTAATGGCCGGGCCTGGTACGGGGAAGTCGTTCTCAATGAGAAGGCGAGTTGCACGCCTTCTTGAGCAGGGTGTCATACCGGAGCGGATATTGGCGGTAACGTTTACTCGTATCGCTGCCGAAGATATTAGGCGTGAGCTGCACAGCCTGGACGTGGCGGGAGCAGCAGAAATAGAAGCGAGAACGCTTCACAGCCTTGCCATGAAAATATTGAGACAGCAGCACGTGATGGATGCTTTAGGTCGCACTACCAGGCCTATGCTGGAGTTCGAAGTTGAGCCACTTCTCTATGATTTGGATGCAAGGTTCGGGGATAAGAGGCTGCGAGCAAAGCGCATTGCTGCCTATGAAGCCGGGTTCGCACGAGAGCAAATAGATGAGCCTGTGGTAGAAATTGATCCCTTAGATACCCAGTTTCGTATTGAACTCGTCTCGCATTTGGAATTCAGCAAATCAATGCTTCTGGGTGAATTGATACCTTATCTTTACATATATCTCCGGGATAATCCTGCTGCAGCAGAATTTGAAATGTATTCGCACATACTTGTTGACGAATATCAAGACTTAAACAAAATCGAACAGGGGGTAATTAGATTACTTTCAAGAGATGCGGGCCTGATTATCGTCGGCGATGAACATCAATCCATATATAGTTTTAAGCACGCCCACCGCGAGGGTATACTTGAGTGGGAGGCTGAGAATTTAGATCGAGGTGATCATCAGCTACTCGACTGTCACAGGTGCCCTGAGACAGTTGTGTCTATGGCCAACAGTCTGATCGCAAACAATCAAGGCGGCGCAAATCACCAGCTTAGAGCGCTACCGGAAAAAGGTGTCGGAAGTGTTTCCATAATTCAGTTTTTAGGAACTGATGAGGAGGCCAATGGCATAGCGGCAGATATTGTTCAGAGGATTGAGAGTGGAACGGCGCCCGGAGACATTCTCGTCCTCACACCGCGTAAAATTCTAGGAATGAAAATAGCTAATCGACTGAGAGAGGCTGCCATTCCGCATCGGGAGTATTTGTCCGAAAGTGAACTAGAGACCGATGAAGTTACTGAACGGTTGGCCCTCCTTATGGTCGCTTGTGACCATGATGATAGGCCAGCTTTGCGTTGGTTGTTGGGATTTGGCAGCGATAATTACAGAGCCCCTCAGTACGCCCGCTTGAAGGCGGTTTGCCAAGAAACGGGATTAGCGCCGTGGGATACTCTTGGCGAGATAGATGCAGGCCGAATTCGTTTGCCGCATACGCGTGGTCTGCTGGATCGTTTTCGGACCATCCGTGCAAAAATCGGGGAACTCGCGCAGATACAGGGGAGCGCTCAGCGCCTTGATTTCCTTTTTCCAGCAGATGAATTCGTTTTTGATCGCATAAGAGATCTTTTCGGTGAAGAACTGGAAGCGGGCGAAGGCGAAATTCAGCTACGAGAATTGAAAGATCTGATAGTTGAAAAGATATACGAGCCAAACTTCCCGGCGGATGTCGACTATGTGAGGATAATGACTCTTTACGGCAGCAAGGGGCTTGGATGTCCCGTCGTTTATATCACAAGTGTTGTAGACGGTTTATTGCCGAGATTTCTAGATCCAGAAGATAATGCTCTTGAGCGAGGCAGAAAGACGGAAGAGCAGCGCCGGCTCTTTTACGTGGCTCTCACTCGAGTCAAGGCGTTGCCAAATGAAGGTAAGCCGGGAACGCTGACGATATCAAGTTTCAGACAGTTCTCATACAAAGAGGCGTTTAATTTGAACAACGGCAACGTTAATGCGATGGCGAGCAGATTTCTTCGTGAGCTAGGCGCAATGGCGCCTGCGCCCCAGAGACGTTAGCAGGTAGTTAATCTGCCGCTGGCGTTGGTAAGTTGATCTAATGCCAAACCCTGTCTTCGTCCGTTCCTCACGTTCAGTCGGTAGAGGCTGCTCAGGACTTGGCGTGCCGGATTTCGGTCGCGATTTACCGCCATCATCGTGCCAATCAGAGTCGAAATTCTTCATGTTGGCCTAGCTGCTAGCGCTCTGTGGGGTCGAGTGCTTGACGTGTCTACGAACTATGTTCATGCTTTGATCTAGCGATTCGCATGCACGCAATGTGGTTGGTTGACGCACATCGGAGTTCGATGAGATGAACTTACGCAGCGCTTTGAGAAGAATTGCACATGAGCTTGGCCTTCGCGGCTATTACACGCATGATGATGTCATCAAAGAGTTGAGAGCTAGGCACCCGAGCTTGATAGCCTCGGAATCGCAAAGGCTTGAGACCATCGCTTTAAAACGCATTCTCTCTGATGTCGACGCCAAACAGGTGAAGACCTACAATGCTGACCAGGGCGAGTTCTTTCCAGAACTGGGAGGATTTCCTGGGTCCTACGACGCTCGAACCGTAGGGTTGACTGATATGAAGGGCGCTCGTGTGCTACTGCAACTGCTCCCGGTAAAGGTGGTTCGAGCAATCGCCAATTACACCAAACCTGTGAAGAAGAACTCTTCGCCACAGGGAAGGCTCAAGTCCTACCTCGACGAGCTATCGACTCATATACAATCGGACGAAGATTTATTTGGCGAAGTGATAAAGCGCAGTCGACAAAAGTAACGTGCGAGCGCTTTAGAGCTTGGACGAGGGGGATCTGGCCGCCAATGATCTCGGCTCGAGTTTGTGAGCCTACCGCCCCGGCCGCCCAGTCTTACCCTTCGTCCGGCTCTTGCGCTTCTGCTCGCCCGGATCCTCATAGCTCCCGACACCCGTCTTCCCGCGCACCAGCGGCCGCACATCATCGCGCTCCGGCTGCCCCTCAAGCAACGGCGAAAACCGCTGCGTGCCCTTTGCCGCATCCGGCTTTTCCGGCACAGGTCCAACCACGGGCTTTTCCGTCCGGCCCACGGTCATCTCATCCAGCGTGTTGCGGCGGAAGAGGGTCTTGCTGTCGGCGGGGGTGGTGGGGTCGTGGCCCATGTCGTCGAGGTGCGGCTTGGCGAAGTAGGAGGGTGTAGCCCCCTCATCCGCTCTGCCGGGCACCTTCTCCCCGGCGGGGAGAAGGGACTCGCGGGTCGCCTTGGCGTTCCGTCTGATCCCTTCCATCGACTTGGCTTCCTCTCTTGCGAGCGGGTCGTCCATGGCGGCGAGTTCGACGGCCTTGAGGCGTTTGATTTCGTCGCGCAGGCGGGCGGCCTTTTCGAAGTCGAGGTCGGCGGCGGCGTCGCGCATGGACTTTTCCAGCGCGTTGAGATGGGTCTGCAGGTTGTTGCCCACGAGGTTGCCGCCATCGGCGAAGCCCTTGCCGGAGGCGCCGGAGATATCGGCGCGCACGTGGTCGCGCTCGTAGACGCTATCGAGGATATCGGAGATGCGGGCCTTGACGCTTTCAGGCGTGATGCCGTGCTCGGTATTGTAGGCCACCTGCTTTTCGCGGCGGCGGGAGGTTTCGTCCATGGCGCGCTGCATGGAGCCGGTGATGTTGTCGGCATAGAGGATGACCTTGCCGTCGACGTTACGGGCGGCGCGGCCGATCGTCTGGACCAGCGAGGTCTCGGAGCGCAGGAAGCCTTCCTTGTCGGCATCGAGAATGGCGACGAAGCCGCATTCGGGAATATCCAGGCCCTCGCGCAGCAGGTTGATGCCGACGAGTACGTCGAATGCACCGAGGCGCAGATCGCGGATGATCTCGATACGCTCCAGCGTGTCGATGTCCGAGTGCATGTAGCGCACGCGCACGCCCTGTTCATGCAGATATTCGGTCAGATCCTCGGCCATGCGCTTGGTCAGCACGGTGCAGAGGGTGCGATAGCCCTTGGCGGCCGTTTCGCGGATTTCGCCGAGCACGTCGTCCACCTGGCTGCGGGCGGAGCGCACCTCGACGGGCGGATCGATGAGGCCGGTCGGGCGGATGACCTGTTCGGCGAAGACGCCGCCGGCCTGTTCCATTTCCCAGTTGCCGGGCGTCGCCGACACGGCGATCGTATCCGGGCGCATGGCATCCCATTCCTCGAAGCGCAGCGGGCGGTTATCCATGCAGGAGGGCAGGCGGAAGCCATATTCGGCCAGCGTCGCCTTGCGCCTGAAGTCGCCCCGGTACATGCCGCCGATCTGCGGCACGGTGACATGGCTTTCGTCGATGAAGACGATGGCATTGTCGGGCACATATTCGAAGAGCGTCGGCGGCGGGTCGCCGGGGTCGCGGCCGGTGAGATAGCGCGAATAGTTCTCGATGCCCTGGCAGGAGCCGGTGGCCTCCAGCATCTCGATATCGTAGCGGGTGCGCTGCTCCAGGCGCTGGGCCTCCAGCAGGCGGCCGGCCTTCTCAAGCTCGGCGAGGCGAAGCCTCAGCTCCTCCTTGATCGACTTGACGGCGGCGTTCAGAGTCGGGCGCGGCGTGACGTAGTGCGAATTGGCGTAGATCTTCACCGATTTCAGGTCGCCGGTTTTCTGGCCGGTCAGCGGGTCGAATTCGGTGATGGAATCGATCTCGTCGCCGAACATGGAGATGCGCCAGGCGGCATCCTCAAGGTGGGCCGGGAAGAGCTCGATCGTATCGCCGCGCACACGGAAGGAGCCGCGCTGGAAATCCATGTCGCGGCGCTTGTATTGCTGGGCCACGAGGTCGGCCAGCAGCTGGCGCTGGTCCAGCTTGTCGCCGACATTCATCTGGAAGGCCATGGCCGTATAGGTCTCGACCGAACCGATACCGTAGATGCAGGAAACGGAAGCGACGATGATGCAATCGTCGCGTTCGAGCAGCGAGCGCGTCGCCGAGTGGCGCATGCGGTCGATCTGCTCGTTGATGGAGCTTTCCTTCTCGATATAGGTGTCGGAGCGCGGCACATAGGCTTCCGGCTGGTAATAATCGTAGTAGGAAACGAAATATTCCACCGCATTGTCGGGGAAGAAATTCTTGAATTCGGAATAGAGCTGGGCGGCCAGTGTCTTGTTCGGCGCCAGGATCAGCGCCGGGCGCTGCGTTTCCTCGATCACCTTGGCCATGGTGAAGGTCTTGCCCGAGCCGGTGACGCCGAGCAGCACCTGGCTGCGCTCGCCGGTCTCCAGTCCGCCCACGAGATCGCGGATCGCCGTCGGCTGGTCGCCGGCCGGCTGGTATTCGGAATCCATGCGGATGGTAATCCCACCTTCGGATTTGTCCGGCCGGGCAGGGCGGTGCGGCGTCCAGATCTTGCCGTTCTTGTGCAGCGGATTGCCGCTCTCGATCAGCGCCGAGAGCGCCTCCACCGTGGCGGTGACGCTGCCGGGCGCCAGATTGCCGGCATCTTCCAGCGAGATATCGAGACCGGCCACGGGATTGAGGCCGGCGGCCGCGCGCGTCTTCGGGTCGGACGAACCGCCGATGGAAACGCCACGCGCCGTCTTGCTGATGGTGGCCTTCTTGTTGACGCTCACAGCCTCGGTATGCTTGCGCGCCTCGTTCTCCACCTTCTTGCGGTGCTTGCCCGCCTTGGAGGCGATTTCGCGCTGGCTCTCGACGCCCGCCTGCTCGGCATCGGCCTCGAGCTGCTTCACCCAATCGGAGACGCTGCCGCTGAGCGGCGCACCTTCAAACGACGACTGGGGGGCTTCTTCGAAGCCATTCGAAGCGGGGGATTTCTTCGGAGATTTTGCCATGCGCGGAATATGGCTGTTGTCATCATGAAATGGAAGGGGTTGAGAGTACAAAAGGGAAACGAATGAATCGTTCGGATTCCTGGACAATAGGGTGATGTCTATTGGAGACGATATCTTTTCTCCGTCGCCAAGCCGGAGGCGGGCACGTATGCGCCCGCGGGCTCACGCTCGCTCTTATCTCACCTGGTGACTGAGGTAGGACCCAGCGCATCGCCCCATCAAGCCGAACGCTGATCCGCCGGCCCCTCTACCGGTGAGAGGTTCAACGCACTGTTGATCAACCCGATATGGCTGAACGCCTGCGGGAAATTCCCGAGCATGCGCCCGGCAACGGGATCGTATTCCTCCGCCAGCAGCCCGACATCGTTGCAGATCGCCAGCAGCCGCTCGAACAGGTGCTGCGCATCGTCCCGCCGTCCGATCATGTAGAGGGCATCGACGAGCCAGAAGCTGCAGGCGAGGAAAGCGCCTTCGCCTGGCGGCAGGCCGTCATCGACCTCCAGCGTTTCGTAGCGCAGCAGCAGGCCATCCCGCATCAGCTTGCGTTCGACCGCTTCGACGGTCGCGACATAGCGCGGGTCATCAGGCGGGATGAAGCCGACCATGCCGAGATGCAGCAGGCTGGCATCCATCGCCCTGGACCCGTAAGCCTGAACGAAGCAGCCAAGTTCGGGATCGAAGGCCTTTTCGCAGACCTCGGCATGGATGCGATCGGCGATGGCTCGCCAGCGTGCGGCGGCTTCGGGCTCGCCGTCCTCCTCGGCAATCTTGACGGCGCGGTCGAAGGCGACCCAGGCCATGACCTTCGAATAGGTGAAATGCTGGCGCTGGCCGCGCACCTCCCATATGCCTTCATCGGGCTCCACCCAGACTTTTTCGAGAAAGGGCAGAATGGCGGTCGCCAGTTCGCGCCCGCGCGGATGCGACGGCAGTCCGCTCTTGCGGGCCTGCAGCATGGCGTCCGCCACCTCGCCGTAAACATCGAGCTGCACCTGCTCGGCGGCGGCGTTGCCGATGCGCACGGGCGTCGAGCCTTCATAGCCCTTCAGCCAGGGAACCTGCCATTCCAGCAGATTGCGCTCGCCGGCGACGCCATACATGATCTGCATCTGCGCCGGGGCGCCGGCCACCGCACGCAGCAGCCAGTTGCGCCAGGCGTGTGCTTCCTCGTAATAGCCAAGCTTCATCAGGGCGAGCAGGGTTAGCGTCGCGTCGCGCAGCCAGCAATAGCGATAGTCCCAGTTGCGCGGGCCGCCGATCTTCTCGGGCAGGGAGGTGGTCGCGGCGGCGACGATGCCGCCTGTCGGCATGTAGGTCAGGGCCTTCAGCGTGATGAGGGAGCGCTTTACCTGCTCTGTCCATTTGCCCACCTTGGGGCACTTCGCCGCGAAGGATTGCCAGAATTCCTCGGTGTCCGGCAGCGCATATTCCACCTGCCGCTGGGCCGGCGGCGGCAGATGCGAGGGAGACCAGGTGAGGGTGAAGATCTGGCTCTCGCCGGCCGCAACTTTGAAGGAGCCGACCGTGCTCATCCCGCGGCCTTCGAGCGGCACGGCGCAGTTCAGCGTCAGCCGGTCCGGCCCGGCAATGGCGGTGATGCCGCCGTCTTCGCCATGCGTGACCCAGGGAACGGTTCGCCCGTAGTCGAAGCGAAGGTTGAGCTCCATGTCGAAGGCGACGGCGCCGCTCTTGCCCTCGACGATGCGCATCAGGTCGCTGGTGCCATCGCGCAGCGGCATGAAGTCCGTCATGATGGCGGTGCCGGTCCCGGTCTGAAACTCGGTTTCGAGAATGAGCGTGTCGTCCCGGTAACGGCGCGTGACGCTGACATCGTCACCTGTTGGTGACAGCGACCAGAAGCCATTCTCTTGCGTACCCAGCAGGGCGGCAAAACAGGCGGGGGAGTCGAAGCGCGGAAAACAGAGCCAGTCGATCGAGCCGTTCCTGGAGACGAGCGCAGCGGTTTCGCAATCTCCGATCAGGGCATAGTCTTCAATAAGTGCCGCCAACATAGCCTCCTTCGCAAACAAGCCCGGTTTTAATTAGGGGGCGTATGCGCAGGTCAACCGTGGACATCACCGCGAGCGGGCAACAGCCTGCAGGAATCCTTCCGTATTGGTGACGATCGTATCGCCCATGAAGCGAAGGGATTCGACTGAACGTTTTGCCGCTTCCGCATGGCCGGAGCCGCAGGCATCCTCGATCAGGATCGGAACGATGCCGAGGTCGGCGGCCTGCCGGCAGGTCGGCTCGATGCCGATTTCCATGGCTATGCCGCAGATCGCCAACGCCGAAAGGCCGGCGTCGCGCATGGCGAGCGCGAGCGGCGTTCCCTCGAAAGCCGACATGCCGAGCTTGTCGAAAACGAAATCCTGCTCTTGCGGCTGCAATTCCGGGATGATCTGCACTGCTTCGCTGTCGCGCAAGAACCAGGGTTTGACCTGCCCGGGATCATCCGTGCGCTGCCATGTCATGGCCATGCGCGTCGCAAACAGCCCCATCCACGGCTTCGGCAGCGAAAGATGGCGGCAGAACGCAATGCGCATGCCGGCTCGCCGGGCAGCGGCGACGATATCGGCAATGCGCAGCGCCGTTTCCTCGGAGCCCTCGACCTGCCGGGCGATACCGATCTGCATATCGTAGACCAGCAGGGCAGTTCGATCGGGCGTGAGCCAGTCGGCGAGCTTTGTGGGTATCGTCATTGGCTGGATATTCCTGGCAATGGTGATGGCGTTTTGTAGAGCATGGAGGGGGATTTGCATAGCGCAGGGTGGGGTAGGCTTGAGCCAGGGGGCTCGGCACCGACCGCTCAGGCACTCACGATCCTGAACAGAGCCGCCAGCGAAATCACCAGCATCAGTATCCCCGCTGCGGCCACGCACCAGAAGGCGGTTTCGGCGCGGGCGACGGGCGTTTCGACGAGGCGTTTGTAATCGTCGTCGGAGAGGAACCTGTAGAGGCTGTTGCGCCACTCGTTGCGCAGGTAGCCCTGTACCCGGATATAATGCACGCCGCTGCCGATGACCGACAGGACATAAATGGCGAGCACGATGCCGACAAGGATTGCCGCCGGGCCTACGAACTTGCCGCCGGCCGGCACATTCATTCGGGCGATGATGAGGCCGATATTGGCGAAGACGGCGCCGGCGACGGCCGTGCCCAGCGTGCGCATGATCTCGGAGAGTTTTGCCGTGTCTTCCGAAACCGCCTTGCGCAGGTCGCCGAGCGCCCTGAGCGTGTCCTTGTTCTGCTGGGTGACGCCGAAACTGTATGCGATGCGCGCCCCTTCGAGAGCGAGGCGCAACGTACCTGCCAGATCCATGGCGCTGCCGCCGCGCGTGGCGGTTCGCGCAATTTCGGCGGCCAGCAGGCCGTGGCGGTTTTCCAGCTCGCGATCGCTCTCCAGCAGCCATGTGGCGACCGACTGGAGCGTGGCAAACAGGTCGGCGGCCAGATCCTCCTCGTCCTCGACGATGAATCTCGCCGGCGGTGGCCCCTTGAACAGCAGCTTGTTGTCGGGCTCGATTTCCTGCGCCATGGCGCGCAGCAGCCGCGAGGCCGCCCGCTCGCGCCACGGCTCGAGCGCCTTCTCATGAACCGGCGTGGCGGGCGCTTTCAGCAGCCAGCGGCCGAGATGGTCGCCCGGTCCCTTCCTGCCCAGCAGGCGCGTGACCCTGGCGACGCTTTCGGCGCCGCCCTCGGGTTTGAACTCGCCCTCGTGCCACCAGGGGCCATAGCGAACGGCCCTTGTGTCGATGGCAGCGGTCAGGCCCTCGACCCAGACGATCGTCGATTCCGGAGGTTTGTCCAGCAGCGCCTCGAACCCGCTTCGGGTCAGGATCACCTCGATGCCATCAGGCGTCGCCGGTCTCTCGGCGGTGATCGTCAGGCCCTTGCCATTGGCGGCTATCAGATGGCGCGGGATCTCGCCGCCCTTGTCGCGGCAGATGATCTTCTTCCACCCGGCCTCTTCGAACAGTGTGTAGAGCCCGTCGGCATCGGGGCCTTCGAGCTGGTAGACGGAAATGCCGGCCGCCGTTTCGGTGACGGTCGCCTTCTTTTCGTCGATGAGAGTGTTCAGCGCTTCAGCGAGTTTTGACTGGGAGGGTGCCATCTTCCACCAATCTTCGCGTGCGAACGGTAAAGACTATCTCATCGTCGTCGGTCTCGCGGGTGACGCTGCGACCCAGTTCCGCGCCCGGAAATTCCAGCCGCACTTCCTCGGCGGTGCGGACGAACTGCCGGGGCTGCATATCCAGCGTGGCGCGGTCCGGGCGGAATTCTACATCCTGCAGCTGCTGGCGCTTCAGGCCCCGGCGCATGGCCGTATCGATGCGCGCCAGCAGGTTTTCATCGGCGGGGCGATCGGCGGCATGCATGACGGCATCGACGACATCGGCATTGGAAACCGTGGCACGGCCCTGCAAGGCGAGCTTGGCCTTCGACATGGCGGCGCCGACATCGGCGTCGGGCAGGATATCCCTGACCTCCTGCAGCGTGCCGCGCAGCGCCTCGTTCAGCCGGCTCGACAATTCGGCATTGGTCTTGGCGCGCTTCACGCCGAGATAGCGCTCGAAATAGTCGGTCAGATCAGGCGATTCCTTCATGCGGTCGGAGGCGCAGACCATCTCATCGGCCACTCCATCCCGGACGCGGATCAGGCAGAATTTCTGGACCGCCTGACGCTCCTTGACGAAGGCCTGGACGATCGCCCGCAGAATGCTCCGCCCATTCGCATCGGAAAGCTCGACGGCTTCGCGATAGTCGTATTTGATCAGCACGAAAAGCAGGGTATTCGCCACTTCGGGGCGCAGTTGCAGCACGAAGAAGGCGCCGGCCACGCTCTGGCGGACGTGAAGCTCGAAGAAGCGGCGGGACAGTGCTTGCCCACCCTCGGTGAAACCCAGCCTGCCGCTGGCGATGGCCTCGACCAGCTGGCGGACGTCGGAACCGTCAACGAAGGAGTGGACGCCGTCTCCGGCCTCGCTTTGAATGCGGGCCCGGAAGAATTCCTCCTGCTGGACATTGATCTCGCCGCGCGGCTGAAAGGGCTCGCCCGGCCTGCCGACCAGATGGATGATCATCTTTTCCACCCTGAGCCGGGCAAGTTCCTCGTCGGTCAGATAACCCAATAGTTTTCCTCCCGGTATGGATTACGTTGTCGAACCGTAGGTTGGGCAAGGCAGGCCATTCGATCTGGCGCAGCGGGCAGTTTGCGGCGCTTGAAAAGAGCTCGGTGCAGTAGCATCAGCTTAGCCTGCAACCGCCGCTGAACTCAAGCTGCGGGTCGCCAGATTTTACGCCGAGGCCTGCCGCGTCAGCCATGCGGCCGAACAGGCTCGGCACCTCCGGCGACCGCGGCAGGCGTCGCGGCAAACGCCCTGGTGACCAGCAGCGCGGCGATGACGATAGGCACGACAGCCCAATAGGAAAAGCGGATGCCGAAATATTCACCGATGAAGCCGAGCAGCGGCGGGCCGGCGAAGAAGACGATGAAGGTCGTCTGTCCGAGTGCCGCGACATTGATGGAGGCCGGGCGATCCGTGCGCCGGGCTGCGGCGGAAATGGCGAGCGGATAGACCGAGGAGCAGCCGATGCCCGTCAGGCCGAAGCCCAGGAGTGCGACGACCGGATGCGGCGCCGTCGCGACCATGACGAGGCCGGTTGTCGCGATGAGCAGGAGGGCGATTGCGACCGGGCGCGGATTGAAGCGGTCGATGACGGGATCCATGCCGAGCCGGCCGATGGCGATGAGCAGGGAGAATATCGTCACGCTGAGCCCGCCGACGAAGGGCGCGACCGCAAAGACGTCGCGCATGTAGATCGCCGACCAGTCGACGCTGGCGCCCTCGGCGAGAAGGGGTGCCGCGCCGATGAGGCAGAGCGGCAGCAGCCCGAGCGTGGGAACGGCGATGAGCGGCGCATCTCCGGGGTGGGCATCCTGCCGCAGCGGCGCGTTTTCGATGCCGGCGAAAATGATCGTGCCGGCGATGATCACGAAGGCGACAGCGGCGGCCATATGCAGCTCGATCGGAACGGCAGCCTGCCGCATGCCGGCACCGACAAGCGCGGTGATGCAGAAGCCGGCGCTCCACATGCCGTGCGCCCGGCTCATGATGCGGCGGCCGAGCAGCGCCTCGTGGCGGTCGGTCTCGATATTGGCATTGATCTCGAATGCGCCGGTGAAGAGACCGGCAATGAAAAACAGGGGCACCGCCGGCAGGGCCGATGGCATCCAGGGGATCAGCGCAAAGAACAGCGAGGCGCCGAAGACGGTAACGAAGGCGGTGGTGCGTGCGCCAAGCCTTTCGATGAACCGCACGGAAAAGGTCAGGCCGAAGAGCACGCCTGCCGACATGACCGCAAGCAGAAGGCCGAGTTCGCCTTCGGTCAGCCCGAAGGCGCGCTGAAGATCGGGCAGCCGCGACACGAAGGCCCCGAGCGAAAAGGCCACGGCAAACTGGATGAAGAAGATACGCTGGTGCGGCTTCATGTCGGGCGCTCTGCTCCGATCGTGTCTGGACTGAAGCCCAGCTATCCCTCGGTTATCCGGGTTCCGGCTGATGGTGACTGGCGGATAGGCACGTAGTTTCGACATCATGCGGCATGGCTGCTGACAGTTCCTGTCAGCAGTGCGCAAATGCAGGTGAATGGTTCATTCGGTCATGCCGGCCGGCGCGGGAGAGCAGGGAGCTTCGCTGCCCGGATCAGGGCTCAAACAGACAGAGGCGCTTGCCATCTATCCTAATGAATTTTGCGGAAAAAATGTTGCCCCACCTACAACAACAAACGCTCCAGACTGCCCTGGTCCTTCACCCCATGCTGATAGAAATGCAGGATCTGGATGGCCAGTTCCTCGCGTTCGCCGTCGGTGGCGATATGTCTTGCCATGCAAATATGCTCGTAGACGCGCTGGCAAAGAGCGACGTCGTCTTCCTGCATCGGCGAGTGACTCGCCGACATTTTATCTCTGATCATCGACATTCCCTCAAACGTCCCCTCGAAGACGTTCTAGGGCGCAGATTGTGTTCTTCAACTTTTGGAAGATCACGTCATCGTGCAGCCCCGTTCGCCCGGGGATTTCTTGAATGCCCGTTCAAAATGTTACGCATGTAATAGAAACTGGCCGCCGCTTGCTGTATGGAAGGAGAAGGGCCACCCGATTTGGAAGATGTGGGCAACCCTTCTCCACTGGTTTTGCAGCATCCAGCGTGGAGCATTGTAGGCCGGAATAATGGAACCGCAATTTCACTTTTTAAATCGCGGCGAAATTATTTCAGCTATTGCTTAATAAATGCCCGGCGGTGCTTTCCGCCGGGCATTTGCATTATTTTTGCACAGTAAAAACGGGGATTTGACCGGAATCGGGCAGCTCACACAGCCACGCCCATCTGCGCCTCGTTCATCTGGCTCAGGCACCGCGCCTGATCGAGTGGCCGGCCGAGCTCTTCGTAGCGGGCGGCGGCCTCCGCGAAGGCGGCGACAGAGCGAATCTTGTTGGCCTGCGCCTTGCGCTGCACGCCGCGCGCTTCCCACAAAGCAGCCGCCCAGGGGCCGCCCTGCCACATGCCGGCGATGCGTTCGGCTTCGTTCAGTCGCTTGTCTACCTGTTCCAGATTGCCTGATTGGGCGAGCGCGATCGCCGAGGCGGTGCGCAGGCCCATGGAGCAGGGCTGGCAGGCGCCGGGGGTCAGCAGCCGGTCGCCCGTGAGGATGGCGTCAGCGAGCTTCTCCCTGCTGGTGGCGGAGCGCACGGCGAGCGCCTGCAGGCGCAGGAGCAGGTGGTTGGAAAGCCAGGAGCCCTGCGCATCGGCGAATGCCTTCTGGATCAGCCGGCCGGCGCGCCATTTCTGGCCGCGGGCAAGGGCGATTTCCGCCAGCCGCTCCAGCACAAGCACCCGGCCGGAGATGGCATTGGCTTCCACATGCAGACGCTCGGCCTCGGTCAGCAGCCGTTCGGCCTCATCGAGATTGCCGGCGCAGCGTGCGATTTCGCCGAGGATCAGGCAGGCAAGGCCGCGGCCGGCCGATGATTTCGCCTCATCGGCGACGCCGAGCAGCTCATTGGCGCTTTCGGCGATCAGGCCGTGGCCCTTCGCATCGCAGAGGCAGAATTCCGCAAGGCAGAGATGGCCATCGAAGACGGCGGGAACGAAGGCGCTGCGCTTGCGCACCCATTCGGTGAATTCGCTGCGGAAAAGCTCGCGCCACTGGCCCTGCATATGGGCGGTGAGGCCGAGGATGGCGCCTGCTTCGCCGACTTCGCGGCCAAGCCCTGCATCCAGCGCCTCGGCGCGCGTCTGCCGCGCCAGATCCGCCGCCTTGCCGAATTCGCCGCTCTGCAGATGCACCAGCGCCCAGGCGAGCGAGGCGCGGATGCGCTCGACGGGTGCGGCGGGCTGCGTGCCCGAAAGCGCGAGAGCCTGCTCGTAAAGCTCGATTGCCGGGCGGCTCGGGCCGACGCCGAGTTCGGCATGCAGCCTTTCGCGCAACTGGTCGAATTGGCGGATCGCCTCCGTGCGGTTGCCGGCATCGAGCGCTGCCTGCATCAGGGCGCATTGCGCCTCCTCGTCGGTCGGGTCGAGCGCGATCAGCCGACGCCACAGCTTTCCGGCACGCAACGTGTCCGTATAGAGCTGCTGCAGGCGCTGGCGAGGGCTATCAAGCCATTCCAGGAAGCGATCGTCAGGCAGCAGCGCGCCGGCATAGAGATCGGCGGCGGCCTCGCATTCAGCCGGGTCCTTGCTGCGGAGTGCGGCTTTCGCCGATGCCTCAAAGCGCGCCGCATCGGTTTCCACCTCTGCCTCGGGCGAGAAGGTGACGATCTCCTTCGAAATCGCAATCGCATCGGGCGCATTCAGCGCCTTGCGGGCGAAATGGATCGCCTTGCGCAGATTGGCGCCGGCCGCTTCGGCATCCAGATCCGGCCAGAAGGCATCCATGGCCTGTTCGCGGTGGACGCGATGCTCTGGCGAGATGGCGAGCAGCTTGATGACGGCGGCGGCGCGATCGCGCTTCCAGGCCGCCGCGGGAATTTCGGCATCATCGATGCGGACGGCAAAGCGCCCGAGCAGCTGAATGGAGATTTTCAAGATACGCCCCTGTCGAATGCAATCTGATCGAAGTCGGGCCGGTCAAAAACCGGAGAGTGAAGAAAAAAAGCCATGTCTGAATATGCGCCCCGGCCGCGTTCCCGCCCGCCGCACGGAAAGCTGCGCCGGGGAACGCTGAGGGAACGGGTCGTCCGTAATGTCTGCATCGTACATCCAACACGCCAGACATCAATGACTTCGCGGCGTGTGATCAGGATCAACCCAGATTTCGCGACCCGGCCGAGGAGGCCGGCAACTCAAGAGAGGATCAAGACCATGTCACTGCGTATCAACGACATCGCCCCCGACTTTACCGCCGAGACAACCGAAGGCATGATCGCCTTCCATGAATGGCTGGGCAAGGACTGGGGCATCCTGTTTTCCCACCCGAAGGATTTCACGCCGGTCTGCACCACGGAGCTCGGCTACATGGCGCGGCTGAAGCCGGAATTCGACAAGCGCGGCGTCAAGATCATCGGCCTCTCGGTCGATCCCGTCGACAGGCATTCCGGCTGGGCGATGGATATCGCCGAGACGCAGGGCACCGCAGTGAATTTCCCGATGATCGGCGATCCCTCGCTCGAAGTCTCCAAGCTCTACGACATGCTGCCGGCCGCTTCCGGCGACACATCCGAAGGCCGCACCGCCGCCGACAATCAGACGGTGCGCAATGTCTACGTCATCGGCCCGGACAAGAAGATCAAGCTCGTCATCTCCTACCCGATGACGACGGGGCGCAATTTCGACGAGATCCTGCGCGTGATCGACAGCCTGCAACTGACAGCCAAGCATCGCCTGGCAACGCCGGTCAACTGGAAGCCGGGCGACGAGGTGATCATCGCCGGCTCGGTTTCCAACGATGAGGCAAAGCAGCTCTATCCGCAGGGTTGGAAGGAGCCGAAGCCCTATATCCGCATCGTGCCGCAGCCGATCCTGACCTGATTACGGGCCATGACGTAACGGCAAGGCTTACATCGCCTTACGTCAGCTACCAAGATTAGGCGAGGGCGGATCTGTCATCCGTCCCCGCCCGCTTCTTCCGCTTTCCCCGGCGCAATATTATGATCGGCCGATAAGTCCGATGCAGTTCGCAGCACGGTTCAGGACAACCAAGCCAGCAACGGAGTGGACAGATGATTTTCCGACAGCTTTTCGACAGTGTTTCCGGCACCTACACCTATCTCATCGCCTCCAGGCGGGGCGGCGAGGCGCTGATCATCGATCCCGTGCTGGAAAAGGTGGATCGCTACATGCAGCTCGTGCGCGAGCTGGACCTGAAGCTGGTCAAGGCCGTGGATACGCACCTGCATGCCGACCACATTACCGGCCTCGGCGCGCTGCGCGACCAGACGCATTGCATCACCGTGATGGGCGAGCAGACCAAGGCGGATGTCGTGGCCATGCGCGTTTCCGAAGGCGACCGCGTCGGCATCGAGGGCCTCAGCCTCGACGTGCTCTATACGCCCGGCCATACGGACGATTCCTATTCTTACCTGATGGGCGACCGCATCTTCACCGGCGACACGCTGCTCATCCGCGGCACCGGCCGCACCGATTTCCAGAACGGCGATCCCCGCGCCCAATATGACTCGATCTTCAACAAGCTGCTCCGCCTGCCGGAGGAAACGCTGCTCTTCCCCGCCCATGACTACAAGGGCGACACCGTCTCCACCATCGGCGAGGAAAAACGCTTCAACCCGCGCCTGCAGGTGAAATCGGTCGAGGAATATGCCGAGCTGATGAACAACCTGCATCTGCCCAACCCGAAAATGATGGACGTCGCCGTCCCCGCCAACAGCCATATCGGCCTCCACCAGGAGGAGATTGCGCGGAAGGGCTGGGCGGTTAGTGCGAAGGATGCGCTGGGGCTGCGGGGGCGGAGCGATGTTGTTATCGTCGACCTGCGCGAGAGGAGCGAGCGGGAGCGGCACGGGGTGATCCCGGGCGCGCTGCATGCGCCCTATGCGGATCTGCAGGAGAACCTGTCAGCGGGCGGGATGCTGCATGAGCTGGCGGTGGCGACGGGCAAGAGGGTGGTGTTTTATTGTGCGTTTGGGGAGAGGTCGGCGATGGCTGTGCAGGCGGCGCAGGATGCCGGGGTGGGGAGTGCGTGTCATATTGAGGGTGGGATTGATGCTTGGAAGAAGGCTGGGGGTGCTGTGGGGGAGTGAGGGGAAAGTGGCAGGCTAAGGTTGCTTAAAGACGCCGTGCGTCAGATAAGTAACAAGAGATTCGAAGTCTGCCTTTCTGAGACCAAGTCAAACAATTTCAATTACATACAAGTTTCGTTTTTCACGTCATAACCGGATCCTTCTTTGATGGCCTTTGAATTCTCGGTCCCAGGTCCAACTGGGGAAACGTCGTTTGCAGTTTCGGCGGGCGCCTCGATTATATTCGTTGGCTCTAACGGCGGGGGGAAGACGCGGCTTGCAGTCGAAATAGAGAGTAAACTCGAGCTCCGAGCGCACCGAATCTCCGCACATAGGGCGCTGTCGCTCAATCCTAATGTTGACAAGATCAATCAGGACGTTGCGCTGAAGGGGTTGCGAACCGGACACGCTCATAAAGACGCTTTCCTTGGCAACCGTGTTGGAAGCCGGTGGCATGGCGACATGGCGACCGGAATGCTGAATGATTTTGACTTCTTGCTACAAACGCTCTTTGCCGAACAAACAAACACGACGTTGCGAAGCCACCAGAGGTTACGACAAGGAAATACGTCTCAGCCGGAATTGACGTATTTCGAACAGCTTGTAGATATCTGGCAACGACTTATTCCGCACCGAACGCTCGAAATAACCGGAGACGACATCTATGTGCGGGCTGGTGGTTCAAGTGTGCCCTACAGTGCTAGCGCACTAAGCGATGGTGAGCGCTCTGTCTTCTACATGATCGGGCAGGTGCTTGCTGCTGATCCCGATACCCTTTTGATTTTCGATGAACCAGAGCTTCATGTTCATCGGTCCATCATGGATAAGCTGTGGGACGAGTTAGAAGGCGCGCGGCCGGACTGCGCCTTCGTTTTTATCACGCATGACCTCGAATTCGCTGCCTCCCGAATTGCTCAGAAGTTTGTCATTCGCGACTATCTACCTGGAACTGGTTGGACGATTGAGCCAGTTCCAGAGGAAACCGGCTTTGATGAGGAAATTACAACTCTTATCTTAGGCAGTCGTCGTCCTGTACTCTTTGTTGAGGGAGGACGGACGAGCCTGGACATTGCCATCTATCGCTGCTGTTATCCGGATTGGACCATTATTCCGCGTGGCTCGTGTGAAGAGGTAATCCACTCTGTCGTAACTATGCGCGCCAACGCGAGGCTTACGCGTGTAACCTGTTCGGGAATTGTCGATGCGGACGACTACTCGGACGCGGAAATTGCGCATCTTGACACTCTGGGTATTGCGGTTCTTCCAGTATCTGAAATCGAGAACCTGTTCTTGCTTCCCGACGTTGGTGCGAAAATAGCAGAGCACGAGGGCTATACAGGAGACGCCCGCGACGAGCGTTTGCGCGCGCTTCTTCAAGTGGTGATGGCAGACGTTACCCCCGCATTGGTGGAAAGCGCCGCAGCACGCTATTGCCGCAGACGGATCGATCGCACTTTAAAGAAGATTGATCTGAGCGCTGCAAATTCTATTGACGAGATCGCCGCTGAATTCGCAACAAAAACTGCTGCGCTCGATGTGGCCGCTATTGGGGCGGAGGCGCGGCAGCGCATTGCCGACGCTGTTTCATCTAACGACATCGTCGCACTTGCTAAATGCTACGACAACAAGGGGCTTCTGGCGCTTGTGGCTAGGCACCTAAAGAATACGAATATGAATGAATTTGAAATGTGGCTCACTGAACTGCCCCCATTTTCGACCGGACACTCAGCATAAGCAGGAAGGCTCAAGCACAGGCTTGAGGATAAGCTTATGTCTAACGAGTTTCGACAGGTTGACTTGATGATCGGTGACGTCCGGCGGCGACGCTGGACAACGGAACGCAAA
>NZ_JBFTSM010000008.1:0-320712 GCF_056400025.1 Rhizobium sp. 01L419
GGCTGAAGGCGAACATGACGAGCAGCACGGCGACAAGGATGAAGCTCATGCCGCCGGCAATCACCGCCAGGCGTTTCTGCTTGCGCGTCATTCCACCGATCCTTCCGTCGCGAGGCCGAGTTCCTTGCCGAGCGCCAGGAGCTGTTTGCCCTGATCGCCCGATGCCGGGAAGGCCGCAAGCCCGCGCTTCAGGGCGGTCGCGGCGCGATCCTTGTCGTTCAATACGGCGTAAGAGCGGACAAGGCGCATCCAGCCCTCGAAATTGTTGGGATCGGCAGACAGTTTGGCATCCAGGCTCTCCACCATGCCGCGGATCATCTGCTGCCGGTCGCCGCTGTTCATCGTCTCGGCTGCTGCGACATCTTCGGCCGTCGGGCCGCCCGGAGCCGCAGGCTGTGCGGCAGCCTCGCCTGCAGGGGCGACCGCTGTGCCGCCGTTTTTGGCGATGTGCTCGTTGACCAGCGGCAGCCACGGCGCATCGGCCGGCGACTGCCTGGCGAGATCCTCGAAGGCACCCCGCGCCTCATCCGGTCGGCCAGCCTGCTCCAGGCTCAGCGCGATGTAGAAACGCGCACGCGGGTTGTTCCGCTCCAGAGACAGCGACTGTTCCAGCACCTGGCGCGCATCTTCCGTCACCACACCTTCGGCGATCGCCATCAGCGTTTCGGCAAGACCGTCGAGGCGCGCGGGGCTTGGGCCAAGCAGACGGATGGCGTTGCGATAGGCGGTCTCGGCATCGGAAATACGCATGGTGCTGAAGTAGATCGGCGCCAGCACATCCCAACCTTTGCCGTCGTCAGGATTCTGCGCCAGATGCCGCTCCGCCTTGGCGACGAGAACGGCCATATCATTGCCGGGATTGGCAAGCCGGGCTTCCAGCGGCTGGGACGGCAGGTCGGGCCTGCCGGTATTCATGTAAAGACAGAGCCCAATGACCGGCAGGAGCAGCACGATGAAGGCTTCAGTCAGGCGGTGATGCCTTGCAGGCTTGCCTTCTTCGGCCGGAGCAACACCGGAAACGGCGATCAGCCGGCGGCCGATCTCCGCGCGGGCGTAATCGGCCTCGTCAGCACTGATCAGGTCGCCCGAGAGATCCCTGTCGAGTTCGCGCAACTGGTCGCGATAGACGGCAGCCTCACCGGCACGCGTATTTTCGGCCGCCTTCGCTCCACGCAAAAGAGGGTAAAGCAGAATGGCGGCAACGGCCGCCGTCAGGATAGCCACGAGAATCCAGAACAGCATATCGGCTCAAATACTTGAAGCGTGCGCCCTTTCCAACTGCCAATGCCTGAATGACGAAGATTTGAGGCTATTGGCCGCAAGATAACGGGAAGAGAGATCAGCCGAGCGGCGACCAGGTGCCGTCTTCGTTGCGACAGGCAACACCGCGTGCTAGCGTATCCTTGCCATCGACAGTGACGGTGTGAGTGTACTGGCGGCAGTTCTGCGAGCCTACCTGATAAGGCGCTGCGACCACGACGCTGCCCTTGGCATCGCGACCGGTCCAGGTGACCGGCTGCCCGACGCCGGCGCCTTCCAGAGCACGGTATTCAGCTTCCAGCGCCCGCTGCTTGTCGCTGTCACCAAGCTCTACGCCGGTGTGGCCGACGATACCGCCCTGCAAAGCCGCGATGAAAGCGGCCGAAGCCGGAGGCTTGCCGCCGCCGAAAAGACCGCGCGTAGAACCTTTCGTCGTCGTGCAGCCAGAGAGCGCAACGGCGACGATAAGGGAAGAAACGATCATGCCTTGCCAACGTAGAGTCATTGCAATCGAACCACGATCAGGGGTGTCAACATAAGCCGATCGAAGTGCAGCGTCCCCGTGTCAGCATTAAGGCAAAGCATGCTATACATTTGCCACTATCTTTGTGACATCAAGCAGTTGCTCATGCAACATCCTTTGTCACACCCGGCAGGATAAGCTTGGCTTTCAGCCCGCCCCATTCCCCGCGCGTGAGTTCCAGGCGGCCCTGATACTCATTGGAAATCTCCGTGACGATGGAGAGGCCAAGGCCGGTTCCGGGCTTGCTTTCGTCCAGCCGCCGGCCGCGCTTCAGCGCTTCGCGGATCTGGTCGGGCTCCAGCCCCGGGCCGTCATCCTCGACGGCAAGCTCGACCCAATGCTTGCGGGCGCTTGCTTCTATTCCCTTCACATCCTCGCCGGCTTCGACCGCCGAGAGACGCACCTTGCTCCTGGCAAAGCGCGCGGCGTTTTCCAGGAGGTTGCCGACCGTCTCCTCGAGATCCTGCTGCTCCATGGCGACAGCCAGGTGTGGCGGCTGGACGACCAGTTCGAATTCGGTCTCGACGTTCAGGCGGCGCATGACGCGCACCAGCCGCTCCAGCGCCGGCTCGGCCTCGGTTCGGGCCAGCACGGTTTCGCGCTGGGCGGCAATGCGCGCCCGGTTGAGATAGGACTGCACCTGCCCCTGCATGGCCTCGGCCTGGTTGCGCACCAGTTCGCCATGCGACTTTTCAAGCACGCGCGCCTCGTTCAGCAGCACGGCGATCGGCGTCTTCAGCGAGTGGGCGAGATTGCCGACCTGCATGCGGGCCCGCTCGACGATGCGGCGGTTGCTGTCGATCAAGGCGTTGACCTCATTGGCAAGCGGCAGGATCTCGCGCGGGAAATCGCCCTTCAGCTGCTCGCTTTCGCCGGCGCGAACGCGTTCAAGGGCTGCGCGCGCCTTGTCGAGCGGCTTCAGGCCATAGAGAATGGCGAGCGCATTGACGATGAGACTGCCGACGCCGAAGCCGGCAAGCGCCAGATAGAGCCGGTGGGAGAAGTTGCGGACATCGTCCTCGACGACATCGACATTGCCGGTGACGCGGAAGCGCGCGGCGCGGCCATCGGTGTCGAGCACCACTTCGGTTTCGGCCACCTGCACCCGGTTTCCGGAGGCGTCCGTCACTTGGTAATAGCGCTCGTAATTCTTGTCGAAAGGGGCTTCGACGACCGACAGAACGGGGATGGTCGCCGAACCGAGCGACGGCGAAACGAGTGGTGCCGTCGTATAGGTGCCGAGCGGTTCGACCACCCAGTACCAGCCGGTTTTCGGCTGGGCGAAACGCAGGTCGCCAAGCTGCGGGCTGCCCGAGAGCGCGCCCTGATCGCCGATCGTCACGGAATTGATGACATTGTAGAGCTGGGCGCGCAGCAGGTCCTGAAAGCCCCGCTCCGCGCTTCGTCTGTAGAGTGTCGAGATCAACAGGCCGATCACCACCAGTGCCACCGTCGACCAGACCGTGGTCAGGAGCAGCACGCGTGCGGTGAGCGACTTAATTCGCATTGGTCGGCGTTTGGATGCGGTAACCGAGACCGCGCACCGTTTCGATCAGATCGACGCCCATCTTCTTGCGCAGGCGGCCGACGAAGACCTCGATCGTATTGGAATCGCGGTCGAAATCCTGATCGTACATATGCTCGACCAGCTCCGTGCGCGACACCACCTCGCCCATGTGATGCATGAGATAGGCAAGCAGCCTGTATTCATGCGAGGTGAGCTTCAGCGCCACGCCATTGACGATCGCCTTGGAGGACTTGGTATCGATCCGCACCGGGCCGCAGACGATTTCGGAGGAGGCATGGCCGGCCGCACGGCGGATAAGCGCGCGGATTCGGGCCAGCACTTCCTCGACATGGAAGGGCTTCGTCACATAGTCGTCGGCGCCGGCATCGATCCCGGCCACCTTGTCGCTCCAGCGGTCGCGGGCAGTCAGGATCAGCACAGGCACGGTGCGGCCGGCGCCGCGCCATTTTTCGAGCACTGTCACGCCATCCAGTTCGGGCAGGCCGATATCGAGAATGATGGCATCATAGGGCTCGGTATCGCCGAGGAAATGGCCTTCCTCGCCATCGAACGCCTGATCGACGACATACCCCGCCTCTTTCAGCGTGTCGCTCAGCTGCCGGTTCAAATTGACGTCGTCTTCGACTACCAGAATGCGCATCGCTTCGCCTTCATCCGCTGCAAATCACTGATGATATGAATAAGCCGATTCCGTTTACATCGGAACCTTTACCGTCACCTTGCGCGGACGCTGGCCATTGCCCTGAACGAGAACGGTGATGATGCAGGCGTCGCCCACCGGCTGCACGGAAAGAAGCTGGCCACCCGTCTCGTCCACGACCTGCTGGGCTGCGGCGCTGCAATCGCGCGCTACACGCAGGACAAGCGTGTGGGTATCGTCCGGTGAGGGCGCCGAAACCGCCAGCCCGGCGGCCAATGCTGCGACGCTCAGAGGAGAGGCCATGTGCTGTGCTTTCAATGTAATGCCAACTTGTCCCGAATATGTACTCAAGCGACCTGAATGGCAAATGAATGCACGGCAATGCAGGCTTTTTAGAACAATTCTCGACTATTGCGCGAAATATACGCGATTCCTGAATGATGGGCGGAAAATGCCGTTAACACACTCTGCCGCAAGGGAAATCTCGGCGCCTTCAAAAACCGTACCGGATTTGTTCGATCGACGCCTTTCGCCATCAGGTTGAAGCTGCTATCGCTTGGTCCACCTTCATTCATTTCATTCCAGAATCCATGCAAAAATCATTTTCGCTTCGTACGGCGCAGACGGTTGGCGTGCTCGCCGTCACCCAGCTTATCGGCTGGGGCACCACCTTCGATATGCTTGGTGTCATGGGCCGCGTCATTGCGCCCTCGCTGGGGCTGCCGAATGAAGCGATCTTCGCCGGCCTGACGGTCATGATGGTCATCAGCGCATTTGCCGGTCCCACCACCGGGCGCTGGCTCGGCCGCTATGGCGCGGCCAAGGTGCTGGCCGCCTCGTCGATCACCTTCGCGATCGGCCTGCTGCTGCTTGCCGCCGCCACCAATGTCATCGTCTATGGCCTCGCCTGGGTCGTCATCGGGCTCGGCGGGGCGCTCGGCCTTTCGGCACCCTGCTACACGGCCGTCGTGGAGCGCGAGGGGGCGAACAGCAAACGCGTCATTGCCATCCTGATGCTGTTCACGGGCTTGTCGGCCACCATCTTCTGGCCGATCCTGACGCTTCTCAACGAGAATTTCGGCTGGCGCGTCACCTTCATCGTCAGCGCGTGCCTGCAATTCTTCGTCTGCCTGCCGTTGCATCTCTTCGGCCTGCCGAAACCGGTCGCGAGCCACACGCATGGGGCTGCCGCCGAAACGCCGCCGATCGAGCTCACGCCGGGCGACCGGCGCAAGGCCTTCCTGCTGATCGCGATTTCGACCACACTCGGCACCTTCATCACCTTCGGCGTCTCGCCTTCATTGCTCGAAATCTTCCGCCAGTCCGGCGCATCGACCGCCCTTGCGTTGCAGCTCGGTGCGGCCCGCGGCGTGATCGGTATTTCGGCGCGCGCGCTCGATATGCTGCTCGGCAAGCGCGGCAATCCGATCCTGACATCGGTGATGGGCGTCAGCCTGATGCTGTTCAGCTTCCTCATGCTCTTCATCGTGCCGCCATCGACGCCGCTGCTCGTCACCTTCGTGCTGCTTTACGGCTTCGGCTCCGGCGTGCTTGCGGTTGCCCGCGCGCTGCTGCCGCTCGCCCTCTTCTCGCCCAGGGAATACGGATTGCAGGCGGCCCGCCTGTCGATGCCGCAGAACCTTGCCAACGCTATTGCCCCCGTCATATTCACCGCCATCCTCGACCGCGCCGGCGCCGGTCCGACGATCATCACCTGCGCCGTGCTTGCCGCCATCGCAATGGTCTTCGTGCTGATGCTGATGGCGTTGGTGCGCAGCGCAACACCGAGCATACAGCCGGCCTGACCGGAGGCGGTTCAGCCGTCCACGGCTGCCGGAGGCTGGCTTGGCTTTCGAGATCTGGCTTTTAATCTCTTTTGATTATGATGTTCTCAGAACCGAACTGAGAACTGGCACGCTGCCATCTGGCGCGGAGAGCTCCGTTGCCGCACCATCAGCGTTGCCAATCCGCCAATCTTCTGAATCGTTTGCGCCTTTTTTCTCAAGGGTTGTTTCCGGTCCTTCACAGATTGGTGCATCTGTCATCGCCGCCGATTCCAGTTTCTTATCTATCTCTTTGAAAATGAATAAGAATTTTAAAAGTGAGCCACCAATGCAGTGATTTTGGAGCTAAGTCATTGATAATGAATAAGTGATTCACTTGACCTCAAAATTACGCGTAAAGAATTTCAAACCAGAGACAGTGCCCGCTGAAATTTTTTTGTATATATTTTTGGCGCCCGATGGATCACTTATTCATTATCAATGGCTTAGCTGAAAATCCGCTACACAATAGGACATTTTCGCAAATTCCTATTCATTTTCAATTGGATAGATCGGCACCGAAAGCGGCGCCAATGGCCATCGTCAATCCTGCAGGGGTCTGGTGACCGCCTTGTCGCTATCGAAATCGGCTGCGGTCCTGGCATCCCTAAGCGGCTTTACCGTACGGGTCGAAAGGTCATAATCGGGATGCGCCTTGTAGGCGGCGAGCGCCTCCTCATTCTCGAATTCGCCGTAAACGATGAAATCGATCGCATTGCCCCACTGGTCGGTCTTGACGTTCTCGCCGATTTCCAGCTTCAGCGCATGCGGAATGCCCGTCAGTATGGAGAGCCCCTTGCGCACCGCCTCGCGGTTTTCCTCCGGCACGGTGAAGAAGACGATATGGCGGATCACGCGGGACACTCCTGTGGCAGTTCGCGGGGTTTGAACTCTCTGGGCCTGAGCCGGGCGATAACACGCGCCGACCGGGTCTTCAACCGGGCCACAATGCCGCGTCAGGCTGTAAGTTCATCGAGCGGATGGAGGCGTCGGAGGTCGGAGATCAAGTATGCGCAGTGACCGATAAAGCTTGAGCCTCGCGGCCCGGCCGGATGTTACGACCAAGATTGCGCTGCTGAACCAAATCTAGCGATCAGCGCGGCAAGAGCCGCTACCATAAGAAGGTAAGCGAGGAAGGCCTGCCACGCTCCCATCGGGAGGCCGACGAGCAGGAGCGTGTCGTTTCCACCAGGGATAAGGAGCGCCCCGAAGCCCATCAGAATGCCGCCCATTATCCTTCGCGACATACTTCTCCATGTCGGCCAGGTTAGCGAAAAACGATGTCGGCGAATTCTCGCCGAAACGAGACTGCCTGCGAACATGCAGACAAAAATCAGCGAACTCGTCACCGGGATCGAAAGCATCGATCCAATCGAGGTGGTGATCGAGAAGCGGGGGGCGAACGCTGACAAAGTGGCCGAAGTCATGCCAATCGTACCCATTGCCAGCGTTAGCCGCCGAAAGTTCGTCTCGGATTTGAAAGAGACGGCCAGTCTCAGAAAGAGAAATGCGGGCAGAACCACCAGCAAAGCTTCCAGCGCAAGCGGCGGTGCGGCGCTGATTGGCATTGGATCCGGGCGGAGTTCGAGCACTGCATCGAGGGAGAGGATGACCAGAATTCCGAGGAACGTGAAGCCGAACTCCAGTTCCCCGTTGCCAAAATGCCCGACCGATCCGAAGATGCAAGCACCGTTCACGTATACGCCGACGCCAAAGAGGATGGCTGCGCCGACCATGTGAAGCAAGGGAGACCATCCACTCTGCATGGCCGGCAACGTATCGAGGACGATATATCCGACGGCAGCCCACACCGCGCATTCGGCTAAAGCGAGAAACCGTGCAGGTCGGCGCTCGGAAACCAACTCGGTCGTAGCGATGAAGGTGCAGATCGAACCGTAGTTCATCGCAAAGCCGAGTACGAAGCTCAGCGTGCCGATAACGCTGAAACCCGCCCATGTCTCGAAAGCTTTCGCCCCCGCACCGCCGAGCAACCCGTCCACGGCACCAATCCTCCGTTCAGAGAAGAAGATCGCGCTTCGCAGAATGGCACGAGTTTCGCTTTCAGTGAATGGTGAACGCCCCGATCCGAGCTGGATCAGGGCGTTCGCACAAAGGCTAACTGCCGGGCTTTCGGATCTAGGCTCTGGCGGACCGGATCGCGAGAAGGGAATCCATTGCAATCCAGAGCGATAGGGCCAGAAGCCCGACGTCCTTGAGCAGGAATTGACCAGGGGCGACCGAAATGGCCGGGAACCCGAGTTCGGGGACAACCACGCCAGGGGTCGTAATCATGAAGCTGATGGTGGTGACGAACAGTCCGGACGACAGGGCGCCTCCCAGTAACGAATAAACCGGGCTAATGAACCTTGCTGCGATGAGTGTGCCGATACTCAGTTCCAGGACGCCAAGAAAGCTCGAAAAGCCTCGCACACTGAAGATCGCATACATCCAGCTTACAAGAGGGCTGTTACTGACCAGATCGACCAGTCCCTGCGCTTCGTAGGCCGTAAATTTCATGCCGCCAAACCAGGCATAAATCACGGCGATCGAAACATAGAGGCCGGCGGTTGTCGCCGCGCGGCCATAGGTGTCCGCCAGATGCAAAATGTTGAAGGTGCTCCTGGACTTCGGCTGCTTGCCGATATGATTGATAGCTTGGGTCATTTCCTTCTCCCATTGAATTGATCTCCAGAGGCTTCTCGCCTCCATGGAGAAACGATACCAACCTGTATCGTTAGCAACGAAATACTACAGATCTGTATCGTTTCCAAATCACGAAAGCGCGATCATCGTCGCTCTCCGATGCAGAAAGCCCGCGAGCTCAATCGGCGGAAAGCGGTGTTCAAAGGAATTGTCTGCGCTTGTGCATTGCCATTGGTTGCTGGAACACCTAACTATCGCTACAGATCAGTTCTGTTTGAGGTGTGACATGCGGCGATCAGAGATCAGGGACCATCTTCTTGAAACGGCCCTCCGTCTGTTCAACGAGAAAGGGTACCAGGCAACGGGGGTCGATTTGATTATCGCGGAAAGCGGCGTCGCGAAAACGACGCTGTATCGGCACTTCGAGACCAAGGAGGATCTGATCGTTGCCGCGCTCGAGCGGCGCGACGAGGAGGATCGCCGTGAGATGCGCGAGTTTGTGGAAAAGCGTGCAAGTGATCCGGCAGAGCGGATTTTGTTGACGTTCGACTTTCTGCAGCTCTGGTTCAAAGACAAGGACTTCAGGGGCTGCAGCTTTATGGCCGCCACAGGAGAACACAAGGACATGGTCGATCCCGTGTTTCGTGCCGCCAGCATGCACAAGCGCCTGACGCTCGCCTATTTCGAAGAACTTGCTCATGCTGCACGGCTCCGCGACCCAAGACGTGTGGCGGACGAAATCAATATTCTTCATGAGGGAGCAACGGCCGTAGCCCAAGTGGTTCGCTCAGCGGAGCCCGGCCGCCAGGCGAAACGGATGGCGGCCGCTATCCTCGCGACGATGGAACGCGATTAGTCAGAAACCGATAACAGCTCCATCCGCCAGATAAGGCTGGCGTCGTCGGCTTCAGTTGCTTCCGGCTGGCTCCTCGGAAAAGTGAGCCAACCAGACTTTTGTTCGATGCTTGTCCCGTTCCGCATAGTCGCGGACGGCCTGTTCGAGGTCGCTGGAATTGGGTGGATCGTTGTCAACACCGATCTCGGCGAGCCGCATCGTGTACCATGCGGTGATCCCACCCTCCGGAGCGTTTGGGAACCTGGGAAAGGACGGCTCCGATCTCTGGTCTTCTTTCCAAAGATTGGGAAGAGAAGGCTCAAGGGCGAGTGCGCGCGCAAGACCGACAATGTCGACGGCACCGCATGCCACGGCGTCTTCGGCCTGCCCGCGAGTCTTGAAACCGCCAGTCAGCATAAGAGGCTTGGTTGTGACAGCGCGTGCGCGTTTCGCGAATTCGAGGAAGTAGGGCCCCCGGCCCGCCCTGTCGGAGGCTGATTTTGCGCCAGGAAAGTAAGTCCCGCCGCTGATATCGATCAGGTCGATCGAAGATCGGTCCAGCGCCGTCACCACTTCGAGAGCGTCATCCTCGTCGAACCCTCCTTCTAGTTCGTCCGAAGAATTCAGTTTCACGGCGATCGGGAAAGCCGGTCCGACAGCGACCCGGGTTGCTTCGATAACTTCCAGCAGAATCCGCATACGATGGGCGATCTCCCCTCCGTATGCATCGCGCCGCCTGTTGAACAACGGTGAAAGAAACTGGCTCAGCAGAAATCCATGTGCCGCGTGAATTTGCACACCGCCAAACCCCGCCTGCTGCGCTAGCCGGGCTGTCGTTGCATATTGCGAGGGCAATCGGCCTAGTTCCTTCAAGGTGATTTCCGCGCAACGCAGGCCTTGCACGTCGAAAGCACTCGGACCCTTCGGGTGGCTTGTCGGTGCATAGGCAAGCGCTCCAGCGTGACCGAGTTGCAGCCAGAGCCCGCTGCCGTTTTGGCTGCCGTGCAGAGCAAGTTTTCTGAATTGTTCGACGTCCGATGCTTCGTTGAGCACCAGGTTACCGGGGTTCTCGGCGTAGCCGGAGGTAAGCTGGACCTCTCCGATTATGGATACGGCCAATCCACCTTCGGCCCAGCGTTGATAGAGCCTCATCTGCGCAACGGTCGGATGCCCGGTTCCGTCGCCGAGTGAGTCCGACATCGCCGATTTCGCAATTCGATTATCAAGGGTCAAACCGCAAGGTAGCTGAAGCGGTTCAAACAGCGGTCCACGACTTTGCCTCGGAGCTTTCACGACAACACCTCGGCATGCATTTTATCGCTGAAAACGGGCGGCAGGGCAATGTCAGCTGCCATCGTCGCTATAGCGTGTCGGCTGGCAGGCGGACGTCATCAGCCTCCAGCGATTTCGACATCGCGGAAGCTCGCCGGCCAAGGCGTTAGATCAAGTCCACGAACCGCATTGCTCCGTGCGGATCGCAGCGAGGAAGGCCTGTCCGTATCCGGCGAGCTTTTCCGCCCTGTCGGTGCCGTTGACGATCCGGCGCGCATTGACCCAGTCTTCCCTCTCCTCATTGAGGTGGTCGCAAAGCCGGTGGCTGGTGAAGCTGCCGCGCAGCATGCCCTCGATCAGGATCGTCACGGCCGGCGCCATTTCCATCGCCCGGTCGGGACGAGCGACGAGATCGATGCCGGTCACTTCACTCATCGCTTCGTAATTGCGCCTGTGGGTCAGCTGCACCAGCCCGCGGCCGAGCCAGCTGTTGCCATCCTCGTCCGGCCGCCAATAGGGCGTCTTCACCCAGGAGAGCCGGCCGCCCGCAAAGGCGGCCTCGAGAATCTTGACGGCGCGCGAATCACTCGTTGCCAGCGTCTCGCGCACAGGCTGCATCGTGTAAGCCGTCTCATGAAACGCGGTGGCTAATATATAGGCCAGCCAGCGCCGATCTGCGGTAGCCAAATTCGCGTCCCAGTAGTCAAAGATGGCGTTCATGCCCTCGATTTGGCCCGGCGCGAGGCTGCCCTTGAACAGCGAGTGCTGCACAGTGTCGAAGAAGAATTGCCGGTCGAGCGAGACAGTCATGATACGGCTCTCAGAGGTCTTTTGTGGTTAACGTTCGCTTAATCGATTGAAATTAACTAAATCGTTTCAAGTGTGACGCTGGTTTATTTACACGCAGTTTTTATTGTGCGATGCATCAATTCGTAAGCACATCCTTGCTGAGGAAGAGAGGTATACGATGCAGACCACCGCAGAAACTCCGACCAAGATCCCCCAGCACGTCGTCGACCAGATGGAAAACGAGTGGCGCCAGGTACGCACGCAGCGCGAGAATCCGCGCCCCGTCCGCCTGCCCTCGCAGAACGACTCCTAGATACAATCCTGCCGGGTGAGGACGTCCTGGACCCCTCACCCGCTTTCCCCGCGTTGCCAGCATTCGTGCTCCTGCCGACGCAGCGGTCACCGCCTATCCCTCACGTTTCGTCGCAGTCAGCCTGCCGGCCAGCCGGTCCAAGGTCCTGCGAAACATATCCTTGTCATCCAACGCCCGCGCGAGCACCAGCGCGCCCTGAATACCTGATACCGCCTCTTCGGCTGCCGCAAGAGCAGCCTCCCCGGAGTAACCGGCGCGGACCAACGCCTGGCGCAGTGCCTCGATCCAGCGGACGAAATAATCCCGGATGACCGGCGAGAAGCGCTCGCGCGTGTCGTCCAGCGCAAAGGCGCCGACGAGGCAGATGCGGCTGCCGGAGCGGAAATAGTCCATGACATTCGCCCACATCGCATCGATTGCCGCCCTGGCATCGTCATGGCGCAACGGCTCGTAGATGGCGCGTTCGAACCAGCCGTCGACATCGGCGAGGACGGAGGCCGCCATCTCCTCCTTCCCACCGGGAAAGAAGTGATAGAGGCTACCCTTGCCGATGCCGGTGCGCTCGGTGATGCGGCTCAATGTCGTGCCCTCGTAGCCGAGCTCGCGGAAGATTTCCGCAAGCAGCGGCACGACATCGGCACGTTCATAAACGGTCTTCACAACTCACCTTTGGTCACCTTCAGCCTCAAAGGCCGAGGTCGGAAAGGCCCGGATGGTCGTCGGGCCGCCGGCCGAGCGGCCAGTGGAACTTGCGATCCGATTCCTTGATCGGCAGATCGTTGATGCAGGCGAAACGGCGCTGCATCAAGCCCTCGGCATCGAATTCCCAATTCTCGTTACCGTAAGAACGGAACCAGTTGTTGCTGTCGTCATGCCACTCATAGGCAAAGCGCACGGCGATACGATTGTCGGTGAAAGCCCAGAGTTCCTTGATCAGCCGGTAATCCAGCTCCTTCGCCCATTTGCGCGTAAGAAAAGCGACGATCTCAGCGCGACCGGTGACGAATTCGGCGCGGTTCCGCCACTGGCTCCCGGGCGTATAGACGAGCGAGACGCGCTGCGGATCGCGGCTGTTCCAGCCGTCTTCGGCAAGACGGACCTTCTGGGTTGCGGTTTCATGAGTGAAGGGGGGAAGCGGTGCGGGCATATCTGGTCTCCGTGGTTGGGTTGTACCTTTCGTTATGTATTGTACTTATCGGTACACTAGTTGCAAGAGGTCTTGCCGCCCGATGACTGCGGCATTTTGGCTGACCTCGAGAGCGCCGCGATGCATTCGCGAGTGCAGAATCCCGTGCATATAACAATAAATAAAACTTCCAATTGCACACAATAAGTATATGATCCGCCGCTGGGATCTTATCTCACCTGAAAGAAATATAATTTTGAGCCGATTTTCGTATTTCGGAACATGGGAGGAAAATAATGCCTGCTGATGTTGCAATTCTGCATGGCTGGAGTGACACGGCCCAGTCCTTCACTTCACTTCGCGATTTTCTTGCTCGAAATAAATTCAATGCGCAACGGATTCTGCTTGCCGACTACATTTCCCTTGATGACGATGTCCGCATCGAAGATGTCGCGGCGCGGATGGATATTGCGGTCAACGAGGCGATCAGAAACCGCCGACTCACGCCGCCCTTCGACATGATCGTGCACAGCACAGGCGGGCTTGTTGCGCGCGAATGGATTTCCCGCTTCTACCCCGATGCCGCAAAGTGCCCGGTCAAGAGGCTGGTAATGCTGGCGCCGGCCAATTTCGGCTCGCGGCTCGCCTCCACCGGCAAGAGCATGCTCGGCCGCATCATCAAAGGATGGAACAATTGGTTTCAGACGGGCACGCAGACGCTGAATGGATTGGAACTCGCCTCCGAATATCAATGGGATCTCGCACTGCGCGACCTGCTCGACCCGTCAGGAGAGTCTGCCGGCCCCTATGGGCCGGATAAAATCATGCCGTTCGTCGTCATCGGAACCAAGGGTTATGAAGACGTCTTGAGAGAAATCGTCAACGAGAACGGCAGTGACGGAACCATTCGCTGCGCAGCCGCCAACCTCAACGTTCGCGGTTTCACGGTGGATTTCTCACACAGCGAGAAGGATACAGAGGTTGTACCCGTGCCATGGCATGTCCGCGCCGGCGACGTGCTCTTCCCTTTTGCAATTCTTCCGGACAGGGACCACAGCTCCATCATAAAGCCGGACGAACAAAGCGGGGCCAACGAAGACATTTCGGACCGCCTCGGCAAGCTCATTTTGCAGGCGCTGAAATGCAATGGCAAAGCCGAATATGCTGCGATCGCCGAGGACTGGCGAAAGATTAGCGAGGCGACTGCGGCAAGCACCCCTGAGCAGCTTGGAAAGACAATGCCTGACGATACCAATGCCCTCCATCAGTATCTTCAGATCGTCATTTACGTCCGAGACGATCAAGGACAGGCGATCAATGACTATTTCGTTGAATATTTTTCGCCTAACCAGCGCGGCAGCAAGGAATCGATCATCTTCCATCGAGACGTGCTGGATCACGTCCACGTCAACGGTCTGTCACCGTCGCGCCGCTGCTTCTTCATCGACCGGACCGATTTGATGTTCAAGTACTATGAGGCAATAACCAAGAAGGACAACAAGGTCGTTTCCATCAGTCTTTCGGCCAGCGATCCCGGCGAAAATATCCGTTATTTCGATAACCAGAAGGTCGGAGCCGCCGGCCATCTCACCGTACATCGCGCTTCCGACGACCGCCAGGAGGTCCTTGGAGCGCATTGCCTCATACGCAACACCACCCACTTTGTCGAAATCATCATTCCGCGCCGCGGGATAGACAAGGTCTTCAAGATCTGAGAGTCAGGGCAGCCTGCAATGCCCCGGTACGACCTCGCAAGCCGCTCATTCCCGCCCCATCACATAGGTTGAACGGACATCAGGCGAGCTTGCCCTCTTCGGCCTTGTAGAAATACTGGCTTGCGACCAGCCATCCCTTCAGCGGCCTCAGCGGCGGGATACAGGTGGCGAACATGAAGGGGCCGGTCACCAGAAACTGGACCCAGAGCGGCGCGGAGAAGGCAACTTCCAGCCACACACCGAGCAGCACGCTCGGCACACAGGCGAAGCAGATGACGAAGAAGGCCGGGCCATCGGCCGGGTCGGCGAAGGAATAATCCAGCCCGCAGACTTCGCATTCCTTCTTCAGCGTGAGGAAACCCTTGAACATATGTCCCTGTCCGCAGCGCGGGCAGCGGCCCCGGATGCCGGTCTGCATCGGAGGGAGAGGAGGATATTCGGTGTCCATGGCGATCTCGCTTTTCGACGTTGCGAGGCACTGATGAAATCCATTCAATGCCTCATAATGTATGCATACAATATAATTACATTGAAGCGGTTTGCCAGTCTATTCGTCAGAATGACGCAGAGATTTTGGGGATGGGGTTTGCGAGGTGCGAGAGGAGCGGGATGGCGGGAGGTCCAATCATTAACCGGACGAGATTGCGCGTTCGTCAAAACCCCTCCCCACAAGGGGGAGGGACTGACCTGTCGCACCGCCCCATCCGTCCTGAAACCTCGAAGAAGAAGTGGCAGGCGGGCGCAGTAGCTTAAGCCCCTCCCCCTTATGGGGAGGGGTTGGGGCGGGGTCTCATTACTGACTTTGATGACGATGGAAGGACCGGCGTTACGAGCCCGAAGCTCCACCCTAGAAGAACGAAGCCGACATCTCCGGTGGACCTTCCAGCGCGTGGGCCATGAAGTCGAGTGCGCCTTTCAGCCTTTCGCGGCTGATCGGTCCACCGAGACAGACGCGCACGGCTTCGGGCGCGGGCCCCTCCACCGTAAACGCATCGCTTGCCACCACGCCGATGCCGGAGGAGCGCATGTGGCTGCCGAAGGTCGAGCGGGTCCAGCCATTGGTGAGCGGCAGCCAGATATTGAAGCTGATCGGATCGGCCTTGTAGCTGCCGTCAGGCAGGATATTCGCCACCATCTGCTGGCGCGCGCCTGCCTCCGAGCGGATGAAACGCAGGATCGTGTCTGCCGTGCCATCCTCGATCCAACGGGTCGCGAGCGCCACTGTTATCGGCGAGGCCATGACATTATTGGTGCGCATGGCACTGACGAAGGGCCAGATCGCCTTGGTATCCGGCGCCACCACATAGGCAAGCCGCAGGCCGGCGCCGATGCATTTGGCAAGGCCGCCGATATGCCAGGTCAGCTCAGGCGCGATTGCCGCCAGCGGCGGTGGTCCATGCAGCGGGATGAAGCCATAGGCATCGTCCTCGACGATTGGCACATGATATTTGCGGGCGACGGCGGCGATCTCCTCGCGGCGCTTTTCCGGAATGGTCAGCGTCAGCGGGTTCTGCAGCGTCGGATTAAGATAGAGTGCTCTTGGGGCCAGCCGCTCGCAGGCCTCCGCGAAGGCATCCGGCAGGATGCCCTCGTCATCCATCGGCAGGCCGGAGAGATTGAGCCGCAACTGGGCGGCAATCGAGCGCATGCCGGGATAGGTGATGTTTTCCGACAGCACGGTCTCTCCAGGCTTTGCCAGCAGGCCGAAGATCGCGAGCAGCGCCGGATGGGCGCCGGGTGTCACGAAAATGCGCTCCTGCGAGGGCACCAGCCCACGGCGGCCAAGCCAGATGGCAGCCGCCTCCTTGTCCATGCCGGAACCGCCAAATCCCTGATAGCGCAGCAGCGGAATGAGATTGGATGCCACCGCCGCCATGCCTTCGCGCATGTGGCTCACCAACTCCGGATCGTCGGGCTCCGGCGGCAAGTTCATCGAATAATCGACCACGGAAGTCCGGCGCGGATCCGGCGCGGTATCGGCGAAAACGTCGTGCCGCTCCCTGCCCTGCCCGCCGGTCACGAAGGTGCCGCGGCCGACATGCGAATCCACTAGCCCGCGCTTCTGCGCTTCCACATAACCGCGCGCCACTGTCGTGAAATCGATATTGAGGCGTTTTGCGAGCTCCCGCTGCGGCGGCAGCCGGTCTCCTACTGCCAGTACCCCGCCTTTCAGATCCATTTCGATCAGATCGGCAATCGCCATATAACGGGGGCTCGAGGAGCGGCTGAGATCGGGATGCCAGTCTTTCATGCGTGATCCAAGAATCCATGATCAAGGCCGGCGGATCCGGTCTAGATTGACTGTATATTGTTGCGCAGCGATCCTGTCATCCTAAAACATGCGCATGCGGCAGCGTGTTACCCAGCGGACCGTTCCGCCCGTTTGAGCGCGTCACGCAGCACTTCGAAAACCCTGTGATCAAGCGTCTGAGACACATTGAATCGCATGAAGCCGGTTGCCGATTGCGTCAGGCTGAAGGCATTGCCGGGGGCAAGGACAACGTTGTTGGCGAGCGCCGCGCGCGCCACGACGGCCGCATCCAGACCATCAGGCAGGCGACACCAGAGGAACATACCGGCCTGCGGCTCCAGCCAGGGGCGGATATCAAGGGCTTTCAGCCGGGTCGTAACATCGAACATCGCCTTCGACAGGCGGCTGCGCAGGCCCTCGGTATGTTTGCGATAGCCACCGTCGCTCAGCACGCTCAGCACCAGTTCGGCATTCAGCCGGGCACCGCCGAAGGAGGTTGCAATCTTGAGATCGGTCAGGCCTTCGATCCATTCCGGCCTCGCAGCGATGAAGCCGCAGCGCGCCGAGGCCGAGAGCGTCTTGGAGAAACTGCCGATATGGATGACGCGACCGAGGCCGTCGAAGGCAGCAAGGCGCGGTGCCGGCGTCTGTTCGAAATCGGCGAAGATATCGTCCTCGATGATGGTGAGGCCGTGTTGTTCTGCGAGCTTCAGCAGCCGATGAGCCGTAACGGGCGACAGCGTTGCGCCGGTCGGGTTGTGGATGGCTGAATTGGTGATGTAGAGCCGCGGCTTGTCCTCGGCGAGCACCTTGGCGAAGAGTTCGATATCCGGGCCCCAGGGCGTGTAGGGAACGCTCACCACCTTGGCGCGGTGGGCTCTGAGCAGCGCATGGAAATTGAAATAACAGGGATCATCCACCAGCACGGTATCGCCGGGTTCAATCAGGAAGCGGCAGAGGAAATCGATCGCCTGGGTTCCGGATTCGGTGAGCATGATCTGATCCGGCGCCGCCTCGATGCCGCGCTCTGCCATGCGCCTGATAATGAGCTGGCGCAGCGGCTTGAGGCCGAGCGGCGAGCCGTAGTCGAAAAGACTTGCGGCCTCGGTGCGGGAGAGCGATCGCAGCGTCCGGCGGATGGCATCTTCGGGAAACCATGAGGGCGGCAGCCAGCCGCAGCCCGGCTTCAAGTCGCTGTCGCGCGCCTCCAGCGATTGCCGCGATATCCAAAAGGGATCAATGGCGCGGTCAAGCTTCGGGCCGATATCCGAAAGCGACAAGGGCGCCGTCTGGCTGGCGACATAGAAGCCGGAACCGGGACGAGAGAGGATCGTGCCCTCGGCCACCAGACGCTCATAGGCATCGACGACCGTCGAGGCCGAGACTTTCAAGGTTTCCGAGAGGCCGCGGATCGAGGGTAGCTTTGCGCCGGGTGTCAGGCTGCGCCCGGCAATCCTTTGCCGGATCGTCGCCATGACCATGCCGACCCGTGTGTTTGCCTGCCTCTGCTCGTCCATCCGTACTGGTCCTTCTACCATTACAGTTTCGGCAAACTGTACCGAACTGTGACTGGCAGCGCCAGTGAGGAAGATCGATAAGAGCGGACGAACAAGAGGAGTGCCGCATGGATCGCACAGCGACCGGATGGATCAATGGTTTCATTGGCGTGCTGATCTTCAGCGGATCGCTGCCGGCGACGCGTGTGGCCGTCATGCAGCTTGATCCGGTTTTCCTGACGGTCGCGCGAGCGGCGATTGCCGGTATCCTGGCGCTCTGCCTGCTGATCATCTTCCGGGAGAAGCGGCCTTCGCGGCAGGACCTCATCTCACTTGTTGTCATCGCACTCGGTGTCGTCGTCGGCTTTCCGCTGCTGACGGCGCTGGCGTTGCAGCACGTGACCTCGGCGCATTCCATCGTCTTCATCGGTCTTCTGCCATTGGCGACGGCGATCTTCGGCGTCATCAGGGGTGGCGAGCGGCCGAAGCCGGCTTTCTGGATCTTCTCGCTGCTCGGCAGCGCGCTGGTGGCGGGCTTTGCGCTGACGCAGGGGCTGACCGCCTCGCCCGTCGGCGATGCATTGATGCTCGGTGCCGTCATCGTCTGCGGGCTTGGTTATGCCGAAGGCGCCAGGCTTTCGCGCCGGCTCGGCGGCTGGCAGGTGATCTCCTGGGCGCTGGTGCTGTCGCTGCCTGTCATGATCGTCGCCGCCATCGTCTATCGGCCACCGAGCTTCGCGGATATCCAGACGCCTGCCATGCTGGGTCTCGCCTATGTTTCGCTCTTCAGCATGCTGATCGGTTTCATCTTCTGGTATCGCGGCCTTGCACAGGGCGGCATCGCCGCCGTCGGTCAGTTACAGCTCTTGCAACCCTTCTTCGGGCTGGCGCTTGCCGCAACGCTGCTGCGCGAGACGGTGAGCTGGAGCATGCTCGCGGTGACGGTCGCCGTCATTCTCTGCGTGGCCGGGGCACGCAAGTTCGCGAAATAGGCGCGGAAATTGACACTGCGGCTATCATGAAATAATTAAAGTTACATGATAGAAGATGATCGCCTGCCCCGCATCCCGAACATATCCGTGGCCAGCACGGCCGCATCGCCCTTCACCGGAGATGCCGTCAAATCCTATATTGAAGGCCCGCCACGACAGGTTCCAGGCTTTTCCAGCCTGCATCGCATGGCGGCCATGCTGATGGCCGAGCGTGTGCCCGAGAACGGCCGGGTGCTCGTGCTTGGTGCGGGCGGCGGACTGGAACTCAAGGCATTTGCCGAGGCGCATGAGGGCTGGGCTTTTGACGGTGTCGATCCCTCCGCCGACATGCTGCAACTGGCAAGGCAGGTCGCCGGAGAGCACGGCGGGCGGATAGGTTTTCACGAAGGCAGCATCGACATCGCGCCCGAGGGTCCGTTCGACGCTGCCGCGTGCCTGCTGACCTTCCATCATATTCCCGTCGAACAACGGCTTGAGATACTTCGAAAAATTCGCCTTCGCCTGAGAGCGGACGCGCCCTTTGTTCTCGCGCATGTGAGCTTCCCGCAAACGGAGCCGGAGCGATCGATGTGGATCGATCGGCATATCGCCTATGGGGCACCCGATGGAACGGACCCTGCCCGGCTGAACAATGCACGCAAGGCCATGCGCGAGAGACTGCATATCCTTGCCCCTGGGGATGAGGAGGCCATGCTGCGCGCGGCAGGCTTTTCAGATGTCAGTCTGTTCTACGCTGCTTTCAGCTTCAGGGGATGGGTGGCATACGCATAGGCTCATCGAAAACTTTCCAATATTGGAAAGCATCTTGCGTGACGATTGCGGCCGAGATATAGTTTCCAAAATTGGAAACTATAGGTGCCATATGACGCTGACCCTTTACCTGCATCCGCTTGCCTCCTTCTGCCACAAGGTGCTGATCGCGCTTTATGAAAACGAGACCGCGTTCGACAACCGGATCGTCAATTTTGCCGATGCGGACTCGGCTGCGGCCCTGCTCGACAAATGGCCGGTCGGCAAGATCCCGATCCTGCATGATGAGGCGACCGGGCGTACGATACCGGAGACGAGCATCATCATCGAATACCTGGAGGCCCATTATCCGGGGCCGGTGCGGATGCTGCCCGATGACCCGGAAGAACTGCTGCAGGTGCGGCTCTGGGACCGGTTTTACGACCTTTATGTCAGCGTGCCGATGCAGAAGATCGTCATCGACAGAATCCGGCCTGCAGACGCCCATGATCCGCACGGCGTTACCGAAGCACGGGCAATGCTCGATCAGGCCTATAAGATGATCGAGGCGCATATGCAGGGGAGGCTCTGGGCAACGGGTGATGATTTCACCATGGCCGATTGCGCGGCTCTGCCGGGGCTGTTCTTTGCCTCCATCGTGCATCCGTTCACGGCTGAGCAGCAGGCGCTTTCCACTTATCTGGAGCGTCTGTTACAACGTGCTTCCGTCAAACGCGTCTTGGCCGAAGCGCAGCCCTACTTCTCGATGTTTCCGTATCGGGAGGCGATGCCGGCGCGTTATCTTGAGGCCGCGACATCTTGAGGCATGTGATGGCAGAACTGGCGCCAGCCGAATTCGACCGGATGTTTCAGGCTCTCGCCGATCCCTATCGCCGTGGCTTCGTGGAGCAGCTTTCGAAGGGGCCGGCCTCCGTCACGGAACTGGCGGAGCCCGCCAATGTCGGCCTGCCGGCCGTGCTGAAGCATTTGCGGATTCTGGAAGAAAGCGGCATCGTCATTTCGGAAAAGGTGGGGCGGGTGCGCACCTATCGCATGCAGCAGCAGGCATTCGGCGCCATCAACCAGTGGATCGATCAACGTCAGGCGGAAATGCATGCAGCCTTCGATCGCCTCGCCCTCCTGATGGCGGAAACTCCTGAGGAAAAGGATCACTGATGGGTGTCAGCGTCAATCACCGCACCTTCGTCATCGAGCGCGACCTGCCCGGCAGCGTGGCGCATGCCTTCCGCTTCTGGTCGGATCATCAGCTGAAGCGGCGCTGGACGGCCTGTCATCCCGACTGGCAGGTGATGGAGGATCATTTCGCCTTCGAGATCGGCGGGAGCGAGCGCATGACATGGCGCATGCCCGACGGAACGGAGCAGGCAATGCACGCCTATTATCTCGAAATCCACCCCCGCGAGCGCATCGTCTATGCCTATACCATGCTGACGGCGGGCAGGAGCATCTCCTCCTCGTTGGTGACCGTCGAGTTTACCGAGCGCGGCGGCACGACGCTGATGACCTTCACCGAGCAGGCCGTTTTCGGCGATGTCGAAGATGGCGATATCAGAGAGAGTGGCACCGGCATCGGCTTCGACCGGCTCATCGAAGAGATGGCGGCTACGCCTGCCTGACCCGATGGCGATGCGCGGCCTGCTTGGCGCGGTTGCCGCAGAGCGCCATGCTGCACCAGCGCCTGCGGTGACCACGGGTATGGTCGGCAAACAGCAGGGTGCAGGATGGGCCTTCGCAGGCCTTCACATTCGAAAAATCTTCGGTGCAGACAAAGCGGCCGAGCGCCTCGCCGACCGGTAGCAGCAATGCCTCCGGCGAGCGCCACTTGCGCATCGGCTGGAATTCGAAAACCGAGCCTTCGTCGGCCTGACGCGCCACGACGCGGCTGAAACCTTCGTCGCGTTCAAGCAGGCGGTTCAGCGGTTCCAGCTCCGCCAGGGTATCGGGCTTCAACTGCTTTCCCTTATGCTCGCGGACAAAAGCGCGGAACCACTCGCGCAGGTTCCTCGCCTGATCGGCGACCTTGTCCAGTTCGCCCGGAAGTGCCTGGATGCGCATGCTTTCAAGCGCTTCCCTCGGAACCAGCTTTGCCTGATCGAGCCAGCGCAACAGCCCTTCCCCGTCATCGATCCATTCGACAGGCATATCGACGGGCGTTGCCACCGAATTCAGGAAATCCAGCGCCAACGCGTCACCCAGGAACAGGGCGGGAGAGTGGTTATCCATTGCAAGTCCTATTCCGCTGCGGACCAGAGCTGCATGGCAGCCCGCTTGAAAACGTGATTCATATGTAACCTGTCAAAAGGCGATTGACAAGTTACCTTCGTGGGAAGTAACCATTCTATTCCATCTTAAAAGGTTACGAACGAAGAAGGGGGAAGCAGATGTCGTCGCAGTCGGTTGATCAGCAGACCATGCATATGGTGCTCGTCCATGGCGCCTGGGCTGACGGCTCCGGCTGGGCCAAGGTCATCGAACCGCCTGCCGCCGAGGGTTTTGCGGTAACCGCACTGCAGGTCATCCATGAAGCGGTGACAACGGTGGCCGCAGCCTGAATGACCGACATATCTCCCACTGCATCAACATTCACCTCAACTGAAGGAAACATGCCCATGACCAAGATCAGCTACCGCAACACCACCGTCGACGGCATCAAGATCGCCTATCGCGAGGCCGGTATCCAGGGCGCTCCGAAGCTCCTGCTGCTGCATGGCTTCCCGACCTCCGGCCACATGTTCCGCGATCTGATCCCGCTGCTAGCCGATCGCTATCACATCATCGCGCCGGATCTTCCGGGCTTCGGCCAGTCGGACGATCCCGCCGTCAACAGCTTCGACAGCATTGCAGACACGATCGACCGCTTTACCGAGATCGTCGGCTTCGATCGCTATGCCGTCTATGTCTTCGATTATGGCGCGCCGACGGGCTTCCGCCTGGCGGTCAAACATCCCGAGCGGATCACGGGCATCATCTCGCAGAATGGCAATGCATACGTCGATGGCCTCAGCGATGCATGGAACCCGGTGCAGGCCTATTGGCAGGATGGAACGCAAGAAAACCGCGCGGCACTGAAGGCGTTCCTCGGGCCGGAAACGACCATCTGGCAGTATACGCATGGCGTTACCGATGCGGCCAGGATTTCGCCTGACGGTTATTCGCTCGACAATTTCTACCTCGCGCGTCCCGGTGCCGAGACTGTGCAGCTCGATCTCATGGGCGACTACAAAAGCAATGTGGCGCTCTACCCGACCTTCCAGAATTACTTCCGGACCCACAAGCCGCGCTTCCTCGCCGTCTGGGGCAAGAACGATCCCTTCTTCCTGCCGCCGGGTGCCGAAGCCTTTGCCCGCGATATTCCTGATGCCGTGATCAAATTCTTCGATACCGGCCACTTCGCGCTCGAAACGCATGCGGACGAGATTGCCGCCGCGATCCGCGATTTCCTCGGCTGACCCGCGAACAGGAGAAACACCATGTCCGACAAAGCAGCCATCATTGAGCGCCATTGCACGACATGACGCTGGAAGAGGCGACGGCCAGATTTCCGAAGGAAGCCGGCGTTGCCCGCGACGGCGAGCCGGAAGAGATCGCTGAAAAACTGATGGCTTTCATTGTCTCGCCGGCCGCGCACTGGATGACCGGAATGGATGGCGGCGAGATGAAGTCTGTCTGACGCAGACTATCAGGAAGTCACGCAGAAATTGTTGCCCTCGGGATCGTTCAGCACGGTGTAGTCGGCCGTTTCACGCACGAAGGTCGCGCCCAGAGATATCAGGCGCGCGACCTCCTTTTCGCGGTCAGGGCTGGCGATATCGAGATGGACGCGATTACGGGGCGGACGCTCTCCCTGGCGAAGATGGAAGCAGAGCCGCGTTCCCGGCCCTTCGACCATCACCACCGGGTCGGTCTCGGGCGTCAGGCCTGACGCTGCAAGGCGGGCGATTTCCTCATCGTCGTAGGGCAAGACCGCATAGCCATCGAGCGCTTCGGCCCAGAAGCGGGCGACGCGGGAGGGCACATCGCAATCGACGACAATTTCCTTCAGCCGTCCCATGGGCTCTCACGAATTGCCGGAGCGGCTCTGGACGACACGTTCGACGACCGCACCGCCGACTACGGGCAGCAGGGCGAAAAGGATGAGCTGTGGCGTTCCTGTCAGCGTCAACAGGCTGGACAGGAGAATGGCGCCGAGCATTCCTGCCAGCGCGCCGACCAGATAGGGAAGGTAACCCTTCAAAAGAGCCTCCGTCTTATCGGTTTTCAATCGAAATGAATTCGCAAGGCTCCACATAGGACGCTCTGCGATATCGGCAATGACCGGCTGTTGCCCCGGGATGCCTTTCGCCCGCCGAACTAGAGCATTTCCATTTTCTTCGAGTCACGAAAATGCTCCATCTCTTTGTTTTCACGCAAATCCGGACGCAAAACCGCTGCGCACTTTTGCTGGAATTGCTCTAGGCGCTCGCTTTCTTCGATGCCGGTTTGCGCGCCGTGTTCAGCGCCACCGCGGCCTGTACCAGCGCCGTCAGGGCTGCCTCGTCGATTTTCTCTCCTTCATGAATATCGATCGCCCGGCGCGTATTGCCCTCAAGGCTGGAGTTGAAGAGCTTGGAGGGATCCTCCACGGAAGCGCCCTTGGCAAAGGTCAGCTTGACGACGGCCTTGTAGGTTTCGCCGGTGCAGATGATGCCGGCGTGTTCCCACACCGGGACGCCCCTCCACTTCCACGTCTCCTCCACTTGCGGGTCGGCCTCACGAATGATCGCTCGGACGCGGGAAAGTGTTTCGCCGCGCCAGTCGCCCAATTCCCTGATCTTGGCATCGATGCGTTCGGAGGGAGAGGCTTCCTTCGGTTCCGTTTCCTTTTTCGTCGTCGCCGCTTTCTTCATGGTCTCTCTCCTTACATTTTCTCGCCCGGCAACAGGCTTGCCTGCCTGATCCAGTCAGCGAGCTGCGTGTCATCGATCGGGTCGTTTTCATGGATGTGGAAGTAGCGCGTTTGCGCTGTCTTGGATTCTCCCGGCGGAACGGGCTGCAAGGCAGCGCCGCGGAAGAAAGCCAGCTTGATGTATTTGTTGAAGCAGTGGATGGCGAGGAACCAACCGTTTCCTTTCATGCCGTAGAGCGGCGAGTTCCATTTGACGGCCTTGTGGGCATCGGCAACGGTGCGCATGATCAATGCGTCCAGGTGGCGGCCGACATCGCTTTTCCAGCCGGGCATGGCGTTGATATAGGCCTGCACCGGGCCATCGCCCTCACCTTTGTCGATCTGCGGATTGCCACCGGACAGCAGCTTCGGTTCCGTCGGCTTTGCCGGTTTGCCGGATGTTTTCTTGGTCATGGGCTCCTCCCCTGGGGGATAATAAGGAAGGACGCCTCGATTTCCAGTCGTGCGGAATGGACACAGGCTGCAAAGATCACAGCTTCATGACGCGAAAAACCTGCGACACGGGCGAAAACCCGTGGCATAAGGGCGCCAAAATTCTCCCCAGGCACCGCGTAAGACATGATCCGTATCGAAAATATCAGCAAGCAGAACAGCCACCGCATCCTCTTCATCGAAGCCACCGCAGCCCTCAACAAGGGCGAGAAGATCGGCCTCGTCGGCCCGAACGGCGCCGGCAAGACGACGCTTTTCCGCATGATCAACGGCGAAGAGCAGCCGGATGAAGGCCAGGTCTCGGTCGAGAAGCACGTCTCCATCGGCTATTTCAACCAGGATGTCGGCGAAATGTCCGGCCGTAGCGCGGTTGCCGAAGTGATGGAAGGTGCTGGCCCCGTCAGCGTCGTCGCCGCCGAGTTGCGCGAGCTGGAAGCGGCGATGTCCGATCCTGACCGCATGGATGAGATGGATGAGATCATCGAGCGCTATGGCGAAGTGCAGGCTCGCTATGAAGAGCTGGACGGCTATGCGCTGGAAGGCCGGGCCCGCGAGGTTCTGGACGGCCTCAGCTTCAGCCAGGAAATGATGGACGGCGATGTCGGTGCGCTCTCGGGCGGCTGGAAGATGCGCGTGGCGCTCGGCCGTATCCTGCTGATGCGCCCCGACGTGATGCTGCTCGACGAACCGAGCAACCATCTGGATCTCGAAAGCCTGATCTGGCTCGAGGAATTCCTCAAGACCTACGAAGGCGCGCTGCTGATGACCTCGCATGACCGCGAGTTCATGAACCGCATCGTCACCAAGATCATCGAAATCGATTCCGGCTCACTCACCAGCTATTCCGGCGACTATGGCTTCTATGAGGAGCAGCGAGCGCAGAACGAGAAACAGCAGCAGGCGCAGTTCGAGCGCCAGCAGGCGATGCTTGCCAAGGAAATCAAGTTCATCGAGCGCTTCAAGGCGCGCGCGAGCCATGCCTCGCAGGTCCAGAGCCGTGTGAAGAAGCTGGAAAAGATCGATCGTGTCGAGCCGCCGAAGCGCCGCCAGACGGTGGCGTTCGAGTTCCAGCAAGCGCCGCGTTCGGGCGAAGACGTGGTCAACCTCAAGAACGTGCACAAGAAATACGGCAGCCGCACCATCTATGAAGGGCTGGACTTCATGGTCCGCCGCAAGGAGCGCTGGTGCATCATGGGCATCAACGGTGCGGGCAAATCCACGCTGCTGAAGCTGGTAACCGGCACTGCCGATCCCGATGCCGGCAGTGTGAAACTGGGGGCCAGCGTCAAGCTCGGCTATTTCGCCCAGCATGCCATGGACCTGCTCGACGGCGAGCGCACGGTTCTCGAATGGCTGGAGGATTCCTTCCCGCTTGCCGGCCAGGCGCCGCTTAGAGCGCTGGCGGGCTGCTTCGGCTTTTCAGGCGATGACGTGGACAAGCGCTGCCGCGTGCTTTCGGGCGGCGAGAAAGCCCGCCTCGTCATGGCCCACATGCTGTTCGACCCGCCGAACTTCCTCGTGCTCGACGAGCCGACCAACCACCTCGACCTCGACACAAAGGAAATGCTCATCAAGGCGCTCGCCGATTTCGAGGGCACGATGCTCTTCGTCTCGCACGATCGCCATTTCCTTGCAGCGCTGTCCAATCGCGTGCTGGAGCTGACGCCGGATGGCATCCAGCAGTATGGCGGTGGCTATACGGAGTATGTCGAGCGCACCGGCTACGAGGCGCCCGGCATCCACGCCTAGGATCTAGCGAAGGCGTCTACACCGGTCAGTTCCGCCGAGAGCGCCCAGAGACGGGCCGCCTCGTCGGGATCGACGGCATAGGCGCGCACGCTGGTTTCCGCTCCGTCATCCGAGATGGATGCGATATCGCAATTGGCGCAATAGAGGCCGCCAAGACCCGCAAGCTGTGGTGAGCTCGCGGCCCAGACCTGCGTCGCGGCACCTTGTTCGGGCGTCTTAAAGGTAGGGTCGGCGGGATTGCCGTCGGCATCGATCCAGCCGGCGGCGACCATGTCTTCCTTCTCCAGGTGCCGCTGCAGCGGCGTCAGGATCTTGCCGGGATGCAGCGAGAAGGCGCGTACGCCAGTCTCGCGACCTAAGAGGTCGAGATGCAAAGCGAAAAGTGCATTTGCGGTCTTTGCCTGGCCATAGGCCTGCCACCGGTCATAACCATTGGTGAACTGGATATCATCCCAGCGGATCGGCGTGATGCCGTGGGCGGCCGAAGAGACAGAGACCACTCGGCCTCCCTTTGATATCGCCGGCCAAAGGCGGTTGACGAGTGCGAAATGGCCGAGATGGTTGGTGGCGAACTGTGCCTCCCAGCCCGGCCCTATCAGCGTTTCCGGGCAGGCCATGATGCCGGCGCTGTTGATGACGATATCGGCCTTGCGGCCGGAGGCGACGAAGCGCTCGGCGAAGTGGCGTACGCTTTCGAGGTCGGAGAGATCGAGCCTGTCGACTTCGACATTGGCGATGCCCGAGAGCGCCTTGGCCGCCGCTTCCGGCTGACGCGCGCCGATCAGCACATGCGCGCCTGCTCGCGACAGCGCCTTCGTCGTCTCCAGCCCGAGGCCGGAATGGCCGCCGGTGACGATTGCCAGTTTGCCGGAGAGATCAATGCCCGAGAGTACGTCATCGGCCGTCGAGCGCGTGCCGAAACCGGAGCCGATCGGATGTTGAGTGTGTTCCATGAAAATCTCCTTCTGCTTTCGGTCGGAGAGTAATGCGGTGGCGCGCATACGATCTATGCGTTAAAATCCACGATATCTTTGCGATAGTCCGGATTTCCTCATGACCTCTCTCTCCATGGATCCCCTTTCCGATGTGCTGGCGCTGCTGAAGCCGCGCAGCTATGTCTCGCTGGGGCTCGATGCCGGGCGTGACTGGGCGATCGATTTTCCGCCGCCGCAGGGCATCAAGTTCAATGCCGTTCTCTCGGGCGGCTGCTGGCTGGAGGTCGACGGTGTCGAGCCGCTACTGCTCGAAGAAGGCGATTGTTTCCTGCTGACACAGAGCCGGCCCTTCCGGATGATGAGCGACCGCAGCCTGCCGACAATCCCGGCCGATGACATCTATGCGCATGCGAAGGATGGGGTGGCGATCTGCAATGGCGGCGGCGCCTTTTTCCTCGTCGGCAGCCGCTTCGGCTTTTCCGGCGCCGGCGCGGATCTGCTCGTCGGCATATTGCCGCCGGTCGTCCATGTCAGCGAGCATTCGGATCAGGCCTGGGTGCTGCGCTTTGCCATCGACCAGATGGCGCGGGAGCTGCGCGGTCGGCGGCCGGGTGGTTTCCTGATGACCGAACATCTGGCGCATATCATGCTGATGCAGATCCTGCGGCTCTATCTCTCAGCACCCGATACCGAAGGCACAGGCTGGCTCTTTGCGCTCGCCGACAGGCAGATCGGTACGGCGATCGGCGCGATGCATGCCGAGCCGGCGCGGCGCTGGACGCTGCAGCAGCTTGCTGCCATGACCGGCATGTCGCGCTCCTCCTTCGCCGAGCGCTTCAAGGAGAAGGTCGGAGCCGCGCCGATGGACTACCTGACGCGCTGGCGCATGATGCTGGCCGGCGATCGGCTCGCAAATAGCCGCGAGCCGATCAGCACGATTGCGCTTTCGCTCGGCTACGAGTCCGAAAGCGCCTTCAGCACCGCCTTCAAGCGGGTGATGGAGCGCTCGCCGCGGCAGTATGGCCGGGAGGCGGATTCGGCTGGACAGAACGGGTAAAAGACCTCAGGCCGCAGGTCTTGCAGAACTGCGTTTCCTTTCATACCTATACAAGGAATGGTATGCGTCCGGCCCTTGCCGGCCCTCGCAGCATTCCGAGCCTTTGTGCCCGCCTTACGAGGATGAAACCATGAATATCGACAGGATCCTGCGGTCAGTTGTGGCCGTTCGCGCCTCCATCCCCGAAGATGCCTTCACCGCGAATACGCTGGGCACCCGCCGGGAAGGAAGTGGCGTCGTCATCAGGGAAAACGGGCTGGTGCTCACCATCGGCTATCTTATCACCGAAGCAGACGAAATCTGGCTGACCCGCCACGACGGCAAGGTCGTGCCGGGCCATGCGCTGGCCTATGACCAGGAAACCGGCTTCGGCCTCATCCAGTCGCTGGCGCCTCTGGACCTGCCGGCGCTCGAAATCGGTGACAAGGTCAAGACGAAGGTCGGCGATGCGGTGATCTTTGCCGATGGCCTGGGCGAATTCGTTCAGGCCAACATCGTCGCCAAGCAGGAATTTGCGGGCTATTGGGAATATCTGCTCGACGAGGCGATCTTCATCGCGCCGGCTCACCCCTCCTGGGGCGGTGCGGCGCTCGTCAGTGACGAGGACCAGCTGCTCGGCATCGGTTCGCTGCGCCTGCAGATGGTCCAGGGTGACGAGGTCGCCGACATCAACATGGTCGTGCCGATCAACCTTCTTCCGCCGATCCTCGACGATTTGCTGCATCGTGGCCAGATCGACAAGCCACCGCGCCCCTGGCTCGGGGCCTTTTCGGCCGAGAGCAACGGCGAGGTGATCGTCATGAGCGTTGCCAATGGCAGCCCTGCCGCGCAGGCGGGCCTGCAGCAGGGCGACGTCATCTCGGAAATCCGCGACGGCGAAGTCGACGGACTTGCCGATTTCTACCGCAAGGTCTGGAAGAGCGGCCCGGCGGGTGCGGAAATCCCCATCCGTGTGCTGAGGAACGGCCGCGAAGCCTGGCTGCGCATCAAATCGGCTGACCGCAACAGCTTCCTCAAGAAGCCGCTGATGCAGTAAGGCGCAACTGCCAGAAGCTAGATATAGAGCGGCGCCATCCGGCGGCTTAGATATAGAGTGGCGCCATCCGGCGCCAGGCACCCGCGCGGTGCGCCCTGCCATCCCAGAAATGCAGGTGGTGACCGACGCCTTTTTCGGCGAGCAAGCGGCTGAGGTGGCGGTTGTTGTCGAGGAAGGGATCCTCGTTGCCGATGGTCAGCACGATATCGACCTGCCGCAGTTTCTCCAGCCGCCAGTCGCTGGAAAGGCCCGGCAGGAAATGCGTCGGCATGTGGAAATAGACCGTGTCGTCGTAATAGCCGTCGAAGAGATCGGAGAAGGATTCGACCCGCATCGTCAGGTCGTAGCGGCCGGAAAAGGCGACCAGCTTGCGGAAGAGATGCGGGTGGCGGAAGACGAGGCTGGCGGCCTGGAAGGCGCCGAGGCTGCAGCCGTGGACGATGGTGCATTCGTGGCTATTGCGGCTCTCCATGAGCGGCAAAACTTCGTTCAGCACATATTCTTCGAAAGCGATATGGCGGCGGATACGATCGGCCGGATGACGGCCGAAGTTGTAGAAGGTCTCATTTGCCAGGCCCTCGATGCAGAAAAGCTGCAAGTGGCCGGCCTCGAGTTTGCTCCTGAGGCTGGCGACGATACCGAGATTTTCATATTCCCAAAAGCGCCCTTCCCGCGTTGGGAACATCAGTACTTTGGCGCCGGCATGGCCGAACACCAGGAGCTCCATGTCACGATGGAGCCGATCGCTGTACCAGCGCAGATATTCTCGGTTCATAGACCCCTGAAAAACCGCCCGACTCGCTCGCGCAGCGCAGTTTGCTGCGCTGCACTATCAAGATAGTCGAAATGCCCGGTGTCCAGGATGAAGATTTCATTAAATTTTGATTTCGGCAGAGCGTTCGCCACCGTGAACTGACAGGGCGGCGCGACAGCCGGATCGAAGAGCGCGACAGCCGCAAGCATGGGTACGGTAATGCGGGTCGCGGCCGTTGCGGCGTCGAAAAGGCGCAGCTTTTCAAGGATCTCGGGATGGGTCTTCGCATAGTCCTGCACCGAATGGGCGCTACCAACTGTCGGCAATGTCAGCCAGAGCTTGCGGTTTCCGAAGGTCGGCACAGTCAGATGACCGCGTATGATCCTGATATCAAAGGGAATGCCGAGCGCGCCGATGCCGCCGCCGAAACTGATGCCGCTATAGCCGATATGGCCTGACAGAGCCGGATAAAGCGACAACAATGCGGACACGGCAACCCAGAGATCCTCGACGCAGCCGCCGATCACGTAATGATCGGGATCGTCAATATCGTGCAGCACGTGCCAGGGCGCTTCCGGCGAGATCGGTGGATGGGCGCTGCGCGACATCCCACGGAAACAGGGAAAGAGGATCGCGGTCTCTTCGACCGGAAGATCGAATTCCGGCTGGTCGCGGCCACCATAACCATGGCCGACGACGAGGCCGCGCTTGACCGCGCCCTTGCGCGGCGTGAGCAGCCAGCCGCCAATGCTGAAGTTATCGGTGGAGGTGTAGACGATATCCCGCACCTGCCAATCCGGATGCGTATCCTTGCTTCCGCTCAATACCGGCTGCGGCTTCACCGCCAGCGCCCTGGCGTAGCGCTTCTGCCAGAAGGCATCGAAGCCCGGCGGCGCCTCCGGCGGGCGGATCGCCCGCAGGTCGGCGAGCGTCATGCCGTAGGTGGGGTCGAAGTCGAAGGGGTATTCTGTCGGGATGCTCATGTCCGTTTGTTGCCGTGAAACCGGCCGTGGAGCAAGCGCCATCGTGGAAAAGCATCCATGCCCGACGCCGCCTTGGGGACCCTGCGGGAACCGAATAGGAGCGAAAGGCCCGGGCGCCAGCTGCCGGTCGATTGAGCTTTCCACCCCACAATCAAACAGGCTCCTCCGCCTGAAATTGCGTGACAGCCCTGCCCGGCTGGTCTTAACTGTAAACGTGCCGTCCATGCCGACTCAGGCGGCGGCGCGTTTTCGGTTGGCGTTCACGTCTTCGGTCGGAGGGACCGCTTCAAATGAAAATCCTTGTTATCGGCGCGGCCGGGATGATCGGCCGCAAGCTCGTCCGTGCTTTGTGCGAGCGCGGGACTTTAAACGGTAAATCCATCGGCTCGCTGGTGCTGGCGGATGTCTTTGTACCCGAAAAACCTGAATTCGCCGGCACGGTTGAGACCCTTGCAGCGGACCTGTCGCTGCCGGGAACGGCCGAACAGCTTGTCGCGCACCGGCCGGACCTGATCTTCCATCTTGCGGCCATCGTCTCCGGCGAGGCGGAAGCGGATTTCGAGAAGGGCTACCGCGTCAATCTCGACGGCACGCGCTACCTGCTCGAAGCAATCCGGCTTGCCGAACAGCCCTATTGCCCGAAGCTCGTCTTCACCTCTTCCATCGCCGTCTTCGGCGAGCCGCTGCCGCAGGTCATCGGTGACACGCATCATCTGACGCCGCTCACCAGCTACGGCACGCAGAAGGCGATCGGCGAACTGCTGCTTGCCGATTATTCGCGGCGCGGCTTCCTCGACGGCGTCGGCATTCGCCTGCCGACCATCACCGTCCGCCCCGGCAAGCCGAACCGGGCTGCCTCCGGCTTCTTCTCCAGCATCCTGCGCGAGCCGCTGATCGGCCAGGAGGCCGTGCTGCCGGTCGATGAAAGCGTGCGCCACTGGTTTGCGAGCCCACGCGCGGCAATCCGCTTCCTTCTCACGGCTGCCGAACTCGACACCGCCCCACTCGGCCAGATCCGCACGCTGACCATGCCGGGATTGGCCGCCACCGTCGGCGAGGAGATCGAAGCGCTCCGGCGCGTCGCTGGCGAAAACGCGGTCAAGCTGATCCGCCGCGAACCGGATGCTGATATCGCCAGAATCGTTGCCGGCTGGCCGCAGAGTTTCGATGCCAGCCGCGCCCTTTCGCTCGGCTTCACAGCCGAGACATCCTTTGACGACATCATCCGCGTCCATATCGAGGACGAATTGAACAACAGACCGCCGGAGCCCGCCTGACATGCTGCTTGGAGCCATTGCCGACGATTTCACCGGCGCCAGCGATCTTGCCAACACCCTTGCCCGAGGCGGCATGTCAACGATGCAGTTCGTCGGGCCCGGCCGCGGCAAGGTGAATTGCGAAGCCGGGGTCGTGGCGCTGAAGACGCGCTCGGCATCGGTCGACGACGCAGTATGGCAATCGATGGACGCGGCGCGCTGGCTGCTGGATCAGGGCTGCGAGCAGATCTTCTTCAAATATTGCTCGACCTTCGATTCCACGCCGGAGGGGAATATCGGCCCGGTGGCGGAAGCGTTGCAGCGGCTGACGGGCGCCAATGTCACGGTCGTCTGCCCGGCCTTTCCGGCGACCGGCCGGCGGGTTTTCATGGGCCACCTCTTCGTCAAGGACAAGCTGCTCAGCGAATCCGGCATGGAGAACCATCCGCTGACGCCGATGACCGATCCTGACATCCGCCGCTGGCTGCGGCTGCAGACGCGCGGTGGCGTCGGCAGCATCACGCTCGATACGGTGCGCGAAGGCTCGGTCGCAATCCGCAGCCGCCTGCGCGACGAACTGACCGATGGCAACCGCCTCGTCGTCGTCGATGCTATCGAGGATGCCGACCTGCTGACGATCGGCGAGGCCGTGATCGACCATGAGTTGGTCACCGGCGGGTCGGGGCTGGCCCAGGGGCTGGTGCGCAATTTCGCCAAGCGCGGCAAACTATCAGGCGTTCCCGCCGAGGTGCCTGTGGTCAGCGGACCGGGCGTCATCCTGTGCGGCTCCTGCTCGCTCGCCTCGCAGAACCAAGTTGCCTGCCACCTGCAGAACCATCCGGGCCTTTCCATCGATCCCGCAGCCATCGTGCGCGGCACCATGTCGGTAGAGCAGGCCGCCCGCTGGGTGGCCTCCAACGCAGCTGACAATCCGATCGTCTATTCCACCACCTCGCCCGATGTCGTGAGCTTCGTACAGCAGCGCTTCGGCCGCGAGGAATCGGCGAAGATCCTTGAGGATTTCTTCGGCGGCCTCGCCAAGCGGCTCGCCGATTCCGGTACGCGCCAGATCGTCGTCGGCGGCGGGGAAACCTCCGGTGCCGTCGTGGAAGCGCTCGGCCTCAAGCATATGATCATCGGTGGGGAGATCGATCCCGGCGTACCGGTTCTGGTATCCGAGCGTGGCCGGCCGATGCGGCCGATCGGGCTGGCGCTAAAGAGCGGCAATTTCGGCTCGCCCGATTTCTTCGCCAAGGCGCTGGACAGGATTGCCGGCCATGCATGAAACGGCGCTGCGGGAAGCCATCGTCCGCTGGGGAAAATCGCTCTTCGAGCGGGGCCTGACGGCCGGTTCATCCGGCAATATTTCCGTTCGCACCGCCGACGGCTATCTTGCGACGCCGACCAATTCCTGCCTCGGCTTTCTCGATGCCGAGCGGCTTTCGAAGCTCGACAGCGACGGCAAGCACCTCTCGGGCGATGCGCCGACCAAGGAACTGCCGCTGCATTTTTCCTTCTATGAGAAACGGCCGCAGACGGGCGCCGTGGTGCACCTGCATTCCACCTATGCGACCGCCCTTTCCTGCCTTGCCGATACCGATCCCAACGATGCCATTCCGCCGCTGACGCCCTATGTGGTAATGCGCGTCGGCAAGGTGCCGGTCGTGCCCTATACGCGGCCGGGCTCGACTGATGTGAAGCCGCTGATTGCTGAAATCGCCGGCGAACACAGCGCGGTGCTGCTGGAAAACCATGGACCGATCGTTTCGGCCGCCACTCTCGATTCCGCCGTCTTCGCGATCGAAGAGCTGGAAGAGGCAGCCAAGCTTTCGATCATTACGCGCGGCATGAAGGTGCGACAGCTCAATGCCGAGCAGATCGCCGACCTGGAGAAATACTTCAAGCTACGTTAGGCCAGATCGATCAGAAGAGCCCGGTGATCGGAAACTTCGGGCGCTTCCACCACCTCGAAGCGTTCCACCACGACCTCCGGCGTCACCAGCAAGTAATCGGCAAAGCGCCCTTCCTTCGGATAGAGCGAGGTGCGGGTATCGTTAAAACCCCTGCCGGTGACGAGATCGTTGAGGCCGAGGCGGCCGAGCTTCTCGAAGGTGGTGCTATCAGGCAGCACGTTGAAATCGCCGCAGACGACAAGTCGTTCATTGCCCGGCCAGACGCGTTCGATCAGTTCGAGAAGCGCATCCGCCTGCGCATGGCGGGCCGGAATATCGCCCTTGCCTGCGGGATCGCGCAGGCCGTGGAGCTGGGCGATGGTGACGGAAAAGCCGCCGGCATAATCGAACAGGCGGATGCAATGGGCATTGCGGGAGCGCGGATGCTCGCCCCAGCCATCGGACGAGAAACCGCCATGGATGAAGTCCACCGCCTGGCCGATCACCGCATGCGATTTGCGCACGAAAGTGGCAATACCGAATTCTGTCGGGAAAACCGCCTCGCCGTGAAAGAGATCACCGCGCGCAAACGGGCAGAAGAAGCCGTCATGATCGGGCAGAACGGCGGCAATCTCGTCATAGAGATGGGCGCGCTGCGGCAGCACGACGCCGCCGTCGCGATATTCCAGCCATTCCGGCGTACCGGGCGCTGAACGCACCACCTCCTGCAGGCAGAAGATGTCGGCGTCCGCGTGGGCGAGATAGTCGATCAGCGGCGCGTGGATGCTGCCGCCCCAGGCATTCAATGAAATGATACGCAAAGCCATGCGAGCTCCCTGTTCGCCAGGAGACTAGCAGATTCGCCCAGGGATCAATCCTCAACGGCAGCGCGCCAGATCACCGATAGCCGGTGTCATCCGCCGGCTTGCCGGGTTCCTGCACCTCGGCGAGGTAACGCCAGCAATCCGGCCGCGTGCCATCGAGATCGTTGAAACCGTAAGCTTCGGCCAGCTGGAAGCTTGAAAGCGACTGGCCGTTCCATCTGCTGCGGTCGGGATCGGCGGCGAGTGCGGCAACCGCCCGTCCGGTGAAGCGCGGCGTTTCCGAGATGACGAAATGCGGCTGGACTTTTGTACCGTCACGCCAGTTTTCTTCCTTAACTCCATAGATTTCCAGCATCATTTCCGAGCGCATCCAGCCGGGCGAAAGCGAGACTGATGTGGCGCCATGGGGTGCGAGATCCTTGGCGTGCGCCCAGGCCATGCGGTTGGTGCCCGTCTTGACGAGGTCGTAATAGGGGCAGAGCCGGTAATGGGTGGCGTTGTAGTCTGCCGTGCCGTCGGTCATTTCCACCAGCAGGCCGCCCGGCTTTTCGATCATCAGCGCCAAAGCGTAATGGGCGGTGATGAAATGCGTGTCGATCGCAAGCCGCAGCATGCGCAGGCCCTTGTCGAGCGAATGTTCCCAGACGGGCTTGTCCCATTCCGTCAGATGCTCGCCGCCCCAGATATCGTTGACGAGGATGTCCAGCCTGCCCTCCTCCGCACGGATGCGGGCAACCAGCGCTTCGACCTGTTCGGGGACCAGGTGGTCCACCTGCACGGCAATGCCGCGCCCGCCGGCCGCACTCACAAGCTCGGCAGTTTCCTCGATGGTTTCGGGCCGACCATATTCGGATTGCTGCGCGCGAGTCGTGCGGCCGGTCACATAGACCGTCGCGCCTGCAGCGCCCAGTTCTACTGCGATGCCGCGGCCGGCGCCGCGCGTTCCGCCCGCAACGAGTGCCACCTTTCCCTTCACATCCGCTGTCACTTCACTGTCCTCCCCGCTAGAAACATCTGATCGGTTAAACCGGCTTACTTGTATATAAACGAACGTTCGTTCATAAATATGGCGAATGCAAGAGGAAAATTTCATGCCGCGTCCGCGCACGCTTTCTGATGAACAACTGCTTTCGATGGTGCTGGAGGTGATCCAGTCCGAGGGGCCGGAGGCGGCGACCTTTGCCGCGGTCTCTAAAGCAAGCGGTCTCTCTGGCTCGACGCTGGTGCAGCGTTTCGCCACCAAGGCCGGAATGCTGCGTGCCGCCCTGCTTCATGCCTGGGACCGGCTGGATGCGGAAACGGCACGGCTTGCAGACCATGTGGCGAAGACGCCGGAGGGTGGCATCGCACTACTGACCGGCCTTTCGCAGGATTATGGAGACAATCCCGCCTCTTACGCGGAAGGGCTGATGCTTCTGCAGGAGGATTTCCGCGATCCGGTGCTGCGTGCCCGTGGTGCGGCCTGGGGTGCGACGCTGACGGCAGCGCTTGCCGAGCGTTTCAGTGAATGGAAGAACGCTGAAACCATTGCCCGGCTGATGCTATCGCAATGGCAGGGATCGCTCCTCTGGTGGGGCTTTTCCGCTGAAGGCGCCGTCGCCGACTATGTGGAGCGGGAGCTGCGGCTCTTTCTTGCCGCGCTCGAGCCCCAGAAAAACTAGGGTCTCCTGCGAGTTCTTATCGTTTGTGAAGGGGCAAATAGGCAGGCTATCGACCGTGCACCGGAAATATTGCCGGACGCACAAAGGGAAACGCCCATGAAGATCAGACACTGCCTTATCGCTCTCGCCTTGTCGGCGAGCCCGCTTCATGCAGCGGGCATGACGGATAAGGCGTTCCGGGAGATAGCAGGTCGCATTTTTCAGCCCGTGATCACGGAATATGACATTCCGGGACTGGCAGTCGGTGTCACGATCAACGGCTCCGAATTCTATTACACTTACGGCGAAGCCTCGCGCGAGACGAAAGCGCCCGTCACCAGCGACACGATCTTCGAGCTCGGCTCGGTCAGCAAAATTTTTAATGTCACGCTTGCCGCACTTGCCGAGCAACGTGGTCAGCTTTCCCTTGACCAGCCGGTCTCGACCTACCTGCCGGAACTGAAGGGAAGCGCCTTCGACAAGATCACGCTCGTCAATCTCGCCACGCATACGTCAGGTGGCCTGCCGCTGCAGGTGCCTGATAGCGTGACTGATGATGCCGAGTTGATGGCCTACCTGAAGAGCTGGAAGCCGGCCTACGAGGCAGGCACCATGCGCTCCTACTCCAATGTCAGCATCGGCCTTCTCGGGCGTATCGCCGGAGAGCGCCTCGGCGGTACCTACAAGCAGGCGGCTGAAGGGCAGCTGTTCCCCGCCCTCGGCCTGAAAAGCACCTTCATCGCGGTTCCGCCTGGTGCCATGGACCGCTACGCTTTCGGCTATGCCAAGGCCAACAAGCCGGTTCGCGTCGGACCCGGCGTCCTCGACGACGAGGCCTACGGCATCAAGACCACGGCCCGCGACACGGTGCATCTGCTGGAACTCAACTTGAAGCCGGATGCCCTGGCGCCCGAATTGGCGGCAGCGATCGAGAAGACGCATACGGGTTATTTCGATACGGCTTCCTACACTCAGGACATGATCTGGGAGCAATATGCCTGGCCCGTCGCGCTCAAGCAGCTTCTCGACGGCAACTCCGCCAAGATGAGCCTGGAAAGCCAGCCGGTCAAAAAGCGGGCGAAGCCGCTTGCGCCGCAGAGGGCGGTACTGATGAACAAGACCGGATCGACGAACGGCTTCGGCGCCTATGTCGTGCTGGTGCCGAAGGCGCATATCGGCCTGACGGTGCTGGCAAACAGGAACTATCCGAATACTGCACGCGCCGAAGCAGGGCTGAAGCTCATCCAGGCGCTGGAGGCATACACAGCGAAATAACCGCCAGGTGTCCGGTCGCAGCAGAGAGAGCGACCTGCGCCAGCGGTCGCTCCCTATCCATTCCTACTGGAGGACAGGTCTTCTTCATCCGTGATATAGGGTCGAACATCCCCAATCAGGATGGAATGCATGTCATCGCATATGCTGGCAGATCCGCTGTTTCAGTTTGTTGTCCTCGTTCTGCTCAGCGCCGTGGCACGGGTCATCTTCGGACGAAATCCGACTTTCCGGCTAATCGCCAATATCATCTTCTTTGCGCTGCTGACGCTGCTGCTCGTAGAGCACGAGATTGCGCCCTATACGTCTGACATGGGCGATGCCACGGATCTTTTCCGGCGCGTTTTCGTCGGGGTCGCCAAGGCCGTCTGGTGGATCGGCGGCGCGATGGTGCTGGCGAGTTCGGTGCGGCTCTTCCTGATTTTCGAGCGCAAACCGCGCGAGGGACGCCTGCTGCAGGATCTCGTCGTCGCCATCGTCTATCTCGGCGCCGGGCTTTCGGTCGTAGCTTACGTCTTCGGCGTACCGATCGGCACGCTGATTGCTACATCGGGTGTCTTCGCCATCGTGCTCGGCCTGGCGTTGCAGAGCACGCTGAACGACGTCTTCTCCGGCATCGCGCTCAATCTCGGCCGGCATTACAGCGTCGGCGATTGGATCGTCCTCGACGACGGCGTGCAGGGCCGCGTGGTGGAGACGAACTGGCGCTCCACCCATCTCCTGAACGGCACCAACGACCTGGTCATCGTTCCGAACAGCGCGCTCGCCAAGGCGCGGCTGACGAACCTGACGAGCCCCGAAGAAGCCCATGGCGTCTCGCTGAAGATCCGGGTTGCTCCCTCGATCTCGCCGGCGACCATCGAAGAGACGATGCGCACGGTGCTTTTGAGCAGCAACGCCATTCTGAAATCCCCTACCCCTGTTGTCAGCATCACGGGGCTGGACAGCAATGCCGTCGAATTCGAACTCTCCTTCCGCGTCTCCGGACTGGGCGAAGCGACCGCCGCCCGCAACGAAGTCTACGATCTGGTCTATCGTCATGCCAAGGCGGCAGGCCTGCAGCTTGCGCCACCGGCCGGCTCGCCGGTCCCCCCGGTTGCCGATCCGCTGGAAGCCGCCGGAAAGCACCCGAATTCGGCCTGGCGGCTGCTGAACGCCATCCCGCTTTTCTCAACGCTGACGGAAGACGAAAAGGAGTCGCTTGCAGCCGACATGAAACGGCTGAACTTCCGCAAGGATGCGCTGATCGCGACGCAGGACACCTCGCTGACCTCCCTGATGATCGTGCGGCGCGGCGTTGCCGTCGTGGAACGGATCGAGGGCAACGAGATCATCGAACTCGCCAGAATTGCGCCCGGCGACCTCTTCGGGGAACGCGGCGTGCTGATGGGTGCGCTCGAGCCGGCCAATATCCGCGCCCTGACATCCGTCATCGTCTACGAGATCGCCAAGGACCACCTCGCCGCGATCATGCAGGAGCGTCCGGCGCTTGCCGAAGAACTCGGACTGCTGCTATCGCGCCGTATCGAATCCGAGAAACATCACTTCAGTGCCGGCGTATCGGCGGAAGGCAGCCATCCGACGACGCTGACGACGCGCATAAGGCATCTGTTCCAGATCCCACATGGCACCTGGCCATAGCGGTCAGCCGGCCTTCTCCTCGGCTTCCCGGGTTCTTTCGGCGTCCTCTCCGACCGTCAGCGGCCAGTCAACGACATAATCCTCGAAATCCTCGACATCGACATCGTTTTCGCTGATGGTTCGGCCGCGGGCTGAAATGCCGGCAGCGTGGACGGTTTCCGGATCGCCAGATACCAATGGGTGCCACCAATAGAGATCTCGGCCCTCATTGACGAGGCGATAGCCGCAGGTCGGCGGCAGCCATGCGATCTCGGAGACGTTCTCCTTGGTGAGCTGCACGCAATCCGGCACGAAATCCCAGCGGTTCGGATAGCTGGAGCAGCGACAGCTGTCGCTGTCGAGCAGCTTGCAACGGACCGAGGTAAAATAGACGTCGCCGCTATCCCATTCCTCGATCTTGTTGAGACAACAGAGGCCGCAACCGTCGCAGAGGCTTTCCCACTCCTCGGCATTCATTTCGGCGAGCGTCTTGCGCTTCCAGAAGGGCAGATCGTTCATCACTCGTTTCTTGCAACAGCCGCCCGCAAATTCGCGTGACGACCGTTCAACTCTCTTGTTCTTGTCCGCGAAATCAACCAATTATTCAACATGCTCCGGCTATCCGGAGAGTCGCGGCCCCTTTCAGGCCCCGCTCCTGCGTCCGGTTCACGGCCGCCGAGCGTGCTCAGGCGGGAATATAGGACGTGCAGGATCCGGACAACCCAAATGTTGGGCCAGACGAGCCCGAAAACGGGCAAGGCAAGAAGCCACAGAAGCAGCAGTCGAAAAACCGACACCTGTTGCTGCGCATCGATTCATGGATCGATTCGACCGTCTGGAACGCCGGCTTCCGCGCCGCCGAGATCTGGGAAGACACCACCATTTTCTTCCGCCGCTTCCGTGTCCGCGGCTGGAAACGCGCAGTGTTCGAACTCGCCGGCGAAGGGCTGACGCTCGGCGCCGTCGGCTTCGTGCTGATGCTGGCGCTCGCCCAGCCGGCTTTCGAATCCACCAAGGAAGACTGGCGCAACCGCGGCGATTTCGCCGTGACCTTCCTCGACCGCTACGGCAACGTCATCGGCCATCGCGGCGTCATTCACCAGAATTCCGTGCCGATCGACGAATTGCCGGATTCGCTGATCAAATCCGTCATCGCCACCGAGGACCGGCGCTTCTTCGACCATTTCGGCATCGACGCTATCGGCCTGTTCCGCGCCATGGTCACCAATGCCCAGGCCGGCGAAGTCGTCCAGGGCGGCTCGACACTGACGCAACAGCTCGCCAAGAACCTGTTCCTCTCCAACGAGCGCTCGATCGACCGCAAGATCACCGAGGCATTTCTAGCACTATGGCTGGAGGCCAACCTCTCCAAGAAAGAGATCCTCGCGACCTATCTCGACCGCGCCTATATGGGCGGCGGCACCTTTGGTGCTGCTGCTGCGGCGCAATTCTATTTCGGCAAGAACATCACCGACGTGAACCTTGCCGAATCCGCCATGCTCGCCGGTCTCTTCAAGGCGCCGGCCAAATATGCCCCGCATGTGAACCTGCCTGCCGCGCGTGCCCGCGCCAACGAGGTGCTGACTAACCTCGTGCAAAGCGGGCTGATGACCGAGGGGCAGGTGATCGCCGCCCGGCGCAATCCCGCCACTGTCGTCGACCGCAACGAGGTGGAATCGCCCGACTTCTTCCTCGACTGGGCCTTCGATGAGGTGCAGCGCCTTTCGCCGCGCTTCCACCAGCGCTCGCTGATCGTGCGCACGACGATCGACATGGGCATCCAGCAGGCGGCGGATGATTCCGTCGAGACATCGCTGCGCGAATATGGCGAGGCCTATCACGCCAAGCAGGGCGCGATGGTGATGATCGAAAACGGCGGGGCCGTGCGCGCCATGGTCGGCGGACGCGATTATGGCGAGAGCCAGTTCAACCGCGCCACCAGGGCGCTGCGCCAGCCGGGCTCCTCCTTCAAGGTCTATACCTATTCGGTGGCCATGGAGAGCGGGATGACGCCGAAGACGACGATCATCGACGCGCCCATCTCCTGGGGCAACTGGAGCCCGCACAATTACGCAAACCGTTATGCCGGGCGTATCACGCTGGAAACCGCGGTCGCCCAGTCGATTAATACCATTCCGGTGCGTCTCGCCAAGGAAAAGCTCGGCATTCAACCGATCCGCGCCATGGCCAAGGCCATGGGCGTCGAAACGCCGATCCGCGACGACGTGACGATCCCGATCGGCACGTCCGAAGTGACAGTGCTCGACCAGGCAACGGCCTATGCCGTTTTCCCAACCGGCGGCTACCAGTCGCGCCGCCACGGGATCACGCAGATCCTCGATTACGATGGCGACGTTCTCTACGATTTCGATCATGACGAACCGCCCGCCCAACGGGTGCTTTCCGAACAGGCCGACAGCTACATGAACCAGATGCTGTCGCGGGTGCCCTATGTGGGTACGGCGCGCAAAGCGGCGCTGGACAACGGCATCGTCACCGCCGGCAAGACCGGCACGACGCAGGCCTATCGCGATGCCTGGTTCGTAGGCTTCACCGGCAACTACACCTGCGCCGTCTGGTTCGGGAACGACGACTACACGTCGACCAACGAGATGACCGGCGGCTCGCTGCCAGCCATGACCTTCAAGCGCGCCATGGACTATGCCCATCAGGGCGTTACGCTGCGCCCGATTCCCGGCATCGAAAACCCGCTGCCATCCGAAAAGGATGTCGCCAAGGCGCAGGCCAACAAGCCGAAGGACGGCACGCCGACCCTCGTCCGCCCGCGGATGCTCTCGGTGCAATCGACCGACATTCTCAAGGGCATCGGCGAGAAGCTGAAGGATGCCGCGCCGCTCGAGGTACAGAAGGTGGCAAGCGCGGATTGATACTTCCCCTTTTTTGGCAAACCGGCATGACTGGTTCGCCAAGACATGGGGGACACAGCGTTCGGTGGCATTCCACCCTGCCAGAATCAGTGGTAACCCTTTCAACTGATTTGATCTTCAAGGGCGCAAGGTGTTTCGGTTTCCCCTTTTCATCCTGGTCACGCTGATCGTCGCCTTCGGCGGCGGCATCATGATTTCGCTTTATGCGCTGGATGCGACGCAGGGGTTCGGGGCGATCAAGCTCGGCGCCTGGGAAGCCTTTCCGGAGCTCCAGACCGTCGACGCGGACCCCTATGCGAAGTCGCACCGTGCGCGCGCCGGCAAGTTGCTCTACGGCAGCGCCGAGGGCCTGACCTTTACGGCAAGCGTGGACGACAGCGGCGAGCGGCTGAATGCCGCCTGCCATTACCGCATCACCGGCCAGACGCCGCCGGCGCGGCTGTGGACGCTGTTTACTGCCGACAATGCCGGCAACCCCGCCTCCCTGCAGCAGACCCTGCCGGCCGCTTTGAATTCATGGACGGTGCTGCGCCAGCCAGACAGCGGCTTCACCATCGACATCTCGGCACATGCCCAGCCCGGCAACTGGCTGGCGCTGCCGCGGGCTGGCACGTTCCGGCTGGTGCTGACGCTGTTCGACACGCCAACGGCGGGCAGCTCCGGGGTGATCGACCTCTCCATGCCAAAGCTCACCAAGATCGGGTGCGGCAATGCTTAGAGTGTTCTTCGCCGTCATAACGGGGCTTTTCGGCGCAGCCCTTCTGCACCTCGTCATCATTCTCGCGCTGCCGCATTTCACCGGTCGCGATGCCGCAACGCGGGTGGAGGCCGAAGGCGATCCCAACAATTTTTATCTTCTGACCAGCCGCTATGACGAGGCGGGGCTCGCCAATGGCGATCCTTTCGTGCGCACTGCCGTCTGTTCCTTCGATGTGGGTGAAGCGCCGGTGCATTTCATCGCCAAGGGCAATGTGCCCTTCTGGTCCATCGCGATTTATGACAGCGCCTCTAACGAGGTCTTCAGCATGAACGATCGCACCTCCGTCGGTGGCGCGCTCGACGTTCTCGCAGCAAGCCCGATCCAGCTGACCGACCTGCGCAAGAACCTGCCGCAGGAACTGCAGCAGACGATCCTGGTGGAGATGGCGCATTCCGAGGGCTATGCGGTCCTGCGCACGCTGGCGCCGCAGGCAAGCTTTGACGAGGCTGCGCGAGCCTTTCTGACGGAAGCGGGCTGCGACGAACTCGAGGCCCGCTAAAGCATGTCGCGCAAAAGTGTACATCGGTTTTGAGATAACGACATGCGTCAAACAAGGACTTAAAGGGTCGTAGCCGATCTCAAAGATCGCGACAAACTTTAAGTTGTTTTCCGATTTACTTGTTCTTGACACGCGGCGCAGAATGCGCCGGATTTTTCTTCGGGGTTTCGACGATCCGTTCGTAACGGACGCCGGTGAACCAGAGGATTTTTGCTTCGCGGGGCTCCTTGCCCGTGCGGCGCGGCTCCTCGCGCAACCGGTCCGCCAATGCGACTACAATTGCCATTCTCGTCTCCATGCACTGCCCGAGACGGATGAACTTGCGATGGATTTCACCCTGCCCGCCATGCTGCGGGCCAGCGCGTCCTCAAGCGCCGGATGAACCGGACCGAGGGCATTCGCGCCTTTCTCACGGCACCTGATTGAAATACCGTGATGCTGCGGAGCTTCCACGATCCATATCCCAAATCGCGTCGTTCCTGTCCGAATTGAGACACACGACCGTTAACAGATTACTAATATTCAGCCACTGCTTTGGACAGTCTGCCCGACGCCGGTATAACGCGCAGAATGGTTGTTTGGTTTCAGCCGCTGAAAAGAAAAGTCAGGCTGAAAGTCACCCAATAAAATTAGAAATAATTCATATAGTTAACAGATCTTATTTACTGAAGCGGCGGCCGCGCGGTAGGTGTTGCAAAAATGCGTCACGAAAATACTAATTGCGGCAAGAGACGATGGGTGTATCGTGATCTTATCGGCCAAAAGTTTAAAGCGATGGCCGCTTGGGAGATTTTACGTGCTATTGCTGTCATACGGAGAGCAACCCATGCCCTTTCTGTATAGTTCCGCATTCACCTCAGAAGATTTGGATGTGTTGCGCGGCGCGCTGGATGCGTGGTGCGCGGAGAAGCATCTCGACATCAGAAGTGTCGAAGCGCAATTCGCTGCCTCGACTGCGCTCGACCTTTACCAGTCGGGCTATGACGATCACGACAAACTGCTGTCGGCACTCAGAGGCCGCAAGGGTCTTTAGATTATTTGCCGGCTATTTATCCACATCCTTAAAAACTGAAAATCGCCCCGCGCCCGGGCGATCGATTTTATTTTGCCGGCTCATCAAGCCGCAACACGCGAAACGTGTGTATTTCTGTTGCATTTTAATAGAATCTTCAGCATGCATTAACTGTACCGGTGTAGGATTTGTTCATAACCGTATGGTCTGACGCGCGTCCCGCCAGCGCTTGTCGGCCCCATGGTTTCCCGCTTGTTCTGCGTTTTCAGGGTGTTCTTGTGCGTGACCGGTTTCGAGACCTAGAGGGCCCCATGGCCATCAGGAAGAAGGACGTGGTGTTAATGGCGACTGTCAGCAGTTTCGAGAACCTGTCACATCCGACACGCTCCGAACTGCGCCAGTTTGCCGAACTCTTCATGCCGCTCTTCCAGGCCTCTTCCGAAGAGGCAAGGCGCCAAGCCGTGGCAGCCCTTTCCCAATGCGAGAACATGCCGGCAGCCGTTGCGCTCTTCATCGGCAATCAGCCGATAGAGGTCGCCGCACCTTTTCTCACCTCCTCCAAGGCGATCAATGACGACACGCTGATCACGATTGCCCGCACCCAGGGTGCTGCGCATGTAAAGGCGATCGTCAGCCGCGATTCGCTGTCGCCTGATGTCATCGACGCGCTGGTGGCGCTGCGCCAGGCCGAGCCGCGTCCATCCGCTGCCACTGCCCCCGCAGAACAACACGCCATACCGCTTTCGCCGATGCCCATCGCGCCCGAAATGGACCAGCAGGAAGCACAACGCATCGCCAATGAAGAGGCGCTACGCGAGCGCATCCGCAGCCTTGCCGGCCATCTCGGCCGCAATGATGAGGACCGCCTTGGCCTTCGCTCGCTGTCAGATATTCAGGAGGCGCTACTGGTGCGCTTTGCGCGCTCGCGGGAAGCCGCGCATTTCGCCACTGCGCTAGCCGATGCGCTGTCGGCCAGCCGCTGGCTTGCGGAGCGCATCATGCTCGACCTGTCCGGCCAGCAGCTCGCCACGACGCTGACGAGCCTTGGCATGGGCTTCCTCGATTCCGTCTTCGTGCTGGAGAAGCTCTATCCGCACCTTGCCGAAGTGCCGCACAATGTCAGCCGCGCCTTCCTCGTTCTCGACGCGCTGGAGCCGGAAGAATGTCATGCCCGCGTGGACGCATGGCGGCGCGCCGATAGCTACACCTACAATCCGGAAGCGCCAGCCGCAGCCGACCAGCCGGCTCCCGTCGCACAGGCGCAGACCCCGGCCTACCGCTTCATCCGGCAGGCGCCGGTGCGCGATCTCAAGAGCGTCAGCCGGGCGCGCTAGAACATTTCCGCTTTCCTCTGATAACGGCAATGTTCCAGCTCTTTGTTTTCACGCAATTCCGAACGCAAAACCGCTGTGCACCTTTGCTGGAACTGCTCCAGCCTTCAAGTGATCGCGACGATACTGCTGCGGCGCGACACCGGTGATGCGCTTGAACGCATTGCTGAAGGCGCTTTCCGACTGATAACCCAGCGAATAGGAAATCGCCGAGATCGGCTGCGAGCCTGATCGCAGCGCCTTGGCGCCAAGCCGCATGCGCCAGCGCAGCAGATAATCCAGCGGTGCCATGCCCGCGAGTTTACGGAAACGCAGGGCGAAATTGGAGCGTGACATGCCAGCGGCTTCGGCCAGATCCTGCAGCCGCCAGTTCCGTGCGGGATCGCCGTGCAGGAGACGGATCGCCGCGCCGACGCGCCTGTCACCCAGCGCCTGCAGCCATCCTGGTGTCGTCGCATCGGCCTGATGCAACCAGACGCGGATCAACTCTACGAAGAGAAGCTGGGCCAGATGGTCGGCGGCAGCCGACCCGCCCGGACGATTCTCATCCCACTCCTCCCCCAGCCGCGACAGCAACCAGCGGATTGCCGTCGCCTCCCGCGACTTGCCGCTGACGAAAAGGATCGGCGGCAGTGCATCGAGGAGCAGGCCGGCATCGGCATCGTCGAAAGTAACACGCCCGCCGACGGCAAACAGGCTTTCGCACGGCAGGTCGGCGTTGATGGATGCGGTATGATCAGGGCCAAAGATCTCGGACGGCGCCACCGGCGTCAGCACCGGATCGCTGCAGAGAACATACGTGCTGCAATTGACGATCAGGAAGCAATCGCCAGCCTCCAGCCAGCGTGGCTCGGCACCGTTGGAAACCAGATAACAGCCGCCTTCCAGCACGGCGTTGAACTTCACGCCCTCAGAAGCGAAACGGATCGACCAGCCACCCTTGGCCCTGAGGCTGGCGGAGAGCAGGCTTCTGGCAGAGAGCAGCGACAGGACATCGGAAAGAGGGTCGACAGCAAGCATTTAGGATGATCACGCAGATAGATTGGACTTCAGCGCATGGATAATCCTACATCCGATGCATTACGTCTAGCCCACATCAGGAGCGGGCGAACCGCCCACAAACAGATGCGAGGATGTCATGCCTACTTCCCAATATCCCCTTCCCTCCGGTCTCGGCCGCTCGACGACTTCAGAAGAAGCACTCGGTAATGCCGATCTGACCGGCAAGCTTGCGGTCATCACCGGCGGTTATGCCGGCCTCGGCCTCGAGACGGTGCGGGTGCTTTCCAAGGCCGGTGCTGCGATCATCGTGCCGGTGCGTGATGTCGACAAGGCCAGGGCGGCACTCAAAGATCTGCCACGTATCGAGATTTATCCGCTCGACCTTTCGGCGCCTGCCTCCATCGATGCCTTCGGGCGGGAATTTGCGGCCAGCGGCCGGCCGCTTGATCTTTTCATTGGCAATGCCGGAGTCATGGCGACACCGTTTGCGCATGACGACAGAGGTTTCGAGCGGCAGTTTGCGACGAACCATCTCGGCCACTTCCAGCTTGCCGCATGGCTCTGGCCGGCGCTGAAGCGCTCCGGCAATGCCCGCGTCGTGGCGCTTTCCTCCGGCGGACACCGTTTCTCCCCCATCGATTTCGACGATCCGAACTATCAGCGTCGCACCTATGATGCCTGGAAAGCCTATGGTCAGTCGAAGACGGCCAATGCGCTCTTTGCGCTTGAACTCGACCGGCGCGGGGCAGAGCATGGCGTGCGTGCCTTTTCGGTTCACCCCGGCTCGATCAAGACCGAGTTGACCCGCTATGTCTCGGATGCGGATATGGAAGCGATCGGCTTCCGGGATGCCGACGGCAATATCCCTGCGCATATTGCCGCGCTCCTCAAGACGATCGAACAGGGTGCGGCGACCACCATCTGGTGCGCGACGAGCCACCAGCTCGACGGCATGGGCGGCGTCTATTGCGAGGATTGCGATATCGCCGAGGCACTGCCTGCCGATACGAAGGAGCTGCGCGGCGTGATGCCCTGGGCGATGGACACGGACGCTGCCGAGCGGCTCTGGGCTCTCAGCGAAAAATTGCTCGGCATTTCCTTCGAATAGACAAGCCCTCGCCTCCGCGTGCCGTCATCGCAGAACGGCTGCGCACTTTTGCGCGACATGCTTCAGCGCACCGGTAACTCCAGCCGGCGGGTTATGCCGACCATCTCCAGAAACACCTCGTCATGACTGACGATCAGCAGCGCGCCGTCATAGGCTCTCAGCCCGGCTTCGACGGCAGCGATGGAATCGATGTCGAGATGGTTGGTCGGTTCATCGAGGATGAGCAGCGCCGGCGGTGCCGCGCCGCCGAGAACGCAGGCAAGGCCGGCGCGCAGAAGCTGGCCGCCTGACAGCGTCGAGACGATCTGCAGCGCCGCGTCCGCCCGGAACATGAACCGGGCGAGTGCGGCACGACACGCGTTTTCATCCGACTGTGGGTTCAACCGCCGGAAGTTGTCGCGGATCGAGGCCTTGGGATCGAGCAGACTGACGCGCTGGTCGAGCATGGAGAATGAGGTCAGCACACGAACCGCGCCTTCCCACGGCTGGAGATCGCCTGAGATCAGCGCCAGCAGCGTCGTCTTGCCCGAGCCATTCGGGCCGGTGACGGCGATGCGTTCAGGACCTGTCATATCGAAGGACAGCTTGCGGATGATCGGTTCGCCCGCCTCGTAACCGGCCGTGACCGCGTCGATCCTCAGCACCGATCTGCTTGGCGGCAGGCCGGTCGAGGGCAGCTTGACGGAAAGCGGCTGGAGTATCTCGATGCGTTTGCGCGCCTCCTCGGCATCCTCAAGCGCCTGGGCGTGGCGGCGCTCGGCAAGGCGGGCATTGTCACCGCTGGTATTTTCCGCCTGGCGCTTCAGGCCGCCGGCGATGATCCGCGGCATGTCGCCCCTGGCTGCCTTCTTCTTGCCGGCGCTATCCTTGCGCGCCTTGCGCTCGGCCGTTTCCTGCGCGGTGCGGGAAACCTCCGCCACGCGTTTCCTGGCATCCGCAAGATCGTGCTCGGCGGCAGCCAGTTCCAGAGCCTTGCGGGCGCGGTAATCGCTCCAGTTTCCGCCATAGCGCGTGGCGCCAACCGTCGTCAGCTCGACGATGGCATCCATCGTCTCCAAGAGCTCGCGATCATGGCTGACGATGAGGGCGCCGTGCCGCCAGCTACCGAGAAGCGAGATCACCGCTTCACGGCCGTCGCGATCCAGATTGTTGGTCGGCTCGTCGAGGACAAGAAAATCCGGCTCCTCGAGGATCAGAGCCGCGAGTGCTGCGCGGGTGCGCTGACCGCCTGACAGTGCTGAAAGCAGCGTCTGCGGGCTGGCGGCAAGGCCTGATCGTTCCAGTGCGGCATCGATGCGGGCTTCGAGCGTCCAGTCTGCAACAGCAAGCTCGTCGGCGCTCGCCTCGCCGCTTTCGGCACGGCGAAGAATGGCGAGAGGCTCCGTCGCCCCGAAGAGATCGGCGACCGTCTCATCCGGCCCGACCTGCACGCTCTGGCGCAGGATGCCGATCGTGCCGGAAACCGAGATAGAACCGGTCTGCGGCTGCAACTCGCCGGCGACCAGCTTCAAAAGCGTGGTTTTGCCGACGCCATTGCGGCCGACGAGGCCGGTGCGCTCGGCGCCGAAGCTCAGATCGATATTGGAGAAAAGCGGCCGGCCGTCAGGCGTGGACCACGAGAGATTGGAAAGTGTCATGGATGCAGGCATGGAAATCCCCGATGGCAAGGCGAATTGGCGTTGCGATCAGGTTCATATCCATTGAGCACACATCCTGTTGGTATTGCAGATGGCGGTAAACTAGGCGGGAATTGGCGTAAATTCAAGGCAGGCCGTCAGCCGGCCATCGGGATGAGTTCCGAGACCTTGTCTGTCTCCAGCTCGACAATCCAGAGATCGGGGTCGAACTTGCGCTCGCGGTCCAGCATCTCCCGCACCTTGTCCGGCTCGGCGCGTTCGAGCCTGATTTCAAAGAGGCGGTCGCCGCTGCTCTCCTCATCGAAGAAGCTCTGTGGAGCGGGCGCATAGAGGGTCTCGAGACCGTCGCGGAAGCGCTGGCGAATGAAGATCGCGCCGGCTTCCTCGGCACCCTTCTTCTCCACCGCAGCAAAATCGCCCGCAGAGAAAACTCGGCGGACGAGAGCGGAAACATAGATGTCGGCGCGTAATCTCATGAGCGCGGTATAGACCGCGCGGCAAGTGGCGGCAACGCTATACCTTTACCGCCAGCCGCAAGCCGCCCCAATGCCTGCCGCGGACAGTGATTGGGGCGGAAATATCCTTCATCATGACGAAATTGCCGCCGCCCATGTCCCGACGGTAGGTCTGGACGAGGAAGGGAGCGGTGCTTCTGCCGGCGGCCAGGCCGACGCGATCGTTGAAGATGCGGCGGTTGCGGCAGTTGGCCGTATTCCAGATGGTGTCGCCCGGCTTCTGCGGCTGCGAGAACTTCTTGTTATGGGCCGGCAGGTAGCCGTTTTCATCGACAGCGGCACAGAAGGCGATGCGCTCGTCGGAAGCCGCCGCCGGCTCCTGGATCGGCGGCAGCAGGCGGTCGGCAAGCTCGGTGAAAGGCGTCATCATCTGCACCGGATCGGTTCCGGGAATGGGATGATAGTGGCGGCTGAACAGGCTCTCCATGCCGATCCCACCCTCTGCGACCACACGCTCCAGGGCATGGGATATCCGGGCGGCGACGGATTGCGCCTGTTCGATCCAGTGGCGGTCGGCTGTCTCGACCCCGGCGCTCGCGGTCAGCTGGATCAGCGTTTCCGACAGGCCGACGACGCTGTCGACGCGTTTTGCCGCCTGCTGCAGCCGGCCGTTGGAATCGAGCACTTCGGCCGACATTTCGCCGAGCTTGGCGACGAAGCCGGCGCAGTCGCGGTCCACGGCCTCCGTCGTGTTGGCCATGACGGCGGAGCTATCGAGGATGCGGGTAATCACATGCTCCATGCTTTCGAAGGCGCCGCGCATCGCCTCGGATTTTTCGCTGACGCCAGCGGCACTCTTGCGCGCGCCGCCGCCCACAGTCGAGAGACGGTCGATCTTGACGCGAAGCTGCTCCAGCGTTTCCTGAATGGCGCCCGTCGCCTTGGAGGTCTGCAGTGACAAAGCGCGGATCTCGGAGGCGACGACGGCAAAGCCCTTGCCCGCCTCGCCGGCGCGGGCGGCCTCGATCGCCGCATTGAGCGCCAGAAGATTGGTCTGTCGGGCGATGGTGCTGATCTCGGCGGCCACCTTATCCACATCGGTCAGCGAGCGGGAGAAGTCGGAGATTTCCGTACTGATCTCTTCGGAGGACTGAACCATGTGGCGGATTTCCTCGACCGAGCCGGACAGGCGATCGGCCGATTCCTTCAGCATATGGCGGGCTTCGGAGGCGGTACTATCGGTCTCGCGAAGGGAACCGGCGACGGAGCGGTTGGTCTCGGCAATCGACAGGGCCGTGCGGGTGACATTGTCGAAGGCTGCGGCATGGCGGGCGGACATTGCCGCCATGTCCTGGATGGCGCCGGCAATATCAACGAGATCGACGCCGAGCGTAGAGGCCTCTTCGGCAAGGCGCGAGAGGATATGGCGAAGCGCGGCGCGATCCGGCCCATCCGGTTCATAGACTGGACTTGCGGCATTCTCCTCCACCGCCTTCAGCGCCTGCATGATCGAGCTCCCCCAAGCTATATTAGAGAAGCTTCAAGCAACATGGTTAACAATTGACTAAGAATATCGGGGATTAGACTTAGGTCGCAAGGTTTCAGCTCTGTGTGAGGCCGGTCAGTTTTTCGCTCATCTGCCAGAGTCGTTCGGCAAGTTCCGGATCGGTCGCCCAGGGACGCACACCGAGCAACTCCTCGGAGTCACCGGGCACGGCCTTGGCGATATCGCAGTTTTCGCAATAGACGCCGCCCATGCCATCGAGCTTGTCGCTGACGGCGCACCAGATGGTAGTTGCCGCACCCTGGGCGATGGTCTTCTTGTTGTTCTCGGGATCGATGACCGGATTGCCGTCGGCATCCATATAGCCGCTCGCGAGCAGATATTCACGCGACTGGTGACGGATGAGATCGGTCGTGACGATGCCGCCCGGATGCAGCGAGAAGGCGCGCACGTTGTCTCTTGCGCCCAAAGCATCCAGAGAGACGGCAAAAAGCGCATTGGCCGTTTTCGACTGGCCGTAGGCGACATAGGGCTGGTATTCGCGGCTGTCGAACATCGGATCGTCGAAATCGACGCCGGAGCGGACATGACCGCGTGAGGAGACGGCAACGACGCGGGCGCCTTCGGCCTTCACCAGCGCCGGCCAGAGGCGGGCGGTGAGCTGGAAGTGGCCGAGATGGTTGGTGGAAAACTGCGATTCGTAGCCGCGGCTGTCGCGCGTCAGTGGGTTGGCCATGACGGCGGCGTTGTTGATGAGGAAATGCAGCGGCTCACCCTCTTCCAGGAAACGATCGGCGAAATCGTCGATGGAGTTGGGATCCATCAGGTCCATGTAACCGAGCTGCAGGCCGGGAACGACTTCGGCCGCGGCCCTGGCCTTCTCGATATTGCGGGCGGGCACGATAACCTTGGCGCCGGCCGCTGCCAGCACGCGGGCAGTTTCGAGGCCAAGGCCGGCATAACCGCCCGTGACGATCGCCACCTTGCCCGAGAGATCGTGGCCGGCAATCACTTCTTCCGCCGTAGACGCTGCGCCGAAGCCGGAGCCGATGGGAGCTTGTGGAGTGGACATCGAGTGTTTCCTTTCTAGTCGGACAACATCTACGTCCGGCAAGCGGGATTCTGAATGCTTGTAAATCCCGATTTCTTGCGCCATCGTACAAAGATGACCAGTGATCCTCTCTCCGAAATGCTCAGTCTGCTCGATGCCCGCTGCCTGATGGCCGGCGGGCTGATTGCCGGCGGCCCCTGGGCACTCGCCTTTCCGCAGCCGAACCGCATCAAGATCAGCGCGGTGGCCAAGGGCCGGTGCTGGCTGGTGCTGGACAATGGCAGCGCGCCGATCCTGCTCGAAGCCGGCGACGTAGTCCTGCTCAACGGCAAGCATTCCTTCGTGCTGGCAACCGATCTTGCGGTGACGCCGGCCGATGCCGTCACAACCTTCAAGGACAAGAAGGTCAATGGCATGGCGCGGCACGGCACCGGCGAGGACTTCCTCTATATCGGCGGCCATATCGCGCTTGGTCCGACCGGTACGGCGCTGCTGCTCGACGTGCTGCCGCCGGTCATCCATGTACGGGCGACCGTTGCGGAAGCCGGTGTGCTGCGCTGGCTGCTCGACCAACTGGTGCGGGAAATGGCGGCAGGCCGGCCGGGCGCGCTGCTTGCCTCCACCCAGCTTTCGCAGCTCATCTTCGTGCAGGTGCTGCGCGCCCATATCATGACATCGGAGCCGCTGACCGTCGGCTGGCTGCGCGCCTTCGGCGACGAAAAGATTGCGCCGGCGCTGCGCCTCATGCATGCGGACCCGGCGCACGATTGGCAACTTTCGGAATTGGCGAAATCGGCCGGCATGTCGCGCACCAGCTTCGCGCTGCGCTTCAAGACGGTCGCGGGCGTCGCTCCGCTCACCTATCTCACCGCCTGGCGCATGCGCCTTGCCGAACGGGCGTTGCGCGAGGGCTCGACGCCCGTTTCCTCGCTGGCGCTTTCGCTCGGCTATACCTCCGAAAGCGCCTTCAGCAACGCCTTCAAGCGCGTAACCGGCATTGCGCCGAAACGCTACCGGACATCGGCGGCCGTCAATATCGGCCCGATCGAAGAGGTGGTCGATGTCGAAGGGCGGGTGCCGACCGTCGACTACCGTCTCCTGCGGCTGTCGAACCGGCCGCCAGCCCTGGCGCGGCAAGTTTGACGACAGGGAATGAAGGGCCGAAGGTTCATCCGGTTTGGAAGTGGGCCGACTGGTCGATATCGGCGATGAGGCCAAGCTGCTTCGGCCCCAGTCCGGCAATTCGCCAGTGGAGCGGATAAGGGAGCTGATCAGGCAATAGGCGCCGTGATGCGCAGCACGGCTTCGATCTGACCTAGAGCGCGCCGATTTCCTTGAGCTTCTTCAGCACGGCTTCACTCGGCTCGCCATTTTCCGGCAAGTTGTAGTGCTTCTGGAAATGTTTGATGGCAGCGCGGGTCTGTTCGCCTGCCACTCCATCGACACCGACGTTGGCGTAGGCCATGTTGGTCAGGCCCTTCTGGATCTTCAGCACCAGATCGACATTGGAAATTCCTGACAGCGGAACCTGCTTCGGCGAGGACGGCGCCGTCTTGACGGTCTTTTCGGCGCTGCGGATGGCGGCTGCGACCGGATCTTCCTCCGTCGCCTTCGACGTCACATCCTCCCGCGGTTTTTCGGCGGGAATGGTCGAGGGGCCGACAGCATCGGTTCTGAGCGCTGCGAGCACATCAGGCGTCGCATCCCCGCTCTGCGCCATACCGACCGTTTCCTCGAAGAAGAGGATGGCCGCACTGGTGCGCGGGCCGATGACGCCGTCGGCATTGCCGTTATAAAGGCCGCGGCGGATCAGCTCCTTCTGGATATCCATGACGAGCTGGTTCGGCTGCTGGGCGGCTGCAGCAGGCGGCGTGGATTCGGTCGTTGCGCCGGCATCATCCGGCCGCTCGATGCGGAAAGTGGTGACATCGCCCTGCGGCTCGGTCTGCGGACGGAAGCCGATGGCGTTCGGCGCGCCCGGATCGCGGGTGCGGAAGATCGGATGCGGGTGTGAGCCCGGCTGATACCAGAGCGCATTGGCGGCGACGAAAGAGAAGATGACGACGAAGGCGATCGTGCCACCGGCAACGGAGGGATTGCGGCCGATGACGCCGCCAAGCACACCTGCGCCCTGAAGGCCGAGGCCGCCCAGCGCACTCGCGCCCTGAAGGCCGACGCCACCAAGCGCCGCCACACCGGTCATCAAAAGGCCCGGCTGCTGCCGCCCCTTTTTGCCCTTAGGCGATTTTCGCTTGCGCGCGGCCATCGAAGAGCCCCTCCTCCACTTCTGCGGCGACAACCGCACCCTTCAGCCGTGGCGGAAACTCGACCGCCCCCGCATGGCCGGCATCCTCGCCGGTGCAGGCGCCGGAACCATCCGCCGCGATCTCGATGGTGATGATGGTGCCTTCGCCCGGCTGGCTGGCGATGGCAAAATGGCCGCCATGCAGGGCGACAAGTCCCTTGACCAGCGAGAGGCCAAGACCCGTGCCCTCGAAACGGCGGGTATAATCATTCTGAATCTGGACGAAAGGTTGGCCGAGTGTGGCGAGCCTGTCGGCGGGAATGCCGATGCCGGTATCGCTGACCGTCAGCTTGAGAATGCCGTCGCGCATGGCCGCATCGACGGTGACCACGCCACCGGCTTCGGTGAACTTCACGGCATTGCCGACGAGATTGATGAGGATCTGCTGCAGTGCGCGCTGATCGGCCATCACTTCGCCGATGCCGCGCTGGACGCGGTTCGTCAGAGTGACGCCCTTGCTCTTGGCCTGCAGCGCCAGCATCGATTCACAGGATCGGATCGACGCACCGATATCGAAAGGCTCGAGCAGCAGGTCATAACGGCCGGCCTCGATCTTGCTCATGTCCAGCATCGTGTTGACGACGGAGAGCAGGTGCGCGCCGGATTCACGGACTAGGCCGACATATTCGCGCTGGCGGTCGTTTTCGAACTTGCCGAAATATTCGCCGATCAGGATATCCGAGAAGCCAAGGATGGCGTTCAGCGGTGTGCGCAGCTCGTGGCTGACGGCGGCGAGGAAACGGGACTTGGCGTCATTGGCCGATTCCGCGTCGGCCGCACGCGTCTGCGCCTCGGCGCGAAGCCGTTGCTCCACCGACACGTCATGCAGCTGGGCAATGACGGCCGAAAGAATGCCGTCCAAATCCCGCCGCGCGGTCATATCCATGCGCAGATAAGCGAACTGACGAAGATCGCGCGAGACGGAGGGGCGCTCCAGCCTGATATCGACGGTTGTTTTTTCTTCGCCCTGGCGCAGGGCATCCAGCGCCTGCAGGAAGAGGATACGGTCGGAGACATGCACCTGCTCGAAGAAACCCCTGCCCTTCGGATCGCGCATCCAGCCGAGATAGTCGCGCTTGTCGCGGCCGCCTGCCGTCGTCACACTGCCGTGCGGATCGAGGAAGAGCACGAGGCCCGGGCTCATTTCAAGAAAGAGATCGTCGGCGCTCGCTGCTGCTGTGTTCGGGGGGATAGCCTGGCGGGAAAGGGCGATGCTGCCGACGGCGGAAAACAGGAAGGCGGCGCAGACCGTGGCGACACCGGCCGGCAGCGCAACAGCGGGGCTGGTGACGATGGAGAGGCCGACCGGAGCGGCGACAAGAGCGGCAGAGGAGAGGAAAACGAGGCGGCGCAGAATGGCGAGCTCGCTCTGGCGCACAGCTTCGCCGCCACTCGTCCGGGAAAGCCAGCCTGCCGCTGCCCGGTCCACGAGGGCTGTCGCCCGTCCGCCAATGTCACTCAATACACGCACGCAATACCTGCCAAAAAGGCCTTTCATTGACCCGGACAATAGGCCCTCGCGGCTTAAAGAAAGGATAAGGCAAAGTCGCCCTCCACAGCCCAAAAACGCCAAAAGTCCCGTTTTGGGCCATCCGCAATGCTCTTTGAATTTTGTGGTTAATAGCAGGTAAGCGACGGATTTTCCTCATATTTCAGCATTGCGTTAACTCCTGTGGCAAGACGGCGGACCAAAAGCCCAGCAATTGCAGGCAGCGGCTGCCACCATGCTTAACGGCGATCGTTAGAATTCGACTGAAATGCCCCGAAAATGCCGATCATTAAAATTCGAGACAAATTTGCCGCAAATGCCAGCGAGTTTCGAAAAGCGGCATTCGCAACTTGGCGGTAGGGTGAAAACACACCGGACAACCGGCCCGATTCGGCAACAAGACCGAACGGGGAAACAGGATGGGCAAGACAATGTGGTTTCTGATCAAAGGATCATTCTGGTTTGGCCTTGTACTCGTCGCTCTCTCGGTTTTCAGCTCGGAGAGCCGCGACAATACCGGCCACACGCAATTGCAGCTTTCCGACGCCTTCACGGCGGCAAGCGGCGCCTATGACTATATGACCGGCATGTGCTCCGAAAAACCCGAGGTCTGCAGCAAGGGTGCTGAGACCTTGACGGCTCTCGGCTACCGGGCCCGCGAGGGCGCCCGTGTCGCCTATGAACTGCTCGACAGCCAGTTCACGGACGATGCGTCCAAAATGGCTTCCGCAAAGTCGGCCGTGCCGCAAGCGCCCGTGGCGCTCGCCGCTCCTTCCCTGCCGGACGCCGTGACCAATACCGTGCGTGAGGCACAGGCTGCGCTGAACCAGCCGATGCCGCACCTGCCGCAGCCCTACCGCCCGCCGGTAGACGAGGGTGTTTCGGCCGAACGGGTCGTGACTGGCACTATCTCGGCTGGCACCATTCCGGCCGGCGCGATCCCGCTGCCGACACCGAAGCCGGCGATCTGACGAATTTTTGCGGGCGACGCCGCCCGTATCCAAGCTTGCATCGGTGGTCCGCATGACGCGGAGATGCCCCATGCCTGACGTGCCTGCCCTGTTTATTTCAGCATTTTGCTGCGCCGCGAGGATGCCCATCCCTCGCGGCTTTTCTTTTTAATGGTTCAAATCTGCGGTCGCTTCGCCTATATGAACGGATAACACTGAAAGGCCTGACAGCATGGCGACCCTCGACCAGATCATCGACGATTTCTCCTTCCTGGACGATTGGGAAGACCGCTACCGATTTGTCATTGAACTCGGCAAGGCGCTGCCGGATCTGGCCGACGAGAAGAAGACCTCCGAGAACAAGGTCATGGGCTGCGCCAGCCAGGTGTGGCTGGTGACGCATACGTCTGGCAATCCGGACAATCCGCTGATGAGTTTCGAGGGCGATTCCGATGCGCATATCGTGCGCGGCCTCGTCGCCATCGTGCTCGCGACCTATTCCGGCAAAATGGCTTCCGAAATCGCTGCTCTCGATGCTTTCGAGATCTTCTCCAAGATCGGGCTGACCGAAAACCTCTCCTCGCAGCGCTCCAACGGGCTGCGCTCGATGGTCAACCGCATCCGCGAGGAAGCGCGTGTACGCGCTGCCGCCTGAGAGGCGCGTGATCGATATAATACAGAGCTGCGATCACATACGGCTGAGCGCCCGGAGGAAATCCGCCGGGCGCCCGGGTATAATATCCCCTGATGGGATTATTTGCCGTCAGCCATCTTTTCGCGCAGGCGTTCTTCCTGTTCGGCAAGCTCCGGCGTGAAGGCTTCGCCGAAATCAGCGGCTTCGAAGACCTGGCGTATCTCGATTTCGCTCGGGCCTGGCATCGGATTGGGGCAACGCTTGATCCATTCCAACGCCTCGTCCATGTCCTTGACCTGCCACAGCCAGTAACCGGCGATCAGTTCCTTGGTTTCGGCGAAGGGGCCGTCGATGACGAGGCGTTTCGGGCCATCGAAAGCGACGCGCTTTCCCTTGGACGACGGATGCAGGCCTTCGCCAGCCAGCATGATGCCGGCATTGACCAGATCCTCGTTATATTTGCCCATGGCCTCCAGAAGTTCAGTCGAGGGCATGACGCCTGCTTCACTATCTGCTGTCGCCTTGACGATGACCATTACGCGCATTGTCTCTTCTCCTCTTATTTACGGCGGCATGAGTGCCTGCCTGTCTGAGATCTCCGCTTTCTTCGAAACACGGAGATGCCCGATCTCTCTGTTTTCACGCAATTCCGAACGCAAAACCGCTGCGCACTTTTGCGCGACATGCTCTAGAGACGGATGAGCAATCGCGGGGCCGACATTTTTTGCCGTGCTTTTTTTGAAGATAAATAACGAGGGCCGAAAGTCATTCGATGAGACGACCGGCAAATACAAAAAAGCCGGGCAACAGGCCCGGCTTTTTATCGTCCAGCTGTATAATACTCAGCCGCGACCGCGCTTGCGGCGCTGTCCCAGGCCCATTTCCTTTGCGAGGCGCGAGCGCGCTTCGGCATAGGCTGGGGCCACCATCGGGTAATCGGCAGGCAGATCCCACTTCTCGCGATATTCTTCCGGCGCGAGATTGTGATGCGTCATCAGGTGACGCTTCAAGGACTTGAAGTTGCCGCCACATTCCAGGCACGTAATCTGCTCGTCCTGTACGGACTTGCGGACAGAGACTGCGGGCTTCTGCTTTTCGACGACCGCTGCCACCGGCTGCGGTACGGATGTGTTGCTCAATGCCGAATGTACGTCGGAAATCAGATTGGCCAGGTCGCTGACCGGGACAACGTGGTTGCTGACATAGGCCGCGACGATATCGGCCGTCAGTTCCACAAGCAGCTCCGGCGCATTGCCGGTCGCCATATCCGTCATATTCTTTCTCCTGTTAGCATGCTCAAATGGTCCTTCTCCCAAAAGACAAAGAACCCTCGTCGCAGAGCCAAACAGCAAAAGAGCAGGCAGCAGCCTTTGTTTCGAAAAACCGGAAATCCACCCCTAGATTCCGAAGACCGTATTTCTGCGCTAATACTGCCTGAAAGTGAGCTACTACGTATTCTTCCAGGCCGTCACCCAGTTAGACATTGGCAATCAAGGCTAAGGGACTTGGAAGCAGTACGATTCTAATTCACAATCAGAACTCTACTTAGTTTTTCAAATAGCATCGTTTTCCAAAAAGGCCAATTATTAATTGTGATTTTCCTAGAAAAAAAATCCATCACAAAGAATTGGTCAGCAGTTCAGCAAGCTTTACTCGTGCTTCCAGTGCATAAGTTTGCGTAAAATTGCTTAAAATTCTGAATAGCCCTCATCCTAGCGTATTCGCATATCGTCACGTACTGAGGTAAGGACCGGGAAATGTCCAGTTTTATGCGAAGCTCTCGCAAGAAGGTGTGCAGAAACCGGCGCCGTCAAGATGAAAAAGAGGAAACCGGCGAGCGCCCTCACAAGCACGGCAAGTTCACCTGAGTAAAGCCCGGCGGCAAGCAACAACAGGCCGGAACCGACCGTGCCGGCCTTGGAGGCGGCGTGCATGCGCGTGTAGAGATCCGGCAAGCGCACGATACCGATCGCAGCCACCAGCGCGAAGAACGCGCCAGCCAGCAGCAGGACCGCAGTGATTATCGCCAGCGCGTAGTCCATCATCATTCGCTCCTCCTTCGCGTCACAGGCTCAGCTTCTCCCGCCTTTCCGCGCGAGAGCACGAAACGGGCGAAGGCGACCGTTGCCAGGAAGCCGACGAGGCCGAGCGCGATGGCGATATCGATGTAAAGCGAGAAGCCGGTACGCACAGCGACGACGGCGATGAAGCCGATCGCGATACCCGTCAGCATGTCGAGCGCCAGGATTCGATCCGGCAGGCTGGGGCCGACGATGACCCTCCAGACGGTGACAAGCAAGGCAACGCAGAGGATGCCAAGCGCTGTTATGGCCGCGGCGGAAACGATGGCGGCGGGCGTTATCATCCGAAGGCCTCCATGATGCGGCGTTCGAAACCATCAGCAATGCCGCGCCTGACCGTCTCAGGATCGGCGCAATCCAGTGCATGGACATAGAGCGTGCGCCGATCATCGGAGACATCGACGGAGAGTGTTCCCGGCGTCAGTGTGATGAGATTGGCAAGCAGGGCGATCTGGAAATCGCTCGTCACGCTCAGCGGGAATGCAAGAATGCCGGGCGTGAGCTGCATGCGCGGCGACAGCACCGTCAGCGCCACCCGCCAGGCGGAAAGCGCCAACTCCTTCAGGAAAAGGCCGGCCAACAGGAGGACGCGCAGCGGACGGATACGGCGCGGCAGCGAACGGCGGGCAAAGGCCTCACGCACGACAGCAAGCGACAGCAGCGACAGGGCCAGGCCGAGAACGAAATTATGCGGCGAAGCGCTGCCTGTCACGGCAACCCAGGCGATGGCAAGTGGCAGGCTGAGGAACAGGACGATCATTGCAGAGCCCCTTCCGGAAAGACGGAGAAGATGTAGGCGGAGGGATCCGCCAGCCCATCGGCTGCCGACCGGACGAGCTGCAGCAATTGCTCCGGCAGGATGCCGAAACCGATGACGAGGATCGTCAATGCCGCAAGCGGCAAACCGGCCGTCCAGCCGGTCCGCATCGGCGGCAGGAGCAGCGGGGATGGACGCCAGTAAGCGAGCAGGAAGACACGGCCGATGGTGATCGTCAGCAGGAAGCCGCCGAGCAGGATCGCGCCGGCCAGCCACCAGGCACCAAGATCGAGCGAGGCCTTGACCAGCAGCACTTTCGGCCAGAAGCCGGAAAAGGGCGGCAGGCCGCAGGCGGCGAAGAGCAGCATGAACGAAATCGCCGCGAACCAGCCGTTCTGGCGATAGAGACCACCGAGCGCGGCAAGCGAGAAGGAGCCACCCCGCCTTCCCGCCTCGCCGACGAGAAGATAGAGCGCCGTCATCAGTACGACCGAATGCAATGCGTAAAAGACGGCGCCACCCAGGCCGTCCACTGTGCCAAGAGCAGCGCCGATCAGCATGTTGCCGATGCCCGAGATCACCACATAGCCGAGCAGCCGGCGCAGGTCGGTTTCGGCGAGAGCGCCCAATGCGCCGACGAGGACGGTCAGGGCACCGACTATGGCTATCAGCAGGCTGAGTTCATCCCGTTCGGCCGGCAGCAGCATGACGAGGACGCGCAGCAGTGCATAGACACCCACCTTGGTCAGCAGGCCGGCAAAGAGCGCGGAAACGGCAATGCGCGGCGTGTGATAGGAGGCCGGCAGCCAGAAATTGACCGGAAAGGCCGCGGCCTTCATGGCGAAGGCGAGCAGGAAGAGGCAGGCAAGCGTCATCAATGGCGCGGTGCCGGCAAGGCCTGCCGACCGCTCGGCAATATCGGCCATGTTGAGCGTGCCGAAGCTCGCATAGAGGATGCCGACCGATATCAGGAACAGCGTTGTGGCGATGAGGTTCAGCACCGCATATTTCAGCGCGCCATCGATCTGCGCCCGTTCGGAACCTAGGATCAGCAGGCCGAAGGAGGAGATGAGCAGCACCTCGAACCAGACATAGAGGTTGAAAATATCGCCGGTCAGGAAGGCGCCGGTGACACCTGATATCAGCAGCATCAGCAGCGGGAAAAAACCGTATCTCCGGCCGCTTTCGGTCGTATCCGACAGAGCATAGATGCCGGCGGCAAGGGCGACTATGGCCGCAGCGAGCGCCATCAACGCGCCAAGGATATCCACTGTGAAAGCGATGCCGAAGGGCGGCAGCCAGCGGCCCATGACCATGGTGAGCGGGCCGTGTTGGACGACCTGTCGTAGGAGAGCGGCGTCGAGAAGCACGAGAACGGCGAGGCCGGTAATGGCGATCCATGCCTGCAGGCGGGGAAAGCTGCGCAGCATCAAGAGCAGCGCGCCGAGGCTGATGCAAACCGCGACCGGCAGGATCGCCAGCCAATGGACCAGCGGGATCGGAGCGGTGACCATGGCGGCAGAGAGATCGGAGACGGGGGCGGCCATTAGGCGGTGCCTCCCACGAGGGGGAAGATCGGCCGGAAGTGCGGGCTTCCCCAAACAAGAAGCGTCCCAAACTGCAGTACGTCAGCGATGTGCGAAGGTCGGGCCACGGGTCGATCTCCCCCCTTGTGGGGGAGATGCCCGGCAGGGCAGAGGGGGGTGAGCATCCGCACAGCCATCCTCAATACCCCAACGGCGGCAGCGGCCGGTCTTCAGGTTCAGCATCATGCATGCGGGTCGTATCGTCGGTGCCGAGCTCCTGATAGGCGCGATAGGTCAACACCAGCAGGAAGGCGAGGAAGGAAAATGAGATGACGATCGCGGTCAGGATCAGCGCCTGCGGCAGCGGATTTGCGGCACCCGATGGCAGTATGTCAGCGCCAGCGGGGATGATCGGCGGAACTTCCCGGGTCAGCCTTCCTGCCGTGAAGATCAGAAGGTTCACGGCATTGCCGAGAATGGCAATGCCGAGCATGATGCGGATCGAGAAGCGTGACAGCATCAGATAGACGGCGGCCGAGAAGAACAGACCGACGAGGATGGCGAAAAGCGCTTCCATCAGTCGACCTCCCTTTCTTCCAGTGCCAGCGCAATCGAGGCGACTGCGCCGAGCACGACGAAATAGACGCCGAGATCGAACAGCATGACCGTGGAGAGCGGCACTTCCACACCGAAGAGGACGGGATAGACCCAGAGGCCGGTCATGAAGGGCACGGCAAAGAGGACGGAGATCAGCCCGGCGAGGCAGGAGAGCAGCAGCCCGAAGCCGGCAATCGCCAGCGGGTGGAAGCGGATCGCCCGGCGTACTGCTTCCACACCGAAGGCAATGCCGTAGATCGCGAGCGCCGAGGCTGCGATCAGCCCGCCGATGAAGCCGCCGCCGGGTTCGTTGTGGCCGCGCAGCAGGATGAAGACGGAGAAAAGCAGCATCAGCGCGGTGATGAAGGGGGCGATGGTGCGGAAGATGAGGGTGTTCATGGCGTGCCTCCATGAAGAGGCGTAACCGGATAGGCAGAAGACCGATTGCAAACGTTCAAGTGGTTTGTCCGGGGCAACCCTCTGTCCCTCTTTCCTGTGCTTGCCTCAGGGATCCAGCCACTGTGCGTCCACGCCGTGAACACCTCATACGCTGCAAGGGAAAGGGTCTTCGGCGCCCAAGGACCTGCGCATACTGGATTCCTGTGACAAGCACAGGAATGAAGGAGCTTGGGAAAGCGCGTCGGGCTGGCAAACATCATTCTGCGCCCTCCGCGTCCGGATCGTTCGTTGCCAGCCGCCGCTCCGTATTGCCGCGAATGCGGATGAGCGCGAGGATCGCCAGTCCCGTCACCGCGACGACGGCGATTTCGCCGAGCGTGTCCGTACCGCGGAAATCGACGATGATGACGTTCACGACATTGGCGCCGTGGGCGATCAGCTTTGAATGGGCATTGAAGAAATCGCTGAGCGCCGTGTTGAACGGCGCCTCCGTGGCCCGCATCAGGAGTAGTGCCAAGCCCAGGCCGCAGGCGAGCGAAAGGGCGATATCGAAGAGACGGCGGGCGCCGTGGCGCGGATCGGTCGGTGAAAGGCGCAGCCGGGTCATGACGAGGGCGAGGATGACGACCGCGAGCGTTTCGACCATGAACTGGGTAAAAGCGAGGTCGGGGGCGCCGAAGAGCAGGAAGATCAGCGCAACTGCGAAACCCTGAATGCCGAGCGAGACGATCGCCGTCAGCCGGTCGCGGGCGATCAGGACGGCAAGAAGGCCGAGCACAGCGATGAGCATGATGCCGGCTTCATGGAGGCGCAGGTCGTTGGGCCAAACAAAAGTCGCCGGAAGTTCGCCGTGGGTGACGAGCGGCACGAGCAGAATTGCCGCGACGCTTAGGAAGGTACAGGCGACGTAGATATCCAGACGTCCCGGCTGGACGATACCGATGACGCGATGGGCGAAACGGACAAGCCCGGCGATGGCGTGATCGAAACCACGATCAGGGCCGTGGGCGGAACGCAGCATATAGGCCACGAGCGCACGGGCGCGGTCGAGCTGCCAATAGACGGCGATGCCGAGCCCTATCGTCAGCAGGGACAGGGCAAGCGGCACGCCGACATGGGGGACAAGCGAAATGGAGACTGCCATGGGCCAGCCCGCCACGGCGGAAGCCATTGGCGAGGAAATCATGCGATTCGTGACGCCGGAAAAGAGTGCGGCAAGCGGACCTGCCAGAGCAAGAACGGCCGGGCCGAACCAGAGCAGGATCGGCGCCTCGTGCGGATGTTTCGGTGTCTCGACCGGCGGGCCGAAGAAGGGTCTCAGCGCCACGGCAAAGGCGATCGCGAACATCAGCGCATTGCCGAAAATGGCGACTGCGGTGGCGAGGATGGAATAGGGATCGCCACCGGCAAGTGCCGCATAGATTTCCTCCTTGGCCAGGAAGCCGAAGAAAGGTGGCAGGCCGGCCATGGACATTCCGGCGGTCATGGCGATCGCGAAGGTCAGTGGCATGGCCTTTCTCAGGCCCCGAAGTCGCGTGATGTTCCGCGTGCCGGTCTCATGGTCAATGATACCCGCGACCATGAAGAGCGCTCCCTTGAAGAGCGAATGCGCCACCAGATAAAGCACCGCCGCTTCGACGGCATAGGCCGAGCCGAAGCCGGTCAGCATCACCAGCAGGCCAAGGGACGAAACGGTCGTATAGGCAAGCTTCAGCTTCAGATCCGTCTGGCGTATGGCGAGCACGGAGCCCACAACGAGCGTCAGGCCACCGAAGACGGGCAGCAGGACCTCCCATGCTGGCGTCGCGCCCATGACCGGGTTCAGCCGCATCAGCAGATAGACGCCGGCCTTCACCATGGTGGCGGAATGCAGATAGGCGGAAACGGGAGTCGGCGCTTCCATGGCGTTCGGCAGCCAGAAATGGAAGGGAAACTGTGCCGACTTGGTGAAAGCGCCGCCGAGCACCAGCAGCAGCGCCGCCAAGTAGAGCGGGCTGCCCCTGACGACGTCGCCGAACTGCAGCAGGTCGGATAGCTGCGCGACGCCGGTCATGTCCCAGAGGATGAGCAAGCCGGCGAGCAGCAGCAGCCCTCCCCCGCCTGTCACGACCAGCGCCTGGAGCGCTGCGCGTCGTGCCGCTTCTCGTTCATGATCGAAACCAATCAGCAGGAAGGAGGTGATCGAGGTGAGCTCCCAGAAAATGAAGAACATCAGGAAGCTGTCGGAGATCACGACGCCCAGCATCGCGCCCATGAAGAGAAAGATGAAGGAGAAGAACCGGCCCTGATCCGGATGGCCTTTGAGATATCCGCCGGCATAGAGCACGATCAGCGTGCCGATGCCGGTAATCAACAGAGCAAAGGTGAGCGACAATCCGTCGAGGAACCAGGAAAAGCGGACGCCCAGGCCCGGCACCCAGTCATAACCGCCGATTACGATTTCGCCGCGCGCGATCTGCGGCACGAGACGCAGGAAATGCAGGAAGGCGAGCAAAGGGGCGACAGCGAGCACCCAGGCGCCGCCTGCGCCCAAGACGCGGATGATGAAGGGAGCGGCGAGAGCACCGATCAGCGGCAGACACAGGGCCAAAAATGTCAGAGCCGTGACATCGGCCATGTCCCCTCCCTGCAGCACGGATGAAGGCCGGCAAAACCGGCTTTTTCCAAGGCTTAGGTGAATCGGCTGATAGCCTCAAGCGATTTCGGCAACCCGCAATGGATGCAGGCGGCTGTGTTCGCAGGTTTGACGTTCAGGAAAAACGCGTCGCGAGACGGGAAACGGAACCGTGCAGGACGAAGAAAACAAGCGGCAGCGGCCAGAAAAGGCAGGCGATCAGCCCGGCAATGCGGTGCACCGTCCAGCGATCATGATTGACCCAGCCTTCCAGCAGGCTCATGCCCAAGGCGATCGCGGCGACTGCGCCGTATAGAACAATAATCAGAGTGTGAAACACCGTTTGTCCCCGAAACACGCAGTATTAAGCTTAATGGCACATTAAAGATAAAGCACGGGTGATTCGTCGTCTTCCCCCAAATTGAGTAGATGGCGAATTGGGCGGTGAGACGGCACGGTTTGATCCCGAGGCCCGATCCCAGACTTGATCAATCGCGCTCAGCGCACCACATTTGCGCACGAAAGAGATTGCCCCCATCGGCGAAAGGAGCACTCCATGGCCGAAACGACCACCACACCGAAAGTTCACAAGACCGATGCCGAATGGAAGGAACTGCTGACCCCCGAGCAGTACCGCATCACGCGCGAGCACGGCACCGAACGCGCCTTTACCGGTCCCTACTGGGATTCCTTCGAGACCGGCCTCTACCGCTGCGTCGGCTGCAATGCGCCGCTCTTCCGCTCGGACACCAAGTTCGATGCCGGATGCGGCTGGCCGAGCTATTTCGAGCCGGTTTCCCCTGACTCGGTGACCGAGCATCGCGACAGCACCTATGGCATGGTGCGCACGGAAATCCGCTGCGGCACCTGCGAGGCCCATCTCGGCCACGTCTTCCCGGACGGGCCGCCGCCGACCGGCCTGCGCTACTGCATCAACGGGCATTCCATGGTTTTCGAACCCGGCAAATAAAGAAAAAGCGGACCCCGCCGGGTCCGCTTTTTCATATCAGGCCGGCAGCAACGAGCGGCGAACGCTGCCCGTCCAGCACATGCTCTGCGGCGAGCCGCCCCAGTAGCGGTGCCAGGATGACGCCCGGATGGCCGACGGCGACATAGGCGCCCTCAATGCCGGGCAGGAAACCAAGCCGCGGCATTCCGTCGGAAAAGAAGGGCCGATAGCCTGCGGCAGCCTCGACGAGCGCCACGCCATCCGGCAGGTGCAGGCGCTCGTGCATCACTTTGAGTATCCGTTCGCCAATCCTCTTCGGCGCATTCTCTGCCGTATCGTCGATATAGCCCTTGGCGACATGCAGTATGTTATCCCCCGACTGGCGGATTTCCAGGCCGGGGCCGCGGAGGATACGGTTTACGACGGGCGCGGCGCAACTATAGCGCAGGATGATCGAGGGCGAGGCTTCGACGGCGCTGCGGAAGCCGACGCTTTCTGCCAGTTTGTCAACGGCGGTTCCACCTGCCAGGATCACAAGATCGGCTTCGACCATGCCGCCATCGGCGAAGCGTACACCGCTCACTCTGTCACCCGAAAGGATGAGGTTTTCGACCTTGCGGCCGAACGTGGCAGTCGCACCGGACGCATCGATCAGGTCCCGCGCCAGCCTTGCAGGATCGAGCGCGAGATCGCGAGGCGAGAACATGGCGCAGGCTGGAGGCTGGCGTAGATTGGGCTCCCATGCGGTGATGGTCGCGGCATTTACCAGTTCGACATCGGTCCCTTCAGCGCGATGGGCTGCGGCGAAGGCCTCGGTCTCGGCAGCACCTCCAAGCCAGAACAGCGAGCCGGGACGTGCGGCGACAAAAGCATCCGGCAGATCGGCCTGCAGGCGGGCATAGTCGGCGAGCGCCTCCTGCACCAGGCGGTAATTGACCGCTCCCGGAGCGATGTTGATGATATTCACCCAGCCGAAGGCGCGCGCCGTCACGCCGCTGCCCGCCTGCGCGCCCTCTTCCACCACGTGGACGGCGGCCCCGCGGCGGGCGAAATGGAAGGCGAGCGATGCGCCGACAATGCCGGCGCCGACGACGATGACGCTTATCTTTGCGGATGCCATGGCGGGACCTCTCGTATAAAGCGAACTGAAGAAGTGGGCGCGGCTTAGGCGCGCTCCATGACAGAGGGATGAAACAATGGCCATCATCCGGGAAATCCTGCGCAGCGATCGGCTGATGTTGCGCGAAATCACCGTTGCGGACCTGCCGGCGCTTGAACGCATCTTCGGCGACCCGCTGTGCATGCGGTACTATCCTTCAGTGAAGGATGCCGCGGCAACCCGCGATTTCTTCAACAGGCTCGCCTTTGGAAGCTACGAGAAGAATGGTTTTGGCCTCTGGGCGATGATCGATCGCAAGAGCGGCGATCTGCTCGGCGACTGCGGGATCACGCTGCAGGAGACATCGCGCGGAATGGAGCCGGAGCTCGGCTATCATCTCTGGCCGGATTACTGGGGCAAGGGCTATGCCACGGAAGCCGCCCTTGCCTGTCGTGACCATGCCTTCTCAGTCATGGGATTGTCGCGCCTCGTCAGTATCGTCAGCCTGGAAAATCTCCCCTCGCAGAAGGTCGCCGGGCGGGTGCATCAGCGACGGGAGATCTTCAGCAAGCAGAACGCGGCCGGCGAAACAGTGGAACGCTATCTCTACATCAGCGAGAAGAATTCAGGCGAATGAGCAAGATTTCCGATGATCCTCTCTATCGAGACCCCGCGCTCGCACAGTTCTACGATACCGCCAATCGCTGGGGCCCGGATTTCGATTTCTGCATGAAGCTGGCGGAAGGCGCGCAGTCTGCGCTCGACCTCGGCTGCGGCACCGGCGAACTGACGGCCGCCCTTGCCGCGACGCGTATCGTCACCGGCGTCGATCCTGCTGTAGCGATGCTCGATATCGGCAAGTCGCGGGCGGGTGGCGATAAGGTGGAATGGGTCGAGGGTGACGCCCGCACCGTTCGCCTCGGAAAGAGTTACGATCTCATCGTGCTGACGGGGCACGCCTTCCAGGTCTTCCTGACGGAAGAGGACCAGCGCGCCGCCCTTGCGACGATCGCCGCACATCTCGGCCCGGCCGGCCGGTTCGTGTTCGATACGCGTAATCCCGGTTTCCGCGGGAAGCGCGATGTACGCCATGGCAGCGTGCGCCAGCTCGAACATGCAGACCTCGGTGCGATCGAGGCCTCCGACAGGTCGCATTACGATGAGGCGACCGGCATTCTTTCCTATGAGAACGGTTATCGCGTGCTCTCGACCGGCGAGCACTTCTCCGGACGCTCGAAAATCCTCTATACGTCGCGCGACAAGCTCTCCGGCTTGATGCGCGATGCCGGGCTGACCGTCGACGCCTGGTACGGCGACTGGGAGGGGAGCCCCTTTCATGCGCAGGCGCGCGAGATCATTCCGGTCGGTCGTCTCGCCTGAGCACGAAAGGCTCTATCTCTTTGTTTTCACGCAATTCCGGACGCAAACCGTAGTGCATTTTTTGCTGCAATTGCTCTAGTCCTGCTCCTGCGGGCAAGGCCAGGTCGAAGGGACAGAGAGCCCCGAAGGCAGCTTGGTGGAGGAATCGCCGCAGGCGAGGTCGATCTGCGCCTGTTGCAGGCCGGTAGCGGCGGAAAGATCCAGCCCCTCGATGCGGGTCAGAAACATGAAGGCTCGGTCGAAACTGATCGGACCTTCAAAGCTTGCGCTCGTCAGATCGGCGCGGGAGAGATTGGCGAGTGCGAAGCTGACGCCTGTCAGCACCGCCTGGTCGAAATTGGCCCGACCCAGCTCGGCCTTCTCGAAGTTGGCCTTCGTCAGCTGCGCCCCGGTGAAATCGGCCCGCTGCAACTCCGCACCGGCAAAGCTTGCACCATCGGCGATGGCCCTGGCAAACGTCGATCGATAGGCTTCGATTTTTCCGAAGTTCGCGCCCTGCGCGGTAGCGCCTTCAAGCGAGGCGCGCACAAGGGTCGCCTTTTCGGCATTGACGGATTTGAGATTGGCGCCGCCGAGATCGGTCAGCGAGAAATCCGTGCCGGCCAGATTGGCGCCCTGGAGGTCGCTGCCCTGCAGCATCAGGTTCTTCTTGTTGCACTCCTGCCAGTCGAGCTCGGGCGAAGCCGTGCTGCCGCAACTGGCCGCCATAACGGGCAGCGAATAGGCGGTTATGGCCAAGAAAGCCGAAAGACCGAGCACCGAGCGTCCAAACATCAACCTCTCCTCCGCGAGTCGCGCTACCAGAGATTTCTACAAGGCGCAGACTACGATAAAAATATGGTTAGTCCTTGCCGGCAATCAATCTCTCGAAGTTCCCGTCAGGTCTTCGGCACGCGCAGTTCCATGCAGGTCAGATCGAGCCAGCGGCCAAACTTGATGCCGACTTCGGAAAATGTGCCGGCAATGCGGAAGCCGAGTTTCTCGTGCAGTTTGATGGAGGCGGCATTTTCTGCCTCGATGCCGGCGATCATGACGTGGATATTTCCGGCGCCCGCCCGCGCGATCAATTCGCGCATCAGCTTTTCGCCAATGCCCGCACCGCGGCAGTCCTTATCGACATAGACGGAATGCTCGACCGTGTGACGGTAGCCGTCAAAGGCGCGCCAGTCGCCGTAAGAGGCGTAGCCGGCGACCTCGCCGTTCATTTCGGCGACGATGACCGGAAAGCCCCTGCCCTTGCGAGCCTTGAACCATTCCAGCCGGTTGTCGAGATCGACGAGCGTTTCGTTCCAGATCGCCGTCGTGTGCTCGACAGCGTGATTGTAGATATCACGGATAGCAGCAAGATCGACTTCGGCGGCGTCCCGGATGAGAACGGTATCGGTCATATGGCAGGCCCGGTTCGGAATGGTCTTCTGCCGGGGCATACGCCGGGCGCGGGCCGATGTAAACGCCAGATATCAGCAAGAGATCAGAAGGCGGGAACCGAGAGGCTGAAGCAGGTCAGCACGGCCGAATAATGCACTGCAGCCGCGGCCACAACGAAGCCATGCCAGATGGCATTCTGGAAGCGCAGCCTCTCCCAGACGTGGAAGATGACCCCCAGCGAATAGATGATGCCGCCGATGATGATCAGCAGCATGGAAGCATAGGGAATGCGCGAGGCGACGGGTTCGGCAACCAGCACGCCGCTCCAGCCCATGGCGAGATAAAGCAGGATCGCCAGCCTGTCGTATTTGCCCGGAAAGACACATTTGACGAAAATGCCGAAGGCAGCGATCGCCCAGATGACGATCAGCATGCCCAGGAGCAGCGGATCGTCGGCGCCGCGCTCCAGAAAGGGCGTATAGGTGGCGGCGATCAGGATGAATATCGCCGAGTGGTCAAGCCGGCGCAGATACCATTTGGTGCGCGAAACCGGCCAGATGTTATAAGAAAAGGAAATGCCCAGCGTCAGCACCAGCCCGACACCGTAAACCCAGGCGGCAGCGAGCGCACCGGCGGGGCTCCAGAGGGTGGCGTAGAAGATCAGCACGGTCACGCCGATCAGGGCAAAGAACAAACCGACGCCGTGGACGATGCCGTCGGCGATCAGCTCATATCTGTCGTAAGCCCAGCGAATGCCGTTGATTTCGGCCATGCACGCACCCTTACTCATAGCGATGCGATGGTCGCATTGAATTCGTAAAGGCGCAACCTGACGCCCGGTGGCGTCAGGTTAAATCTTTGTGACGAGCCATGCTCGTTTTTGATGACGCGCTTACTTGCCTGCCGCACAATCCTCGCAGAGCGGCGTCTGCGGCAGCACTGCAAGGCGGGCCTCGGATATCTCGGCGCCGCAACGGGCGCAGGTGCCATAGGTGCCCTTGGCGATGCGTTCGAGAGCGGCGTCAATGGCGCGCAACTCGTCCTCACCGGCCTGGCCGAGCCCTTCCAGTACCTCGTCATTCTCGTTCTCGATGGCGCGGTCTTCGTCATCGGCCGCCTTGGTGCGGCCGAGGTCCGTATCGATCTTGCGCAGGCGCGCAGTCAGCTCGTGCCAGCGGTCGCGCAGGATCTTTTCCTGAAGTTTCGTGTCCATGGTTTCACGTCCTACCGATCCACCAGTACCGAGCACTTGGCGTGGCGCACCACGCGGTCGGCGGTGGCGCCGATGAAGTAGTTATAGATATCGGGGATATGCGAGGCGATCATGATGAGGTCGGCGCCGTGGCTGTCCGCCGCGGCAAGAATGCCGTTGGCTGGCGGGCCGTTGCGGACTTCGACGGCGGCCGGAATGCCGGTCTTGGCGACGAGGCCATCCAGCCGGTCGCGGCCTTCCCTCATGGCATCTTCGACGATGTTTCCCGGCAGCTCGATGGCGACATAGGTCGGAATATCCTCGACGACATTGAGGAGGATGATCTCGCCGCCATTGTCGAGCAGCTTTGCCGCGTTGCGGAAAATCTTCTCGCCCTTATCGATGCTGCCGATTTCAATCGGAACGATGATCTTCTTGTACATGCGATCCTCCTCGAGGTGTTGCTCTTCGTGGTCAACTTCCTACTCGGATAGATAAAGCGCATTGACTGATATCAAGTGGGGGCCAAGCGATCGTCAACGTTTGCAGAACGCTTCATCGTCAAAAACTGGCCTTCTGTGAACAATGCAAATAGATCATATAGGCATCAAGTACAGCAGCCGAGGGGAGCTTACAGGCAAATGGACCGGCGAAAATTCCTCGCGCTCGCTACGGGCGGCACATTTGCCACCACCGCCGGTACGCCTTTCAATTCCAGGGCAGGAGATCATTCCGTGACGTCATCAGAAACTTCCTATGCGCTGACGCGCCCTGCCTATATCGACCAGTCGCATCTGGTCGTGAAAGACCTGGCCGCGGTTTCCGGTTTCTATCAGAAGATGCTTGGCCTTTCGGTGCTCGAAAAGACCGCAAGCGGCGAAGTCCTTGGCGTCGCCGGCCTGCCGTTGCTGACGCTGACGACGGACAGCAATGCGCGCGAGGCGCCCCGCAATGCCGCCGGCCTCTTCCACACCGCTTTCCTGATGCCAAGCCGCACCGAACTTGCCCGCTGGCTGCGCCATGCCGCGCACAACAACGTCACGCTGGAAGGCGCGTCCGACCATCTGGTCAGCGAGGCGATCTACCTTTCCGATCCGGAGGGCAACGGCATCGAAATCTATGCAGACCGGCCGCATGAGAGCTGGAAGTTCCATCCGGACGGCATGGTGGAAATGGCAACGCTGCGGCTCGACCTGCAGGCGCTCTACAACAGCGCGCCCGACGATACCTGGACCGGCATGGCTGACGGCACCGCGATCGGTCACATCCATCTGCAGGTCGGCGACATTCCGCAGGCGGATGCCTTCTATCGCGACGTGCTTGGCCTGAAGGTAATGGCGCGTTATCCGAGCGCGAGCTTCTTTGCGAGCGGCGGCTATCACCACCATCTCGCAGCCAATATCTGGAACAGCCGCGGCGCCGGCACGCGCGCCGACCACATGACCGGCCTTTCCGACTACAAGATCCGTTTCAACGACAAGGAAACGCTCGACAAGGCCGTTGCCAAGCTCGACGAACTGGAGATCAGGAGCGAGAAGCGCGACGGCGGCGTCTTCCTGAGAGATCCATGGGGCATCGGGCTGACGCTCTCGGCCTGAAGGAATAACTTTTAAGGCACTTGGAGAGGACCGTTTTGGTATTTTGCCGAAACGGTCCTTTTGTTTTGAGGTAATTTCCAAAACAGTCCCGGCATATTTGCCGATATTTGCTTTCAGGACGACCGCAAGCGCAGGGCTCGACGCCATCATCCCGCTGTAATAATCTGGACGTATCGTTCCAGTTTACAACCATCAATAGATTTCGCAGCCAATCCCCATCGTACACCGACGAGACGTCCGCCATCGGACGGAGGAGGCAGAATGACAGTGGAGGACTCTCAGCGCGTCCGGCAGGTAGCGGAGCAGGTTGCAGCCGCCAGCCCGCCGGATGTTCGGGCAGATATCAACGCGCTGATGAGCAGCGCGCAAAAGCCTGGCTGGCTCGATGAAGCCGGCCGCGCCATGAACGTCCGTTACGGCGGCGTACGCGCATTGATGAACCGAGATCAGCCAGTCGAAGAAGGGGTCGATATCGACCCACCTCCAGTCGGCGACTTGGAGACGATCGTCTTTGCCGTGGGTACGCCGGTTTTCCTTGTCAGGAACAATGCCGTCGACATTGACAGCGCCCGAGAGGAAGCGAAGGCCTGGCGCCGCATCCTCACGGACAACGCTGCGAACGTGGACCGGGCGATGGTTTCGATCGGCCGTGTCGACGTCACCAATGCCGACCGCGACTATGCCGGAACGGCATGGGTGATCGATGACGGTCTTGTCGTCACCAACCGCCATGTGGCCAACCTTTTTGCGGAAGCAAGCGGCACCGGTTTCAAGTTCAAGATCGGCTTCGACGCGCGCCGCGAGATCGGTGTCAATATCGATTTCCTGGAGGAATTCGGTAACGCCGCCAGCGACGAAGTGAAGATCGAACGCGTCGTCTGGGTGGCGCCTGAAAACGGACCCGATGTTGCCTTCCTGAAGCTGGAACAGAAATCCTCGCCGGTCGGCCGTCTGAAGCTCGACCTTGCCTCCGAGGTGCCGGTGCGCAACCTGCCGGTTGCCGCAATCGGCTATCCCGCCAGCGATTCCCGCTTCTCCGATCAGAGGCTCGCCGAAAAGATTTTTGGCGGCGTCTTCACCAAGAAGCGGCTCGCCGTCGGCAACCTGCTGGCAGCCGACGAGAACCGTGTCACCCATTCCTGCTCCACCCTCGGCGGCAATTCCGGCTCTCCGTTGCTCGACATCGGCACCGGCAGGGTGATGGGGCTTCACTACAGCGGAACCGAATTCATCGAGAATGACGCGGTGCCGGCGGCCGTTCTGCGGCGCTGCCTGCAGCGTGCCCAAGGATTGCTCCAACCGCCACCGAAAGAGGAAATTGCCGTGATCAATAGCGATGGAAGTGGAAGCGGCAGCGGCAGCAAAGTGACATTCACGGTGCCGCTGAAGATTACCGTCGAACTGGACACTGCGGCGTTGCAATCCTCGCTCGCAGGCGGACCGGCGAACGCGCCGTCGGGGCCGTCCATCGTCATGAGCACGACCGGTTCCGGCCCCAACCCGCCGTCCCCCTCGCCGATTCCGATGCCGACCAAGGAGCAGGTATTTACAGCGGTCCGCAGCGCAAGATCTCAGCTTGCCAATCGTGACGACGTTGTAGCCATCAAGCCGGGCTATCGCTTCGAGAATGGCGAGATCACCGATCAGCGCGCCGTTGTGATCGCGGTCAATCGCAAGCTCGAGCTGGGCGCCCTGGAAGCGCGCGGCCGCACGAAACTACCTGATTATATTGACGGCGTGCGCACCGACATCACCGTTGCCTCGGCGCAGGATCTCTTCGGCATTGACATGGACGAGGCCGCGCAGCCGAGCTGGCATACGAATTACAAGCCGCGTCCCGATCTGCCGCTGACCCGGCGCCCGGTCAATGGCAAATTCGTCATCCATACCGGACCCGATGCGAGCTGGCCGCAGCTTGGCCCATTCCTGTCGAAGACCCGCAAGTCGCTGGTCGTTGCCATGTACGATTTCGGTGCGACAAATGTCGCCAATGGCGTGCTGGATGCTGTCAAGGGCCAGGCAGAAACCATCTCCATGGTGCTGCAGATGGGCGGCAAGGTGCACGATGGCGATCTGACGGATGCCGAAGCGGTCGCGCAGATCCGCGATGCAAAGGGTAACAAGTTCGATTTCGCGCCGGCGAGCGTCGGGACGAACGGCATCTTCGATTCCGCCTACCATATCAAGGTCGCCGTGCGCGACCACAATGCCATGTGGCTTTCGAGCGGCAACTGGCAGAGCTCCAACCAGCCCAACGTGGCGCCTTTGACAAACAAGGATGACGCTCCATCGGCGCTCCGGCTCTACAATCGCGAATGGCATGCCATCCTTGAAAACGCTGAGCTCAGCAAACTCTACGAGGATCATATTCTGCGCGATCTGGAAGAGGCCAAGACGGTGACGGAGGCCGGCATCGTGTCGGAACAACTGGTCTTCCTGCCTGCCAACCTCGCCATGGACACGCTCGAAGCGCCTCAAAAGCCGCGCTATTTCCAACCGCTGACCGGCGAGCGCACAATCGACGTGCAGCCGATCCTGACCCCCGACAACTATATCGACGTGGTATTGCCGTTCATTCAATCGGCCAAGAGCCGGATCTATTTCCAGAACCAGAGCTTCAACACCAGGACGGTGGGCGACAATTATCGCCGGCTGCTGGATGCGCTGCTCGAAAAGCAGAAAGGCGGGCTCGACGTGCGCATCATCTTCCGCAGCTTCGGCTCCGAGGACCGCGACATCATCAGCAACGCCAAGGATTACGGCTTCGATACCAACAAGATCCGCAAGCAGAAGAACTGCCATACCAAGGGAATCATCATCGACAGCGAAGCCGTGCTGATGGGCAGCCACAACTGGACGACGGCCGGCACCGGCTTCAACCGGGATGCGAGCCTGATCTTCTATGATGCCGAAATCGCCAAATTCTACGAGGAGATCTTCCTCTACGACTGGAACCGTATCGGCCCGGCGAAAATAGATGAAAATCTGCCGCCGCCGGTACTCGCTCCGGCCGGAGGGGAGACGGCACCGCCGTCAGGCTACATTGCCGTCCCGCTTTCGATCGCGCTTGGGCGGTAACTTCGGAGCGGCACGAACGGCGATCGGAACGCGCAGGGGCTGCGCTTTCGAAGCAAAACATCCAGACGACAAATGGCGCCGTATCCGGCGTCATTTTATCATTTGCACGCCTCAGACTTTAGCGACGGGGCTCGATGGTCACCTCGCCGAACATGACGCCGCGCGTCAGTGGTTTGGCGAGGAAATCATGCGGGAAGCCGAGAACGATGGCGCTTGCTTCGGCCAGCCGGGTGCGGTGATCATCCGACAGGACAACATCGAGCGCACCGAGATTGTCTTCGAGCTGGGCCATCGTCTTCACGCCCATGATCGGCGACGTTACGGCCGGGTTGGTGAGCGTCCAGGCGATCGCCACCTGCGCGGGCGTCTTGCCGATCTCGGCAGCGATTTCCTTCACGACCTCGGCGATGCCGAGGCTGCGCTCGGTCAGCGAACCGTTGCCGGCAGCGACATTCTTGCGGGTGCCGACGGCACTTGCGGTGCCACCGCCGATCTCGAGGTCGGCACGACTATATTTGCCGGTGAGGACACCCATGCCGAGCGGCGACCAGGGGATGACGCCGAGGCCGAGTTCAGCGGCCATAGGGATCAGTTCGCGCTCCACCGTACGTTCGATCAGGCTGTATTCGATCTGCAGAGCCACCAGCGGCGCCCAACCGCGAAGGTCGGCCAGCGTCTGCATGCGCGCGACCTGCCAGGCCGGCGTATCGGAAATGCCGGCATAAACGATCTTGCCGGCGGTGACGAGATCGTCCAGCCCGCGCATGACCTCTTCGACCGAGGTCGTGAAGTCCCAGGCGTGCAGGTAGAAGAGATCGATGTAATCGGTATTCAGCCGCTTCAGGCTGTCTTCCACCGAACGGACCATGCTGCGGCGGTGATTGCCGCCGGAGTTCGGATCCCTGGGGCGCGAGGTAATCGTATATTTGGTGGCGATGACAAGCTCGTCGCGGCGGCCTTCGGCAAAGCGGCCGACGAGGGTTTCGGACGTGCCGCCCGTATATTGGTTGGCGGTGTCGATGAAATTGCCGCCGCGATCGACATAGGCGTCGAACATACGGCGCGCCTCCTCTTCATCCGCGCCCCAGCCCCAGTCGGTTCCGAAGGTCATGGCGCCGAGCGACAGAGGCGAAACGCGCAGGCCGGAACGGCCGAGGAGACGATAGCGGTCAAGGGATAGTCTGTTGGTCATGAATAAATCTCCTGTGTTGCAGACAGAAGATGCGCCTTGCCGATACTGGCAACAATGCTACATTATTGGCATGGCTTCTTTAGAAAATAGAGCATAATGCGCGGCAGCGACTATGCGGAACTCAGGGCTTTTGCCGCTGTGGCCGAGCACGGTAATTTTGCCCGTGCGGCTGCCCGACTTGGCATATCAGCGTCGGCGCTCAGCCAGACGATCCGCACGCTCGAGGAGCGGATGGGTATCCGGCTGCTCAACCGCACGACCCGGAGTGTGGCACCGAGCGAGGCGGGCCGGCGGCTATTAACCCGGCTGTTGCCGGCGCTCGCCGATCTCGACCAGGCGGTGGCAGATATTTCGACGCTACGCGATACGCCGGCCGGGTTGTTGCGCATCAATGCGCCGCGCGTTGCGATCGTACACAGGCTGGCACCGCTGATTGCCCCCTTCCACGCCGCCTATCCCGATATCGTCATCGACATCATCGTGGATGACAAGCTCTCCGATATCGTTGCCGACCGTTTCGATGCCGGTATTCGGCTGGGCGAGATGGTGGAAAAGGACATGGTGAGCGTAAAACTCGGCGGCGAGATGCGGCTCATCGTGGTCGCCTCGCCCAGCTACATCGCGCGCCACGGCCTGCCGGACACGCCGCGAGACCTGCGCGACCACTCTTGCGTAGTCTCCCGCTGGCCGACGGATGGCAGCCTCTATCACTGGGAATTCGAGCGCGGCGACGAGAAGCTCGAAGTGGCCGTCTCGGGGCCACTCAGCACCACAGACAACGACCTGATGCTGCGGGCCGTGCTCGATGGCATCGGCATCGGCTATCTCTTCGATTATCACGTGGCGGAACATATCACCGCCGGCCGGCTGGTGAGCATGCTCGACGACTGGACACCGCCCTTCCCCGGCTTCCATCTCTATTATCCGAGCCGGCGCCAGATGCCGCCGCCGCTGCGCGCCTTCGTGGATTTCATCGGCCGGCAGCGGGTTGCCTAGAGGCCTCGATCCCCCGGCGGAACCGGCAGCAACCCTTGCGCGTTGATTGCCGAAGCAATGGGGCTTCTGGGACTTATCGCACATGGGTATCGCCAACGGAATCCGGAAACAGGCAAACAAGATCCGCCTCGGCGAACGCCATACCAGCGCATGGGCACGAACGCTGCAGGAAGCTACAGAGGAGCTCCCACCGCCGCCGGTACCGGTTCGACGCGTCGAGAAGGACGGGCTCGATGTCAGCATGGCCTGGGCCATCATCGGCATCTTCGGCATCCTTGGGCTTGCCGCCGTCTACATGATGTCGCTGATCCTGATCCCGATCACGCTCGCCGTGGTCGTCGGCATGATCCTCGGCATGGCGGCAGAAAAGCTTTCAAAGCTGGGTGTGCCGCGGCTGGCCAACGCGGCGATTCTTTCTTTCTCCGTCGCGCTCGTCATCGTTCTGGTGGTCAATTCGCTTGCCGGCCCCCTGTCGACGATTGCCAATGAAGCGCCTGATTTCATCGAGAGCACCACTCAACGCATCATGCCCTATCTGGAGCGGATCGAATGGCTGCACATCACGCCCGCAACCTTCCAGAGCGGGCCGATGTCGATCGATGCGCTCCTGGAAAATACCGGCAATGTGCTTCATGTCGTGACGACGAACCTGACGCCGGCGCTCGTGCAGGGACTGATCTTCTTCGCAGCGCTTCTGCTCTTCCTCGCCAGCCGCGCGAACCTGCGCAAGACGATCATCATGACTTTCCGCAGCCGCTCCCAGAGGCTTGCCGCCATCCGAGTCATCAATGCGGTGGAACAGGCACTCGGCTTTTATTTCGCCACTGCCTCGCTGATCTATGTGGCGCTCGGCGTCGTCATGACTGTCATCGCCTATGCCGGCGGATTGTCCATGCCCGTGCTGTGGGGCTTCTTTGCCTTTCTTTCGAGCTTCATTCCTTATCTCGGCATCACGATGATGACCTTTGCCGTGGCCATCGCCGGGATCATGTCCCATGACGGCATCATTATCGGCCTCATTCCGGCGGCTGCCTTCTTCACCGTGCACCTCGTCATGGAGAACCTGATCTTTCCCGCCGTCATGGGCCGGCGGCTGGAAATCAATCCGTTCGTCGTCTTCCTCGCGATCATTTTCTGGACATGGATGTGGGGCGCCGTCGGCGCGATGCTGGCTCTGCCGCTCTCCCTGATCGTCATGACCATCATCGAGGAACTCGTGATCGAGGAAAAACCGCAGCCACAACTGCCGAAGTAATCGATAGCGACGGGATATGCCGATGCCATCCGATCTCGATCTCAACGAAGTCAACCACGACGACCTCGTGGGCGGCAGCTCGCTCTGGGGCAGGAATGGCAAGCGCCCGACCTGTTATCCGCTGAAACAGAGCTTCAAGACGGACATCGCAATCATTGGCGGTGGCATCACCGGCGCGCTTGTGGCGGAACATCTGACGGCGCGCGGTTTCTCCGTCGTCGTCATCGACCGCGAGCAGCCGGGGTTCGGCAGCACGGCAGCAAGCACAGCGATGCTGCAATGGGAGATCGACCGCACACTCGGCGAGCTGGAAATCCTCTATGGTTTCGAGCGGGCCGCCGCCATCTACCGCCGCAGCGCCGCTTCCGTCGCGGGGCTTGCCAAGCTGGTCGGCGCCCACGGCATCGTCTGCGGTTTCCGGCCGCGCAACACGCTCTATCTCGCCAACAATCATGAAGGCGCGCGCGAATTGCTGGACGAGTGGCAATTGCGCCGGTGGGCGGGGTTGCCGGGGCATTATCTCGAGCATCCCGATCTCTTCACCCAATATGAGTTCGATCGGGATGCGGCGATCCTTTCGCCCGGCTCCGCCGAGGCCGATCCCTTGCTTCTTACCTGGGCTCTGCTGCAGATCTCGATTTCACGCGGTGCGCGGCTGATCAATGCCTCGGTGACCGCGCTTAACAGCGAAGGCAGGCATGTGAGCGCGGTGACAGATGGCCCCTATGTGATCGAGGCGCGGCATGTGGTGCTGGCGACCGGCTATTCCATGCCCGGCCTCGACATGCCGAAGCTGCACCGCACGAGTTCCAGCTGGGCGCTCGCCACCGTGCCGCAGAAACCTGACGACCTCTGGCGCGACGGAACGCTGCTCTGGGAAGACAGCCATCCTTATCTCTACCTGCGCACCACCGATGATAACCGCATCATCGCCGGCGGCGAGGATGACGACACAATCGATCCCGAAGAGCGCGACCGCAAGTTACCCGCGAAGACCGTGGCGATCCGGGAGAAACTGAAGCGCCTGTGGCCGAAAGCCGATACGCGGGTCGAGCATGCCTGGTGCGGCACCTTCGGGGAGACGGCGGACGGCCTGCCGCTGATCGGCCCGGTGCCTGGCATGGCAGGTGTCTATGCCGCCTATGGCTATGGCGGAAACGGTATCACCTTCTCCTACCTCGCAGCACAGATGATCGGCGCGACGCTGGCCGGAACGCAACGCGAATGGTTCGAGGATTTCGCGCTCGATCGGGATGCGCCGGCTATGCGGAGTTTTGTGGCGAATTCGGTGCGTGCTGGGGAAGAGCTGAGGTAAGCCCCGCCCCTACTCAGTCGTTTTGTCGTCACCGGTATCGGCAACATCCTGCAGGCGGACGAACTCCGTGCCCTTGGCCTTGAGATCGACGAGCGCCTTGGCGACGCCTTCACCGGCCGCGTGGGTCGGCTGGTTGATGTGGGAAATGACGACGTCGCCGTCCTTTGCCGAGGAGATGCGCTTTTCCGTTACCGCAGCACCAAGCAGCGAGCCCCCGTCGCCATTCACGGAATAGCCAGCGATGCGATAACCCATGGCGCGGATCTGGCCGATGGCCGAGAGATCGTATTTGGCGGTCGAACCACGAAACCAGCGCGGTGCGGGAATGCCCGAAGCGACCATGGCAGCAGCACCGCCCTCCACCTCCTGCCTGACGGCCTCGGGCGAACCGGCAGATGCGATGCCATAGACCAGCACCGGCTTGTCGATCGCCGGAATGTGCCTCTCGCCGTGATTTTCCAGTTCGAAGAGATCGGGATTCTGCAGGAAGGCGGCAACCGCCTTCGGATTGCGCTTCAGCCAGCGCGCGGTCACGAAAATCGTCGCGGGAATGCGCTCATTGACGAGTGTGGACAGAATGCGCTCATCGGCCTCACCCATGCAGGCATCGAAGGTGAGCGCGACGCGGGCATGGCCTGATATGTTGGAACGGGCGATGTGCAGATGCGGCTCCACCAGCTTCGGACCTGCCGTTCCGGGCGGATGCTCAGGTACGACCGGAGATGTTTCCACAGCAAATGCCGACGAGACGGCAGCAAGCAGCAGCGCGGGTGCGAGAAGAATACGGTTCATAAAGAATCAGATGCAGTTGATGTTCTAGTGAAACTTAAAGCAAAGCGGCAGACCAAGCCATGTGGCCTGATGCCGCCTGCAGAGGAATGGAAGGGTCTCAATCTCCCCGCATTCCTGTGCCCGACACAAGATAACGGCGCCGGATCTTTGGGCGAGAGAGACACAAATCCCATCAGGAAATATGGGAGAGTGACGCTCAATCGTAGAGGTAATATTTCGTCCACTTATCCTTCGGCACCTTGTCACCGATCTTGTACTTCAGGTCACGCACATTGATGTGCTGCGGGCCGGTGATGCAGGTATAGGCAAGGTGGTACCAGTCGCCCTTGCTGCGGAAGACGGCGCCGGGGGCTTCCAGCCGGTCGTCGCTCGGAATCGGATCCTTGAAAGTGTAGGCAATCACCTTGTCCGGCCGGAAACCGGTGCCGTCCTTGTTGATGCGGCTCATCGCTTCGGTGTCGCAGCTCTGTTCGAGGCGGGTGGCGGGATCGAGCTTTTCGAGCTGCTTCTTGATGGCAGGATCAACCGCAAAGGCGGAGGAAGCCGCAAGGCCGATGAGCGACATAAGCAGAACCAGACGTTTCGGCATTGCGGGGAAACCTTTACTGTTATGCATTCTTCATACTGCCGCCGACAGCATGCCGGGGCCTGACGAAGGTGTAATTTTCGCGCGGCGCTAGCGGACTTTCTTAAATATTGTGGTGACATCAAGGCAACGCGCCGGCCATCGTGTCTCGAGACGCTTCATTGCTTAAGCGCTTGATCCCGACCTGCCGCGTCTCTATCTCTTGCCCACCGACATCGCCCTCACGGAGCCTTCCTTGTCCGCTTTCAACAATCTGCCCGCCTCTCCCGCTGCCGAAAAAAGGCCTGTCTCCGACACGCGCCACGGCATTACGCGCACGGACGAATACGCCTGGCTAAGGGCCGACAACTGGCAGGCCATGTTCAAGGATCCTTCCATCCTCGACCCTGATATCCGTAGTCATCTGGAGGCCGAGAACGGCTATATGAATGCGGCCATGGAAGATACCAAGCCGCTGCAGAAGGTGCTGTTTGCCGAGATGCGCGGCCGCATCAAGGAAGACGACAGCTCCGTGCCGATGAAGGACGGCGCCTATGCCTACGGCACCGCCTTTGTCACCGGCGGCGAGCAGCCGCGCTATTTCCGCATTCCGCGCGACGGAGACGTGAAGGACGAGACGCTTCGCGTCATCCTGCTCGATGGCGACAAGGAAGCGGGTGGCAAGGCCTATTTCCGTCTCGCCGGTATTGATCACAGCACGGACCATAGCCGCGGCATCTGGGGCTATGACGACAAGGGTTCCGAGTTCTTCACGCTCCGGGTTCGCGATCTGGCGACCGGCGAAGATCTGTCCGATGTGATCGAGAACACGGGCGGCGGCGGTGTTTGGGCGCCCGACGGCAAGAGCTTCTTCTATTCGGCGCTCGACGAGAACCACCGCCCCTCGAAGGTTTTCCACCATATTCTCGGCACGCCGCAGAGCGAAGATCGTCTGGTCTACGAGGAAGAGGATGCCGGCTTCTTCATGGGCGTCGGCGGCTCGCTGCTCGACGACTTCATCTATATCGATATCCACGACCATGAGACCAGCGAATACCGGCTGCTTTCGACCAAGGACCTGACCGCGGAACCGAAGCTGGTCGCCGCGCGCGAAGAAGGCATCGAATATTCGCTGACGGAGGGCGGTGATGTCTTCTACATCCTGACCAATGACGGCGGCGCCAAGGATTTCAAGATCATGGAGGCGCCGGTTGACAGACCGGGCAAGGAAAACTGGCGCGAGGTCGTGCCGCATAAGCCTGGTACCCTCATCATCAGTCATATGGCCTATGCCCGCCACCTGCTGTGGCTGGAGCGCAAGGACGGCCTGCCGCAGATCATGATCCGCGACCGCCGCACCGGCGAGGAGCATGCGATCGCTTTCGATGAAGAGGCCTATTCGCTCGGTCTTTCCGGTGCTGCGGAATACGAGACCGACGTCATCCGTTTCTCCTATTCCTCGATGACGACGCCCTCGCAGCTTTACGACTACAACATGGTCACCCGCGAGCGCACGCTGCTCAAGACGCAGGAAGTGCCATCGGGCCATAATCCGGATGACTACGTCACCCGCCGCGTCTTCGCGCCGGCCTGGGACGGCGAGCAGGTACCGGTCACCCTGCTCTATCGCAAAGACACACCGCTCGATGGCACAGCGCCCTGCCTGCTCTATGGCTACGGTGCCTACGGCATCACCATCCCCGCCGGCTTCAACACCAACTGCCTGTCGCTCGCCGACCGCGGCTTCGTCTACGCCATCGCCCATATCCGCGGCGGCAAGGACAAGGGCTTTGCCTGGTACGAAGACGGCAAGATGGACAAGAAGACCAACACCTTCAAGGACTTCATCGCTGCCGCTGACTATCTGAATCAGGAGAAGTTCACGTCCTACGCTGGTATCATCGCCGAGGGCGGATCGGCCGGCGGCATGCTGATGGGCGCAGTCGCCAACATGGCGCCGGAGAAATTCGCCGGCCTGATCGCTGCCGTGCCCTTCGTCGACGTGTTGAACACCATGCTCGACGACACCCTACCGCTCACCCCGCCGGAATGGCCCGAATGGGGCAATCCGATCGAAAGCAAGGAAGAATACGAGCAGATCGCCGCCTATTCGCCCTATGACAATGTCGGCGCGAAGGCCTATCCGCCGATCCTGGCTCTCGGTGGCCTGACCGACCCGCGCGTCACCTATTGGGAGCCGACAAAATGGGTCGCGCGGCTGCGCGACAAGACGACGGGTTCCTCGCCCATCCTGCTCAAGACCAACATGGATGCCGGCCACGGCGGTGCGTCCGGCCGCTTCCAGCGGCTTGAGGAAATCGCATTCGAATATGCGTTTGCGATCAAGGTGGCAGGCAAGATGTAAGATCGGGTGTGGCGTTCCTGTGAACGCCACACAATCAATGGAGGGAGAAATGGCCGTCTATGTCGCGCTGCTGAGAGCCGTGAATGTCGGCGGCACCGGCTCTCTCCCCATGACCGAATTGAAGGCAATCTGCGAAGAGCTCGGCTTTGCCGATGCGAAGACCTACATCCAGAGCGGCAATGTTCTCTTCCGCTCGGATGAGGCAGAAAAGGTGGTCGAGGAAAAGCTCGATGCGGCTCTCGGGCGGACGATGGGCAAGCGGCCGGGCGTGATGGTGCGCAGTCGTAAGGAGCTTGATGCCATCGTCGCCAATGTGCCCTTTCCCCAGGCCAAGCCCAATTTTCTGTTGGTCTATTTCCTGCCCGAAGCAACCGCTTCCGATGCGCTGGAAAAGATGGTTGCGCCGGATGGCGAGGAGGCGAAGCTCGCCGGCCGTGAGATCTATGTGCATTATCCAAATGGTTCCGGCCGCTCGAAACTCAAGCTTCCGGCGTTGAAGCCGGGGACATCCCGCAACCTCAACACCGTGCGAAAGCTTGCAGAAATGGCGGCAGATCTGGAGGCCGGTGAAAGCTAGAGTATCTGGTATGCTGCAGCACTTTGCCTTTTACGCAAAACCGCTGCACCCATTTGCTGCAATTGCTTATGGCTGTCCACCTCCGCCCGCTGCACCATAGACCTGACCGGTGGCGTAACTCGCATCGGCAGCGGCAAGCTGCACGTAGATCGAGGCAAGTTCGGCTGGCTGGCCGGGACGTCCGAGTGGCGTATTGCCGCCGAACTCGACCAGCTTTTCCTGTGTCGCGCCGCCACTCACCTGCAATGGCGTCCAGATCGGTCCGGGGGCGACGCCGTTCACCCGGATGCCTTTCGGACCAAGCTGCTTGGCCATCGATTTGGTGAAATTCATCATCGCCGCCTTGGTCATGGCGTAATCGACCAGATTGGCGGAAGGATCATAAGCCTGTTCCGACGTCGTCTGGATAATGGCCGAGCCTTCGCGCAGGTACGGCAATGCCGCCTTCGTCAGCCAGAACATCGCATAAATGTTGGTCTTCATCGTCGCGTCGAAATCCTCGCTGGAAATATCCGAAAGCGACTGGCGCTGCTGCTGGCGTCCGGCATTGTTGACGAGAATATCAAGTCCACCGAGCTGGCGCACCGCGTCTGCCACGATCTTCCGGCAGATTTCTTCATCCCTGAGATCGCCGGGCAGTGCCACGCCGATGCGCCCTTCCCTTTCGATCAGTTCGATGACCTCGCGGGCATCCGGCTCTTCATCCGGCAGGTAACTGATCGCGACATCGGCCCCTTCGCGCGCATAGGCGATTGCCGCCGCGCGGCCCATGCCTGAATCGCCGCCGGTAATCAGCGCCTTTCGGCCCGCAAGGCGACTGCTGCCCTGATAGCTCGTCTCGCCATGGTCCGGCTTCGGCTCCATATCGCGGGCGAGCCCCGGAAAGGGCTGGGTCTGCGAGGGAAAGGGTGGCTTCGGAAACTTGCCGCGCGGATCATGGATCGTCTTGCTGTTGCTGCTCGGGCTGTCCATTGCCTGTTCTCCCTGCGATTTACACTGCGGGCATAACAGTGCGGGCACCTATCGGTTCCCTGCAGGGAGAAAACGTCGTGGTAGCGCCTATAGCCGGCCGCCGCCGCCGCCGGCTGCGCCATAGATCTGGTCGTGCCTGACGGCAACAAGCGGCGACTCGATTGCCGGCAGGAAGAGCATCTTCACGAAGATGCGCAACATCAGCACCTGTTCGGCAAGCGTGTTCGGCTCCTTCAGCGTCTTGGAGAGAACGATCCCGCCCTCGAGGACCGAGGAGACCATGTCGGCAAGCTGGTCGACATCGACTGGCTCGCGCGGAGAATAGACCGCCATAATCTCGCGGAACATACGGCCGAAGCGGCGGCGCCAGGCGAGGACGGCGTTGCGGTTGGTATCCTGTATCTCGTGGTCGAACAGCCGCTCGTAATAGCAGACGGTCGCCACGAGGCAGCCGGGATGGCCATTCGGCAGATCGGAGAGCAATTCGGACAAAAGCTTCAGGCCAAGCAGGAAGGATTGCAGCGGATCGTCCATCAGATCGCGCGCACGGCTGAAGATCTCGTCGTAGATGCGTTCGTCATTTTCAATGTAGCGGTTGAGCAACGCCTTCGCGAGCTCGTTCTTGTCCTTGAAGTGGTAGAAAAAGCCGCTCTTGGTGATGCCCGTCTCGGCGATCAGCTCCTCGATGGAAGTGCCGCCGAACCCCTTCTGCAAGACCGCCGCTTCTGCCACATCAAGGATGCGATTCCGCGTTTCCTCGCCCTTTCGCATGTTCCCCTCCTGTACTCGTGGTACAGTTTTCAGTTCCGCAACATCAGGCCCGCCTCCGCCCCCGGCAGCATCGGTCCATGCAAGGGATTGATTTCAATCCGAAAAGTTCGAAACCGCCTGTAGTATACCGTAAGTCGCCTAGTTTAGCATCAACTTAAACGTCAGAACATCATCCATCGACGGCAGCCATTTCAGGCGCCGCGACAGGAGAGGTTTCGCAATGGCAAAGTACAGGCATGAGCTGCCGCAGCTAAAGGGCGGCACGTTCATTAGCGATGGTGGTATGGAAACCACGATGATCTTTCATGAAGGCATCGAGCTTCCACATTTCGCCTCCTTCGTATTGCTGGCTTCCGAGGACGGGCGGGAGCGCACGAAAAGATACTATCGCCGCTATCTGGATATCGCCCGGCGGCACGGCACGGGCTTCGTGCTCGACACCGTCACGTGGCGTGCCAATCCCGACTGGGGCCAGAAGCTCGGATACACAACCGAAGCCCTGCAGGCGGCAAACGAGGAAGCTGTCGACCTGCTGGTGGGCTTGCGTCGCGCCTATGAGCAGCCGGAACAGCCGGTCGTCATCAGCGGCGCCATCGGCCCGCGCGGCGACGGCTACAAGGCGGGTGCGATGAGTGCCGACGAGGCGGAGGACTACCACGCCGTCCAGATCGGCACTTTCGCCGGCACGGAAGCCGATATGGTCGCCGCGTTCACGCTGACCAACGTCGATGAGGCGATCGGCATCGCCCGTGCGGCAAAAATGCTCGGCATGCCCTGCGCCATCTCCTTCACGCTCGAGACGGACGGCAGGCTGGTGACCGGCCGCAGCATTCAGGACGCCATCGAGACGACGGATGCGGCGACCGGCGGATCTCCGGCCTATTACATGATCAACTGCGCCCATCCGACGCATTTCGAAGGAGCACTCGATCATGGCGGCACCTGGGTGAAGCGCATTGGCGGCATCCGCGCCAATGCCTCGACCCTGAGCCACGAGCAGCTTGATAACAGCGAGACACTGGATGCGGGCGACCCCGAAGATCTCGGCCGTCGTTACCGCGAACTCGTTCGCCGCATGCCGCAACTGCGCGTGCTCGGCGGCTGCTGCGGCACCGACCACCGGCACGTCGCGGCGATCTGCGAGGCATGCTTGCCGCAGGCGGCGTGACAGGGTCAGTTGGAGGGCATGACAGTGACGATGGTTGGGGCAATAATGCGCCAGCACAGCTGGCGCGATCTGTGGCTTGCGATTGCAGGGCGGCAGGAGGCGCAAGCCGAATTGGAGTCGGCCGAAGAGGTGGCGTTGCAGGATATGGATCTTGCAGCTTTCGAGGGCCTCGACGGCCGCATGGCCTACGGGCTCCAGGCGGACCAACGCAAGGGGCGTCCATCGCGGCGCGGGCGATTGCGGGAGCCTGTCGGCCTCTGACGAAGAGGAAGGCGCCTCAGCTTTTGGCTGCGGCGCCTTTCGTCTGCTTGCCCCTGTAGCCGCTGATTTCTTCGCCGGCGGTCGGCGAAAAGCGCAGGTTCCAGATGGTGGCAGTGATCGAAATGATCGCAACCACGATGAAAGCGATCGAGAAATCACCAAGCTCGGGCGTTTTGACACCGTTGAAAGCCATGGATCCATGCAGCGCCAGCGCGCCGATGCAGATGCCGAGCGACAGCATGAGCTGCTGGAAGGTGGTGTAGAAGCTCGTGGCCGAGCTCATTCGATCCTGGCCGATCTCGTCATAAGCGATGGTATTATAGGCCGTGAACTGGAACGACATGAAGAAGGCGCTGAGCACCAGGGCGATGAAGATCAGCGGCATCGGCCAATCCGGCCGGAAGGCGGCGCAGAGACCGTAACCGATCGTGCCGAGAATGCCGTTGATAACAAGGCTCCTGCGGAAGCCGACGCGGCGGAACACGGCGCGCGCAAGCGGCTTCATGAAAAGCGCCCCGAGCGCGGTGGAAATGACGATCTGGCCCGCAGCAGCGGCCGAAAGACCGAAGCCGATCTGAAAGAGGAGCGGCAGCAGGAAAGGCTGCGCGCCCTGCGTGATGCGCGTCAGCGAGCCGGCGATGACCGAGGTGCCGAAGCTCGGCACCTTCATCAAGGAGAAATCCATGATCGGCGAAGGGTGATTGCGGGCATGGCGGAGATAAGCGATGCCGAAAAGCATGCCGATGGCGATCAGGAAGATCGCGAACGAAGCCTGTCCTTCATGGCTCGACAGTTCGAAGCCGAAGAGAAGCGAACCGAGCGAGATGCCCGAGAGGATGAAGCCGATCGTATCGAAGGGGCCGGCGGCCTTTCCCTTCACCTCGTCGATATAGATCGAGACGAAAATCATGCCGATGATGCCGATCGGCACATTGATGTAGAAGATCCAGCGCCAGTCGAGATAGGTGACGATGAAGCCGCCGAGCGGCGGGCCGACGATCGGGCCGATCAGCGCCGGCACCAAAAGCCAGGACATGGCGCTGACCATATCCTTGCGGTCGACGCTGCGCATCAGGACGAGGCGGCCGACGGGCATCATCATGGCGCCGCCGATGCCCTGCAGCAGGCGGGCGAGAACCAGGAATGGCAAGGTCGGCGCGAAGGCACAGAGGATGGAGCCGATCACGAAAACGGCGATCGCCGAGCGGAAGACGGTGCGCGAACCGAAACTGTCTGCCATGCGGCCGCTGGCGGGAATGAAGATCGCGAGGCTGAGCAGATAGGAGGTCAAAGCGATCGACATGGCCGGGGCGTCGACACCGAAATCGCGTGCCATCGTCGGCAGCGCGGTCGCCAGCACGGTTGCATCGACGTTTTCCATGAGCATGGCACTCGCGACAATCATCGCGATCACCCGGAAATTGGGTGCTGCACGCCGAGCCAACGGCGCATGATAAATCTGATCCGACATCGTCAGGGATCACTCACAGTGGCGCAGCGGAGCACACGGGGCGACAGGGCCGCGGGGGATGACATGGCAAAGATGCCAAGGGGAGATGATTTGCTATACGCCTGCAATCATGGCGGCGCTATGTCTTTTATGGCAAAGCTGCTTTGCCGAGAGGTAAACGCAGATCACCATTCCTTGCACTTTTTTGCCCTTCGTGAAGGAATGGTCCGGGGTCAAAATCGGCTTGCGTGACAGCACTTGCAGCCCTACCTATTAGCCATGACCTCCGCCCTGCAGAAAAACCGGCCGGACACGGCCTTTTCGTTCAACAACAGCTACGCGCGGTTGCCGCAGCGTTTCTTTGCGGCGCAAGCGCCGACGCAGGTTTCGGAACCCTGGCTGATCAAGCTCAACGAACCGCTGGCCGAAGAATTGGGACTCGATGTCGAAGCCCTGAAGCGTGACGGTGCGGCGATCTTTTCCGGTAATCTCGTGCCTGAAGGCGCCGAGCCTCTGGCGATGGCCTATGCCGGCCACCAGTTCGGGCATTTCGTGCAGCTGCTCGGCGACGGGCGAGCAATCCTGCTCGGCGAGGTGATCGACCGCAACGGGCAGCGCCGTGATATCCAGCTCAAGGGCGCAGGGCAGACGCCCTTTTCGCGCCGGGGCGACGGGCGGGCCGCGCTCGGCCCGGTGCTGCGCGAATATATCGTCAGCGAGGCAATGTTTGCGCTCGGCATTCCCGCCACAAGGGCGCTAGCCGCCGTGCTTTCAGGCGAAGGCGTGCGGCGCGAGGACATCTTGCCGGGCGCGGTCTTCACGCGCGTCGCCGCAAGCCATATCCGCGTCGGCACCTTCCAGTATCTTGCCGCTGGTGGCGACGATGAAGGCATCAAGACGCTCGCCGACCATGTGATCGAACGGCACTATCCCGAGCTGAAGGCGACGGAGAACCCCTATCTGGCGCTTTATGAGGCCGTCTGCGACCGGCAGGCAGCGCTGATCGCGCGGTGGCTGCAGGTCGGTTTCATCCATGGGGTGATGAACACCGACAATATGACGATCTCGGGCGAAACGATCGATTTCGGCCCATGTGCCTTCATCGATATCTATGATCCGATGAAGGTCTTTTCGTCGATCGACCAGCATGGCCGTTACGCCTATGCCAATCAGCCGGGCATCGGGCAATGGAACCTGGCGCGGCTCGGCGAAGCGCTGCTGCCGCTTGTTGATGCCGACAAAGACAAGGCGATCGAGCATGCCAATGCCATCATCAAGGCCTATGGCGAGCGCTTCCACGCCCATTGGCTGCAGGGCATGCGCGGCAAGATCGGCCTGATCTCCGCAGAGGACGGCGATCTCGATCTCATTCAGGCGCTGCTGGCGCTGATGCAGGCCGAGGGCGCGGATTTCACGCTGACCTTCCGGCGGCTTTCGGCGCTTGCGGGCGACGAAACGGCCGAGGCCGCCTTCGCATCGACCTTCCGCGAACCGACTGCCGCCGCCGAATGGCTGGGGCGCTGGCGCGACAGGCTTTTGCGCGATCCACAGGCGCCCACCGAGCGAGCCGCAGCCATGAAGCTGGTCAACCCGGCCTTCATTCCGCGCAATCACCGTATCGAGCAGGCGATTGAGGCGGCCGTAGAGGATGGCGATTTCTCGCTGTTCGAAGCACTTCTATCCGTGCTTTCTCATCCCTATGACGAGCAGCCGGCATTCGCGGCCTATATGGACCCGCCGAAGCCCGAAGAGCGGGTGTTGCAGACCTTCTGCGGAACCTGATTTCAGCCAATTCCATATCAACCGACCCATATTAACCGGAGATAGTGATGACCGACCTTCTCGACATCCCCGTCAAGACCGTTCAGGGGCGTGAAACGACGCTCAACGAATATCGCGGCCAGGTGCTGCTCATCGTCAACGTCGCCTCCAAATGCGGCTTGACGGTGCAGTATGAAGGGCTTGAAAAGCTCTATGCCGACAAGCGCGAGAAAGGCTTCGTCATTGCCGGCTTTCCGGCCAACGATTTCAAGGGACAGGAGCCGGGCACGGATGCGGAAATCCTCGATTTCTGCACCAGCACCTTCGGCGTCGACTTCCCGATGTTCTCCAAGATCTCGGTCAAGGGGCCGGAAAAGCACCCGCTCTACAAGAACCTGACAGGGTCCGGCATGGAAACGACCGGCGAAGGGCCGATGCGCGAGCGGCTGAAGGGCGCCGGTCTCGCGGCTGACGACAGCGAAGTGCTCTGGAATTTCGAAAAATTCCTCGTCAGCCGCAACGGCAAGGTCGTTGCCCGATTCGCCCCTGATGTGACGGCTGACGACAATCGCCTTGTCTCGGCGATCGACCGCGAGCTTGCAAAAGCCTGACACGACGACCGCAACCGCGGCCAATTGTGGCGGTTGAAAGGTAACCCTCCCGCTCTATCTGTCTGATCGGCGTATATTTTTCGCCATTCTCCGATCCGGCTAACCAGCGGGAGACTGCCTTATGGCAATCGTCATTACCTCCATCCTCTTCATCATTTTCGGACTGGCGCTCGGCAGCGGCGGGCTCTGGCTCGTCACGCTCGGCGGCAGCGTCTTCTATCTCTTCGCGGGGCTGATGTTCCTGCTGACGGCAGGCCTGTTGCTCATGCGCAAGGCAGTGGCGCTCTGGGTGTACGCGGTGCTGGTGGTTGTGGCACTCGCCTGGGCGATCTGGGAGGTTGGGTTCGACTGGTGGCAGCTAGGCCCGCGCGGTGGCCTCATTATCCTCTTCGGGATCTGGCTGCTGACGCCCTGGATCCGACGGCCACTCGGCTTCCGCAGCCCGACCGGCACCCATTACGGCGCCAATCCCTGGCCGCTCGCCATTCCGGTCATCGCCGCCATCATTGTCGCCGTATATTCGATGACGACCGATCCGCACGATCTTGCGGGTGACCTGCCGACGCAGACAGTTGCCGCCACGCCGGCCTTCGGCGGCAATGTGCCCGGTGGCGAATGGCATCAGTACGGGCGCACACCGTTCGGCCAGCGTTATTCACCGCTCGACCAGATCACCGTTCAGAATGTTTCCACGCTGAAAGAGGCTTGGCGCTACCAGACCGGCGACGTGAAGCGGCCTGACGACGTCGGCGAAACAACCTATCAGGTGACGCCGCTGAAGGTGGGCGATACGCTCTATCTCTGCACGCCGCACAATTGGGCGATCGCGCTCGATGCAAGGAACGGGCAGCAGAAATGGAAGTATGACGCCAATTCCGGCATGAATCCGGACCGTCAGCACCAGACCTGCCGCGGCGTCACCTATTACAGCGATGAGGCGACACCGGCCGGCCAGCCCTGCAAGGAGCGCGTCTACCTGCCGACCTCAGACGCGCGGTTGATTGCGCTCGATGCAAGCAACGGGCAGGTCTGCACCGGCTTTGCGGAACAGGGCGTGCTGCATCTGCAGACGGGCATGCAGTACAATCCGGCAGGCTATTACTACTCGACCTCACCGCCGGTTGCCGTTGCGGGCAAGATCATCATCGGCGGGGCGGTTAACGACAATTATTCCACACAGGAACAGTCCGGCGTCATCCGCGCCTATGACATCAACAGCGGCGCGCTGATCTGGAACTGGGATTCCGGCAATCCGGACCAGACGACGCCGTTGCCGGAGGGACAGCACTATACGACGAATTCGCCGAATAGCTGGTCGGTCTTCAGCGTCGACGACCAGCTCGGCATGGTCTATATCCCGCTCGGCAATCAGGTGCCGGACCAGCTCGGCATGAACCGCAGCGAGAATGTCGAGAAATTCTCCTCATCCGTTGTGGCGCTGGATATCAATACCGGGCAGCTTCGCTGGGTGCAGCAGTTCGTCCATCACGATCTCTGGGATATGGACGTACCCGCGCAGCCGGTGCTGCTCGACCTGACAAAGCAGGACGGAACGGCGGTTCCGGCACTGGTGGCTTCCACAAAGCAGGGCGATATCTATGTGCTGGACCGGCGCACCGGGCAGCCCATCATTCCCTTCAAGGAAATCCCCGCGCCTGATGGGGCGATCCCCGAAGATCGTACGGCGCCGACACAGCCAATCTCGGACCTCACCTTCTCGCCGGAACCGCTGCAGGAGAAGGACATGTGGGGTGTCTCGCTGTTCGACCAGCTTGCCTGCCGCATCGATTTCCATCGCTACAAGTACGAGGGCCGCTATACGCCGCCATCGCTGGAGGGAACGATCGTCTATCCCGGCAATTTCGGCACGTTCAACTGGGGCTCGGTCGCAGTCGATCCGGAGCGGCAGGTGATGTTCGGCATGCCGACCTATCTTGCCTTCACTTCGCGCCTGGTGCCGGCGGCCGATATTCCGCCACGCGGACAGGATGAAAAGGGCAGCGAACAGGGGCTAAACCGCAATGACGGGGCACCCTACGGCGTCTTCATGGGTCCGTTCCTCGGGCCGTTGCAGATCCCCTGCCAGGCGCCGCCATGGGGCTATGTCGCTGGCGTCGACCTGCGCACCGGGCGCATCGCCTATATGCACAAGAACGGCACGGTGCATGACATGACGCCCCTGCCCCTGCCCTTCAAGATAGGCGTGCCCGGCATCGGCGGGCCTGTCATGACCAAGGGGGGCGTCGCCTTTCTCGGTGCTGCCGTCGATAATTACCTGCGCGCCTACGACGTGACGAACGGACGTCAGCTGTGGGAGGCCCGGCTTCCGGCCGGCGGACAGGCGACGCCGATGACCTATACGACTGGCGACAACAAGCAATATGTCGTCATGGTCGCCGGCGGGCACGGTTCGGTCGGCACCAAACCGGGCGACTACGTCATCGCCTACACGCTGCCGTAGTGCCAGCTGAGCGATACACAAGCTCGGGGCAGGATTGCCCCAGCATACTGCTATCGATTTTTCAGGGGGATTTTTTCATGGAAATCGGTAGCAGCCTTTCAATTTATTCAGGCCTCGGCTCGCTTTTCGAGCAGGGCAAATCCAAGAACAAGCAGACCGACGAATTCAGTGGTAGCGCGCGCAACCAGTCCGGCGCCGGGCTGCAGCCGAGCACGACCCCGCCGTCCATCGCCAATACGATGTGGGCAGTGCAGGCCGGCAACGAGACCTACATCAACCCGCCTTCCGACGCAGAGGCCGCCGCCAAGGCGGCGCACGACAGCCTGGTCGACCAATTCTCTGAATGGAGCAATATGGACCCGGCCGAATTCATCCGTGCCCGATACCTGGAAGCACACGGTCTGACCGAAGACGACCTCAAATCCATGCCCGCCGACCAGCGCGAGGCGATCGAAAAGGAAATCGCCGAGCAGATCAAGCGTGAGCTTGCCGGCATCGAAGACGACGGAGACGGCAGCAAGGATCAAACGACTGCGCAATCCGCGCCCACACAGTCCACGGACGAAAATTCGGCCGCCTGATCTGAGGTTTCATCCGAAGAGCCGCGGAGTAGCGATGCTGCATCGCGGCTTTTCAATTAGCGTGGCGGATGAACTCGCAGAAAACCAGGCGGGAACCCTCTACACAATCTCCGTAATCATCTTGCCTATTTCGGCGAAGACGGGATTGAACTCGTCCATCTTCACGGTCATTTCCGCCATATAGACTGCGGCAACGATGGGGCCGCGATTCGGCGGCCAGATGATGGCGATATCGCCGGCCGAACCGTTGTCGCCCGTGCCGGTCTTGTCGCCGATCTTCCAGCCGGAGGGCAGGCCTGCACGTAGGCGCGCGCCGCCGGTCGTATTGGCCACCATCCAGTCGACAAGCTGATTGGCCGAATCTTCCGCCAGGACCGAGCCAAGGGCGATGTTGCCGAGCGTATCGAGCATGGCATCGGGCGTCGTGGTGTCGCGCGGATCGCCTTTCGTCGCCTCGTTCAGCGCGGTTTCCATGCGGTCGAGCCTTGTCGTACCGTCGCCGACGGAACGCAGCCAGTCGGTCAATCCAGCCGGGCCGCCAAAACTTTCCAGCATGAGATTGCCGGCCGTGTTGTCGCTCAGCGTAATGCCGGCCTTGCAGATCTCGGCCATCGTCATACCCTCGCCGCCGGCGTGCTTTTCGGTCTCGGGCGAATAGGTGACGAGCTTGTCCTTGCCGTAGGTGACGCGCCGGTCGAGCTTTTCATCGCCCTTGTCGACACGGGCGAGAACGAGGCCGGCGGCCAGAACCTTGAAGGTGCTGCACATGGCGAAGGGCTCGCTGCCGCGATAGCCGAAGGAGACATTCGTGTCGCTGTCGAGAACAGAGACCCCAAGGCGCCCGCCGATGCGCGTTTCAAGTGCTGCAAGCCGCTTGTCGATATCGTCATCCTGCTGCGCAGCGTACACGCGAGGCGCAAAGCCCAGCGCAGGCAACAGCAAGGCGGAACCCATGAAGCTGCGGCGGGTGAAGCTGTGATTCATAGAGACCTCCGGGGAATCAGGAACACAGGCGTAAGGGCTGATTGCGGCGGCATCTCGGCTTTAAGGCCAGGATCAGGCGGCGCGCGTGACCTCCACCGTCACATGCGACAACTCGTCCAGGCTCGATAGTCTCTCCTTGTAGAAGGCCGTGTCGCGCGGCTGCGGCGTGAGCACGGCGACGATTGCCGCATGATGGCCGGGGCCGACCTGCCAGACATGGAGATCGGTGATGCGGTCGCCATCGCCCTCGATAGCACCCCGGATCTCATCCGGCAGCGTTTCCCCTTCGGAGAGCACATCGAGCAGGACGGCGCCTGACGATTTCATCAGCCCCCAGGACCATTGCGCAATGATGAGAGCGCCGACAATGCCCATCAGCGGATCGAGCCAGAGCCAGCCATAGAGACTGCCGAAAGTGAGCGCAGCAATGGCGAGCACCGAGGTCAGCGCATCGGCGATGACGTGCATATAGGCGGAGCGGATATTGTTATCCGCATGACCATGGTGGCCATGATCGTGGCCGTGATGGTGATCATGCCCGTGTCCATGATGGTGACCGCTGCTACCGCTCAACATCCAGGCGCTGACGAGGTTGACGGCAAGGCCGATGACGGCGACGGCAATCGCCTGGCTGAAGCTGATCGGCACCGGCGACGTGATGCGCAGGAAACTTTCCCAACCCATCAGCAGGGCAATCATCGCCAGAATGATGGCACTCGCGAAGCCGGCGAGATCGCCGAGCTTGCCGGTACCGAATGTGAAACGCGGGTTGCGGGCCTGCTTGCGGGCGAAGAGATAGGCAAGCGCCGAAATCAGCAGCGCGCTCGCATGGGTGGACATGTGCCAGCCGTCGGCCACCAGAGCCATTGAGCCGTAGACCGTACCAGCGGCGATTTCGACCACCATCATGACTGCCGTCAGCGCGATCACCAACCAGATGCGACGTTCGTTCCGGGCATGGTCCTGCCCCAGGAAGACATGATCATGTCCATGGCTATTCGTTCCTGATATCATCGCCATCTCCTTATCGATCCGGCTCAGCGGATATAGGTTCTCAATACTTCCGATATTTCCTCGACCGCTTCCGCCCTCGCCTTTTCGTCGGCGGCATGCAGCACATGTTCGTGCAGATGCTCGTCCAGCACCTCGCCCGTCAGACCCGTCAGCGCACCGCGCACGGAGGCCAAAAGCTGGAGGATCTCACCGCAGGGGCGCTCGGCCTCCAGCGCGCGCTCGACCGCCTCGAGCTGCCCGCGGAGGCGGCTGACGCGGGCGATGAGCTTCTTCTTCTGATGGGTGGTGTGGGACATAGAGATCTCGAATTTAGTATAGGGGGGTACCCTATATTGCCTTTCTAAAAAACGAAAGCGGCGAAGCAGCGCAGTCGCTCTTGAAATTACATAGGACTCCTATATATTAAGAGCATGGAAACGCCTAAAGATCCCACTCCGATCGACAACCGCATCAGCGAAGGCCTTTCGCGGATCGCGATCGCGATGCGCAGTGATGAATGGTCGAAGGCCGAAAAGGCCGGGCTGAAGCCGACGCAGCTTGCGATCCTCGATTTCCTTGCCGGGCGAAACGGTGCGCGGGTGAAAGAGATTGCGGCACATCTCGGCGTCTCGCAGCCGACGGCGACGGATTCGATTGGGGCGCTCGAGCGCAAGGGCTTTGTCATCAAGGCAAGCGTCGCCGATGACAAGCGCTCAACGGCAATCCGCATCACGCCCGAGGGGCTGGCGGCGCTTGGCTCGGTTTCGCCGATAGAGACAGCGGCGATGGAGGCGGCCCGGTCGCTTTCTCCCGGCGAGCAGGAAGGCCTGCTGCTGTCGCTCGTCAAGATGATCCGGCATCTGCAGGAGGCAGACGCAATACCGATCCAGCGGATGTGTGCGAGCTGTCGCTATTTCCGCCCTTATCAGCATTCTGGTGCTGCCAAGCCGCACCATTGTGATTTCGTGAACGCGGCCTTCGGCAGCAATGAACTGCGCATCGATTGCCGCGACCATGAAACCGCCGATCCGGCAACCCGGGCTGCCACCTGGGATGCCTTCGAAAAAGGATAGGCGCACTCTCCAGGCAACTTAGAAAGAGAAGGAAATTCAAAATGTTGAGACAATTTATCACCGGCGCGGCCATCGCCGGAGCGCTATCCCTTTGGCTGGGCTCAGCCATGGCGCATCCCGTCACGGCAGAACCGTCTGTCGTTGTGAAAGCCCCGTTCGATATCATCGAAACTGAGATCGTCACCAAGGGCGACAAGGCGGTCTTCTCAACCCGCGTGCGCGGCGAGGCCGGCGCTGAGAAGCCAGCGGTCACAGGTAAATTCGAAGGCTCCGGCGTCTATGCCTATGTCTGGCCGACCTCGCTCAACAGTGGCGATATCGGCTTCGACAAGAACCAGGGCATCGTCGCACTTGCCGTTACCTTCCATCCCGATTTCGACGATGCCGCCTATAAGGGCAAGAACCGTGACGTCTGGCATCCGCACTGGGTCGTGCTTAACGAGGACAAGGCCTGCGCCGGCGGGTTGAAGGTGACCGATATTCCCGATGGCGCCAAGCCGAAGCTCCCCGCCACTTGGCCGGGCGTTCCGCTGCTGATCGACAGCCCCGACTATCCGACCGCGCTCAAGGGCGATCGCGTCGATGTCACCATTCCGCTGTCGCTGCTCGGCGGCCTGGTCGGCGCTTCCTATGATGGCGTGACGGCAGGGCTGAAGATCAACGGCAACCTGCATGCGCCGCTGCTCTGCGTCGACAATGTCTTCAAGGTCGCATCCGGCAATCTCAGCCTGCCGGGCAAGGTCATGCCTGCAAAGTGAGCGGGTCGCCGGTCCGTCGACTGCCATCGCCGGACCGGCTCTTTCCTCTCTCCAGGCAAATAGAGAAGAGAAAACACCAGGCAGGATTATCCCATTGCGCCCCGGATGCAACGGGCGAAGCAAGCGCCTGCCCAACGACCAAGGATTTCGACATGTCCGATCTGACACTCGCACCGGAACTTTCCGTCAGCGAATGGTTCAACACGCCTCAACCGCTCTCCATCGCCGGATTGCGTGGCAAGGTGATTTACCTGCACAGCTTCCAGCTGCTCTGCCCCGGCTGCGTGGCCGAAAGCCTGCCGCAAGTGCGCCGCATCGAGCGCATCTTCGCCAACACGGATCTCCAGGTCATCGGCCTGCACACGGTCTTCGAGCATCACGAAGCGATGACGCCGACTGTGCTCAAGGCTTTCATCCATGAATATCGACTGACCTCGCCCATCGGTGTCGATCAGGCCGACGGGCAGTCCGACATACCAATGACAATGCGCCACTATGGTTTCAGGGGAACGCCCTCCTCCGTACTGATCGGCCGTGACGGGGCGATCCTGCATCATGCCTTTGGCGTCGAGGACGATATTGCGGTCGGCGCACGCATCGGCATGGCGCTGGCCGCTCCCCTTCCGGCAACAATGCCTGCTGATAAGATCGACGGCTGCGCCGATGGAGCTTGTGCTGCTCCTGCGGATGCGGCCTGATCTTGCCGGAGCCGCCATTGACAAACGAGCGGTTTCGGAGGATTGATCTCTGCATGATCGAGAACGCGCACCACAACCGCTCGTATTTTTGGCTGTACCTGTAAAGGGCGGCCGAGACAGATCATAATGTCAACAAGCCGCCGTCAGGCGGCTTTGTTGTATCGGCAGCGTCCTGACGGCATAAACTTCGAAAAGGACGCGAAGATCATGCTTGAAATCGAAGACAGCGAAATTTCGCTGATGCGCCCGCCGGTCATGACGATCCGCGCCGCAAAGCCGCGTGACATTCTCGAACTCCACGAGATGATCGGTCTTCTTGCCACCCATCACGGCGATATTTCGGCCTCGACACCGGAACAGCTCGAGCGCGATCTCTTCGGGCCGACGCCGTGGATTTCGGCTATTGTCGCCGATGGCAGCGAAGGCCTGATCGGCTATGCCATTCTCGTTCCGCTCTACAGGGCGCAGGAAGGCAAGCGCGGCATGGACCTGCATCACCTTTTCGTGCGCGACGGTCATCGCGGCCATGGCACCGGCCAGCTTCTCGTCGACCGCGCCCGCGAAACCGCACGCATTGCAGGCTGCGATTACCTCTCCGTCAGCGCCGCAACCGGCAACCTGAAGGCTCACCGCTTCTACGAACAGATGGACTTCACCCCTCGTCCGGTCACCGGCATGCGCTATATGCAGTCCCTGTCGTGAGTGGCTCCAGCCGCTTGGGCGTCTTGCAAGGGAGAAGAGTATGACCCGACTGGCGGTGGTACTGACCGAAGGCTTCGCGGACTGGGAAGTGGGGCAGCTTGCTGCCTCCGCCCGCACCCATTTCGGCTTTGATGTCGTGACCGCAAGCCCGGGCGGAGCGGGAGTGCGCTCCATGGGCGGCATGCGGGTGGCTCCCGATACAGTGGCCGAGAACCTGCATGGCGACGCCTTCGATGCACTGGTCATTTGCGGCGGGACGATCTGGGAAACAGAGAGGGCGCCCGACCTTTCGCCCGTCATCAACGACTTCATCGCGCGAGGCAAGGTCACTGCCGCGATCTGCGGCGGCACGCTGGCGCTGGCGCGCGCCGGTGCGCTCGATGACATTGCCCACACCAGCAACGCGCCCGATTTCATTGCCGGCGCCGATGGCTATCGCGGCCAGGCGCATTATCGTGACGGTCCGCAGGCGGTGCGATCAGGCATGATCGTGACTGCGTCCGGTTCGGCGCCGATCACGTTTACGGCGGAGATCTACAGGGCGCTCGGCTTCGGCAGTGAAGAACTCGATACCTATGTGCAGATCCTCGGCGCCGAACATCAGCCGAAGGCGGCCTGAGCCTCGCCTAGCAGGCCGATAACCTCGGCTGTCGTGCGCACGTCGCCGAAGCTGCGATAGACCGAATAGAGCGCCATGTTATGATCTATATCGCGGCGAGCGGCATTTGCATCGGCCAGCATGACGACGCGAAAGCCGCTGCTGCAGGCATCGCGGGCCGAGGATTCACAGCAGATATTGCTGAGCGTGCCGGTAATGAGAGCCGTATCGACACCGCGAGCCTTCAAAATGCAGCAAGTGGCGCGCTTTCCGGATGAAAGGCGCTGTAGGAAGTTTTCTCGATCAATAGATCCTGCGGTTCCGGGACGAAATCCGGCGCAAGCCTGCTTTCGATCGGCCCTACGCCGCCTGACGTGCGGTAGAGCTCTGCGATCGCCTCCCCGAAGAATTCGCGCGCCAGCTCCGGATGAGTCTGCCTCGGCGCCGGCACCACCCAGACAATCAGCCCGCCGCAGGCGCGCACCGCAGCAACAAGCGCCTGAATGTTCGGAACGATGCCTTCGGCATAACTGCCCGGCGTGACGAAGAAGGGGATCATGTCAACGATGACGAGCGCGGTTCTTTCCGGCGCCAGATGCGTGAACGCGAAACGCCGGCCACGGCGTTCTTCCTGACGGGCATATTCACGCGCTTCGATCTGCCAGTCGTGCCGTTTCAAGGCCACCCGTCCGTTCCAGTGATTGAGGCCTAGCGTATACCGAGTCGCCGTGTCGGCATCTCTTTTTCCGGGCTGGTCTTCACCGCCACCTCATGTGCTGGCCGTATGGCCCACTGGTGAAGTGCGGCCTTGACGAAGAGGAAGGCCGCGGCCCGCGCCTGGGCAATATCGTTGGGATCATCGAGGCGGCTGGCAATCTTCGCCTCCATGACAGCGATTGTATCAGCGAACCAGAGCGCAAGAGCGGCGTTGCGCGCACCAAGCCGCTCCCTCATGCGGGCGATCGCGGCGTCGGTTTCCTCAAGAGACGGATGCTTCATAGCACCAACCTAGTCTGCGGCGCTTGCCCCAAGCAGACGTTACTTGCTCGGTACGGCCTTCAAATAGGCTGAGATCGCTTCGATATCGGACTGCGGCAGATGGGCGATGTTCTGCTGCACGTCGACCATCTGGCCGCCGGCGGAGTCGAAATCGGGGGTGAAGCCGGTCTGCAGGTAGTTGGTTATGTCGGCCTCGCTCCAGGAGCCGACGCTCTTCGAGCCCGGCGTGATATCGGGTATGCGGCCCTTGCCTTCCGGGTTCGGCGCGCCGGCGAGCCACTGGTCGCGAACGAAGCCGCCGAGGAAATCGCGCGGGGTATGGCATTCGCCACAATGGCCGAGGCCTTCGACCAGATACTGGCCGCGCTTGAGCTTTTCGTCGGCGTTAACGAGCACGACGCGCGGCTGCTCGTTGAAATAGAGTAGCTTCCAGCCGCCCAGCGCCAGCCGGATGTTGAAGGGAAACGGCAATTCGTGCGGCGGGGCAACGTTGCTGCTCTTCGGCAGCGTTTTCAGATAGGCGAAAAGGTCGTTGACGTCCTTGTCGCTCATGCGCGTATAGGAGCCGTAGGGGAAGGATGGGTAGAGATGCTGCCCATTGGGGCCGACGCCGCGCTTCATGGCATTGCCGAACTGGGCCAGCGTCCAGCGGCCGATGCCAGCCTGTTCATCCGGAGAAATGTTGGGCACATGGAAGGTGCCGAAGGGACTCGTCAGGGCGAGACCGCCGGTCAGCGTCAGCTTGGCATCGTCTTTCGCACCGGGCGCAGCATGACAGCTGACGCAGCCGCCAGCCCAGAACACCTTCTCGCCGTTCGCAACGTCGGGCGCGCCGAGACTGGCCCAGTGGCTTTCCGGCAGCGGATCGGGCGCCGTGACGAAATAGAAGACCGCGCCGCCGATCACGATGACGCCGATGAGACAGAGCACAAAGCGGATGAACCTGCGGACCATGCGCCGCCTCTCCTTACTATCGATATCAAGGGCATTCCCCGGCCCCGGTGCCGGAGGAGAATAAGGCGATCCGCACCGACGGCAAGGGCCGGTGCGGATAACGGGATCGTGCAGGTTCGCTCTATCGCCTAGTCCTTCTTGATGCGATAGAGCTGATGACAGCCACCGCAATTGCCGCCGAGCGTATTCAGCGCAGCGCCGACGCCGGCGGCATCGGCTGGAAGCTGGGCGAGAACGGTTTCGGCGTCGGTAGACAGCTTCGCGGCGCGTGCCTTGAAGTCATCCATGTTTTCCCAGATCTTCGGGCTTGCTTCCTCGTCGCCCGTCTCGGTGCCCGGCTTGAACTGGTCCGGGAAAGCCTTCGCCGTTGCGGCGATCGTCGTCAGTGCCGTCTTCACGGCTTCAGCATCATAGGGCTTTGTGCCCTTGGCGATGGCGGACAGCGCGCCTGCTGCGCCGCCGATCTGCTTCATCATTCCAACGCGTGCGTCATGCGTGCCGTCGGCGGCGATGACCGAACCGAGGGCAATGCCGGCGAACGCAACAGCCGCCGCAACTGTTTTCCAATTCATGATTCTCTCTCCATTGTTCTACCGGCGAAGCCGGTCGAGGGCAATTTGCACCGGGATCATGACAAAATCCATGTGGTCGCATAGTCACGTTTAGCCGGATCCTCATAAAAACAATGTGATAAGAATAGGCAGGATCACGCTGTCTTCCACCCCTGCCAGAGGCTGATCGCGGAGATGACGACCAGCAGCAGGCCGGCAAGACGGCCGATGACGGCAGTGGTGTTCGGGTTGGAAATCAGGAGATCGCGGCTGCGGCCGGCGGTCATGGCAAGCGTGCCGTAGACGGCAAGCTGCGTCAGCACGGTCATGATGCCCATGATCAGACCCTGCAGCCAGATCGGCCCGTATTCCGGCTTGATGAACTGCGGATAGACGGCGAGCACGAAGATATAGGCCTTGGGATTGACGAGGCAGGTGACCGCACCCTGCCGGAAGGCCTTCCAGGTGGAGCGAGCCGTGCCGGGGCCGACCGCCTCGACCTTGATCGAGCTCTTCATCAGGGAAATGCCGATCCAGATCATGTAGGCGACGCCGGCAAAGAGCAGCAGGTTGAAGAGCTGCGGCAGCATGGCGACCAGGATACCCACTCCCGCCGCACCATAGGCCGAATGCACCGCCCCGCCGAGCATAATGCCGCTGGTGGCGGCCAGCCCGCGTTTGGTGCCGCCCGTCAATGAGTTGGCGAGCACGAAGAGCATATCCATGCCCGGCACGATGATGATACCGAAGAGAAGAGTGAAATAGAGCCAGAGGCTTTCGTGGTAATTCATGTCAGTTGTCCATCCCTCGTTGGAGCGCGTTTTTCGCAGAGCCCGTTGAATTTCAATTCGATAGGTGGCTCTATACGAGAGACCAACTGACAGTGTATTGTCAGGAGCGTTGGAGAAAGGGCGTCAAATGCGCAAGGCCTCCAGGCTTTTCGAAATCATACAGATATTGCGGCTGGCGAAGAAGCCGATGACAGCCGCCCTTATGGCCGAAAGGCTGGAAGTGACGGTGCGCTCGATCTACCGCGATATCGCCGCGCTGCAGTCGATGCGCGTGCCGATCGAGGGCGGGCGCGGCATTGGTTACATCATGCGGCCAGGCTTCGATCTGCCGCCGCTGATGTTTTCGATCGAGGAAACGGAAGCGATCGTGCTGTCGCTGGCACTGCTGGAGCGCACCGGCGACGAAGAACTGAAGCTTGCAGCGCGGCGCGTCAATCAGAAGCTTGCCGGCGCAGTGCCGCCGCCCCTTCGACAGGCGATGGAGAACAAGGCGCTGTTTGCCTGGGGCACGATCGCCCCCGCGCCCGCAGGCGTGGACCTTGCCATCGTGCGACGGGCGATCCGCGACGAACGCAAGCTCACCCTTTCCTATCGCGACGAAATGGGACGCGCGACCGAGCGGATGATCCGCCCGATCGCGCTGATCTACTATTCGCAGACTGCCAATATCGTTGCCTGGTGCGAACTCAGGCAGGCCATCCGCAATTTCCGCGGCGACCGGGTGGAGGCCTGTGCCGAAACCGAAGTCTTCTTCAAGGGGGAAGGCGACGGCCTACGCACGCTTTGGACCGAGAGCTGGACAGAGAAGCCACTGGCGGCAAACGCCTAAGTTCAGCTCGCCAATCCCTCTCCTCCGCCCAGCAGGAACTCAGAGCGCCATGCCGCCGGAGACCTCGATGCGCTGGGCGTTGACCCAGCGGTTGGCCTCCGTCAGCAGCGAGGCGATCATCGGGCCGATATCATCGGGCACGCCGGCGCGGCCAAGCGCCGTCATCGAAGCGACCCTGCGGTTGATTTCCGGATTGTCACGCACCATGCCGCCGCTGAAATCGGTCTCGATAGCGCCTGGTGCGACCGTATTGACGGCGATGCCGCGCGCACCGAGTTCGTTGGCCATATAGCGCGTCAGGACCTCGACCGCGCCCTTGAGCGAGCCGTAGGCCGAGGAGCCTGGCAGGGCAACGCGGGCAAGGCCGCTGGAGAGATTGACGATGCGGCCGCCGTCGGCAATGACGGGCAGAAGCTTCTGCGTCAGGAAGAAGACACCCTTGAAATGGATGTTGTAGAGCTTGTCCATTTCCTCCTCGGTCGTTTCAAGGATCGAGGCGTGGTAACTGGTGCCGGCATTGTTGACGAGAAAGTTGAAGTGCTCGCGGCTCCAGCCCTTCAGCGCCGAGCGGACATTGTCCACGAAAGCGTCGAAGGCCGCGACATTGCCGGTGTCGAGCTGCAGGGCGGCCGCCTTGCGGCCGAGCGCTTCAACCTCCGCAACGACCTTATCGGCTTCGGCGCGCTTGGAATTGTAAGTGAAGATCACGTCAACGCCATCACGGGCGAGGCTGACGACGGTGTTGCGGCCTAGGCCGCGGCTGCCGCCGGTGACGATTGCGATCTTGGAATTTGCATTCTGGTCGGTCATCTCGGTTACTCCTTGTTGGATGACCGGAATCTAGGTCCTGACACCCCTTTTCTCGAATGCCGAAAGCCTCGAACTTCTTGCCTATTCCTCCAGATAGGTTGTCGCCTCCGCTCCACGGAGTAAGATGGCGGGCAAAGGCCGCCACCCGGAGAATGATGATGTCCAATGAAATCAAGACCGTGCTTAACCAGTACATGGACAGCCATGGCGGCGGCGACGGGTTGTTTACAACTGCCCTGCCCGGCTTCTACCTGATGCGCGCTTCCACGCTTACCATGCCGAAGCCGGCGATCTACCGGCCGGCGCTCTGCATCATCATCGACGGCGCCAAGCAGATCATGTTCGGAGCGCGGCTCTATACCTATACAACCATGCAGGCGCTGGTTATCAGCGTAGAAATGCCGGCCTTCGGCCAGGTGATCGAGGCAAGCGTGGAACGGCCGATGATCGCGCTGACGCTGGAACTCGATGTCACCATTTTGCGCGACGTTCTTGAGGCGATGGAAACTCCGCCGAAGCCTTCGGGCGAAGGCGGTCCCGGTGTTTTTGTGCAGCAATTCGGCTCGGAATTGCAGGATTGCATCCTGCGGCTGATGCGTATGCTGAACACACCGAAATCTATCCCGATCCTGCGACAGGCGATCCTGCGCGAGATCAGCTTCTGGCTGCTGTCAGGCGAGAATGGCAGCGAGGTCTGCAAGCTGGCGCTGCCCGGCAGCCAGACGCGGCGCGTGGCAGATGCCATTCACCTGCTCCGGGATAATTTCACGGCGCCGGTGCGAGTGGAGCAGCTGGCGGCGGCAGCGAAGATGAGCCCCTCCTCCTTTCACCAGCATTTCAAGATGCTGACCTCGATGAGCCCGCTTCAATATCAGAAGCAGCTCAGGCTTCTCGAGGCAAAGCGGCTGATGGTGGCCGATGGCATCAATGCCGCCAATGCCGCCTATCAGGTGGGCTATGAAAGTGCCTCGCAGTTCAGCCGCGAATATGCCCGCATGTTCGGCACGCCGCCGAAGAAGGACGCGCTGGAGCACCGCGCGCAGCCGGCGACGGTCGCGACGGAAGTGGCTTAATACGAGAGAGTGCGGCTGTCCTCGCGGCCGAAACCGCGGATCTCCATCCGGTCCGAGTATACATCGACGATCGCGAAAGTGTTTTCGCTCTCGGTATCGACCACACCCTTGAAATTGACGAAGTGGCAGCCGCCGACCTTGCCGTAATTGCCGACGTGATTATGGCCGTTGAGATAGGCGACGACATTGTCCTGTGAAGACAGCAGTTCGACGATGCGCTCGCGGTCCCACATATCATGCTCGCAGGGTGGATGGACGGGGAAGTGATTCATGACGATCACCTTCTCGTCCGCGGCCTTCGCCTGCTCGATCTCATTTGCCAACCAGGTGAATTGCTCGTCGCTCAGCGACGCGTTCCACTCATGGGCGTTGTCGACGCCTGCGGCCAGCAGCGCCGCCAGACGCTCGCGGCCAAGCGCACGGAAGGCATGGCCTTCGGGCGGTGCGAAAGTGCTGACTTCGTTGCCATTGAGTACGATGAAGCGGAAATCGTGGCGCTGGAAGCTGTAATAGGCGGCCGGCATGCCGACCCGTTCCGCAACCTTTTCCAGATATTCCGGAGCAACACCGAAATCATGATTGCCGAGCAGGAAATGTGCTTCGTGGCGCAGCTTTTCGTAGACCGGCAGGATATCGTCGAAGCTTCTGAAATCGCGGTCGATGATATCGCCGAGCGTCATGACGAAACTCAGGTCCTCGCCATTGAAGGTCTCGATGGCAGCAGCGACCTTGGCGAGGCTGTTGGCGTAATAGCGCCCCATTTCGACCTGCGGTTCGATGGCGGCATATTGCGGGTCGGCGATGATGCCGAAGCGGAAAAGGGGAAGATCGGCTGATGACATGCGGCGTGATGTAGAGGCCGCGGGTGACAGCGATGTGACGTCGCAGCCAGCCGCGGCTTTTTGACAAAATGCCCGTGCGATGCCTCACTCTGCGGCCGAGCCCTGCTCCCGGCGACCCGCAAGGTAGGGCAATGCAAACATATAGAGGCCGCTAAACAATAGCAGGAAGAGCGGTGGTAGCGGCGAGTAGACCACGAAGGCCGGCGGAGTGCCCACCGCCATGGTGGCGAAGTTGGCAATAACAGTCACGGTGAAGATGATCGACAGCCAACGGTGAAGCTGACGGATGGACTTGTTCCAGTTCATTATTCTTCCTCCTCAAACGATCAGACGCCGGGCGTCCTGCATCAGTCGGCGCGCGCCACAACCTGCTCCAGGTTTTCGATGAAACGCTGCCAGCCGAACTTGGCGCCCTGATAGGCCTGTTCCTGATCCGGACGGAAGCCAGCCTGTTCCATGCGCAGATGGGTGCCCGATCCGGCGGGAGTCAGCGTCCAGGTGACGGTGCTTTCGAGACCGTAGGCATCCCAGGTGTAGGAGAGCGTCCTGTTCGGCTCGATCTCCAGAACCCGGCAATCGACGGAGCCCCATTCCGCGCTGAGCTTGAAGCGGTGGTCCGGAACGGGCTTGAAGTCGTTCTTCATCAGCCATTCCTGGATCAGATGCGGCTGGGTGAGCGCACGCCAGATCTTTTCCGGCGGGAAAGCAATCTCCCGTTCGACGATGACGGAGCGAATTTCAGTCGAGGTTTCGTTCATTGGTCCATCCTTTTGAGCAAATCTTCGAGATCGTCGAACCGCTTTTCCCAGAAGCTGGCCATCTCTGTCGTCCAGTCCGCCAGAGGGGCAAGCGCCTTGATCTCAACGCTGTAATGGGTTTGGCGGCCTTCGTGGCGATCGCGCACCAGACCGGCGCCCTTCAGCACCGCCAGATGCTTGGAGACAACCGGCTGAGAGACGCCGGCCCGCGCCGTCAGCGCGCCGACCGTCTTCTCGCCTTCGCGGCACAGACGCTCGAAGATCGCCCTTCGGGTTGGGTCTGAAAGCGCCCTGAAAAGCGCATCATGGGCATTCGACATGTGAATTCATACCCGTTTGACTATGGATTGATTTATAGCCAAACGGGTATGAATAAGTCAAGCGGTTTTCAAAGGTGGAATTGCTGGGCGGACCGGATTGCCGCAGAAACGAAAGCACCCGGCGCTTGTGGCGCCGGGTGCTGAAAAGCCGGATGCTCGGAAGAGCTTACTTCGTTGCCGCTTCGTAGCGCTCCAGGACGTAGTCCCAGTTGATCAGGCTGTCGACGAAGGCTTCGAGGTACTTCGGACGAGCGTTGCGGTAGTCGATGTAGTAGGAGTGCTCCCAAACGTCGACGCCGAGGATCGGGGTGGCGCCGTGAACGAGCGGGTTTTCGCCGTTCGGGGTCTTGGAAATTTCGAGCTTGCCGTTCTTGACGGAAACCCAGGCCCAGCCGGAGCCGAACTGGGTGGCGCCGGCATTGGCGAAATCGGCCTTGAACTTGTCATAGCCGCCGAGGTCGGAAGTGAAGGCAGCTTCGAGCTTGCCCGGCAGCTTGTTGCCGCCGCCGCCCTTCTTCATCCACTTCCAGAAATGGATGTGGTTGTAGTGCTGGGCAGCATTGTTGAAGAGGCCGGCATTGGTGCCGAAGGACTTCTTGACGACGTCTTCCAGGGAGAGATCGGCCAGGCCGGCTTCCGCTGCAAGCTTGTTGCCGTTGTCGACGTAAGCCTTGTGATGCTTGTCGTGGTGGAACTCCAGCGTCTCCTTCGACATGAAGGGAGCAAGGGCTTCGTAGTCATAGGGAAGTTCAGGCAATTCGAAAGCCATATCAGATCTCCTCTTGGCAATAGATTGCGTCATCGGCAGGTGAGGCGGAACATAGGAGGGGAACCACGGAGTGGCAACCGGCGAATTATCAAAAAACAACGACTTCGAGGAAAAATTGCCTCTCTCCAATGGGCTCTCTTCAAAAGCGCAAATCACAGGCAGTGCCGCGCGTTGCGGGATTTGAAACCAGGAGGACTGCAAATAGGAAATTGGCATGCAGAGGAATAAATCCCTCTCCTGGCGGCGCTCACATTCCCGTAATCGCGTCCGGAAAATGAGGCACGCTCGCGTCTCGTCATCGCGCTTAGGGGCCGCCGGCGGGATTTCAATAAAAATCTGTTAATTTCTTTCGGACGCTTTTGACAGGCGACGAATAGCGCGTCTTAGATGCAATCCAAGGCTATTGGAGTGCGTTAGCACAACCTTCGATAGGGTTTACTTAATTAGCATCGCATAAATCATTTCAGGGACTTCTGACATCAACTTCGGGGCGTGTGATGGTCATGAGCTTTTTTCGTCGTAATGAAGAACCCGTCAAGCCGGGTTTGAGAATATCCAGCCATCGCCAGATGTTGTCCGTCACCGAACAGACGGCCCTCGTGGACAAGCCGCCAGTGCAGTACAGCGTTTCGGAAGTCGATGATTTCCAGGCTTTCGGCACGGCGATCGAGGAGAACAAGCAGTCTTCCGAGGAGCTGCTGGTCAGCCTGACGTCGCTGCAGGAGCGGGTTTCCTCGCTGCTTGGCGCGCACACCCACTCGCTCAACGAAACGGGGGCGCTGAGGGCTGAATGCTCGCGTCTCGGCTCATTGCTCGACTACGAGAGCAATGCACGGCGCAAGGCCGATCAGGAAAACCAGCGACTGACGGTCGACAACAAGGAGCTGAAGCTCGACAGCAGCCAGCTTCGCGTGGAGGCCGGCACCTACCGCGAAGAACTGGTGAAGCTGCAGGGCGTGCACGAGCTGACGCGGGAAGAATTCACCGTCGTCGAGGCCCGGCTGATCGACGCCGAACGCGAGATTCGCGACAGGGCGCTGCAGTTCGACGAGGTTTCCTCACAGCTTCGCCGCACGCAGCAGGACCATGATTCCCGCAGCCGCGAATTGGCGACGACCCGCGAAAAGCTGGAGCTGGAAACCACGGCTCATCAGTTGCTCGTCGAAAGCTCGCGCCGCGAAAACAGCATTCAGCTTCGCGAGCTCGCGCGCCTCAACGAGGAGCGCAGCCACCTCAAGACCAACCTTTCGGAGCATGAGGCGCTGACACGCGGCCTGCAGTCCTCCGTCGCCAATCTGAAGCAGGATCTAGCAGCTTCCGAGGAGCGCTACCGCCGTCTCGAAGCCGAATTCGAAACGCTGGAAACCTCCTCGACGCTCGAAATCGCCAATCTGCGTACCAGGCATGAGGCGATCGGCTCCAAGGCCGAACTCGTCGAAAAGCTGCTGTCGACCGCCAACAGCCGCAACAAGATGACGGACGAAGAGCTGCAGTCCACCCGCGTCGAACTGAAGCGCAGCAAGTCCGAGCTTGCCACGGCTCTGGCGCGCCTGGAACGGATGACCGACGAGATCAACCGCGTGCGCCTCAACGGCACGGAAAGCGAAGCGGCCCGCCGCGAGCTGGCCGCCCATAGCAACGATCTGGTGATGAAGCTGCGCGAGGCCGAAAGCCACCGCAACAAGCGCGACCGCGAGATCGAAGCCTTCAAGCATGAACTCGATACGCGTCTGGATACCGACCGATACGAAATCAGCCAGCTCCGGACGAGCCTGGAAATCGCCAAGTCGGAAATCCGCCAGCTCCGCGCCGAACGCGCTATCCTCAGCGGCCAGCTCGAAGTGGCGCGCGGCGATCGCCCGAGCCTCGCAGACGCCCTGCCCGTCGAAGCGCCTGCGAAGGAAGAGGTCCGCATGCCGACTGCCACCTTCGCTCCGATGATCGATATTTCCAACAAGTCGCTGCGCAACGGCATGATCGCCGGCTCCGTCAATGACGAACTCTCCGCCATCGAAGCCAATCTGCGCACGCCGCCGGCAGAGTGATCGAGACTTTCTTCGACGGGAAGAGAACTTTCCGCCGAAGGCAAAAGCAGCACCCCTGACAGCCCTCCGCCATGCAGCCCGGAACCGGAGCCTGCCTTCATGAGTTTGAAGGCAGGGTCTGGAGGAGGCGCTCACATGGAACATGTTCAAAATCGGCCTGAGGATCAGCAGAAAATCTATCAGCGCTGGGCACCGGTCTATGACCGGGTCTATCGCGGTCTCCTGCGCGACGGGCATCGCACGCTGGCGCGGCTTGCCGCTGATGCCGGTACTGACATTCTGGAAATCGGCGTCGGCACCGGACTGGTGCTCTCTCATTATCCGCGCCGCTCCCGGGTGACGGGCATCGACATTTCCGAGCATATGATTGCCAGGGCGCGGGAAAAAGTCATCCGGCAGAAGCTTTTCCATGTCCGGCAATTGCAGGTGATGGATGCCCACGCGCTGGCCTTCGAGGACCGGTCCTTTGATGCGGTCTGCCTGCCCTTCGTCATCACGCTCATCCCCGAGCCGGAACGGGCGCTCAATGAATGCGCCCGTGTTCTGCGGTCGGGCGGCGAGATCATCCTGGCCAGCAAGCTCGGCGACGGCGCCGGGCTGCAGGGTGCGATCGAGGAAGCCGTGGCGCCGCTCGCCCGGCGCATCGGCTGGAGCTCCGCCTTCCGGATCCGGAGAATCACCAACTGGGCACGCGAGAGTGGTTTCGATGCCATTGAAATATTGCCGGTTTTCCCGAACGGCTTCTTCAAGGTCGTTCGCCTCAAACGGCGCGCACAGGATGCTTGAGATGGAACTTTTTTCGTCCCAATGCGTGTCGCGATCTTTCAGATTCGCTTCCACGCTTTAGGTCTTTGTTTTCTGCATGTCGCAATCGCAAAACCGCAGCATAGTTTGCGCAACGTGCTTCAAGCGTGTTTTCAGTCGGGCTTTCGCTCGCCGGGGATCTTGATGACCACGGATTTCTTCCTCTTCATCGTCGTAGGTTTCTGCGCGCAGATCATCGATGGCGCGCTCGGCATGGCCTTCGGCGTGCTCTCCACGACCAGCCTGCTGGCGCTCGGCGTGCCGGTCGCCAATGCCAGCGCGATGACGCATGTGACGGAGATGTTCACGACGGCCGCATCGGGCATTTCCCATGCCTGGCACCGGAATGTCGACTGGAAGCTCGTGGCGCGGCTCGCACCCGCCGGCATGATCGGCGGGGCGGTCGGCGCCTTCCTGCTTGCAAACGTCGAAGGCAAGATGATCGAGCCTTTTGTCTCGGCCTATCTGATCGCCATCGGACTTATCATTCTCTGGAAGGCTTTCCACCCGACGCCCAAACGTAACGTGCATGATTGGATGGTGCCACCCGTCGGGCTCTGCGGCGGCGTGCTCGATGCCATCGGCGGCGGCGGATGGGGACCGATCGTCACCAGTTCGCTCGTCGGCCGCGGTCACGATCCGAAGCGGGTGATCGGCTCGACCAACTTCACCGAATTCGCGGTGACGCTGATCATCTCGATCACTTTCGTCCTGACGCTCGGCTGGTCGGAACTCGGCTCGGCGGTGGGCCTGATCATCGGCGGGGTGATCGCTGCCCCCTTCGGCGCGATCCTCGTCAAGCGGCTGCCGGTGAAACCGCTGATGATCGCGGTTTCGATCATCATCATCGCGACGTCGGCGATCCGGTTCTTCTAAGCGGTGTTGCGGCCGAAATAGACGTCGACGGCTGCTATCCTGTCGCCGTCGAAACGGAAGCTCTCGATGTTTCGGAACGCTTTGCCGTCGGTCATCTCCGCCCGGTAGCGCACGACAGCCTCATCGCCACGGACCACCAGGAATTCGATATCGAAGGCATTCAGCTCCGGCTCGTTCGGCCAGCAGCGCTCGAAATAGCTGGCTCGGTCGATATGATCATCCTGCGGGCTGGAGAAGGTGAAGTCCTCCGTCAGCATCGCGCCGACGATATCCTTCCGACGATCCAGATAGGCTGTATAGAGATTGCGCAGCATTTTCGCGCGGTCCTCATCTCTGTCGCTCATGACTGCTCCTCCTTTGGAATTCTGATTGCATATTGCAATCAGTTAGGGGCGAAATCATGACTTTCAATCCCTTTTGCCGTTGGCGGCAGGTCGGATCGGGCGGAATCCGTCCTTGGCAGCCCCCAGGGTGATGCGTAAAGTGAGGATCGCTTCATCTTGGCCACGGCCAGACTGTACCGAAGAAGATCCGCAATGACCGACACCCAATGGGACGCCGCAAAGGCGGCGCCCGGCTCCGCCTACTGGAAACGCAATCTCGTCATCTCGCTCATGGGCTCGTTCACGACCATCGTGGCAATGACGCTGCTTCTTCCCTTCCTTCCGCTTTATGTGGAGGAGCTTGGCGTGAGCGATCATGCGGCGATCGTGCAGTGGTCGGGTATCGCTTATGGCGCGACCTTCTTGGCCGCGGCCTGCGTGGCGCCGATCTGGGGTCGGCTGGGTGACATCTATGGACGCAAGCTGATGCTGGTGCGCGCCAGCCTCGGCATGACCATCGCTATCTCGCTGATGGGCATGGCCGGAAATATCTGGCAGCTCGTGGCACTGCGCCTCTTCGTCGGCCTCGCCGGCGGTTATGCCTCCGGGTCGATGGTGCTGGTGGCGACACAGACGCCGAAGGACCGCTCCGCCTGGGCGCTCGGTGTGCTCTCATCCGGAATCATGGCTGGCAACCTTGTCGGCCCGCTGATCGGCGGGGCGCTGCCGCCCATCATTGGCATCCGCGGCACATTCCTGGCCGCAGGCGGCATGATCTTCCTTGCCTTTCTCGCCACCACTTTCCTCATCAAGGAGGAGAAGTCGGCGGCCCGCAAACAGGCGGCCAAGGCGTCCGGCGGCTGGAAATCCATTCCCGACAAGGGGCCTGTTGTCGCGATGCTGGTGACTGGCCTGCTGCTGATGCTCGCCAACATGTCGATCGAGCCGATCATCACCGTCTATGTGGCGCAGCTCGTGCCCGATCAGGGTCGGGTGACGATGGTCGCCGGTATCGTCATGTCGGCAGCGGCGCTCGGCAGCATTCTCTCGGCTTCGCGGCTCGGCAAACTTGCCGACCGGATCGGCCACTGGCCGGTCATTGCCGGCGCGTTGGCAATAGCAGGCCTGCTGCTCATTCCGCAGGCCTTCGTGACCGCTTCGTGGCAGCTCATCGCCCTGCGTTTCCTGATGGGTGTGGCGCTCGGCGGGCTCCTGCCCTGCATCACCGCCGTCATCAGGCATAGTGTGCCGGATAGCGCTGCCGGCAGCATCCTCGGCCTTTCCATCTCTTCGCAGTATGTGGGCCAGGTTGTCGGGCCTGTTCTCGGCGGTTTCGTCGGCGGGCATATCGGCATGCCGGCGGTGTTTCTCGGCACCTGCGTTCTGCTGCTCGCTGGTGCGGGCTTTGCGTGGTTGGTGCGGCCAAAGGAAGAAGCCTGATCGTCAGGCTTTTCCGCAGATCATCTCGACGCCGGACTGCGCCAAAGCCTCCAGCGTTTCACGGCTATCGCCGGCTCGCGCACGGACGGCAAGCGAATGCATGATGGCCGAGGCGAGCTTTGCCAACATGTGAGGATCGGCACCACCGGGTAGTTCGCCGCGCTCCCTAGCGAGCGTCATGCGTTTCTCGATCTCGCCGTCAAAATCGTTGAGGCTGCGGTTCAGCACATCCCGAACGCGCTCGTGCTGGATTGCTTCGGCCGTTGCTGTGCCTATGAGGAAGCAGCCGCGTGCGGCCGTTTCGCCATGAAGATAGATATCGAGGGCGCGACCGTAGACACGCGCTAGATTTTCGCGAAGCGTCAGCGATGGATCGAGAGCGTCTGCCAGCACGCCCATGCTTTCCGCTCTATAGCCCTCCAGGGCATCAAGGTAGAGATTCTCCTTGTCACCGAAAGCGCCGTAGAGGCTTGGACGGTTGAGCTGGGTGGCGGCACTCAATGTATCCAGCGATGTGCCGGCAAAGCCCCGATCCCAGAACACCTCCCTCACCTTTTCCAATGTCACTTTCGCATCGAAGGCCCTTGGGCGGCCGCGTTTCTTCTCGCTCATTTTGTACCGTTTCGCATAAAATAATTGACCAGGTAAATTTTATGCGAAATAGTACAAATGTCCAACGGATTGATGCGCGCCGGTCTTGCACCGCGCAGGAGGAGGAACCCATGAGGCTCTACATGCATGCAGCGGCCTGTTCGCTTTCGCCGCATATCGTCTGCCGGGAGCTGGATATCGATATCGAGCTCATCACTGTCGATCGAAAGACGCATCGAACCGGCAACGGCGAGGATTACCTCGGTATCAACGGCAACGGCTATGTACCGGCGCTGGTGCTCGATGACGGCAAGGTGCTGACGGAGGGACCGGCGATCGTGCAGTTTCTTGCCGATAGTGTTCCTGACGGGAGAAAGATGTTGCCCGAGATCGGCAGCTTTGGCCGCAATCAGGTGCAGTCCCTACTGAACTTCATCACGTCAGAACTTCACAAGCCGATGGCCATGCTCTTCAATGCCGACTATGCAACAGCACATGAGGCAATGCGCGCCGTCGTTCACAAGCGCCTCGACTGGATCAATGCAAGGCTTACCGGCCCCTATCTCACCGGCGGGGATTTCACTGTCGCGGATGCCTATCTCTTCGTCTGCCTGAACTGGTCGCCCTGGATAGAAATCGATCTCGATCGTTTTCCCGCGCTTCCTGCCTTCATGAAGCGTGTTGCGGCCCGCCCGGCCGTGCAGGCGGCGTTGAGCGAGGAAGGGCTGATGGCCTTCAATGCCGGCGGCAACTTCTTTGCGCCGATCGCCTATATCCAATCCGCCGGATATGTCGGCTCTCCGGTTCGGCCGTGATAGGATGCCGGTCCCGCGGGTAGCACCGCCGGACCGGATTATCCTCCGATGCTTGATAATCCTTCCCAAGCAGCATGGATTATCGAAAGCCTTCGATGGCGGCATCTTCACTCCATCGAAACCGGAAGCCCGGTTCATACAAAGGAGCGAACGATGAGCACCATAGCGGAGAATGCCGCGCAGACGGGTAGAACCATGAAAGCCTACAGAGTTCATGCATTCGGACCGCCGGACGCCATCATCGCCGAGGATATCGAGATCCCCGCGCCCGGCAAGGACGAGGTTCTGATCAAAGTACACGCGGCCGGTGTCGGCCCCTGGGATGGCTGGATCCGTTCGGGAAACAGTGCCCTGCCCCAACCGCTGCCGTTGACGCTCGGTTCCGATCTCTCGGGCACGGTCGAAGCGGTCGGCGACGGTGTTACGCATGTGACCCGCGGCGATGCCGTCTATGGCGTCACCAATCCCCGCTTCATCGGTGCCTATGCCGAATATGCGATCGCGGCAGCGGGCATGATTGCCCTGAAGCCCGCAAGCATTGGCCATATCGACGCCGCCTCGATCCCCGTCATCGCGGCGACCGCAAAGCAGGCGCTGTTCGATCACGCGAAGCTCACCGCCGGGCAGACGGTGCTGATCCACGGTGCGGCAGGCAATGTCGGGGCCTATGCCGTGCAATTCGCCCGCAAGGCCGGGCTGAAGGTGATCGCCACAGCCAGCGGCGGCGATATCGACACCGTCAAGCGGCTCGGCGCCGATGTGGTTGTCGATTTCCGCAGCCAGCGCTTCGAGGATTTCGCCCGCGATGTAAATGCAGTCATCGATCTTGTCGGTGGGGAGACCCAGGCACGCTCCTTCCCGGTGTTGAAGCGTGGCGGCAAGCTGATTTCCGCCGTCTCGCAGCCAGATCAGGATCTCGCCAAAGCGCATGGCGTCGAGGCCTTATTCTTCCTCGTCAAGGTCGCGACGAAAGAGCTGAGCGAAATCGCTGCGATGGTCGATGATGGCGAACTCGAAACCAATGTCGGTGATGTGCTGCCACTCGATGCGGCGATCGCGGCGCATGAAATGCTGGAAGGCAAACGCGCGCATGCCAAGGGCAAGATCGTGTTGGACGTCAGGTGAGAATGACCTCGGACGGGCGTCCGGCAGAAAACAGTCCCGGCGGACGCTTTTTCACGCCATCCATTTGCGGTGTTCGGCAAAACGCTCCACCAGCATATCGAGGAACAGCCGCACTTTGGTCGGAAGATGGCTGCGGTTCGGATAGACGGCGTTGATATGGATCTCAACGCCGCGATAATCCGGCATCATGCGCACCAGGCGACCGGCCTCCAGATCCTCGAAAACGACGAAGCTTGGGGCGAGGAAGATGCCCTGCCCATTCAGTACCAGATAGCGCAGTGTCTCCGCGCTGTTGGAAATGATGCTGCCGCCCACTTTGACGCTCGCCAGCCGCCCCTCTGCATCCTCGAAGCGCCATTCCTCGCCAAAGGGATAATAGGCATATTGCAGGCAGTTGTGCTCGGCGACTTCAGCCGGCGTCGTCGGCATCGCGTGGGTCTTGAGATAATCCGGCGAGCAGACGAGGAAGTGCCGCCATGGCGTCAGCTTGCGCGCGACGAGGCTCGAATCCGGAGATGGCGTGGTGCGGATCACCAGATCATATCCGTCCTCGATCATATCAATTGACCGCTCGCCGATGTTGAAATCGATCTGGACCGCCGGATAGAGCGTCATGAATTCATTGATGACGGGCAACAGGAAACGGACGATGGCGCTGCTCGTATAGAATCTGAGCGTGCCACGCGGCGTGGAGCTCAATGCGCCGGCGGCGCGATCCGCCTCTTCCAGATCGGCCAGGATCTGCGACGAGCGCTCATAGTAATACTTGCCGGTTTCGGTCAGGCTGACCTTACGCGTGGTGCGGTTCAGAAGCCGCACTCCAAGGCGATCTTCCAATGATTGCACATGGTTGCCCACCATGGTCACGGACATGTTGAGGCGCCGCGCGGCAGCCGAAAAGCCGCCGCATTCCACCACCCGACCGAAGACTGTGAGGCTGGTCAGCCGATCCATGTTGCTCCTCGATTATCCGCTGAGAGTTGATGATCTTTCCCGAAAACAGCAGATTATCAGAAACAATGTCCGGGTCCATCTTCCTCCCATCGAACAGGGCTTCGCACGAACGGGGCCAAGACGAATGGAGAAGGACAATGGTCGAACTGCCCCGCAACGAAGTTTTCAAGAACGTCCAGCAGGCCGGAACCGCCCCCACCGCCGAAGCTTCGGCACCGACCGCGGAAGCAATGGCTGCAGCAGCAGCGACCTCAGAAACCCCGAAGAAGACCGGCCGCAAACTCATCAAGCGCGCCGTCCTCGCCGCGGCCCTGCTTGCCGGCGTCGCCTTCGCCGGCGATTTCGGCTACCGCTACTGGACGGTCGGCCGCTTCGTCGAATCCACCGACGATGCCTATGTGAAGGCCGACTACACGACCGTCGCCCCGAAGGTCGCCGGCTATATCAAGCAGGTCCTCGTCAACGATAACGATACCGTCAAGGCCGGTCAGGTTCTCGCCCGCATCGACGATCGCGATTTCCAGGCCGCCCTCTCGCAGGCCAAGGCCGATGTGAAGGCTGCCGAGGCTGCGGTCACCAATCTCGATGCGCAGGTCGCGTTGCAACAGTCGATCATCGGACAGGCGCGCGCCACGCTTAACGCATCGCAGGCTTCGCTTACCTTCGCCCAGTCCGATGCCGACCGCGCAAGCCGACTGATCACCAACGGCGCCGGCACGCAGTCCCGCGCCGAGCAGAGCCAGTCGCTGAAAGATCAGGCCGCCGCCGCTGTCGAGCGCGATCAGGCTGCATTGGTTGCCGCTGAGAATAAGGTACCGGTGCTGCAGACGCAGCGCGAGCAGCTGCTCGCTCAGCGCGACCGCGCCGCAGCCGCTGCCAGCCAGGCCGAGCTAAACCTCTCCTATACGCAAATCGTGGCTGCCGTTGACGGCACGGTCGGCGCGCGCTCGATCCGTGTCGGCCAGTACGTCACCTCGGGCACGCAGCTGATGGCGGTCGTGCCGCTGCATGCGGTCTATGTCGTTGCCAACTTCAAGGAAACGCAGCTGACCTTCGTGCGCCCCGGCCAGACGGTGGAGATCAAGGTCGACAGCTTCCCGGATGTCGCCATCAAGGGCCACGTGGACAGCGTCTCACCGGCAAGCGGCCTCGAATTCTCGCTCCTGCCGCCCGACAATGCCACCGGCAACTTTACCAAGATCGTGCAGCGCATCCCGGTCAAGATCGTCATCGATGACGAACGCCTTGCCGGCCTGCTGCGCTCGGGCATGTCTGTCATCCCCGATATCGATACCAAGGCCGCTCAGACCTCCGCGGCCGAGGAGGAAGGATTATCCACTCCTGCTGGATGATCCTTCCATTTCTTCCTCTGACATCACCCAAACAGCGTCATGAGACAGTTTTCCGCAGAGCGGGAAGGAGATAAGTCATGGCTACGCTTCAGATCGCCGCAAACAGCAACTCGGTCGCGCGCCCTGGCGCCGCGATCGTTTCCGCTACGGCCGTTCCCGCTGCCGACCCCGCCATGAGCCCGCTTCGCATGTGGACAGCTGTCGTCGGCTCCACGCTCGGCGCCTTCATGGCGATCCTCAACATTCAGATCGTCAATGCCTCGCTTGCCGACATCCAGGGCGCCATCGGCGCCGGCACTGACGATGGCGGCTGGATCTCGACCTCGTATCTCATCGCCGAGATCGTTGTCATTCCGCTCAGCGCATGGCTCGCCCGGGTCTTTTCGGTCCGCAACTATCTGTTGGTCAATGCGGTGCTCTTCCTGATCTTCTCGGTTGCCTGCGCCTTCGCGGTCAATCTGCAGCAGATGATCATCCTGCGCGCCATCCAGGGTTTTTCCGGCGGCGTGCTGATCCCCATGGCCTTCACCATCATCATCACGCTGCTGCCCAAGGCCAAGCAGCCGATCGGCCTGGCGCTCTTTGCCCTTTCGGCAACGTTCGCACCGGCAATCGGCCCGACTATCGGCGGCTACTTCACCGAAAACTGGGGCTGGGAATATATCTTCTATATCAACCTCGTGCCCGGCGCACTGATGGTGGGTATGCTCTGGGCTTCGCTCGACCGTGCGCCAATGAATCTCGGCCTGCTTGCCAAGGGTGACTGGCCGGGCATCATCACCATGGCGATCGGGCTTGCAGCACTTCAGACCGTGCTGGAAGAAGGCAACAAGGAAGACTGGTTCGGCTCGGATTTCATCGTCCGCCTCTCGGTTATCGCTGCGGTTTCGCTGACACTGTTTCTGGTGATCGAGCTGAAGACCGCCCATCCTCTGCTGAACCTGCGCCTGTTTGCCCGCCGTAATTTCGGCTTCGGCATCCTTGCGAATTTTCTGCTGGGCATCGCGCTCTATGGCTCGGTCTTCGTGCTGCCAATCTACCTGACCCGTATCCAGGGCTATAATTCCGAACAGATCGGCTTGGTGCTCGCCTGGACCGGCATCCCGCAGCTGCTGCTGATTCCGCTGGTGCCGCGCCTGATGAAGCGCTTCGACATTCGCCTGCTGATCGTCGTCGGCTTTGCCCTCTTCGCCGCTTCGAACTTCATGAACGTGTACATGACGGGCGACTATGCGAGCGACCAGCTCTTCTGGCCGAATGTCGTGCGTGCCGTCGGTCAGGCGCTTGTCTTCACGCCGCTCTCTGCGATCGCCACCGCAGGCATCGAGCCGGGAAATGCCGGTTCGGCTTCCGCCCTCTTCAACATGATGCGCAATCTCGGCGGCGCGGTCGGCATCGCCTCGCTGCAGACCTTCCTGTCGAAGCGCGAGCAGTTTCACTCGAACATCCTGACCAACTCGGTCTCCGTCTTCGAGGAAGCTACCCGCGATCGCGTCGCCAGGATGACCGCCTATTTCATGAGCCACGGCGTCAGCGATCAGGCGCTTGCCACCCACAAGGCGGTCGTTGCCATTGCGCTGAAGCTGCGCAAGCAGGCCAATATCATGGCCTTCAGCGACACCTTCTTCCTGCTCGGCGTCGCCCTGGTCATCGCCCTGCTTGCCAGCCTGCTTCTGAAGAAATCCAGCCAGATCTCCGGCGGAGGCGCTCACTGAGCGCCCCTGCCCCAGTGGAGGAGAAACACCCATGACCACCCTGCTCGACATCGACTATGCCGTTGAAACCAAGGCACCCGCGGGCAGCCGCCACACGACTGCCGTGCTCGACCTCATCGAATGGCTGACTGGCGACGAATGTCATGCCCTCGACGAGGCAGGACTTGTTTCCGGTCTCGGCCGCCGCCTGCGGGCGCTCGGCGTTCCCGTCGATCGGCTGACGCTGCATCTCATGACCCTGCACCCGGAATTCATCGGCCGCACCATTGCCTGGGCGCCGGGTGAACCGGTGGAGATCCATGACCGCGAGCATGGCGCGCGCCTCGCCATCGCCAACACGCCGCTGCACAAGGTTTTCGAAACACGCGAGATGCTGATCGTGGGACCGGGCCAGAGTCAGCATGGTCGTTGGCAGCATCTCGACGTCTTCACCGGACGCGAGCTCGTGCAATTGATGATCGCCCCACTCTGCAACGCCGACGGCCCCGTCAGCGCCGCCATTTTCGGCACCAAGCGGCCGGGCGGGTTCACCGCCCATGAAATGCAGGTGATCGAACGTATCGTGCCGGCGCTACGCAATACCAGCGAACTCCGCATTCTGCGTCAGGTCGAGCTCAGCCTGCTCGACACCTATATCGGGCCGATGACGGCAAGCCGCATTCTGGCCGGCCGCATCCGCCAGGGCGAGATCGAAACCATGCAGGCCGCGCTGCTGCTCTGCGACTTGCGTGGCTTTACCGAACTTTCCAACCGCTTGCCGGGAGACACGGTGCTCGGCTTGCTGAACGCTTATTTCGACCGAGTCATTCCGGCGATCACGCGAGAAGGCGGCGAAGTGCTGAAATTCATGGGGGACGCGGTGCTTGCCTTCTTTCCCGGCTTCGATGCCACCCGTACCTGCAATGCAGCGCTCTCGGCGGCGCGAGCGATCGTCGAAGCGCTGGATGGCTTCAATTATGACGGCATCGGCGCCAAAGCCGGCATCGCCTTGCATCACGGCGAAGTCAGCTACGGCAATATCGGCTCCGGCCGGCGGCTGGACTTCACGCTGATCGGCGGCGACGTCAATCTCGTCAGCCGTATTCAGGGGGCGTGCAGCGAACTTGGGGAGGCGCTGCTGATGTCCGAGGCGTTTATTGAAGAGGCAAAGCCGGAGGACGCAGTATCGGTGGGAAGCCATCGGCTGAAGGGCTTTCCGGACGAGGTGGAGCTTTATACGGTGAAGTGAGGCCCTCGCTCGTTGACTCAGCCCTTCGCATGGCTCAGGGCGTTCGTGACTGCGATCGATCCACTGGATCAATTACTGCCGCAACGCGACACATCACTCACTCCTCGTTGCCCCCGCGGCCGTAGGCCCAGTCCATGTAGAGGTCGAGCGCCTTGCGGGTGACAGGGCCTTCCTGGAAATTGCGGCCGTCGAGCCTGTTGACCCCGACGACCTTGGAATAATTGCCGCTTGTGAAGATCTCGTCGGCGCCCATGAAGTCCTCGACCGAGAGCGTCGCCTCGCGTACGTCGAAGCCGGCCTTGCGCAAGAGGCCGATGACGCGCAGGCGCGTGATGCCAGCGAGGAAGGTACGGTTGGCGACCGGGGTGAAGACGACGCTATCCTTGACCATGAAGACGTTCGAGGACGCGGTTTCGACCACATTGCCGTTCATATCGCGCATCAGGGCGTTGTCGAAGCCACGGCCTCTCGCCTCCGCAATCGCGCGACCACTGTTCGGGTAGAGCGCGCCCGCCTTGGCGTCGGTCATCGCGGTTTCCGGCGTCGGGCGACGGTAGGGTGACACGGTGAGCGAGGAACCGCCGTGGCCGCCCATGGCCGCCTCGAACAGGCAGAGCGCGAAACGCGTGGATTCGCCATCAACGGTCACGACGCTGCCCGGCGAACCGTGCTCACCCCAATACATAGGTTTGATATAGATCGGCGTCTTGCCGTCGAACTTCTTCACGCCGTCCCAGGCAAGCGCCTCGATCTCTTCGGCCGTCTTGACCGGCTTCAGGCCCATGGCAACGGCAGAGCGGTTGATGCGCTGGCAATGCAGGTCGAGATCGGGTGCGATGCCATCGAACCAGCGGGCGCCGTCGAAGACGGTGGAGCCGAGCCACATGGCGTGCGAAGTCGGCCCGATCAGCGGCGGGTTGCCGGCAATCCACTCTCCCTCGACATAGGTCCAGGTGGTCGTGCGGGGTGACGTATCGACGGACATGGCGCTCTCCTTCTGAAGTCGGCAAAGCAAAATCCTCCATGCCGGGGACGGTCAAGCGCAAATTGACGGTTGAAACATCGAAGCAAGAAAATGCCCGATAGTGCGCTAGGATTGAAATATTGATGCGCGTGTCTTGGTCCCAAAGCGATGGGTCCATAAAGGAAAATGATGGATAGGCGACTGGATCGAGCCCCCCGCCGCATGTCATCATGGATAAGGAAAAGCGTGTGCGGGGCCAGGAGAGAAGCCGATGAAAGCCATGTATTACGAAGCCTTCGAACAGGCGCCGGAGATCCGCACCGTCCCGGATCCGACACCTTCGGAAGATGGCGTGGTCATCAAGGTCGGCGCGACAGGGCTTTGCCGCAGTGACTGGCACGGCTGGATGGGGCATGACCCGGATATCCGCCTGCCGCATGTGCCGGGGCATGAGCTTGCGGGCAAGATCGTGGCGACGGGCAAGGGCGTGGTGCGCTTCAAGGTCGGCGACCGGGTGACAGTGCCCTTCGTTTCCGGCTGCGGCCACTGCAGCGAATGCCATTCCGGCAACCAGCAGGTCTGCCCCAACCAGTTCCAGCCGGGCTTCACTCATTGGGGTTCGTTCGCCGAATATGTCGGCATCGATTATGCCGATACCAATCTGGTGCATCTGCCCGAGAGCGTGGATGACGCGACGGCGGCAAGCCTCGGCTGCCGCTTTGCGACCTCCTTCCGCGCCGTTGCGGATCAGGCGCGCACCGGACCGGGCGAGTGGATTGCGGTGCATGGCTGCGGCGGTGTCGGCCTTTCGGCGATCATGATCGCCAGCGCGCTTGGGGCCAATGCGATCGCCATCGATATCTCCGTGGAGAAGCTGGCCTTTGCGCGTGAGTGCGGGGCGGTGGCAACGATCAATGCCTCCGCAGTTGGCGACGTACCGGAAGCCGTGCGCGAGATCACCAAGGGCGGCGCGCACGTGTCCATCGACGCGCTCGGTCATCCCGTCACCTGCTTCAATTCGATCAAGAATTTGCGCCGGCGCGGCCGTCATGTGCAGGTGGGCTTGATGCTCGGCGAGCATTCCACACCACAGATCCCGATGGCGCAGGTGATCGGCCACGAACTGGAAATCTACGGCAGTCATGGCATGCAGGCGTGGCGCTATGACGCCATGCTAGCGATGCTCGCCGCAGGCAGGATTGCGCCGCAGAAACTGATCGGCAGGCGTATCAGCCTTGCGGAGGGAGTGCCGGCGCTGATGGCGCTCGACAAGGCCGAGGGTACGGGTATCAGCGTGATTACGCAGTTCTAGGATGGTGGGACGGCAGTTTGCGCCAGGGCGGACTACCGGATACGAGGTTGCGACCCCACCTATTTGTGACGAAGCCACCGGCCCGCCGGCGGCGATGGGGGAGTCCATGAGCGAAACACAACGCAAGCTGACGACGATCTTTGCGGCCGACGTGCAGGACTATACGCGTTTGATGGGCGAGGATGAGGAAGGCACGCTCGCGATGCTGAAGCATTATCGCGACGCCATGTCCCGCCTGATCACCTCGCATGGCGGACGGGTGGTCAATACCTGGGGAGACGGGCTGCTTGCAGACTTCCCAAGCGTCGTCGAAGCGGTTCGGGCAGCAATCGACGTACAGAACGAGCTTGCCGGCAAGAATGCGGCGCGACCCACGGATGGGCGGATGCTCTTCCGCATCGGCATCAATCTTGGCGATGTCATCGTCGAAGGCGAGGATATCTATGGCGATGGCGTCAATATCGCCGCGCGGCTGCAGGCTTCGGCACCGGCCGGCGGGATCGTGATCTCGAACACAGTCTATGACCAGGTGCGAAACAAGGTGGCCGTCGGCTTCGACTTTCTGGGGCCTCTGGATATGAAGAATGTCGCCGATGCCGTGCCGAGTTATGCCGTGCGCATCGGCCATGTCAGCGCAGAGCCGCAGAAGCCGGCATCCGTTCCCGACCGCCCCGTCGAGAGGCCGAGGTCAAGACCGGCGCCAGCCCCGCGCGGCAGGCTGAACAAGCTCGGCGGCATCCTGGCCGTCATCGGCGCCATGCTCGTCGTCATCAATATTGCCAGCTGGGAAGGTGAGTTTTGGGCCGTCTGGCCGCTACTTGCCTTCGCCTTTCTGGCGGCCATGACATGGGTGCGTATTCAAGACCGGTTCGATCAGCGCATCGCAGCACTTGCCATCGTGGGGGTTGGCCTGATCGCCATCAACATGCTGACATGGCAAGGAACTTTCTGGGCAATATGGCCGCTACTGGGGCTCTCGGTCGCCGCCGGCATCCGCTGGGCGATGCGCGACTGAGGCTCAGGCGTGTCGCGCCAACCGAAATGCGGCGCCGTCGATCATCATCTGCAACCCGGCTTCGAAGAAGGCTTCGTGCCCGTAGTTGCGGTAATGCGTAATCGCCCGGCGCGTCAGCGGGAAAGCGATTGCAGCGGCATCGAGCTTTTCCTGCTCCGGCGGTGGGTCGGCCTGTTCCTCGATGACGCAGCCAACGGTGTAGCGATCGACCGCGACGAGCAATTCCATGGCGAATTCCACCTCCATGCCTGATTTGACGAGGATCGCGATATGGGCTTCGATATTGGCAAGATCCTGCGGATCGGCTTCAGTACCGGCATGCACCCGGCCACCGTCGCGGTAGCTCAAGAGCGTGCGGCGGAAATTGCGGGCATTGTCGAGCATGAATTCCCGCCAGTCATCTGCCGAGGCCGGCCAGTCGTGTGTGTGGCCCCGCGCCATGATCTCCTCGGCCATCGCCTCGACAAGCGCCCGCTTGCTCTTGAAGTGCCAGTAGAGGGCGGGCTGGCGCACATTCAGCCGCTCGGCAAGCATGCGGGTGGAAAGGGCATCGATGCCCACTTCGTTCAAGAGCTTCAGCGCTTCGTCGACGATCTGCGCCCGATCCACTTTCATCGTTTTCGAATTCCCTGTTGCCATCTCAATTTATCAGCGATAAGGAACTTATCAGTGATAAATTTTCAGCCGATCCAATGAAGAAAGCGCTAGTCGTCGTCTATGCCACCGTAATCCTCGATGCCGCCGGCATTGGCCTGACCCTGCCGATCTTTCCGCGGCTGCTTCAGGATGTCGGCCATACCGACGATCTCGGATGGCGATTCGGCGCCTTCCTGGCCCTCTATGCGCTGATGCAGTTCATTTTCTCGCCGGTGCTCGGCTCGTTGTCGGACCGCTTCGGCCGCAAGCCGATCCTGATGCTATCGCTCGGTGGCGCGGCGATCGACTACGTGTTCATGGCCGCAGCGCCGTCGCTGTGGCTGCTCTTCATCGGCCGGGCGATCGCCGGCATTACGGGCGCCAGCAATGCGGTGGCCGCGGCCTGCGTGACCGATATCACCGACGATGCGGAGCGCACGCGCCGCTTCGGCCAGCTCAGCGCCTGCTTCGGCATCGGCTTCATTGCCGGGCCGGCGATCGGTGGCGTGCTCGGAGAGTTCTCCGTGCGCCTGCCCTTCATCGCCGCTGCCGCGCTCAATGCCGCCAACCTGCTGATGGCGCTATTCTTGCTGCCGGAGACGCGTAGATCTGGCACGGCCGCGGAGAAACAGGAGTTTTCGCCGCTTGCCCATTTCCGCTGGCTAATGGGCTACCGGCTGCTGCTGCCGCTTGCCGGCGCCTATTTCATTCTGGCGCTCGTCGGCGAAGTCGGCGGCACGATCTGGGTTCTCTACGGGCAGGACAAGTTTTCCTGGTCGCCGATGATGGTCGGCATCTCGCTTGCCGCCTTCGGTTTCTTCCATGCCATCGTGCAAGCCTTCATCGCCGGGCCGATCAGCGAAAGATGGGGCGAGCACCGGACGCTCTTGATCGGCATCGTCGCCGACAGTGCGGCCTATATCATCATCGCGCTTTTGACGGAGGGATGGATGGCATTCCTACTGATGCCTCTCTTCTGCCTCGGCGGTATCGGTGCGCCGGCCCTGCAATCTCTGGTGACGGCGCGCGTCGACAGCGATCATCAGGGACGTGTACAGGGGTTGCTCGCGAGCACGACGAGCCTTGCCTCGATCATCGGGCCGCTGGCGATCAGCACTGTTTATTTCGCCTCGCGCGATATCTTTCCGGGGCTTGTCTGGGTGCTGGGCGCGGGTTTCTACGTGCTCTGCCTGCCGGTCGCCTTCACCCGCCGGCCGAAGGATGCCACGGCCTGAAAGTGGATGGCGGCGAGATAATCATCCCGCCGCCTGTTCCGATTACTTGACGCTGTTATTGGGCGACGCCGATCGAGGCCAGGTATTCGGCCGAAGCGATGATCTTCGACTTGTCCTTGATCTCGATGATCAGGCGCGGATTGCTTTCGACCTTGGCAAGCGCTGCGAAAACCGCACGCCAGTTGACGGTGCCTTCGCCGAGCGCCCAGTGGCGGTCGGCATAACCGTCGGCATCCTGCAGATGGACGTGGCCGAGGCGGTTGCCGGCGGCGTGAACGTAATAATCGACCGGCGGAGCGCCGGTATAGCCGTGAGCGTAATGCGCATGGCCGGTGTCGATGGAGACAGCGACGGACGACGAGTTGAAGCTTTCCGCCAAGGCTACGCGGATATGCGGATCCTTGTCCTCGATGTTCTCGATGACAAGGGTGCAGCCGATTTCCTCGGCGCGCTTCACCGCCTCGCGCATCGTCTGATGGCAGTATTCAACGATCTTTTCGCGTTCGCCTTCGTTATTGTCGAGGTTGTTGTAGCTCCAGGTCGTGTAGGGGCTATGGACGACCATGTGCGTGCCGCCGATCGCAGCGCAGACATCGAGGCCCTGCAGCATGCGGCGGGAGACGACGGCGCGGATATCCGGATCCTGCGAGGCGATGATGAAGCCCCAGAACGGGCCATGGATGCCGACGCGGCCCTTGTAGCCGTCGAGCAGCTTCTTGACGTGATCGGCACGCGGCGTCCAGTCGCCGTTCAGCACCTCTGCATTGACGAAGCTCTGCAGCTCGAGATCGCGGGACTTTTCGAAGAGCCAGTCACGATGGTTTTCGAGTTCGTCGATCGTCATGGCTGCGCCGACGACGGGAAGTGAAGACATGTGGTTGCTCCGCTGATGGTATGGCCTGATTGGCGGGGAAGGATCGGCGCGTTCTATGCGCCTCTTCTGTGTCGCCGATATTACAGGCCGGTATCCCAGAAACAGCGGCTGCCAACCTGTCGCACTTGCGAAGCGGGAAGGCCATACCGATATGATCGTCGTCGGTTTCAGGGCTCGAGAGCGCGCAAAAGCCACCTCCGCTCGCCCTTCCCTGATTTTACGGCGGTTGCCAAAACGGCCGCAAAGGTCTATCGGACCGCCCCGCAAGAACAAGAAAGTGACATCATTTCCAACTCATTTGTGAAAACAGATGCCCGGACGGAGGCAAAAAGCTTCTTCGTGCTGGGCGACAAGGTCGAGCGACGGGCTCGCCTCACTGGCAACTGGCTCAACATATTCGACGTGACGGTGGAGCCCGGCGGGCGCACGCCGCGCCATGCCCATGCAAGCCCGGAAGTCTTCAGGATCATCGAGGGCACGCTGACGATCTGGCGGCTCACAGATACCGGGCCGGAAGAGATCGAAGCGAGCGAAGGCGACATCGTCACCATCGCGCCCTTCATGGTGCATGGCTATTCCAACAACGGAACCGTCCCTGCGGTCTTTTCGGCTATCGTCGATAGCGACATGGCCGAATTCATCGAGACCGAGGGCGCCACCGAGCAGCCGCAGGGCAGCCCGTCGCCGGAGACGGTAGCGCGCATGCGGGCAGCCGCAAACGCCCATGGGATCACGATCCTGGCGGCGTAGGTCGCATGCGCCGCAGCTGCAGGCAAAGAGATCGTCGAGGCATCACGCCGGCGTTAAACACATTCCCCATTTGACGACCCAACCGCTGCTTTCAATATTGCGCGCAGCAGTTGATGCGCTAGCATATACTTCGCCGTGGTTGGGGATTTGTAATCGTGTTTCTGCGCAGTGTCGTTTTTGGGTTCTTCGCATTCCTTACCCCGTTCGGAAACGCATGCGCAGACATTACAATAGAGCGTGTGCCGATTGATAATTCCGTTCCAGTTCTCCTCCTCAAAGGTGAATTTAGCAAATCCGACAATCCAGAACTGCTTGCCCGCGAAGCTGCGGCAAGCGGAGCCAGAGTAATCACCTTCGACAGTAATGGCGGCCACGTTCTCTCTGCGATGGCCTATGGGAGAATGATCCGCTCGCTAGGATTATCAACTCTGCAGCTCCGGTCCTCACAATGTGCCTCTGCCTGTGCGCTGGCGTTTGTCGGCGGCGTGAACCGCGAAGCGGACCCAGGCGCGATCGGCGTCCACCAGTCTTCCTTCTCGCCGGAGAGCAATATCGAAGGCAATGCCGCCGTCGCCGCGGTTCAGGCGATGACCGCAGAGATCATGACATACCTCATCGAGATGGATGTCGATCCCAAGCTGCTCCAGCTTAGCTTATCGGTTCCCAGCGATGACATGCGATATCTCACTGCAAAAGAAATGCAGAACTACAAGGTCACTTGGGGCAGCCTGCCCGCCCTGCCGGAGCGGGCGGCATCGCCCGGAGCTGCTCCGACCACCGTCCCGCCCTCGGCAAATGCTGAATTCGCTCCACTGACGATAGAGCAGAGGGCCCTCGTCTTTGTTACTGCCTACTACAGCGCATGGTCCCACGGGAACGCCGAAGCGGTTGTTTTTATGGAGGAGGCTTACGCCGACACAGTGGACTTTTATGGGAAGCCGACCCCCAAGGCGGTCGTTATCGGTGAAAAGCGGGACTTCGCATCAAGGTGGCCGATCCGGGCCTATAGTATAAAACCCGGGTCGGCGCGGATAACCTGCTCCGAGACCTGCAGGATAGACGGCGTCGTTGATTGGTACGCAAAGCGCGATGTGGGTGACCGCGTATCTTCGGGTACGGCGGAATTCTCTCTGGTTTGGGACCAGAGGGCCGGAACTATTATCTCGGAGACGGGCAAAGTCATAGAGACCGACAAGGGCGCGTCCCAACCCATTCGCCTGATATCGCAATGGCAAGAGCAGAATACTACGTGCCGAGGCGGCAGCGGGGATTCTGCTGAGACGCTGGCCGCCTGCAACAAGCGCGAGGCCATCGGAACGAAGCTCCAGGCTGTGGGCTGGTGTTATGGCCGTGAAGGCGAGTACGGGTATCAGATGGAGTGGCATGCTTGCGACGTCGCATCATCTCAAGAAAACGGAGCGGTCGCCGCAACGTCTGCGGCAACTAAGGTCAAGCGGCCAAACGCATCCGACTTCCCAATTCAAAGCCGGTTTACCGGAAAGACAGTGTTGCCGGACTTCAAAGGGCGTGACCGAGACTTCAACAATTTCAGAACACGCATCCGCGAGGGAATGCGCGAAGGACCGAATTTTGCCGGACGCTACACGCTTATTCAGATTGGTTGCGGTACCGGGTGCTCCTTCGTCATAGTCGCCAACAACCAGACAGGCCGCCCGGGATCTTTCCCTCGTGGTGGCGAAGACAACCTGTATTTGAATTTGGAATATAGCCGGGACAGCCGCCTTGTTGCCACTCAGTGGCTGAATTACGATGTCAATAAATGTTTCGTCGAATTCTTCGACTTCGACGGCAATACGTGGAAGCCCATCAGCAAGACTGAGATCGGCGACACCGAAGTCTGTTACAAGCCGATAGAGGAAAACCTTCGCTGAACTTACCGATTCATGTCGAGGGTCGGAAATCTCGAAGCGTCGACGCGGTGATCCGGCTGTCGCCTGATCGGGTCGGCCCTTGCGGCCGATCCCTCTCCTCTGAAAACTGTCATAGAACGGCCCTATAAGGATTTTGCCCGGCGCCTCTTGCGCCGGATACGTTTCATCGACAGAATTGCGGCATGCCTGACAGCGATCCCTCCAGTACTAGTCCCGCCTCCAACAGCCGGGAGATTCCGGCCGACGATGGCGGAGATTACTGTTGTAGCGAGCGTGTTTCTTCCCGCTTACGTTCAGGTGTATCAAGGCTGCGCAAGGCGTGGCTCATCTCCAGGTTATCGCGACAGATCAAGCTCCTGATGCCATCGGTATCGGGCCGGTGGCCCATTCTTTTCACCTTAGAGGAGCGGCCATTCATGACAGCGGCCGCATTTAACACCTGATGTTCTTCGACTGGATATCCGACCCTTCCGCCTGGGTTGGTCTGGCCACGCTTATCGTGCTCGAGATCGTTCTCGGCATCGACAATCTCGTCTTCATCGCGATCCTCGCCGACAAGCTGCCGCCGCATCAGCGCGACAAGGCGCGGCTCGTCGGCCTCGCGCTCGCGCTCGTCATCCGCATGGGGCTGCTTGCCTCCATTACCTGGGTGGTGACGCTGACGACGCCGCTCTTCTCCATTCTGGGTTTCGACCTTTCGGGGCGCGACGTCATCCTGATCGTCGGCGGCCTCTTCCTGCTCTTCAAGGGTACGATGGAGCTGCATGAGCGGCTGGAAGGCCATGTTGAGCATGACGACAAGAAGATCATCCATGCCGTCTTCTGGCAGGTGATCGTGCAGATCGTCGTGCTGGATGCGATCTTCTCGCTCGACAGCGTCATTACCGCCGTCGGCATGGTGCAGCATCTGCCGGTCATGATGATCGCCGTCATCATCGCAGTCGGGGTCATGTTGCTCTTGTCGAAGCCGCTCACTTCTTTCGTCGGCAAGCACCCGACCGTCGTCATCCTTTGCCTCGGCTTCCTGATGATGATCGGCTTCTCGCTGATCATCGAAGGCTTTGGCGTCCACCTGCCGAAGGGCTATCTCTACGCGGCGATCGGCTTCTCGGTGACCATCGAGGCGCTGAATCAGCTCGCGCGCCACAACCGCGAGCGGCTGATCACCCCGACCAACATCCGCGAGCGTACCGCCGATGCCGTGCTCGGCCTGCTCGGCGGCAAGCGCCCGCAGGTGACGCTCGGCTCGACCGCCGAACTGATCGGCGAGCAGACGGCAGAGGAGGATGTCTTCTCGTCGGAGGAAAAGGACATGATCCAGGGCGTTCTGGCGCTTGCCGGGCGGCCGGCGAAATCGATCATGACACCGCGCATCGACGTCGAGTGGCTGGACCTCGATGCGCCGGCGGAGGAACTGCAGCACCGGATCGTCGAGCTTGGCCATTCGCGCTTTCCCGTCGGTCGCGGCAGTCTCGACAAATTCATTGGTGTGGCAAGCGCCCGCGACCTGATGCGCGATATCATCCAGGAGGGCGCAATCAATCCGGAGCGTTCCATTCGCCAGCCACTTGTGGTGCATGAAAGCCTCAGCGCCCTGAAACTCATGGAACTGCTGCGTCAGTCCGGTCAGGCAATCGCCATCATCCTCGACGAGTATGGCGATCTGGAAGGCATCGTGACGACGACCGACATTCTGGAGGCGATCGCCGGGGAATTCCCCGACGAAGACGAGGAGAAGCTGACCATCGAGCGCGGTGGTGACGGCGCGCTGACGGTGGATGGCTGGATCGACATCCGCCACGCTTCCAAGCTGCTCGATGACGACCTCGTTGACGATGCCGACCGCTATTCGACACTGGCTGGCTTCATCCTCTGGCGTCTCGGGCATCTGCCGCATGAAGGCGAGGCCTTCACCGCCGGCGATCTGGCCTTCGAGGTGGTCAAGCTCGATGGCCGCAACATCGACAAAGTTCGCATCCGCCGCGTCGAGAACGTGGCCTGATTTCAGGAGAAAAACGATGGCATGGTCAGCCAGCCAATATGTGAAATTCGAGGATGAACGCACCCGCCCGGCGCGCGACCTGCTGGCGCAGGTGCCGTTGACGGAGCTTCGCCACGCGGTCGATCTCGGCTGCGGGCCGGGCAATTCGACCGAGCTGATCATCGATCGTTACGGCGCGCAGAATGTATCCGGCCTCGACAGCGACCTGAACATGCTGGAGGCGGCCCGCAAGCGCCTGCCGGGCACGGCTTTCGTCGAAGCCGACCTTTCCATCTGGCAGCCCTCCGAACCGGCAGACCTGCTGTTTGCCAACGCCGTCTTCCAGTGGCTGCCCAACCATCTCGACATCTTCGACCGGTTGATGGACGGACTGGCACCGGGTGGCGTGCTTGCCGTGCAGATGCCAGATAATCTCGGCGAGCCGAGCCATCTGATGATGGAGGAAACGGCACATGCCGGTCCATGGAAGGCCGCCTTCGAGAAGAAGAGCGCTCGTCGCAACATGCTGCCGCCGCCATCGACCTATTACAGCCGGCTGATCGCCAAGTCTTCCCGCGTCGACATCTGGCACACGATCTACAATCATCCGATGGACAATGCCGCTGCGATCGTCGAATGGGTCAAGGCAACGGGCCTGCGCCCCTATCTCGACCATGCCGGTGAAGAGCATCGTGAGGCATTTCTCGCCGACTATCTCGAACGCATCGACCGGGTCTATCCGAAGGCAGCCGATGGCAAGGTGCTGCTCAAGTTCCCGCGGCTCTTCATGGTGGCCGTAAAGGCCTGACCGGGAAACCCCAGCATTTTTAGCGCCGGCAGCGATCTGCGTGATTGCTGCCGGCGAAGCTTTCTCAGCCATCCGCAAGCCACACGCAAAGTTTGAAGTATAGCGGTTCGTCCTGGGGTTTCTCAATCCAGACGTGCTTTCGCGATGTTACCGACATCGATCGCTATCCATTAAACGCCTTTGCGCCATCATGTGCGGGGCCTGACAAAGAGATTTTGAGATGGTTTCTTCTGTTTCCAACATCCGGCTGCAGACAGCGCAGATAGCCTTGCAGGTGATCAAGAGCGGCTCCTCCGACAGCAGTTCCAGCAGCTCGACCGATCATGACTATTCCAGCCTTCCCTCGCAGTCCCGCTCGGCGCTGTCGGTCATGCTCGACAAGATCAACTCCGGCAAGACGGGGTCCACGGACGCGTCCGGCAACACCACCGCCAGCACCGATATCACCACCGCCTCCTTCATGGCGCTGCTGCGCCAGAACATGACGGCTGCGGCAGATGCCAAGGGCCCCGGCAGCCAGGAAGCCGCCATGCTTGCCGCCTTCAAGAAGGGCCAGCTGACGGTCACCGATCCGACCCAGGGCGTTTCCATCAAGGCCTGGGACGTGACCGATCCCAAGGAAGCCGATGTCGACCAGAAGAAGGGCACCGACATCAAGACCGACGACTGGAATAACTTCCTGCGCGACCATCTGCAGCGCGACTCCCATGCGCGCCTCGTCAGAAGCGAAAACGGCAGCTTCATCGAGAAAGGCACCGGCAACGAGGTCTATTTCGGCCAGGTCGGCACGCAGAATTATTACATCACCTGGCCGGCAAAGACCGAGACGAAGCCGGCCAGCGGCACAGGTGACAAGCCCGCGACTGACACATCTGCATCCAAGCCGGCCACCGACACGACCACGGACAAGCCTGCCACCAAGGCGTAAGCCATCCATCATCGTAAGAGGGCCATTGCGGAAAGACCTTCCGCAATGGCCTTTTCATGTCAGGCTCCCAAAAGCTCGATCAGCGACAAGATCGCGGTCGCGAGAATAACGAGGCCAAAGCAGATGTTGAGCACCCGTTCGCTCGACGGCTCCATTTGCACTTTGCCGAGAACAACGCCGAGCCACAGCCAGAAGATATCGACGACGATCATGACGAGGACGCAGAGTGCCCATTTGGCCTGCATGTCCAGCGCGCCATCCTGCGAGAGCCGGTATGCGGCGAAAAGAGAGGCGAAGGCGATATAGGCCTTGGGATTGGTGAGGCCAAGCACGCCGGCGATGGTCGGCGAGGCTTGCCGCCGTGCGGCCGAGAGATCGGCGCCGACTGGCGCAGAGGCGATCTTCCAGGACAGCCAGACGAGATAGAGGGTGGCAGCGACCGTCATCACCAGCATTGCCAGTGGGATTGCCTCAATCAACGATAGCAGGCCGGCGGCGGCGCGGCGGCGGCAACGGCCAAACCGATCTGCAGACCGAGATAGAAACGCAGGCCCGTCACCATCCCGTGGAGACGTCCAATCGCCAGAAGGGCAGCGATGGCAGGGCCCGGCGAACAGAGAAGCGCCAAGGCGGCCATGACGAAGAAGCCTGCACTGACGAGATCGACCATAGAGCCCTCAATCACATAATGATATCTGTATATCTTTATGTGATTTCGACGTAGTGTCAAACGCTTGTTATCGTTGAACCGCAAGGTGCTTGCGGCGCAGCCGGAGCGCTTTATATTCGGCCGGACAATCCAGCAGGAGATGGCACATGGACGCTCACCCCACCCCGCCCGTCACTCTCGTCATCTTCGGCGCCACCGGCGACCTGACACGGCGACTGCTGGTTCCGGCCATCATCAACCTCACGCGCAGTCGCCTTGTCGGCAAGGACCTAGACATTATCGGCGTCGGCATCGAGCCCGGTGACGATGAGTTCCTGCGCCAGCGGCTTGACGCTTTTCTCAGCCATCTCGAGGGCGATGAAGCGACTGACAAGGATGAGGCCTGGGAGAGCCTGCGGTCGCGGATTTCCTATCTGCAGGGTGATTTCACCAAAGACGACATCTTCCTCGAAATCGGCAAGCGCCTTGGCAAGACCTGCAATGCCGCCTTCTATCTCGCCGTGCCGCCGACCTTCTTCGGGCCGATCGTCGAGAAACTTGCCGGTCTCGGGCTGATGAACGAGAGCGAGGGCTGCTTCCGCCGTGTAGCGATCGAAAAGCCCTTCGGTACTGACCTTGCCTCGGCCCGCGCCTTGAACGAGCGCATCCTCGCTCAGGTCGAAGAAAGCCAAGTCTACCGGCTCGACCATTTCCTCGGCAAGGAAACGGTGCAGAATCTGATGACGGCGCGCTTCGCCAACATGATGATCGAGTCACTGTGGAACAACCGCTATATCGACCACGTTCAGATCACTGCTTCCGAGATCGTCGATGTCGGCACGCGCGGCAAGTTCTACGATGCGACCGGCGCGTTGCGCGACATGATTCCCAACCACCTGTTCCAGCTTTTGGCGATGATCGCCATGGAGCCGCCGAACAGTTTCGATGCCGAAGCGATCCGCAACGAGAAGAGCAAGGTGCTCAAGGCGTTGCGCGTCTATACACCGGAAGAAGCCAAGGCGAATGGCGTGCGTGGCGCCTATACCGCGGGTCCGCTCAATGGCAACGACCTGCCCGCTTACCGCGAGACAAAGGACGTTTCGCCTGACAGTAAGACCGAGACCTATGTGGCCTTGAAGCTTTATGCCGATACCTGGCGCTGGGCTGGCGTCCCCTTCTATCTGCGCACCGGCAAGGCGATGACGGCGCGCGATACGGAAATCGTCATCACCTTCCAGCGCGTTCCTTTCGCGCAGTTCCGTGAAACGGAAGCCAACCGCCACCTGCCGCCGAACAGGCTGGTCATTCAGGTTCAGCCAGACGAAGGCATGAGCATGGAGATCTCCATCAAGTCGCCGGGACAATCGGTCGATACCGTGCCGGTGTCGCTCGATTTCCGCTATGCCGACAAGTTCGATATCGGCAAGACGACCGGTTACGAATCCCTGCTCTATGATCTGTTTATCGGCGACCAGACACTGTTCCAGCGCGCCGACGGCATCGAGGCCGGCTGGGCCGCCGTTCAGCCCTTTCTGGAAGAGTGGGCAAAGGATGACCGTATCCCGGACCCCTACGCTCCCGGCAGCATGGGACCCACTTGCGCCGACGAGCTTATTCAGCGCGACGGCCGCGAGTGGCATGAACTCGGCGTGATCCTGCACAGGGACGGCAAATAGCCATTCCTGCTTCTTTCATTCTATACTATCCCGTCAGCGGCACGCTGCTGTCAACGTGCCGTCGCGTTCGGCCGTGCGGTAGGCGCGCGTGCCGTGCCGCGGGCAATCCGTCCGGTCAGACGGAATGACGACGGTGATATTGTCGCTCTCGACGGGATCGAGCGGAATCGAAAAAGTATTACTTGATTCCGCGTCCGGCACCGTGCCGGGCGGCATGCCGCCGAAGCGGCCGGAATAGTCCATATCACCGAGGGCCTGGGAAAAGGCCGGAGCGGCGAACCCGAGGAGAATGATCGAGGCTGCTGCAATAACCGTACGCATGATCATATTCCTTCTTATCTGGCCGATATGAAACGGGATTTGGGTATCCATCGTTCCAGCCGATCCGGCCGTCGGTGAAAAGATCCGGCATCATCTAATCTAGGAAAGGTCAGCGCTGATTTCCATCCGGCGAATGGATTGATCAGACCATTAAAGCGCGTCGCGATCTTTCAGATTCGCTTGCCACGCTTTAGGCTCTTGTTTTCGCATATCGTTACCGCAAAACCGCTGCACACTTTTGCGCGACATGCTTAGAAGGCGATTGATGCGTTGACGAAGAATGTGCGCGGCTGGCCCACGAACTTGCCGCCATTATTGTCCGTCGAGCGGGTGAAATATTCCTTGTCGAACAGGTTCTTCACGCCCAAGGCGAGTTGCGGCGCACTCTTCCTGTCTTCCGGCTGATAGGCGACGCGCAGGTTGACGGTGCCGTAGCCGGGAATATCGCCCAGGCGGCCCGTCGCATCCTCTTCCGTCACATAGGTCGCGCCGGCATCGGCAGATCCCGGCGAATGCTGCTTTGACTGCGTCTGCAGGTCGGCATTGAAGATCCAGTCGTCGTAGCGGTAACGCGCGCCGAGCGAGGCGACCTGACGCGAATAGAACGGCAGGTCGCGGCCTTCAAAGGCGCCGGCCTGATAGGTCGCTTCCGTATAGGTATAGCTTGCAGACAGCGACAGGCCGTCGAGCGTCGGCACGACATCGCCGATATCATAGTTGATGGCGAACTCGATGCCGCGGTGGCGGGTGGCGCCGAGATCGGTCCAGATGCCTTCGCCGACGATTGTACGGCCGAGATAAAGCTCCTTGTCGAAATCGATATTAAACGCCGTCAGCTCGGCATTCCAGTTGTCGCCTTCATAATGCAGGCCGATTTCGTAGGTGGTTGCCTTCTCCGGATGCAGGCCGTCGGTGGTGGAGGCAAGCTGGCTATATTGCTGCGGGCCGAAGGAGACGCCGACATTGCCGAAGACGGTCAACTCGTTGGTGAGCCGGTAGGACGCCGACAATGTCGGCAGGGCTTCGTTCGCCTCGACCGAGGGAGAGATCGCGCTGGTGACTGCGCCGCTGGTGGCGAAATTCACGACATCGTTGTGCGTACTGATCATCTCATAGCGAATGCCTGGTGTGATGGTCCAGTCACCGATCTCGATCTTGTCGTCGATGTAGAAGGCATGCGCGATCGTGCCGCCATCGCTCGTCTGGTAGGTCGGCGCGGCACGCGTGGCCGGATTGATGCCCGAGGCCCTGTTATAAAAAGCCGAGCGGGCGGCGACTTCAGAGCTTTCCTCCCAGAGATAACGATAGCCGACCGTCACTTCCTGGGTAATGCCGCCGAGCTCGATCAGGCGCGAATAGCGCGGCTCGATGCCGAAATAGCTGTAGCTGCGCGGGGCCGAGGTCAGGCGGTAGAGGCCGGCGCTGGCGCCCGTACCCTGCTGCTCGACATTGCTGGTGCGGAAGGAATCCACATAATAGGTCAGCACTTCGAAATTGTTATCGCCGTCATCATGCTGGTAGCGCAGCGAGATATCGTTGCGGCGGCCGCTGAAATCATCATAGCGACGGGTGGACTGATACGGATCGGCATCATATTGGGCGCTCGTCAGGCCACCGGGCATCTTGCCCTCACCCTCGTAGTGGTGGAACTGGATGCCGAGCTTGTCCGTATCTGAGAACTCGTAGCTGCCCTTGGCGATGATATCGTCGATATCGGTGCGGTCGTTGGCGTCGCGATAACCCTCGCCATGGATGCCGGAATAGAGGATCGCAGCGCCGAGCCCGTCATCATTCGTGCCGCCGATCAGGAAGTTCGGGGTCGCCTTCACGTGGCCGTTGTTACCGGCGATCTCTGCGCCCGAGGAGAAGCGTGCGGTGAAATCCTCCGGGATCGGGTGCGTGACGAAATTGATGATGCCGCCGACATTCTGCGGTCCGTAGCGCACGGAACCTGCGCCACGGACGACGTCGATCGTTTCGACGTTGCCGAGTGTCAGCGGGAAGAGCGAAAGCTGCGGCTGGCCATAAGGCGCATAGGCCAGCGGAATGCCATCCATCAGCACGGTGGAGCGCGGCGAAAGGCGCGAGGTCAGACCGCGTACCCCGAGGTTCAGCGACACATCGCTGCCGCCCGTGCCGTTGGCCTCCTGTACCTGAACACCGGGGATCTGATTCAGCGCATCGCGAATATCCTGTGCGCCACGCTCTTCGAACTGCTCGCGATCCAGGATCGTCCGGGCGCCCGGATGTTTCAGCACCTTGTCCTCGTTCGGCTCCTCCAGCCAGTTGCCGGTGATCTCGATCGTTTCGAGCTGGGTCACACCGCTGGCAGCTTCCTGTGCGAGTGCCGATGTAGCGGAGGCCAGAAGGGCGACGGTGAGAGCGAGATGCTTTCCTTGGAATTTGGGGGCAAACATGGGGATTTTCCGTAGGCGTTTGAAAAGGAGAATTTCGACAACAGGCCGCCATGCCGGAAATGCCGGGCATTCCAGTGCAAGTGACGGTTTTATTGGATGACTATCTGATATTAGCCGCTCGGCGGGCGCCGGTGTCTGGGCACGGTCTCATAGGCGAAAGGACGGCGTATCGCCGTCTTGCTGCAATTGAACAGGCACGTCATGCGATAACCCCGACAGTCGACGCCGCTCACGACGTCAATGTCGCGTTCACTACAATATTGTAGTCCGAATTTCAACAAACATAACTCTATTCCTCATGTTTAATTTTCATGCGCCGGGAATGCCGAGAATTTGCCGGGAAACTCAATCGTTCCTGAGTGCCTGATCCCGCAGGTCGGCGAGCCGGCGCTTGGCATCCGTCGCCCGCTGCTGGTTGCGGACCGCGACTCCATAAACAAGGAGATCGGCGATGACGATGGCGCCGATGCTCCAGCTTGCAAGCCTGGAGGGCGCGCCGATGCAGGTCAAAACGGCCGAAACCTTATCGGCATATGTCGCGCGCAGCTGCACGCCGCAGACCAGAACGACCTTGCAGCCGATATCCTGGATCTGCCGGACGATGAGCTTGAGTTCAGCGGTCTCGCGCACGGCATGGAACATGACGATGACGTCAGAAGGCCTGACATCGATCAGCTCATTGGCAAGCGTAAAGCCCGACGCTCCGGAACAGCGGGTCCGCACGCCGGCGCGGCTGAGAGCAATCGCGCAATGGCGTGCTTCGACCTCGGCGGTGCCCATGCCGATGCACCAGACTGTGTCGGCCTCCTCGATGACCGAAATGGCAGAGGCGAGCATTGCGCCGTCGATCTGCTCCTCGGTGGAGCTCAGCACTTCGCGGGCGGTCGCAAACATCTGCCCGGCAACCTTTTCCAGATCGTCACCGGTTGCGCGAAAGCGCTGCTCCAGACGCTCACTGGTGGAAATGGTGCGCGCCATGACCCGGCCCGATACCCGCTTCAGCTCCGGCAGGCCGGTGAAACCCAGACGCTTGGCGGTCCTGATGACCGTCGCATCACTGGTACCGGTCTCGGCGGCGATCTCCTCGGCGCTGCGGAAAATCAGCACGTCGATCGGCATCTTCACCAGATGCTCCGCCACGGCCAGCTCTGAGCGGCTCAGTTTGGTCCTGTGCTGCTCGAAATGCTCTCTCAGCACCGATGACGATCGATCGCTTCCGTTCATCCGCCCTTCCCTAGATGATATTCAGAAAGGCCGAATAACCGACTTTAGAGCTGAGAGGAACAGGAAACCACCCGAGTTTTCCTCAACCTGCAATATGCAGGTTCAGGCTTTCCCCCATGAACGGCCGATCGCCCTCACCTTTCTGGCCATGACCGACGCTCCAGCGAGACGGCCAGACAAGGCGCTCGAGTCCTGTCGAGGCAATTGCTTCAAAGGACGACCAGGCCTCGCTGCCTGTCCCGCGCCAGAGCACCCCACCTGGCCCCATGCCGCTATGCAGGAGGAGTTGAAGAGTGAAATCCTCGCCGGGTGGCAGGTCTGGGCCAAAGAAATAGTAGGGGCTTCGGCCGGGATCGCGGCCGAGGATGAGCGTCAGTTGTTGCTGCCTGCCACGCAGGCCAAGCCATAGCGGTGCCAGCCCTTTTTCGCCGAAAGCCGAAAAGATCGTCTGCTGCGATGCGCAAGGCTCAGGCGCCGTCCGGCCACCCAGGCGGAATTCGACGATACGGCCCGTGCCCACCGGGCCCGACCAGCGCGCTTCGCTTATCCCGTGAGCAATGCCATGCCATTTGTCCTCGCCCGCAGGCATAGGAGGCCATTGCAGGCGTTCGCGTACCGTGCCTTCGGTGTCGAGAACCTGATAGCGCAAGCCATCCTCATCGAGCGCTGCCTGGATGCAATGGAGATATTCGACGCCTTCCGGCATCCGGTGCGCCGTGCAGATCTGCAGCACGCCGCGATGGGCCTGGACATCGAAGGCCAGAATATGGCTGCAGCAATAGGCAAAGACGCCGGCCTCTACGAGAATATCCCAGAAGCGCTCGGTATATTCATGGCCGATCTCGCGCTGATAGGCGCCGGCGTAACCATTGACGGGAAAGACCGGGTGATGGCCGAGCACCAGCTTGTAGCGGGCATCGGCATGCGCCTTCAACGTCGCTTCCAGCCACTCCGTTTCAACATGACCTTCGCCGCCGAGACCGCTGCAGAGCGTATGGACGAAGACCATGAGCAGATCGCTGCGGCGAACCCAATAGGCCAGCCCCTCCTGCCCCGCCGGTCCGTTTGCCGGAAGGCCGAGCGTGCCGCGAAAGATTGCCTCGCTCATCTGGTCATAGGTTGTGTGGTTGCCGGTCGTGTGCCACATCGGAATTTTGGTGCGGTCGAGCCAGGCCATCTCGACATCAAGCCAATGCCGCCATTGGGCATGCAACGAGGCTTCATCCGCCGTCAGGCCGATGATCTCATCGCCGGGAAAGAGAATGAATTGCGGCTGCGGCTCAAGCCTGCGCAGGACGGCATTCACCGATTCAAAGGTCCGCTCGTGCAGGGCGCCGGCAACGCCCGAGCAGGAATCGCCATAGAGCACGAATTGATGGCCGGCAGCCTTTGGCAGCAGCGCTTTGATGGAGGATGCGTCGGTCATAAAAACACACGAAAATGAAAGAGGGAAAAGTTAAAAAAACAAAACCCCCGGACAGAGCCGGGGGCTTATCGAAATGATGGATCGTCTTAGACGAACTGGCTGAGGCCTGGCACGGACGCGACCACCTGGTCGACCACATCGTCGCCGGCATGTTGCCTGGCAATGGCGATGGTTTCCTTGGCGAGCGAAGTGATCTCGCTCATGCCGAGGCCTTCGCTCATCAGTTGCTGGCCGAGGCCCATGATGCCGCCGCCACCGAGCGCGCCCATCAGGCCGCCGAGCAGACCGCCGCCACCGCCGGAGCCTTCGCCGTTGAACTGGGCAACGAGTTCGGTGGCGCCGGGGATCTTTTCGATCATCTCGGCAACCGGACCATCAGCCGCTTCGCGCTGCAGGAAGCCGAGCATCATGCCGAGCGCCTTTTCGGCCAGATCAGGCGAAATGCCCACGCGATTGGCGATTTCAGTCACAATCTCATTCATCGTCTGCCTCCTGTTTTGACGTTAACGTCAACGTAATCGAATCGAGGCGGCAACTCAAGCGGCTCTCTTTGCGGTATCCGCTTCTGCTTTTCCTTTTAACGCAGACAGTTGTCGGTCTCCCGTCGCCTGCTTATAACAGAGAAACGATATTTGCATGAATGTGCGAAAAGAGGATCCTCGCATATTCTGGAACTGAGCTGCGGCATCGACCGAGGAGACATTTTTACATGCTCGAGGACGGCAAGATTTTCATCGGCGCAAGCCGCAATCCTGATGACAGCATCAACAAGGGCGAATATCTCGACCTCAAATTCGGCAATCGCCACGGGCTCGTGACCGGCGCCACCGGCACCGGCAAGACGGTGACGCTGCAGGTGCTGGCGGAGGGCTTTGCGAGGGCCGGCGTGCCGGTTTTTGCCGCCGACATCAAGGGCGACCTTTCGGGTATCGCCGCCAAGGGCGAGCCGAAGGATTTTCTCACCACGCGCGCCGAGCAGATCGGCTTTACCGATTATGAATTCGAGCAGTTCCCGGTCATTTTCTGGGATCTCTTCGGCGAGAAAGGCCACCGGGTTCGCACGACCGTCGCCGAGATGGGGCCGTTGCTCTTGGCCCGCCTGATGGATGCCTCCGAGCCGCAGGAAGGCGTCATCAATATCGCCTTCAAGATCGCCGATAAGGCCGGCCTGCCGCTGCTCGATCTCAAGGATTTCACGGCGCTGCTGAACTACATGGGCGAAAATGCCTCCGAGCTTTCCAACCAGTTCGGGCTGATTTCCAAGGCCTCCGTCGGCTCGATCCAGCGCGCACTTCTCGTGCTGGAGCAGCAGGGGGCCGAGCATTTCTTCGGTGAGCCGGCGCTGAAGATTTCCGACATCATGCGCACCTCGAACAATGGCTACGGGCAGATCTCGGTGCTTGCCGCCGACAAGCTGATGATGAACCCGCGCCTCTACGCCACCTTTCTGCTGTGGCTGCTCTCCGAGCTTTTCGAAGAGCTGCCGGAGGTTGGCGATCCCGACAAGCCGAAGCTGGTCTTCTTCTTCGACGAGGCTCATCTGCTCTTCAACGACGCGCCGAAGGTGCTGACCGAGCGCGTCGAGCAGGTGGTGCGCCTCATCCGCTCCAAGGGGGTCGGCGTCTATTTCGTGACGCAGAACCCGCTCGACGTGCCGGAAACGGTGCTCGCCCAGCTCGGCAACCGCCTGCAGCATGCGTTGCGCGCCTATTCGCCGCGCGAGCAGAAGGCGGTGAAGACGGCGGCCGATACCTTCCGCCCCAATCCGGCCTTCGACTGCGCGACCGTCATCACCAATCTCGGCACCGGCGAGGCGCTCGTCTCCACGCTCGAAGCCAAGGGGGCACCTTCGATCGTCGAACGCACGCTGATCCGGCCGCCGTCCGGCCGCGTCGGACCTGTGAACGATGCCGAGCGCCAGCAGATCATGGACCATAGCCCCGTGCTCGGCGTCTATGACGAGGATGTCGACCGCGAATCTGCTTTCGAGTTGCTCGCAGCACGTGCCAAGAAAGCCGCCGATTCCGAGGCTGCTAAGCGGGCGCAGGAAGAGGCCCCGGCGCCGCAGGAGGGCAGCACGACCTCCGGCTGGACGCTGCCCGGCTTCGGCGGCAGCGATGACGACAAGCCTACAGATCGCGGCCAATCACGCGGCCGCTCCGGTTACCAGCGCGAAACGGTCGTGGAAGCGGCCATGAAGAGTGTGGCGCGTACGGTGGCCACCCAGGTCGGCCGGGCGCTGGTGCGGGGCATATTGGGAAGCCTGAAGCGGTAGCAGATAGGTCAGGTCAGCGCTTGCGGACGAATTCCGTCCGCAAGACGAGGCCCTTGATCGCATCGTGACGGCAGTCGATCTCTTCCGGATTATCCGTCAGACGGATGGAACGGATGACCGTGCCCTGCTTCAAGGTCTGATTGGCGCCCTTTACCTTGAGATCCTTGATCAACGTGACGGAATCGCCGTCCTTCAACACGTTTCCGGCGGCGTCGCGAACCTCGGACGCAGCCTGTGCAACTGCGGCCATTTCGGAAGCCGGGCGCCATTCGCCCGTCGCCTCGTCATAGACATATTCGTCGTCACCACCCGCCATTGCATTCGCCCTCGATCAGGAATTTCCTCAGTCCATCGACGGCCGCTTATAACGATCACACGATGCTGTGCAACTAGTGTGGCAAACAGCCAGGCGAAATGCATCCGGCTGGGATCAGGGCGCGTTCCGGCCTTTGCAATAACCGCTAACTTGCGTGCCATGTTCCGGAATGGGGCCGGTGGGCAGATGTCGCCGACACGGCGGCCGTATGCGACGGTGCATCAGGAACAGTGTGAGCGCCGAAAGGCAGATGGAGATTTCCAGCAGGAATGTCCAATGGAGCAGGAAGCTGATGATCCAGTTGGCATGGGTTGCCGTTACTCGGACCAGCTCAAATTCATGGAACGAAAAAGGCGCCAACCAATAGAGCGGTGCCGCGATCGTATCCATGACCATGTGCAGCATGGCGGCTGCGAAGAAGACGCAAGCTGCCGGAAGCCAAGCCGGGCGCAGCCACTTCAGGAGCGGCAGGATCAGGATCGCCGAGACAAGCCAGAAGAGCGGCCAATGCGTGATATAGGCATGATGATGGGTCTTGCCGCCCGACGCGTAGAAATAGGCCATGTCAAAATCCGGCGCGACACTGCCGATCAGAGCCGCCGCGATGATGGCAGGGGACGACGCTCTGCGTCGCGCGGCAGTTCCAAGAATATAGCCTGCCGGCAGATGGGCGATGAGCATGCCGACTCCCTTGAAAATATCCTGACATCGCTAGGCAGCGATTGTGTCGGGATCAAAGCGGCCGCGACATGAAGACTTCGGTGTGGCTGATTTCGGCGGGCACGGTGTGAAACGGGGGGCAGTGGACGAAACCGAAGGCTTCGTAGAGGGAGAGTGCGCTCTTCAAATAAGCTGCGGTATTGACGAGCATGGTGGTGCGTTTGCTCATCTTCTTCGCTTCGTCGAACACCTTCTGCATCAGCACATTGCCGATGCCCCGGCCGCGAAAGGCGGGATCCACGTAGAATTTGTGGATCTCCATGGCGTCGGCATCGAATGGTGCGAGCGCGATACAGCCTGCCGGTGCTCCCTCCCATCTGGCGAGAAACATCATCGCTTCGTTGGAACTGTATTTCCGGGCGAGGCTTTCATGATTTTCGCCGTGGAAAAGCGTCATGACGATCTCGGCAGGAACGCCATGATCACGCCCCATCTCAACATCCAGGGCACCGAGCGCCTCGCAGAAGCCGGCGGCAACCACGAAATCCTCTATACTGCCCGCCCTCGAAATGGAAATCATCCCGCGTTCCCCGATCCCGGATGATGATGACCTTTCATACCATCTGAGCGTCTTTACTGCTATCATGATCCCTTGTTTCCAGCCGCGAGCAATGATATTTCCGTCTTGCAACCGAGAAAGAAGGAGGGCTGCGCGTGAGTATGTATTTCCGGCATCATCGCCAGCGTGGCCCAGTCAACGCCCTGCAGATGCGTTTGCAGGGCTGACCAGAGACCGTTTCTCGCAAATCTCTTCCTGGTCCGCCCCTTGTGGCACTGCTGCACCTCAATGCCCGCCATTCGAGCTGCAAGCATTTCATAATCCGCCAAGCAAAACGCGCTTTTCCGTTGATGGCTGAAGCCCCGGATAGGTGCGATCGATTGGCAAGACCAGGATACGATCATGACCCTCATCAATATCCGCAATCTMGGTATCGTGCTGTCGGCGCCGCTGTTTTCGAAGCTCAATCTCGTCGTCAATGCCGGCGACCGGATTGGCCTCGTGGCCGCGAACGGACGGGGCAAATCCACGCTGTTGCGGCTCATGACCGCGACGCTGGAGCCGACCGAAGGCGAGATCACCAAGGCGCGCGGGCTGACCATCGGCCATGTGGAGCAGAATGTGTCGCCGGCCCTTCTGGACGCCACTTTCCGTGACGCTGTGCTGCTAGCCCTTCCGCCTGACCAGGCCGAAAGCGAGAGCTGGCGCGCCGACGTCGTCCTGGAATCGCTCGAAGTGCCTGAGGAGTTGCGCGAGCGACCGCTCCGGCAGCTCAGCGGCGGATGGCAGCGGCTGGCGCTGATTGCCCGCACGTGGGTGAACGAGCCGGACGTGTTGCTGCTCGACGAGCCGACCAACCATCTCGATCTCGAAAAGATCGCGCGGCTGGAAGGCTGGCTGAACGCATTGCCGCGTGACACGCCCGTTATCATCTGCAGCCACGACCGTGCCTTTCTCGATGCGACCACCAACCGGACGCTCTTCCTGCGGCCAGAGCAATCGCCGGTCTTCTCCCTGCCCTACAGCCGGGCGCGCGCCGCGCTCGACGAGGCGGATGCTTCCGATGCGCGGCGATACGAAAAGGACATGAAGACGGTCGAGCAGCTTCGCAAACAGGCGGCGAAGCTCAACAATATCGGCATCAATTCCGGCAGCGATCTGCTGGTGGTGAAGACGAAGCAACTGAAGCAGCGTGCCGAGAAGCTGGAGGAGGCCACCAAACCTGTCCATCTCGAACGATCGGCAGGCGCAATCCGCCTCGCCAATCGCGGCACGCATGCCAAGGTTCTTGTCACACTCGAAGACGCGGAGGTCACCACGCCTGACGGCACGCTACTCTTTCGCACGGGAAAGCAGTTCATCTGCCAAGGCGACCGCATCGTGCTGCTCGGCCTCAACGGCGCCGGCAAGTCGCGGCTGGTCTCCATGCTGCGGGCTGCGATCGCCGAGCCGGAAACGGCAAAGGCGGGCATCAAGGCGACGCCCTCGCTTGTGCTCGGTTATGGCGACCAGCTGCTTGCCGATCTCAGCGATGCGGATACGCCGCTGCAGACGATCATCCGCCGCTTCGATGTTGGCGACCAACGGGCGCGCTCGCTGCTTGCCGGTGCCGGCATGACGATCGAGATGCAGGGCAAGCCGGTGAAGCTGCTCTCCGGCGGGCAGAAGGCACGGCTCGGCATGCTGGTGCTGCGGCTGACGCAGCCGAATTTCTACCTGCTCGACGAGCCGACCAACCATCTCGATATCGAGGGGCAGGAGGCATTGGAAAGCGAGCTGATGGCGCATGAGGCGAGCTGCCTGCTCGTCTCCCACGACCGCAGCTTCGTGCGGGCGGTCGGCAATCGCTTCTGGCTGATCGAGCGGAAGAAGCTCGTGGAGGTGGAGAGCCCGGAAGGATTCTTTGCGAGTGTTGGATGAGTTGGATAGGGGGCGCAAGCGAGATTGCTCGCGACCCCTTTTCAATGAACCTTAACGCTTCGCCGCCGACAGGCAGAAAAACGCCCCCTGCGGATCCATCCCCTGACAGACCCAGCCGCCGGGAACTTCCATGGGGCCGTTGACGACCTTGCCGCCGCCGGCGTTGACGCGCTCGATGGCAGCATCAAGGGCCGGCACGGTGAAGTAGTAGGACCAGAAGGCCATGCCGACCTCCGGCGGACGGGTCATCATGCCGCCAGTCTGTTTTCCTTGCGCGGCAAAAATGTGGTAGATGCCCATCGGCCCCATGTCGAAGTCCTGATCCTTCGTCCAGCCGAAGCGCTTGGAATAGAAGTCGAAGGCCTTGGCGCCGTCATTGGCGTAGAGCTCGCGCCAGCCGACATGGCCGGGCGTGTCGTAAGGCAGTTCCGGCGGCGGATTTTCCATCGGCAGCGGCGTCATGATGCAGAGCACTGCTCCATCAGGATCGGCTACGACGGCAAAGCGGCCTATGCCTGGAATATCCGCCGGCTGGCGGCGGACGGTACCTCCGTTTGCCGAGAAGTCGCGTGCCGATTGATCAGTATTGTCGACGGCGACATAACCGGTCCAGTTCGGCGGAATGCCCTGCCCTTCCAGCTCTGCCGGAAAGGGCATCATGCCGGCGACCCTGACGCCGTTTGCTTCGAAGATGGTGTATTCAGGCTGGTCTGCCGCCGGCATTTTACCCGACGTCCAGCCGACGACCGAGCCGTAGAATTTCGCCGCCGCATCCGGATCCGGCGTCATCAGTTCGCACCATATGAACTTGCCATGCGTATTGGACATCGTGTCCTCCTCGGTCCACGCTTGAGTTCTGTCTCTTGTTTTCAAGCAATTCCGGACGCAAAACCGCTCTCGCACTCTTGCTGGAATTGGCCTTGATGTGCCCCGGCGATTTCAGCCCTTGCGGGTATATTTGACTTCCATGAACTGCTTCCAGGTGCCGTCAGCTTCCTTAACGCTCGATGTGAAGGTTCTGACGTTGTCGTCGAGAAAGGCGATCTGCTCGCGATAGTCGGCAAGGCCATCGCCTTCGAAAGCCAGGCCCCTGGTGTAGAGCGACAGAACGTTACCCGGGGGCTCAATCTCGCCCTCATAGGTCCACATGTAGTCCATCATCGAGCCGATCCAGCTGCCGACATATTTGCTTTTACTCGAGTCGTAGCCGAGGGTAAGGATCGTCGTTGCCTGCTTGCCGTCGCTCATTTCACCGGCCCCTTCGGCAATGAACCAGATACCTTGCAGGGAGCGCACGGTCTCGTCCCAAGGCTTATCTCCGGTCATGTCTGAAGCGGCGACGGTCCAATCCCCCACCATTCTCTCCAGGAAAGCATGCTCCTTCAGCACTTCTGCAGTCTTCATCGTCCTTCTCCTCCGGATGATGGTTGGCTGGGTCTAGTGACAGCAGGATGAGGCTTGGGGGGCTTCCTCATATTCGTCGTGACGCTTCACGAAATCCATGGTCGAATCTTCGTTGCGACCCTTGGGGGCATGATCCAGGATCATCAATGTTCCAAGGATTTCCTCCGCGCCTCGGGCATAGCTCGAATAGGTATGGAACACTTCGCCCTTCTCATTTTTGTAGAAGGCCGAAAGTCCAGGCAGTTCATCATTGGCGTCAGCGGGTGCTATCGGAGAGAAATTATAAAAGACCTTGTCTTTCGCAAGATCCTCAGGCGTGAAAGATACGTGATAATCGAAGTTGAAATCGCTGCCGAAGGACGAAACCCAGGGGAAATTCCAGCCCATGCGCTTCTTATAGGCCTCGATCTTGGCGAGCGGCGCGCGGGCTACGGAAACGAGTGTCACGTCGTGATGGTTGAGGTGGGGCAGCGTGCCATCGAGATGATCGCCAAGGAACGAGCAGCCGGGGCAACCGGCCTCCCATTCGGGGCCGAACATGAAGTGATAGACCATTAGCTGGCTGCGGCCATCGAAAAGGTCGGCGAGCGATTTCGGCCCCTGCGGCGTGTCGAACGTATAGTCCTTATCGACCTTCACCCAGGGCAACGCCATGCGCTCGGCATTCACCTTGTCTCTCAGATGGGTCGCCTCTTTCTCTCTCAAGAGCAAAGCTCGGCGAGCTTCAAGCCATTCCTCGCGGGAAACGACGGGATTTTGAGTCACCTTGTTCAACATGATCTGCGCCCTCCTCCGGCGCTGCCGGCATTTTCCGGCAGATAGTCTCCTCTTCTTGACTAAATAGATTGATATCAATAGAAATAGATCATGTCAAACCCGATCGCGATTCCTTTTTCCACGACGCTTCTGGTGCGGGACACGTGCCTGTGCCTGCATGTGCAGCGCGCCGCACGTGCGCTTGCTAGGCTGTTCGATGATGCGCTGCGGCCTGTCGGCCTGACCAACGGCCAATTCTCCCTGCTGATGTCCCTCAACCGGCCGGAGCCGCCGCCGATGGGGCCGGTCGCAAGCCTGCTCGCCATGGACCAGACGACGCTGACGGCGGCGTTGAAGCCGCTGCAGCGCAAGGGATTTGTCAATGTGGTGCCGAACCCGAGAGACCGGCGCGGTCGCCTCCTCTGCCTGACGGATGATGGGCGGGCTGCGCTGCAGAAGGCGCTGCCGATATGGGAGGACACGCATGCGACACTGGAAGCGAAGCTGCCAAATGGCGATGCGGATGGACTGAGGCGAGACCTGCAGTTTCTCGCGTGATCTTACAAAGCTCGGGATAAGACGGCTGTAAATCAGCTGCAAAAAGCCTCTTGACTTAGAGTGCGCTCGAAGCCGTAGCTTCCTTGGCGTCGTGACGAGAACAGGTGTCTCATGAAGATCAGTGACCTCGCAAAACGCTGCGGTCTGTCGGCTCATACGCTACGTTACTACGAGCGTATCGGCCTGCTCCCCTATGCCGACCGCGACAGATCCGGACAACGCGACTACGACGCTTCAATCCTTTCCTGGATCGAGTTTCTCGGCCGTCTGAAGACGACCGGAATGCCGATCCGCGACATGCTGCTTTATGCAAAGCTTGCCGATAGCGGGAAAGCAACGTTCAGCGAGCGTCGCGAGATGCTTAGGGAGCATCGTGAGCGTGTCCGGGCCCATGTGGCCGATCTCGAAACCTGCCTTCGCGTCCTCGACGGCAAAATCGCCTCCTACGAAGAGGCAGATGAAAGGATGAGAGATGACAAACGGAACGTTGCAGACACGCCGGCTCGGGCAAGGACTTGAGGTCGGATCGATCGGACTCGGCTGCATGGGTATGAGCTGGGCCTATGGCGCGACCGCCGCCGACAGGGGCGAGGCGATCGCCACGATCCACCATGCGCTTGATCGTGGCGTAACCCTGCTTGATACGGCCGATAGCTATGGCCCGCACACCAACGAGGAACTCGTGGGGGAGGCGATCAAGGACCGGCGCGACCAAGTGGTGCTGGCGACCAAGTTCGGCATCGTGCGCGCAGCTGGAGCGATACCAGGCGTCAGCGCCCAGACGGCCAACGGACGGCCCGAATATGCAAAAGCATCCTGCGAAGGGTCTCTACGGCGGCCCGGCGTCGACCATATCGATCTCTACTATCTCCACCGTGTCGATCCCGATACGCCGATTGAAGAGACAGTAGGTGCGATGAAGGAGCTCGTCGAAGCCGGCAAGGTCAGACATATCGGCCTGTCGGAAGCCCGCCCTGACACAATCCGCCGGGCACATGCCGTACATCCCATTACCGCCGTTCAAAGCGAATATTCACCATGGTCGCGCGATCCGGAAGACGGCGTGTTGCAGACGCTTCGTGAACTCGGGATTGGGCTTGTGGCCTATTCGCCGCTCGGACGCGGCTTCCTGTCCGGCGCGATCAAGTCCGTCGATGAACTCGCGCCCGATGACTACAGGCGGACCTCGCCGTGGTTCATGGGTGACAATTTCAGGCGCAATCTCGAACTCGTCGCCGTGTTCGAAGAGATTGCGCGCCGCAAGGGCGCAACACCGGCGCAACTGGCTCTCGCCTGGGTGATGGTTCAGGGCGAAAATATCGTGCCCATTCCCGGCACCCGCCGCCGCGCGCGACTGGACGAGAATCTTGGAGCGGCTGGTGTTGATCTTACACCAGGAGATATCGAGGAAATCGCCAGGGCCCTGCCCCGCGCCGTCGGAGATCGCTACGGCGAAATCGGCATGCGGACGCTCAACGGATAAACATCCGGAAGTCGAAGTCTTCTCCCCAATCTGTGGGGAGAAGACATAGCGTTGTCGCGACGATCAGCGCGTCAGATCAAGCGCTGCCGTCAGGTTGCCCATCGGCGGCTCATTGTTCAGCGCAAGCGCCTTGTCGCGGGCGAGCAGGCCCGGCAGAACCGGCAGATCGTATCGGGCGGTGATCAGGCGCAAGATCGAGGTCGTGTCGTACTGGGTATGATCGACCATGCCGCCCTTGGCGTAGGGCGAGATGACGAAGGCCGGTATGCGGTTGCCCGGGCCCCAGCGATCGGCCTTCGGCGGAGCGACGTGATCCCAGAAACCACCGTTTTCGTCATAGGTGACGATGACAAGCATGTGGCCCCATTGCGGGCTCTTTTCGAGATGCGAGACCAGGTCTGCGAGGTGCTGGTCGCCGCTCGAAACATCGGCATAACCGCCATGCTCGTTGAGGTTGCCCTGCGGTTTGTAGAAGGAAACGGCCGGCAGCTTACCGTCGTCGATATCCTTCGTGAAGGCTTCGCCGCCGAGGCCGCCATCCTTCAGATGCTCGGCGCGGGCGGGCGTGCCCGGCGCGAAATTGGCGAAATAGTTGAACGGCTGATGATGGAACTGGAAGTTCGGCACAGGCGTGGCGTTCTTGCCGTCGAGGGCTGCCTGCCAGGCGCCGCCATACCAGGCCCAGGTGATGCCCTTCAGCGATAGCAGGTCGCCGATGGTGATCTCGTGCTGCGGTGGTAAGGTGTTCGGCTGCGAGGGATCGGCGTAGGCGGCATCGCCATCCTTGGCAGGGGCGTTGGCGCTCGGCTGGTAAGGCGGCTGCATGGTGTTGACGGCGTAGAAATCCGGCGTGAGGTTGCCGTCGGAGACGAATTTCGGAGCGCCGTCGAGGGCCGATTTCGGGCCGTTGTCGGCCGGGGTCAGCGAGATGCCGTCAGCGTCGACCTTGGCGATGGTCGGCTTGGCCGGGCTCTTGTCCGCATCGGCATAATAGGGCGCGCAGGCGCAGATCAGCTGGAAGTGATTGAAGAAGGAGCCGCCGAAGCCGCCCTGGAAGAAATTATCGGCGAGGACGTATTTCTTGGCGATCTGCCACATGGGCAGGATCGACCCGTCGTAGTGGCCCATGACGAGGCTGCCGGAATCAGCCCAGGCGACGAACTTGTCGTTCTTGCCGCCATCGATCTGCATCTGCTCCTGATAGAAGCGGTGCCAGAGGTCGCGGGTGATGACATTTGTCGCCTGCGCGAAGCCTTTGGGATCGTCGATCGAGAAGACGGCATTGGCGAGGTGAGCGGACTGCGCCTCGGTGATTGCGGGCGTCACACCCTTGGCGGTCAGGCCGCCCCAGGAAGGCGGCAGCTCCGCCAACGGCGCGCCGTCGCGATCGAGCTGGCGTGCCTGGCTTTCGCTGGCATTGGCGAGGCCATTGGCGCCCGGAAAGCTGCCATAGAGGTTATCGAAACTGCGGTTTTCGGCGTAGATGACGACGATATTCTCGATCTTGTCCATGCCTGCAGGTGCGGCAAGGGCGGCCGTGGCTGATACCAGCGGCAGCAGGGCCGAACCGGCCAGCGATAGATTGCGGAGGAACTTCAGTCTGATCATGGCGGGGGATACCTCATGGCTAAGGGGGCGTGGCTAGAGGAGCGCCCGGCGGAAATAGAAAGACCGAGCGCAAGCGAGACGCTATTCCCGCCGTCTATCAACTTTGTGACATTGGGCAGGTCGCACCTGCGGTCGAAAGGCGCGCGTCATCAATCTGTTGCAGTCAGGTTCGATCATGGGGGTAGACGATGTTAACTCATTGGAATCTTTCATATGGCGGCAAAGATTATCTGGCTCTTGCGATCCGGTCTGGCGCTCGGTTTGGCCGCCACTGCGCTCGGTTTGAGCCTCCTGCCCCTGCGGCAAAGCAGCGCGGCCGTCATCGGGGGCGTGCACCCCGGCCCCATGTCGCGAGCCGACGCCTATGCGCGCGCCGAAGCGCTGACGGAGCTCGGCCGCAAAATGTTCTTCGATGCCTCGCTTTCCGCCTCCGGCGTGCAGGCCTGCGCCTCCTGCCACGATCCACATCATGGCTTCGCTCCGGCTGGCGCAACGCCGGTCGAAATGGGGGGACCGCATATGGACCAGCCGGGCCTGCGTGCCGTGCCGACGCTGCGCTACCTGCAGGCCACACCCTCCTTCACCGAACACTTCTACGATTCCGAGGACGAAGGCGACGAGAGCATCGACAACGGGCCGACCGGCGGCCTGACCTGGGACGGGCGCGTGGACCACGGCTATGATCAGGCGAAGATCCCGCTGCTGTCGCCCTTCGAAATGGGCAACAAGGATGAAGCCGCGGTCGTCGCCTCACTCAGCAAGGCACCCTATGCCGAAGATATCCGGGAAATTTTCGGCCAGGATATCTTCGGCAATGCCAAGGATGCCTTCCAGGAGGCGGTCGAGGCGCTCAGCACCTTCGAGCAGAGCGGGCCGGATTTCTACCCCTATTCCAGCCGCTATGACGCCTTCCTCGCCGGCAAGGGCACGCTGACGGCGCAGGAGCTGTATGGCCGCGAACTCTTCGAAGATCCGGCCAAGGGCAACTGTTCAAGCTGCCATTTAAGCGAGCCCGCCAATGACGGCGAGCCGCCGCAATTTTCCGATTTCGGCTTCCTGGGGCTGGCTGTGCCGCGCAACATGGCGATCCCGGCCAACAGCAATCCGAACTATCATGATCTCGGCCTTTGCGGCCCTGAGCGTACCGACTTCAAGGACCGGGCGGACTATTGCGCGCTGTTCCGCACGCCGACGCTGCGCAATGTGGCGCTGAAGAAGAGCTTCTTCCACAATGGCTACTTCCATTCGCTGCGTGACGTCGTTTCCTTCTACGCCACGCGCGACAGCGATCCCGGCCGCTGGTACCCGAAAAATGCCGACGGCACGATCCGCAAATATGATGACGTTCCGCAGGCCTATTGGGACAATCTCAACCAGGACCCGCCCTTCGGCCGCAAGCCCGGCGACCCACCGGCACTGACGGAATCGGAAATCGACGATATCGTCGCCTTCTTGGGCACGCTGACCGATGCGGACCAGCTTCCAGGCCCGACGCGGCAAGCAATACATTGAATTCAAAAGCAAAGGCCGGAGCGATGCCCCGGCCCTTGTCGATCGATATCACAGAATAATCAGGCAACCGTGACCGGAACTTCGGTCGAGGTGCGCATGGCGTGGCTGTAGGGGCAAACGATGTGGGCTGCGGCAGCGAGCTTTTCGGCGGTTTCACGATCGACGCCGGGGATGTTGACCGTCAGCGCAACTTCGATGCCGAAGCCACCGCCATCTTCACGCGGGCCGATGCCGACGGTTGCGGAAACCGTTGTTTCCTCGGGAATCTTGACCTTTTCCTTGCCGGCTACAAATTTCAAGGCACCAAGGAAGCAGGCCGAGTAACCGGCCGCGAAAAGCTGTTCGGGATTGGTGCCTGTTGCGCCGTCGCCGCCGAGTTCCTTCGGCACGGTCAGCGTGACGTCGAGAACACCGTTTTCGGAAACGGCGCGGCCTGCGCGGCCACCAGTGGCGGAAGCTTTGGTGGTATAGAGAATAGGCATGACAATCTCCTTTGGTTGGCCCCGTTCGTTCGGGTTGAGTTTTTAATAACGCGCAATTAAATTGTACGCAAGTGAATTTTGCAAATTGCATTCGGAATTTGAAAAGAGGACAATGAAGACCTCGGGGATGGCAGACATGAAGGCGAGAACGGCGAAAGTGATCGAGATACCGGAAGAGGAAAAGCGGTTGGAGAAGCAGCTCTGTTTCGCAGTTTATGCGACGGCGCACGCCTTTACCCGCGCCTATAAGCCCATACTCGACAAGGTGGGCCTCACCTATCCGCAATATCTCGTCATGCTGGTGCTTTGGGAAAAGGCAGAACTGCCGGTGAAAACGATCGGCGAGCAGCTCGATCTCGATTCCGGTACGCTCTCCCCTCTCCTCAAGCGGCTGGAGCAGAACGGCCTTATCAGGCGCACCCGCGATTCCCGCGACGAGCGGCAGGTCATCGTGTCGCTGACGCCGAAAGGTCAATCGATGAAGGGCGAGATCAATACGATCATGTCTTCGATCGGCGAGGCGATCGGCTGCACGCTGGAGGAGATGGCCGTCATGCGCGACATGCTGCACCGGCTGCGGGGCAATCTCAACGCAAGCATATAGGCCGAGACATGATCACCGGCTGAGACGGGATGCCCGCGCCAAGCCGGCGCGGGCAGTTTACCTCACTCGGCTGCCTGATAGGCTTGCGGTCGAACTGTTGCGGTCTTCGGGCCGACAGCGGCAAGCAGAGTGATCAGGATCGCCAGCAGCGCCACGAACACGATACCGCCGACGTAAGGATCCCAGCCGAAATGCGGGGCAGCCGCGAAGATTGCGGAGGCCGCCGCGAGCACGATGCCGCCGCCGATCTGGAAGGAGGCAAAGAGCAGGCCGGAGGCAAGACCGGACTTGTCTTCTTCGACATCAGAGAGAGCGGCAACCTGGATTGCCGGATAGGTCATGGCATAACCGACGCCGAGCGGGATCTGGTTGAGAGCAACCAGGATGATCGGATCGATGTGGCCGACCAGCGCCACCCAGAGGATATAGCTCGTTGCCTGCAGGCCGACGCCGACCGCCATCAGGCCGGTCGTGCCGCGGTTCTGCGCAACGGTGGCAAAACGCGGCGCAAGGAACATGACGCAGACGCCGCCGAAGGCAAAGCAGAAGCCGGTGGCAAAGGCCGACCAGCCGATGACATCCTGATAATAGAGCGTTGCGATGAACTGGAAGCCGACATAGGCCCCCTGAAACAGCGCGGCGACGGCATTGGCATGGCTGAGCTTCGCTTTGCGGAAGATATGCAGCGGCACCATGGGATCGACATGGCGCGATTCCACGATCAGGAAGAGAGCGATCAGCACCAGTGACGCCACGAGCGAACCCCAGGTGAAGAAATCGTTCCAGCCTGCGGCCGCAGCATTGGTGATGCCGAAGACGAAAAGCAGAAGGCCGGGGGTAATCGTCAGCGCGCCAGCCCAGTCGAAGTGCTTGCGTCCCTCGCCGCGCCGTTCATCTGGAGGCAGGACGAAGGGGGCGATCGCCAGCGTGAGGATTGCGACCGGAGCGCCCATGACGAGCGTTGCCCGCCAACTCACGAGGGTGGCGGCACCGCCGAGCACCATGCCGAGCACGAAGCCGGTGGCGCCCGTGGAGGCGAAGACGCCGAGCGCCTTTGCCCGTTTCTCGCCCTCGCCGAAGACGGAGAGCAGCAAGGCAAGTGCCGCCGGCGCGGTAAAGGCGGCAGCAATGCCCTTCACCAGACGTGCAGCGATCAGCGTCGGCCCGCTGTCCACGAAGCCACCGGCGATGCTGGCGGCCGCGAAGATGCCGAGCGACCAAAGGAAGACGCGGCGGTGGCCGAAGAGGTCGGCGACACGGCCGCCGAGTAGCAGGAAGCCGCCATAACCCAGCACATAGGCACTGACGGCCCATTGAAGCGAGGTTGCAGGCATACCAAGTTCGGTCTGGATCGCAGGCAGGGCGACCCCGATGGTGGAAACATCCATGGCGTCAAGGAAGTTCGCAGCGCAGAGCAGCAGCAATGCCAAGCTGGCTCCGCGTCGAGATGGGGAATTGGTCATCGATCTCAGTTCCTTCTTTGCTGCCGCCTTCGCCGGGAGGCTGGCGGGCGGCAGGGAACGAGAAAATGTACAGCTTCAAATCCTATTGCAAATTGATAGTAGCCATGTCAGGTATTACCAATAATGATGAATGACGCCACCCTTCGCAAAATCGACCTGAACCTTCTGCTCGCCTTCTCGGTGCTGATGCAGGAGCGCAATGTCAGCCGCGCAGCCGAAAGGCTGCTGCTCGGCCAGCCAGGGCTTTCGGCCGCGCTCAAGCGGCTGCGCGAAGCACTGGACGACGAACTGTTCGTGCGGGTCGGCCGCGGCCTGCAACCGACGGCTCGGGCGCTGGCCATCGCACCGGCAATCGAGGATGCGCTCTCCGGCATCGAACGGGCCATCCGCCCACCGATGAGTTTCGATCCGACAACCTGGCGGGGCGAATTCCGCGTCGGCATGTGCGACAATCTGGAGACCGCCTTCTTCGGCCCGCTGGTCGCACGGCTGCGTGAGCTTGCACCGGCTGCGCGGCTCGTGGGCGTCGCAGCCGACAAGCGCGATGCGGCGCAGATGCTCGATGACGGCGCGTACGAGTTCAGCATTTCCGTTCATAGCGAACCGGCCTCCTGGCATGTCCGCATGCCGCTTTTCGAGCAGTGTTCGATCGCCATCTACGATCCGCAGCAATTGAAGCTGAAGCCACCGCTCAGCGTCGAGGATTTCACCGCCGCGCCGCACATCGCCATCTCCTTCGTCGGCAGTGCAACCACCGCAGTGGACGCGGCCCTCGACAAGGTGGGCCTGAGCCGCAATGTGGTGGCGACCGTGCCGCGCTATTCGGCTGTTCCCCCGGCGCTCAGAGCCATGCCGTCGATCGCCGTCGTGCCGGAATCGCTTGGGCGCTGCATGGCGCAGCTCCATCATCTCGAGGTTTCGATGCCGCCGATCGAGTTGCCGGCTGATCCGGTGTCCATGCTCTATCGGCGGGTTGACCGGGCCGATGAGCGGGCGGCGTGGTTTCGGCGGCTGTTTGTCGAGGTGGCGGATAAGGCGCTGCTTGCTTCCGGGTGCAAGGCTGGGATTTGCGCTGAGGCGGCGTAACTATCAAGTCAAAAGAAAACCGCCCGTGTTGGGCGGTTTTGTGTTTTGGGCGAGGCACCCTCCGGCCCTGCGCTTGCGCTTCGGGCGTTCGTCACTGCAATCGATTCACTGGATCGATTGCTCGGGCTTCGCCCGACCGTTCCTCACTGCCAAACAACGATCGGGGTCTTGTTCGGAACGCGATCGTAGAGGTCGATGATGTCCTGGTTGAGCAGGCGCACGCAGCCCGACGAGACGGCCTTGCCGATAGAGCGCCATTCCGGGTTGCCGTGCAGGCGGTAGAGCGTATCTTCATTGTTCGAGAAGATGTAGAGCGCACGCGCACCGAGCGGGTTCAAGAGGCCAGGCTCCATGCCGCCACGCTCGATCGAGTATTTCGCAAGTTCCGGCTGACGGGCGACCATCTCATTCGGCGGCTTCCAGCGCGGCCATTTCTGCTTCCACTGGATCACGCCGTTGCCCGCCCATGCGAAGCCTTCGCGGCCGATACCGACGCCGTAGCGCATCGCCATGCCGCCGGGCTGAACGAGATAGAGGAAGCGCGAAGGCGTATCGACGACGATGGTGCCGGGCGGCAGGCCGGTCGGATCCACGACCTGCTGGCGATAGTAGCGCGGATCGATCTGCTGGTAGGGAACGGCGGGGATCAGGAAACCGCCGTCTTCGATTGGGCCGTACATGACGGCAAGTTCTGCTTCGCCGGGCGCGCTCGTCGTCTGGAACGCGCGGAAGGGCGAACGGTAGCTGATCGACATGCCGCCATTCTCGACCGTATTCGAGGTGGAGGCACAGCCTGCCAGCGCGGAAGCCGCTGTCAAAGCCGAAAAGGAAAGAAAACTACGACGGGAGAGGGATTTATCGAGGCTCATGACGCGGAACTAATTTCCTTCGTGATACGGGGCTCGCCATAAACGCAGCTGACCCCTGATTCGTCCAATGCCGAAATCGACAAGGAAAAAATCTATCGGCTTATGCTGAATAAACCATAGCATCACGCAGACGTGTCCGGCTCCGGGCAGACGATCTCGCCTGCCCTGTTGCAGCCCTACATCACAACGATCTCGGACTTGGCCGGCACGCGGTCATAGAGATCGACCACATCCTGATTGAGCATGCGTACGCAGCCGGAGGAAACCGCCTTGCCGATGGACTGCCAGTCGGGGGTGCCGTGGACGCGATAGAGCGTGTCCTGGCCGTCCTTGAAAATATACATGGCGCGGGCGCCGAGCGGGTTTGCGAGGCCCGGATTCATGCCGCCGTTTTCCGCGGAGAAGGGACGGACTTCCGGCTGGCGCGAAACCATTTCAACCGGCGGCGTCCAGCGCGGCCACTTCTGCTTCCACTGGATGACGCCGCGGCCCTTCCAGGCGAAGCCCTCGCGGCCGAGGCCGACGCCGTAGCGCATCGCCTTGCCATTGCCTTCGACGAAATAGAGGAAGCGATCCTTGGTATCGACAACGACGGTGCCGGGGCGCTCATTGGTCTGGTAATCGACCTCCTGGCGCAGATATTCCGGCTGGATGCGGCTGGCGGGAATGGCCGGCAGCGTGAAATCGCCGTCCCTGACCTGCCCGTACATGCCCATGTTGAGGTTCAGCGGATTGCTGACCGGCAGGCCATAGGTCTGGTGGAACTGGGTCTTATAGAGTTCGCGCGTCTGCGGCACCGGCTGGTCGGGTATCGGCTTGACGCGGCGCGGATCGACGCCCGGCGGCTCGTAAAAGACGGGGGAGATTTCCTGCACGAAGCGCGCAGGCGAATCGGCTGCGACATCCGGAATGAGAATATTGCAGCCGCTGAGCGTCATTGCAGCAGCCGCGAGCCCGGCAAACGGGAAAGCCCGGCGCAGAAAATTCATGAAACCACCCTCATCAGCGATAACAGAGACAGCATATCTGCTCGCAGGATGGCATTCGCGGCTGGCGCGAGGCTGGTGGCAGAGGCCGAAACGGCACCAATTGGCAGTCGATGCGGGCCCTTGCCGGACCTGCATCCGGCGGCTGTCAGGCCGCGACACCGTGGAAGAACTGGATGCTCTGTTCGATCTCGGCGGGAAGCGCCGAGGTGTGGTTGCCGGTGACCAGGTCAGCTTCGATACGCGTGCCCGCCGCACGGGCGCGCGCGACGAGCAGATCAGCCCGGTCGTTGAAATGCGATTCCTCCGTGCCGTGCAGCACACGCACCGGGCATTTGAAGCTGTGCGCATAACAAAGCGCCGTGCGCACCTCGAACTCATGCGCGTTCGAATCGTCGAAGCGAATGTCTTCGGGGTAGCGGTTGAAGAACCGGAAGGCGTCCGCGTTACCCGATATCGGCACGGCCGCCCGGAAATGACGCGTACTCATCGCCGTCAACATGGTCAGCGTGCCGCCGATGCTGTGACCGGCGATAAAGAGACGCTCGGGATCGATGCCCGGCAGATGGCGCAGACGCTCGGTCGCGGCGAGCACGTCGTCGACTTCGTCATAGAAGCCGGAAAAATTGCCCATCTGGCCGTTTTCGCCGCGCACGGACGGCATCATCACGACATAACCGGCATCCACGTAAGGTTTCATGAGCTGCCAGTGGCCCATGCCCATGGCATTGCCCCCATGAAGGAAGAGGATGCCGGGCTTGGCCTTATGCTCGCGCTTGTATCTGGAAACCCAGGCCGTCAGTTCCAGCTCGCCGCCGTAGCCGGAGCGGTAGAAGATCCGGTCGGCATCGGCGGGTGCCGTCAGCGGCTCGTATTTGTCCGGCGCCGGCCCCTTCTGCAGCAGCTTGGTGCGGAAGTGATGGCGGACACCAGCATAGTCATGCTTGGCGAGCCTTGGAACGTCGGGAACATCGAAGGCATTCGCAAGGCTGGGCAGCAAAAGAGAGCCCGCCATGCCTGCAAGCAGACCGCGGCGTCGACGGAAAAAAGCATTTCGTTCTTGCGAGTTCATACGCGGCATCCATCATTTTCCCGGCTCAAAAAATCTGCACCGGAAGCGCGTTGCCGCCAATACACATGCTGTTGAAAACGGGGGGCCTGCGTCATTGTTGCGCAGGCAGATGTCATCAACCCGCCTTGGCGTCGATCATAGCAATGAGCGTGCGCAGGCGATCGGCCTCGTAGGAGGGCTTGTCAGGACGCAATCTCGCTATGCGAGGGAAGCGCATGGCGACGCCCGACTTGTGGCGAGTGGAGCGATTGATTCCCTCGAAGGCGACTTCCACCACGAAGCCGAACTCCTTATCCGCCCGCACTGCCCTGACCGGTCCGAAGCGCTCGGTCGTGTTGTTACGCACGAACTTGTCCAGCACTTCGAGCTCGGCATCGGTGAAGCCGAAATAGGCCTTGCCGACGGGAACCAGCTGTTCGCCGTCCTCCCCGTCCTCCCCTTCCGCCCAGACGCCGAAGGTGAAATCTGAATAATAGCTGGAGCGCTTGCCGTGGCCGCGCTGGGCGTACATCAGCACCGCATCGACATTGAAAGGGTTGCGCTTCCACTTGAACCACGGCCCCTTCATGCGCCCGGCCTGATAGATGCTGTCGCGGCGCTTGATCATCACGCCTTCGATGACGGGATCGGGCGGGGCGGCACGCAGATCATCCAGCTCCTCCCAGGTCGAGAACGGCACCAGCGGCGACAGATCGAATCGGTCGTGAGGCGCGTGTTCGATGATTTCGGCGAGACGGTCGCGGCGCTCGATATAGTTCTTGCCGCGCACATCCTGCTCACCGTCGAAAAGCATGTCGTAAGCGCGGATGAAGGCGGGATATTCCTCCAGCATTTTTGCCGTCACCGTCTTGCGATTGAGGCGCTGCTGCAGATCGGAGAAGGTGCGGGTCGGGTTGTTGGAGCGCGCCGTACCGCCGACCAAAAGCTCGCCGTCGACAACGCCGGCAAAGCTGATCGATTGTAGAATATCAGGGAAGGCGCCGGAGATATCGTCGCCGGAGCGGGAGTAGATCCTGCGCGTCTCACCGGAGCGCGAAAGCTGGACGCGGATACCGTCCCATTTCCATTCGGCAGCATAGTCGGCGGGGTCGAGGGCATCGAGATTGCCCTCCTCCACCGGATTGGCGAGCATAACCGAATGGAAAATCGCAGGCGTTGCAAGCACCGGCTTTTCTTCCCCGCCCTCCAGCCATTTGAAGAGGCTTTCATAGGGCGGCTGCAGTCCGTGCCAAAGCGTTTCGATCTCGGTGACATCCTTGTTGCCAAGATCGGCCAGCGCCTGCTTGGCGAGGCGGGCGGACACGCCGATGCGCAGCGCCCCGGTCGCAAGCTTGATGAAGGCGAAGCGGCCGGAGGAATCGAGACGGTCGAGCAGGTCGCGCACGAAGCTGCGCACCTCCGTGCGGCCGAGGGAGTTCATCTTGACGACGACTTCTCCCAGGCGCGGCTGGGCAAGCGCGGAGCGGTCGATATCGCGCTCATTGTCCCAGACCAGCGAGATGGTTTCGGCAAGGTCGCCGACATAGTCATAGGAATAACGAAAAAGCACGTCGTCCATGCGTTCCAGAACCAGTTCGCGCAGCATGGCGGGCTTTACGTCGCGCACCTCCAGCGTGCCGGCGATGGCGGCAAGGCCGTAGCCGCGATCGGGGTCCGGCGTGTCGCGGAAGTAGTCGGTCAGCAGTTTCAGTTTGCCGTTGCGGCTGGGGGTGAGGACCAGGCGGTCTAGGAGGTCGGCGAAGGCTTTCATATTGAACCTCCGACTTCGGAGAAAGTCCCCTCCCCAATCCCTCCCCACAGGTGGGAGGGGCTAAACTGCGGATGCTTCCAGGTCGCTGCAAACGGAATGCCGAGGGTGCGGCACGAAAGCCCCTCCCCCTTGTGGGGAGGGGTTGGGTAGGGGTTTTCAGCCGCAAACGCCATCCTCAATCCCCCTCATCTTCATAACCCACCAGATGCAGCGGCTTGGCCTTGATGCCCTGCAGCTCGCACCAGCGGACCAGCGCCTCCTCGCGGCCATGAGTAACCCAGACTTCCTGCGGGGCAAGTTCGGTGATCGTCTCGGTCAGTTCCGGCCAATCGCAATGGTCTGATATGACGAGCGGCAATTCAACGCCGAGCTGCTTGGCGCGCTGGCGCACCATCATCCAGCCAGAGGCAAAGGAAGGCAGCGGGTCGTTGAAGCGGCGTGCCCAGCGGTCGGCAAAGGCAGAGGACGGGCCGACGACGATGGCGCCCTTGAAGACGGACTTATCACGGCTTTCGATGGTGGCCGGCAGGAGTTCGCCGAGATCGATGCCCTGGCTCACGTAATAATCGCAAAGCCTTTCCATGGCACCGTGGATGTAGATCGGCTCGCTGTAACCGGCGTCGCGCAGCAGGCGGATGACACGCTGCGCCTTGCCAAGCGCGTAGGCGCCGACGAGATGCGTGCGTTCGGGGAACTGGCGCAGTGAGGCGAGCAGCTTGCCGGTCTCGTCTATTGGATCGGGATGATGAAAGACCGGCAGGCCGAAGGTCGCCTCGGTGATGAAGACATCGCAGGGCACCGGCACATAGGCTTCGCAGGTCGGGTCCGGGCGGCGCTTGTAATCGCCCGATACGACGATGCGTGTACCATTCTTCTCGATGGCGATCTGGGCCGAGCCCAGCACATGGCCGGCGGGATAAAAGCTCACCTTCACGCCGTTGACGACGAGTTCCTCCCCGAAAGCGACCGGCTGTTCGCTGGCCGAGAAGCCGTCGCCGTAGCGGATGCGCATGATGTCCAGCGTCTGGCGGGTGGCGAGCACGTTCACATGGCCCGGACGAGCATGGTCAGAATGGCCATGAGTGATCAGCGCCCGCTCCACCGGCCGCACCGGATCGACATAGAAGCCGCCTTCCGGGCAATAGAGCCCTTCGGGGGCGGGATAGAGCAGCGCGTCTGGTCTCATGACAGCAAAGATAGTGGGAAATGTGTTTTGCGCCAGTGGGATACGCAGCGCCAAATTTAGCAGTGAAGGCGGGCCATGCGGCCTCCCCGTCCATTGCATCCGCCCAAAAGCCTCGTTAGCTTCGCCCGCGCTGCAGCAGGAAAGCGAATGAGAGGCTTATGAGGACTGTTTTCAGATATGCGTTGGTGACACTCGGGCTGATGCTGCCCGCCGCGGCCGCGGCAAACGACTGGCAGCCGAGTGAGGAAGTGAAGGCTTACGCAATCACCGGCCGCACCGGCATGGAGCTTTACCGGTCGATCGGCGAACGCGGGCCGCAGGTGGGGCCGGGACGGGTCATCGCGCATACGACTTTCAAGCTGACCTGGACGCGCAAATATGAACAGCAGGGCAGTGCCTGCACACTGACTTTCGCAAAGCCGAAGCTCACCATCATCTACACGCTGCCGAAAGCGCCAAACGACCTTCCGGCGGCTACCAAGGCAAGCTGGGATAGCTTCATCACCGGCGTGCGCACCCATGAGCGCTGGCATGGCGAGACGATCATCGAAATGGTCAAGGAGATCGAGACGCTGAGCAACGGCTTCTCGGTGACAGACGATCCCGGCTGCAAGAAGATCAGGCCTGAACTGACGGTACGGCTCGGCGAGCTCTCCAACAAGCAGCGCCAGCGCGGCCGGGATTTCGATCGCGTGGAAATGAGCGAGGGCGGCAACATCCAACAGCTCATCCTGAAGCTGGTGAACGGTTCCTGACCGGTTCAGAGCGCGGCGAGGAAAGCGTCGACGCGGCTCCAGGTTGCCTCCGCCGCCTTTGCATCATAGTCAGGCAGCGACGGATCGGTATAGAGATGACCGACGCCGGGATAGAGGAAAACCTCCAGGCTGATATTGGCTCTCGCAGCATGCGCGCGCCACGGAGCTACCTCGTCCGCCGGCGCAAACTCGTCGCGCTCTGCGAGATGGACCTGCAGGGGAATGCCTTCGCGCGCATTGGCCGGAATTTCTGCGATACCATGCAGCAAGAGAATGCCGGCTGCTTGCGGTCGGCCCGACCAGAGGCTTGCGGCTACGCCTGCGCCCATGGAGAAGCCGCCGAGGACGGCGGATGCCGGCAAGTCGGCGACCGCCTTTTCGGCGCGCCTGCAAAGTTCGGCCCAGCCAATCTCTTTCTTGAAGGCGAAGCCTTCTTCGAGGGTACGCCCTATCCTGCCCTCATAGAGATCGGGCGTGATCACCTGATGGCCGCCCGCGCGCAGACGCTCCGCAGCATCGCGTTCAAGGGACCGAAATCCGTAGACCGAATGAAAAAGTACAATCGCCGCCATCGCTACCTCCCTGCTTTGCGGGGTCAACATAGGGTTTCTGCAACGTGAAGGCGAGCCTTTACCCATAAAAGCCCCAAATGAGCCAAAGATCCACCGGAATCGCTTTCTAGCCATTTGCCAGGCACGACCGGAGGGGATGATGGGACGGAAGCTCAAATATACAGGCGTGGCGGTTCTCGCCTTTGCCGCCGCAGTTTATCTCAATAATACCAGCTTTTTAGCCGAACATAGAGAGGGCAAGCCACTGCTTCTGGCGCATCGCGGCATCGCCCAGCGCTTCGACGAGACGGATCTGAAGAACGATACCTGCACGGCCACGCGCATGCTGCCGCCGAAGCACGATTATCTTGAGAATACCATCCGCTCGATGCAGGCGGGCTTCGATGCCGGCGCCGATGTAGTGGAGATCGATGTGCACCCAACGACGGACGGACAATTCGCCGTTTTCCACGACTGGACGCTCGACTGCCGCACGGACGGACATGGCGTCACGCGCGAACATTCCATGACCGAGATGAAGACACTCGACATCGGCTATGGCTATACGGCCGATGGCGGCAAGAGTTTCCCCTTCCGCGGCAAGGGCATCGGCCTGATGCCGACGCTCGACGAGGTTTTCTCCACCTTCCCGGACAAACATCTGCTCATCAATGTCAAAAGCCGCGACCCCTTGGAGGGCGAGAAGCTGGCTGCCGTGCTGAACGGCCTTCCTGCCGAACGGCGCGCGAAGATCATCGTCTATGGCGGCAATGAGCCGATCGACCAGCTCCGGCAACTGGCGTCCGATATCCGCACGGCTTCACGCGCCAGCCTGATGGGCTGCCTTACCGGCTATATCGGCTACGGCTGGACGGGCATTCTGCCTGATGATTGCAAGAATGTTATGATGCTGGTTCCGATCAATTATGCGCCATGGCTCTGGGGCTGGCCGGACAGGTTCCTCAACCGCATGCAGGATGCAAATACACAGGTCTTCGTCATCGGCCCCTATCACGGCGGCGGCTTTTCGACCGGTATCGACAATGCCGAACGCTTCGCGCAATTGCCAGCCAATTACTCCGGCGGCATATGGACGAACGAGATCGAGACGATTGCCGATCTGATGAAGTGATCAGGCGCCACGCGCCAGCAGCATGACGACGATCTCTTCCGGCGCGACAGGCTTGGAGAAACGATAGCCCTGCGCCTCCTCGCATCTGACATGGCGCAGGAATTCCAGCTGCGCATCGGTTTCCACGCCTTCGGCGAGCACCGAGAGTTTCAGCGTCTGTGCGAGCGAAATGACGGCCGACGCAATGGCGACGGCGGTCTTGTCGGCAGGCAGGGCCTCGACCAATGAGCGGTCCATCTTCAACCGGTCGAAGGGAAAGGTCTTCAGCGCGGCAAGCGAGGAATAGCCGGAGCCGAAATCATCGATCGACAGGCGCACGCCGAGCGCACGCAGCGACAGCATGATGGCGAGCGCGCGGGCGGCATCCTGCATGATGACGCTTTCAGTCACCTCCAGTTCCAGCCAGCGCGCATTGAGCCTATGGCTATCGATCGCTTCGGCGACGTGGGAGGCGAAATCAGGATCGGCAAACTGCTTGGGCGAGACGTTGACGGCCATGGTCAGTGGCGTCAGGCCCATATCCTGCCAGGTGCGGGCCTGGCGACAGGCCTCGTTCAGCACCCAGAGACCGAGCGGCACGATGAGACCGGTTTCTTCCGCAAGCGGAATGAAATTGACAGGCGGTATCACGCCCTTCTCCGGATGGTTCCAGCGCACCAGAGCTTCGAGGCCGGTAATGCGGCCGGTCGCGACATCGACCTGCGGCTGGTAGAGCAGGAAAAGCTGGTTGGCGACGATCGCCTGGCGCAGTTCCTCCTGTTCACTGAGTGGCAGGCCGGCGGAATTGCTCACGACGCCGTCGTGATATTGCAGCGTGTTCCGGCCTAGCTGTTTGGCACGGTACATGGCGCGATCCGCGTTGGTGAGCAACTCGTCCGGTGTGGCGCCGTCCCATGGGAAGGCAGCGATGCCGATGCTGGAGGTAACGGCGATCTCACCTACCTCGGAGCGGACCGGCTTGGAAATCGCCTTCTGCAGTTCACGCAATCGCCGCATCATGCCGGCATCGTGGCTGGACTGGTGGACGAGCACGACGAGGAATTCGTCGCCGCCGAGGCGCACGACCATATCAGAGGCGCGCAAACAATTCGCCATGCGGGCAGCGGTCTCCTTGAGCACCTCGTCGCCGGCGGCATGACCGCTCGTGTCGTTGATCTCCTTGAAATTATCAAGATCGATATAGGCGACAGTGACCTTGCGGTTGTTGCGGCGAGCCTGATCGAGGATCTTCGCCATTCGCTCCTTGAGAAAAGCGCGGTTCGGCAGGCCCGTCAGATCATCGTGATGGGCCATGAAATGGATGCGGTCATCCACTCGCTTGCGCTCGATGGCGATGCCGGCGATATGGGTGGCAAGTGCCACCAGCGTCATCTCGTGTTCGGTCGGGCGTCGCGTCTCTTTTGAATAAAGCGCGAAGGTGCCGAACACATTCTTCTGCGACGTGCAGATCGGCGTGGACCAACAGGAGCGGAAGCCGAACTGGCTGACCATTGCCCGGAAATCCTCCCAGAGCGGATCGGCCATGACGTCTTCGACGATAACGGTTTCGCCGCGCCAGGCTGCCGTGCCGCAGGAGCCGACTTTCGGGCCGATAGCGACGCCGTCGATCATGCGGCTATAGGCGCCGGGCAGATTGGGAGCCGCGCCGTGGTAGAGCCGCGTACCCTCGCTGTCGAGCAGCAAAATGGAGCCGGAAATGCCGGTCATCTGGCGCTCGATCATGAGCACCAGCGCCTCGAGGATCATCGGCAACGGTTCGTTGCGGGCGATCATTTCCAGAAGGTTCGCCTGGCCGCGATAGAGCTCCTCCTGCCGCTTGCGCTCGGTAATATCGCGAGACACGCCAATGAGGCCAACCACCTCGCCGCGGTCGTTGCGCAGCGGTATCTTGGAGGTCAGACGACACATGATGCCGCCATCCGGCAGCGGCACGAATTCTTCCATGTCGATGCGGGGCTCGCCGCCCGACATGATGTCTTGCTCGACATCGAAATATCGGCGGGCCGTCTCAAAATCGAACAGGTCGAAGTCACGCTTGCCGGCGATCTCGGCAGCGTTCTCCAGCCCGTGGCTGCGCGCCATGACAGCATTGGCGAAGACGAAGCGGCCGTCACGGTCCTTGACGTAAAGAAAATCGGGAAGCTCGTGGACGATCGCCTTGAGGCGGAGGTTCTCTATGCCTTCGGAAAGATGATGGGCAGTCGCCGCCATCATTGCCTCTGTGGCAGCTACGATACGTTGTGTCTCGGCACTGAAGTTATCACCAGATTCCCAACGTCGGACACCCATTCCATTCATGACGCTGTTCTCTCCCGGTAACCGCAGGCCTATCCACAATAGTCATAATTGAAACCGCTTTCTAAAATAACGAGCATTTCCTTCGGGCTGTTTAAGTGGAAAGGTGAACAAGACGACAATATTCGAGAGGTTGCGTTTGCTACTCGACCGATGGTTATTCTTCTTCTGCAGATATGTGTCGAAAAGAAACATTTCTGCTGGCATGATTCCTGCGTGGGCACCGATATGAAGAAGGAATTCAGCAACGTCTCCCGGCGGGATATACTTGGCATGTTGACGGCCTCCGCAGCGGCCGTGACGGCGTCGCGCGCTTTTGCGGCTCCACTCAGTGCGGTGAAACCCGACCTGCGCGGCACGATCGATGCGGTGCAGTATCGGGCCATTCCCGAAAGCGGCGACAAGAAGAACCGCAACCTACAGCAGATGATCGAGAAAGCGGCGCGCGAGAACGTGCCGGTCTTCCTGCCGCCTGGCACCTATCGCATCTCCAACCTGACGCTGCCGGACAATACGCGGATCACAGGCGTGCCCGGTGCGACGCGGATCGTCTATACCGGCGAAGGTCACCTCTTTGCCGCAGAGAATGCAGGCCGCATCGAGCTTTCTAATCTCGTCATCGACGGATCGAACCGCTGGCTCGCCGATTATGCCGGCGCCCTCATCCAGTTCACCGGCGTCGGCGAGGTGCTGATCGACAATTGCGAGATCGTCGGCAGCCGCAAGCACGCGCTGCAGCTCGAGCGCTGCGGCGGGCGGATCGAGCGCAGCAAGATCTCGGGCGCCGGGCAGTCCGGCATCTATGCGGTGGAATCGGCGGGGCTTTCGATCACGGGCAATACGGTCTCCGACTGCGGCAATGGCGGCATTCTCGTGCATCGCTGGAAGAAGGCCGAGGATGGCACGATCATTTCCGGCAACCGCGTTTCCAGTATCCGCGCCAATGATGGCGGCACCGGCGAAAATGGCAACGGCATCAATATTTTCCGCGCCGACGGGGTGACGGTGACTGACAACCAGATCTCCGACTGCGCCTTTACCGCAGTCCGTGCCAATTCCGGCTCCAACATCCTGATCAGCAACAACCAGTGCCGCCGCTCGGGCGAGACGGCCATTTATGTCGAGTTCGAATTCGTCGGCGCCGTCGTGTCAGGCAACATGATCGACGGCGCTGCTAACGGTATCTCGATTGCCAATTTCGACCAGGGCGGTCGGATGGCAAGTGTCACTGGCAACGTTATCCGCAATCTGACACTCAAAGGTCCCTACAAACACGAAGTCGGCTTCGGTATCGGCATCGCGGCGGAGGCCGATACGCTAGTATCAGGCAATGTCATCGAGGATGCGCCGCGCTGGGGGCTGCAGATCGGCTGGGGATCCTATCTGCGCAACGTCGTCGTCAACGGCAATGTGGTGCGCAAGTCGCCGGTTGGTTGCGCGGTCTCGGTTGCCGAGGGCGCAGGTTCAGCCGTCATCACCGACAACATCTTCCAGGAGATGGGCAAGGGCGCTGTGCTGGGCTTCGAATGGGAGAAGCAGGTCTCGGACGAGCTTGCGGACGATAGCTCCCGCTACGGTCAGCTGACCGTAGCGCGGAACCGGATTTCCTGAGCGCTATCAAAAGCTTTCATCGACATATCATCCGCAGGTGCTTTCTTCATTCCTGCGCTGGCTTTAGGGTCGGCGCGAAATAGAAGGGGATATGCCATGCTGACAATCTACGGGGTTTACCGCTCGCGTTCCGCACGCGTTTACTGGATGGCCGAGGAACTGGGGATCGAATTCAGATCCGTGCCGGTGCTGCAGGCCAGTCGGCTTGCCAATCCGCTGTCGCCGGATGCGCCTGTTAACACGCTCACGCCGGAATTCCTTGCGCTCAATCCGATGGCGCTGATCCCTTGCATCAAGGACGGCGATCTCGTGCTGAACGAGTCGCTGGCGATCAATCTCTATCTTGCGCGCAAATATGGCGGAGAGCTCGGTGGAAAAACCGTCGAAGAAGACGGTTTGATGGCGATGTGGACGATCTGGGCGGTTTCCGAACTCGACGGCAACACGGGCAAGATCGTCTCGACCTATGACAACGGCAACGAAAACACCGAGGCGGGACGCGCGGTGATCGATGTCGCCTGCCGCACCATGAAGCGGCCGCTTTCGGTCCTCGAAAAGCAACTCGACGGCAAGGACTGGATCCTCGGCGGGCGTTTCACGGTCGCCGACCTCAACATCGCGGAAGTTCTGCGCTACGCCCAGAGCGAAACCGCGCTCTTCGACGCGCATCCGAACATCGATGCCTGGATCAGGCGCTGCCAGTCGCGCCCGGCCTATCTGGAGATGCAGCACAAGCGCTCGCTGGAGCCGGCCGAAGTCTGAGGATCAGCCGAAGATCGCGGCCGTTTCAGCCATTTCCTCGCGGATCCAGGCCTTGAAGTCGCGCACCTTCTTCGGCTCACGGCTGCCTTCGGCACTCACGAAGTAATAACCGTCGCCGGTATTGGCGCGAATGCCGAAGGGTGCGATCAGCCGGCCTTCCTGCAGCGAAAAGCCCGCAAGCGTCTGCCAGGCAAGCATCACGCCCTGACCGGCAATCGCCGCATCGAGGCAAAGCGAGGCATCGTTGAAGCTGTGGCGTACGGCAGGCGGCGCGCCAGAGAGACCGGCTGCCTGCATCCAGACATCCCATGTGAACATGGCGTGAGCATCGATGACGGCCGGCAGTTTCAGGATATCGGCCGGCTCCTTCAGCTTCGCGGCCATCTCGGGAGAGCAGACAGGAAACACCACCTGCTCCAGGAGATGCTCGACCTTCACGCCCGGCCAATGGCCCTTTCCAACGCGGATGGCAACATCGATATCGGAGGCGGCCAGATTGACGAGTTTGGTCGTCGCGTCGAGGCGCAGGTTGATTTCCGGGTGGCGCTCCATGAACCTATCAAGCCGGCAGACCAGCCAGCGGGCAGCCAAAACAGGCGCCACCGATATGGTCAGGATGCATTCGTCCTTGCGCTGCGCCATCGAGACAGCTTCCGCAAGACGGAGGAAGCCTTCGTTCAGGGCGGCAAGAACGGGAGCGCCTGCTTCCGTTGCCAGCATGCCCTTCGGCGTGCGCTCGAAGAGCAGCCGGTCGAGCTGTGCTTCAGTCTTGATGACCTGCTGGCTGACGGCGCCGACGGAGACGCCAAGTTCATCCGCGGCCGCCTGAAGCGAGCCCAGCCGGCCAACGGCCTCCAATGCGCGAAGGCCATTGAGATGTACGGAATTGAGATTTCTCATATAGTTTTCCTATAGTATGGAACCGGTAATCTCAATTGAAAAGCGGATATTCATCGCCGATATTGACAGCACAAGACGATTATCTCCGAAGGCATTGGATAGAATGAGCCGTCGAGGCAGGATGATCCTGCTCGCGCCGATGGCTGTGCCACGCCTTGAGAAAGCGAGAGCCGAGATGACACTGCTGAAGTTTTTCTGGAGCCAACCAAATCCTGGTACGAGTAGCTCACCGACCGAATATGATTGGGATGTCGATCTGTTCGATCACCCTGATATCGTTGCCATGTCACAGCGCGAGCTTGCAGACCTGCCTTTGCCGATGCCCGCGTCGCACCGCACGCCACAACGACAACTAGAGAAATGCGTCTGAAACTGTAATATATTCCCGTTCAGGAATATTCAGGGCGGGCGGCATGACGGAAAGTGTGGAAGGCATTCTGGCGCGGTTGAGGCGGCTGGCAACGGAGGCAGGCCTGCCTGGCATCGAGGAAAGTACCTCTTATGGCAGCCCGGCGCTGAAGGTCGGTGGCAAAAGTTTCGTCGCGGTCAAGAACGATGAAACGGTGGTGATCTCGATCCCGATCGACCACAAGGAACACCTGCTGACGATGGCGCCCGATATCTACTATCAGACGAACCACTATGTCGGCTGGCCGCATCTGCCGGTCCGGATTGCCGTTATCGACGACGACGAACTCAAGCAGCGGCTGATCGACGCCTGGACGTACCGGGCGCCGAAGAAGTTGATATTCGCCTACAGGGCTTAGACTTTTTCGCGTGCAAGTGCGCGCTGTACCGCGGCGCGCTCCAGCATGCGGCCGTAATGCTCGCTGACCCTCGGGAAAACCGAGGGATCGACGCCGTCGGATGGCAGCCAGCCAGTCATGACGAAGAGATAGGGATCGGCGACCGTATAGGCGTCGCCCATGACCCACGGACCCTGGAACAGGCTTGCCTCGATCAGTTCGAAGCTTTCGGTCATGGTCTGCGGCACCTTGGCCTTCATCGCCTCCAGCGCGGCGGCGTCATCGGCCCAACGGTACCCGCGCGGGCGGTGGGCATGGTTCACATGCACGGTCGACGAGATGTAGCTGTTGAAAGCCTGCAGTCGCGCAAACTCGAAGGGATCGTCGATCGGGCCAAGCTTTGCGGCTGGCGCGATCTGGGCGATATAAGCAAGGATTGCCGTATTCTCGGTCAGCACGCCACGTTCGGTCGCCAGGGCTGGAACGCGACCTTTCGGATTGATCTTCAGATAGGCTTCCGAACGCTGTTCGTTTTCCCGCGTATTGACCTTCTTGGCGTCGAAGGAGAGGCCGGATTCCTCAAGGGCGATAAGACTTGCAAGCGCGCAGCTTCCCGGTGCGAAATAAAGTGTAAGCATGATGAGACTCCCCTTTTCGGGGAGCCTTATAGCGTGAGCTTCAGGGCCGGCGAAAGATAGAGCCGTGCTTTCTCTTCACCTCGGCCGGCAGAATAAGCGACGCTCAGGCGCAGCCTGGCACATCTTCCAGCCGGTACCAAACCGGAATGCCGCGCTCGGTGGCGATGCGCACGTCGTTATCCGCCCCTTTGGAATCGCCCGGCAGGCGCAGCACGCCCTCGCAGAGCTGCAGTAGCCGGCCGGCCACCGGATGGAAGATTTCCTCGTAGAGATCATCTCCGACAGACTTTCCCCCGGCCGCATGCCAGATCGGCAAGGCCACCCATTCGCCGATCATGGGCACATGGCCTGCCCGGAAAAGTGCGCAGGACGGCTCCTCCAGGCGCTTGAGGTTGGCAGCCATCTTTGTCGGGTCATCGCCCGTTCCGGACCTGTAGGGCCCGGCAATCAAAATTAACATGATCTACTCCATCAACTCCCGGCCTCATGCACGGGATTTCGCGAAAATGCACGATATTTCTTGAATGTCGAGTCAATTCGTGCATATTCGCGATGTTTTGTAGATTTTCGTGCAGGAGCATTCATGCTGACCAGCCAACGCAAGGCCCTCATCCTCGATATCCTGCGCCGCGACGGGCAGGTGATTGCCAAGCGGGTGGCGGAGGATTTCGAACTCTCGGAGGATACGATCCGCCGCGATCTGCGGGAGATGGCCGCGGAAGGGCTGCTGAAGCGCGTGCATGGCGGCGCCTTGCCCATTGCCCCTGATCTGCCCGACTTCACGGCCCGCAGTGAAGTCGCTTCCGAGATCAAGGCCCGGCTCGGCGCAAAGGCGGCGCAGATGGTGAAAGCCGGGCAGATGGTATTTCTCGACGGCGGAACGACGACGGCGGAAGTGGCGCGCCACCTGCCGCGAGACATTCCCCTCACCATCGCCACGCACAGCCCGACGATTGCCGCCGAGCTGGAGCATCACCCGACCGCCGAGGTGATCCTCTGCGGCGGCAGGCTCTATAAGCACTCGATGGTGGCGACGGGTGCGGTCGCGATGGCGGCGATTTCGGCCCTGCGGCCGGATATCTTCTTCCTCGGTGTGACTGCCGCGCATTCCGTGCACGGATTTTCGACCGGAGATTTCGAGGAGGCGGCAATCAAGCGGCACATTGCCCGCTGTTCAGCGGAGACGCATGTGCTGCTGACCGCGGAGAAATTCGATCTCGTTTCACCCTGCCCGGTGCTGGCCGTCAGCGAGGTGGCGGGGCTGATCGTGCCAGCGGAAATGCCGGCCGAACGGCTGAAGCCCTATCGCGATCTCAACGCTGCGATCTTGGCAGCGTGATTGCCCTGTGAGACAGAGAACAGCGTGACCCTTCTACCTACGATTCAACGTGTGATTTCGATGCTGTCGATCGAGTAATCAGAGGCGCCGAGATCATCGGATTGACTGTGCATGACCAAGAAGTAGCGAAGTTCCTCGATATAATATCCGCTTTCCTTCCAGCTTGTATGGTCGCACTGCAGCGACCAGGCGCGGCCTTCAAGAGCAGCGTGGACAGTCTTCGCTTCGACCGACCGGCCAATCATGCAGGAGGTTTCTTGAAGCCCGGCTCCTCCCGACATTTCCGTATCGAAGGAAAAGGAGGCATCAGCAGCCCAAGCCGAGACGGTCAACGTCAATGCTGTCGTGATCGTTATCCTCCGGTTTTCCTGAGGGCCGTGTAAGCCCCGCTGATTGTTTTTGGATTTCAGCTGCACTGGACCCACCTCTTCACGGTCCATGACGAAGCTTGGACTATAGACTTCACGAACCCGGGTCGTCCCGCTTTTGCCTGGTTTGACGACGAGGGTGACCTGGTGACCGGGTCTTGTGCTGCTCGTCCTCGTAATGCTGGCCTCTAGTGCGACAGGTCCGTTGGGCAGTATCGCCTGCAGCTTTGCGGCCGTTGCCTGCACATTTGCGGGAACGGCGACATCATCCAGCCCAGGTTCGTCGCCGTAGCCAGGCTGGCTGATCTCTTGAAGAATCGATTGAAACGAGGCGCGCCCCTGGCTGAAGATTGTTTCATCGGGATGACTAAGGCATCCCCTGAATGATCGTTCGATGAGCTGCTGGGCTTCCCTCTCGCCGAATTTCTGCCTTATGACATCGAAATGCTCCATCACCGATATGATGACGGCATTGGCACCCTCATTGATGACTGTCTGGTTATTGTCGCGCATCGCGTCGACCAGGATTTGACATTTGGATTCAGTCGTCAAACTGCCGAGGAGCGGGTTAGGCGAACCGCCGGAGGATTCTGCCGCCTGCGCGCACCCAACCCCTGCCCAGAATGCCGTGACCGCAACGACGCCGAACGATCCGAATCTTGCCATCCAGATATTTTCCTTGTTGACCTGCGCTCACTCGGTCAAAGCCGAGGTCACCCTGACATCACCGACATGGATGCCATTCCAGTTGTGCATCGATTTATTCGCCAGAGCGGTCAGCGCAGCATGTTCCTTGCTGCCCTTTTCGAAGTAGCGGGCAAGTGTCGCCGCAACCATGGCTTCGGCAGCGCGGGTGGTACCATCATCACACTTCAATGCGATCGCAATACCCTGTTCCGGGATGGCGGCGCAGAAGACGCCTTCCGCGCCCGTCTTGCAAAAGATGCGGCCGGGGGCGATCTGCATCAGCGTGGTGCAGGCGCGGCCGGTGCCGGCGACATAGAAGGGCTCTGCCATGCAGGCTTCGAAAAGGCGGCGGGATGCTTTTGCACGCTCACGACCGAGGCCATTGCCCGTTGCCATCTTCGCAAAGCCATGGGCGAGTGCCTTCAGCGGCACGGCATAGCTCGGAATGGAGCAGCCATCGGTGCCGCAATTGTCATGGCCGAGTGCTGCACCCGTCAGGTTCTCCATGGCGTCGCGGATCTGCTGCTGCAGCGGATGGTCGTATCCGACATAACCCTTGCTATCGATGCCCTGATGGCAGCAGGCGCAGACGAAGCCGGCATGCTTGCCGGAGCAATTGTTGTGAAGCGCCGTCGGCTTCTCCAGCGTGCGCGCCTGGTGGATCAGCGTGTTCTGGTCCGAGGACCAGTGCGCGCCGCATTCCAATGCGTCCATGTCACGGCCGGCTCGCGAGAGCATGGAGGCGGCGAGCGCCACATGTTCGTCCTCGCCGCTATGGGAGGAACAGGCGAGAGCCAGTTCCTTGTTGCCGAACCCATAGGCATCCGCCGCGCCGCTTTCGACCAGCGGCAGCGCCTGCATCGCCTTGCAGGCCGAGCGCGGAAAGACGCCAGCCTCGATATCACCCAGCGAAAAGGCGACACGGCCATCGCCATCCACGATCGCAACCGATCCGCGATGGCGGCTTTCGACGAGCGAACCTCGGGTGACTTCAACGAGGACGGGATTGGACATGGGCGAGAATCCGGATTGTTGGCAGGGAGACTGAGGGCATAGCCCCTCGCTTTCCGAAAGCCAATGGAATTTGCGCTGCATGCCGGCCGATCACAGCATCTAAACAACCATCACACGAAGTGACTGTTGTTGCGGCAAACTATCGTTTTCCGTGTAGGCACGATGGAGCTAGAGACAGGGCATCAGGACTCGTTCTCATGCCATCTTCATTTTCTTCCATCATCCGCGACAGCCGCATCCGCATTCCGACCGTCACCCTGGTTGCACTCGCCTTCACCTATGCCTCGACCGTCCCCTATCAGTCGATCATCGGCATCAGCGAACTCGGCATGAGTGACGGCGCCTATTCGGCGCTGGTGTTTGCCGCTGCCGTCGTCAATGTCGCGATCAGCCTTACGCTCGGCATATGGTCCGACAGGCTGACGGAAAGACGGCCGCTGGTGCTGGCGCTTTCGGTTGCAGGCATTATCGGCTTCGGATCGATCGCGCTCATCCACAGTCCTGCCATCTTCATCTTTTCGGTGCTGTTTCTAGTGCCGATGAGCAATTCCACCTATTCGCTGCTCTTTGCGAGCGTGCGGGCGCGCACCAATCAGCTGGCCCGCAGCGAGGCGGTCGCCATCACTTCGACGGTGCGGGCGCTCTATTCCGGCTCCTGGGCGGTGGCGCCGGGGCTGGTCGGCCTTGCGCTGGTGACCTCGCCATCGATGACGCCGGCCTACGCGGTTGCGGCGGTGGCAAGCCTGATCTGCTTCTGCCTTTATTTCTTCTTCGCACCCGGCAACGGCCCGTCGCACGAGACGATGCCCAACCAGCCAGGTTTCTTCGCCTCGCTAAAGCGGGTCTTTGCGCCCGATGTTTTCCAGCGTGTCTTCGTCATGTCGCTGCTGCTCGGCCTGCAGCGGCTGAACGGCATGGTCGCACCGCTCATCATCGTGCACTCGATCGGCGGCTCGGTCGTCGACGTCGGCTTCCTGTCAGGCCTGACGGCCCTCCTAGAAATGCCCTTCATGATGATGTGGGGGCTGGTGCAGCGGCGCTTCCATACGGTGCATGTGCTGGCTTTCGGCTCGGTGCTCTACTGCCTCTACCTGGTGCTGCTCGGCTTTGCTACCGCACCCTGGCAGCTCTATGCGCTGCTCGGTCTCAACGCCTGCGGGGCGGCTGCGATCCTCAGCCTGCCGATCACCTATCTGCAGGATCTCATCGCCGACCGGCCGGGGCTTGGCAGTTCACTGATCTCGCTCAACACCTTTATCGGCATCGGCGTCGCCGCAGGTGTTTTCGCTCTGGGAACGGCAGTCACCGATTATTCCGGCACGGCCTTCGTCGGCGCCGCTGTCGGCATCGTCACAATCGTGATCCTGCTTTATCTGGAAAGCGGCAGTCGCGTGCGCCAGCCGGCCTAAATCTCTCTTCTTGGCAATTCCTTATGGAAAACCGAACGACACTTTTCCGGGAATTGCTCTATCTCGGGGTAATCCGATAGGCACAGCGGCGCGCGCCAAGCAGGATATGCTCGCTACGCTCGACATTGGCCGAAAGCACGCTGCGGAAGGTTTCGATTTCCGAACGGCAGAAGCCGGCGCAGACCGTCGCCGCCGCGCAGATCGGACAATGGTTTTCGACAAGCATCAATGATCCGTCGCTCTCCTGCCAGCTATCGGCCATATAGCCCTCGCGGCTTCGGATGGCGGCGAGCCCCTCGACGCGGGCGGCAAGATCCGGCCTGCCGGCAAGCTCTTCGCGATAGCGCTGCAGCGTTTCGTTTTCGCGGGCGGCAATGACTGCATCGAGCGCGGCGGGGCCGAGCTGCTCGACAACAGTCGTCAGCAAGGTTGCCGTCAGTTCAGCATGGCCATCCGGAAAATGCCTGTTACCCTCAGCCGTCAGATGCCAGAGCTGGCTTGGGCGCCCCCTGCCCCTGGCGGCGACGGTGACAGGTTCCACCAGCCCTTCTTCCGCCATCTTGGCAAGCTGCTGTCGGGCGGCCTCACCGGAAATGCCGAGCGCATCGCCGACTGCAGCAGCGAGCTGCGGCCCTTCGGTCTTCAACAGGATCAGGATGCGGTTGACGGGAGACTGGCGCATATTTCCAAGTTATCTCTTGTTTTAATCCGAGGCTCATGCAATTTTCCAATTAATAACTTGGAAAATAATCACGAGCCAGGAAAAACGCAAGGATTCATCATGTCCGAGACCGCCTTGGAGCCACCCGGCTCGTCAACCTCCCTCTTCCAGCTGTTTTCTCCCTCGCTGTTGCCGGCGACATTGATGCTTGGCGGCGGCATGACGATCTCAGCCGTCGAAAGTTACATTACAGCGACGATCGCGCCGAGCATCGTGCGGGACATCGGTGGGCTTGAGCTGTTTTCCCTGGTGACGACACTTTATATCGCTGCCACTATACTGGGGTCGATCTTCATGGCGATGCGACCGAGGAGCATTAGTCTGCGCAATGTCTATATTGTTGCGGCCGTGGTCTTCGGTGTCGGCAGCCTGCTTTGCGCTGTTGCACCTTCGATGCCGGTCGTGCTGATCGGCCGAACGGTGCAGGGTTTCGGCACCGGCGCACTTGCCGCCCTCTGTTACGCTTTCATCCGCTTTGTCTATCCCGAGCCGCTCTGGCCCAAGGCTTCGACGCTCTATGCGGCGATCTGGGGTGTGTCGACCGTCATCGGGCCGACGCTCGGTGGCTTCTTTGCGCATGGCAGCAGCTGGCGCTATGCCTTCGCCGTGCTCGTGCCGCTCGGCGTACTGATGGCGATGCTGGCGCCGCGGCTGCTACCAGAGGCCGAGGACGACCGCGAACAGACGAAGGTGCCTGTCATGCAGATCTGCCTGTTGCTGGCGGCGGTGCTCCTGGTCAGCACCGCGGGCACGGTCGAGATGACAACGGCGAAGATCGCGCTGATCGCCGTTTCGGTCGTCGCCGTCGGCGCGATGCTCGTCATCGAACGCAGGGGAGACAACCGGCTGCTGCCATCAGGCGCGGTAACGCTCAGTCAACCGATCTCGCGGGTGTACCTCACAATGCTCGGTCTGACCTTCGTTTTGGTCAGCGATATCTTCATTCCCTATTTCCTGCAGGTCCTGCACGGGGTGACGCCGCTGATTTCGGGCTATCTGGTGGCGCTGGTCGCGCTCGGATGGACGGTGGCCGCTTTCTCTAGCGGCTCCTTCTCCGGCCGGAAAGCCAACGCGGCAATTATTGCAGGCTGTGTGACGGAGGCCACGGCAACAGCCGCACTCGCCATCTTCCTCGCCCGCGAAAATCCTGATGCGCATCTCGCGATCCTTGGACCGGCGGCGGTTGCCATGTTCATGATGGGTTTCGGGGTCGGCCTTGGCTGGGCACATCTCGTCGCCAAGGTTCTGAAGCTCGTAATCGACAGCGAGCAGGACAAAGCGTCGGCGGCAATCCCCACCATGAGCTCGCTCGGCAGCGCTTTCGGCGCGGCCTTTGCCGGCGTCATCGCCAATGGCGCAGGACTGGTAGAGCCGGGAGGCGTTGCAGGGGCGCTTTCAGCTGCAGGTTGGCTCTATCTGATCATGGCCGTGCCAGGGCTGATTGCCATCGGCGCGGCGCTATCGCTCAACCGAGCTTCAGCATGATCTTGCCGATATGGTTGCTGGTCTCCATCAGCCGATGGGCGGCGGCCACATCTTGGAAGGCAAAGGTCTTGTAGATGACGGGCGCGACCGTGCCGGCTTCGAGAAGCGGCCAGACTTCGGACAAGAGATCGTCGCGGATCGCCCGCTTCTCCTCTGCCGTGCGCGGGCGCATGGTGGAGCCGGTCACCGTCAGGCGCTTGACCATGATCGGCGCCAGGTTGACCTTTTCGGCAACCGCGCCCTGCAGGAAGGCGATGATGGAAAGGCAGCCGTCTTTGGCCAGCGAGGCGATGTTCTTTTCGAAATAGGCCGCGCCGATCATGTCCAGGACGATATCCACGCCGTGACCGGTCTCTTCCTTGATGACGGCGGCGAAATCCTCTTGCTTGTAGTTGATGGCCCTCGTGGCGCCGAGCTTCTCGCAGGCCTCGCACTTCTCCTTGGAGCCGGCGGTCGCATATACCTCGGCGCCGAAAGCCTTGGCGAGCTGAATGGCGGTTGTACCGATGCCGCTGGAACCGCCATGGATCAGCACTTTCTCGCCTTCCGTCAGACCGGCCATCTGGAAGAGGTTTGCCCAGACGGTAAAGAAAGTCTCCGGAAGAGCCGCCGCCTTCACTGCATCGTATCCCCTAGGGAAAGACAGTGCCTGGCCGGCGGGCAGAAGGCAATATTCGGCATAGGCGCCGCCGTTTGCGAGGCCGCAGACCTTGTCGCCCAGCGAATAGCCAGTCACGCCGGGGCCGATCGCAACGACTTCGCCGGCAAGTTCGAGGCCGAGAATGGGGCTCGCATCCTTCGGTGGCGGATAGCTCCCCTGGCGCTGGGAAATATCAGGGCGGTTGACGCCAACAGCCTCTGTATGGACGAGGATCTGGCCTTCGCCCGGCACCGGCACCGGTCCGTTTGCAATGACCATCGCCTCCGGCCCGCCGAAAGACGGCAGATCGACAAAACGCATATGCGAAGGCAACGACATGACCCGGCTCTCCCTATTCCGAAGCATTGGAGATAATTCAGGGTCCGGGGCTTGGGAAGGCCGGAAGTAACAGAGGCGTCAATTCGCCTCGCCTAACGTATGGAATATGAGGCCCTCGTCGCTCTCCTTGGCGCTCGACTTCACCTGGGCGATCTCGGCGCTGACGCGATTGATATCGTCGATGACGAGACCTTCCGGCAGTTCGAGAACGCCGATCGAGCAGCGCATCAGCGGGAATAAGGCTTCCGCGCCGGCGCGATCGTGACCGCGGATACGGCCGGCAGCGCGGTCCTCATCCGAATAAAAATCAAGCACGTCATCATGGAAATCGCTGATCAGACGATCGAGGATTTCCGTCAGTTCCTCCTTCGTCCAGCCGACGACGCCGATGAAGAAGTCGTCGCCGCCGACATGGCCGAGGAAGTGGCGCTCGGCGAAGAAGTAACGGCGCATCAGCGCGGCGAAGAGCGAGATCGCATGATCGCCGAGATGGAAGCCGTAGGCATCATTGAAGGGTTTGAAGTTGTCGAAGTCGCAATAGCAGAAATGGCGCACTTCATCGCCGTCCCGGCCAGAATTGCGCATGAAATCACGGATGGCGCGGTTACCCGGCAGGCCGGTCAGCGGGTTCTGGTCCTGCGCCGTCTTCAGCTGCTTTTCGTTGATGACCTTGATCAGCGAAGCGGCGGAAACGACACCTGCATACCGCATGTTGTCGGTGAGGATCAGGCAGTTGCTGCCTTCCATATTGGCGAAGATCGCCATCAGCTGGTCGGCGTCGCTGTCGAGGCCGACGATCGGCGCGCGCTCGACGAAATGCGAGATGGTGCGCTCGTAGACCTTGTTCTTCAGGAGATCGCGGCCGAAGGGCTGATAGATATATTCCTTGAGGTGATGCTCGTGGATAATGCCGCGCGGTTCACCATTGGCGTTCAGGACCGGGAAATAGGCCTGGCGCGGGTTGCGGCGGAACAGCTCGAAGACCGTATCGATGGCGTCGCTCTCATAGACGGTCGGCAGCATTTCGATCTGCTTGCGAATGAGGATTTCGTCGAGCGACTGGCTGTTGCCCTTGTTCTTGCCGAGCTCCTGCAAGTGCGGGTAGGCCGGCACGAGCTCTGAGAGATGCGTCGATGGGCGGGAGATGAACCAGCCCTGCACGAGGTCGACACCATAATCGCGGCAGACGATAAATTCGGCTTCCGTCTCGATGCCCTCGGCGATCACGCGGGTGCCGAGCACGTGGGCCATGTGGACGATGCTCTTCAGCAGATGCCGCTTGCGCGGGCTGCGATCGATATCGGCGACGAAATGGCGGTCGATCTTCAGATAGTCGACGGAGTAATCGCAGAGCAGCTTCATCTCGCCGTGGCCGACGCCGAAATCGTCGATCGCGAGCTTGAAGCCAGCCTTGCGCAGGCGCAAGACGAGTTCGGCGAACTCGGGCACGCTGGTATTGTCGAAGCGCTCGGAGAATTCGAAGCAGATGGAGGACGGGGGGATATTCGCCGTTTTCAGCTGCAGCAGCAGGCTCTCGACAAGACGATTGCCATGCGGGATGAGGCGAACGTCGAGATTGAGGAAAAGCGTGGCGGTCGCGAAATTCGAGAGCGTCGCAAACTTGGCGAGTGCGCGGTTCGCGACCATTTGCTCAAGCTGCAGGAGTTGACCGGTCTCATGGGCTTCGTCGAGGATTTCGATCGGCGTTTCGAAACCGATGCGCTCCTGTCCGCGCATGAGGGATTCATAACCGAAGACCGTGCCGGTGCCGGCTTCGACGATCGGCTGAAACGCATTTTCGACGACGAGTTTGGCGAGGGTGACGATCTGATCGCTAGCGTAACGACGCACGACACCCGGTTCGACGCTGGCAGCCAAAGACATGCCAATCTCCACTGTAACCTTTTCTTTTTCGGCCGGACAATGGAGCAGAAGGGTCAACGAACCCTTTCGTCAGTGTGAAACTTTTATGAACGCGCAAACGCTCATGCACGCTGAGCGCTTATTAGATTTTTGTTTTTTCAATCAAAGGCTTACTCAAGCCGAGCGGCGGTGTTCCGCTTCGTGATCGGCGAACATATCGGCGACGCATCTGCCGCCGCTGGGTGCGCTTTCATCGGCCAGAACTTCGTTGCGATATTCGCCCAATTTACGGGCGGCATCCCACAGGCGCAGTGCTTCGCGCACGACTTCGCTGCTCGATGCATATCCGCCTTGATCGACAGCATCGCGGATGCCGGCTGCCTGGAGCGGTGAGATGGAAACGGTGACCATCGGCATGGAATTCTCCTCCCATTCTATTTCGGCAGAGACTGCCTCGGGGGTCCATTTTCGGCTTTCTGGGGCGACGCGCGCCAATGCCGAAGTGCCTCAGCACAGGAGGCGGCCCTTCTCAGGAGCAGCCTTCAATTCCGGAATTTTAGTACCCCGTCATCTTCTTGTCAAAAAAGAAACGGCTGGGACCCGACCATCCGGCGGCCTCTCTCCACAATTTCAAGACCGGATACCTATGCCGAAGGCGAGCATTGTCCAGCCCTGAACGATAAGATCGATTGCCAGGAACAGGCCGAGGATCCAGAGGCTGTTGACCGGCCAACCGAGCGCAATCAGGAAGCCTGCAAGGGCGGTGATGACGCCGCTTGCGACAATCCAGCCCCAGCCTTTGAGCGGCCGCATACGCCTGCCGACGAAGACGCGAAAGACGCCGGCAATGAGCAGCGCAATGGCGAGAAACAGCGTCAAGGCTGCCGAGGTGAGGATCGGATTGATGAAGGCGAATATGCCGGCGAGCACATAGAGAACGCCGCTCAACGCCCAGAAGAGGACGTGATCCCAGCCGCGCACCTGAAAGGCGTGGACGAGATAGATAACACCACCTGCCAGCATCAGCATGCCGACATAAAAGACCGAAGCGACGGTCGCCATCAGCAGGTTGCCGAGAGCGATGAGGCCGCAGATGAGAAGCAACACGCCGAGACCGACGAACCATACCCATTTCGACCGCAGCGGGGATGCAGGCATTCCGTCGTAAATATTAGCCATCGGCGCACCTCCTGATTGCTGGAGATATGCTGCAACAATTTCGCACGGAAAGAGATGAGCGAGATCAATTCAGTGAAAGATTTTTATTGATTGATCAGTCAATCAAAAATACGCTCCATGCATTCTCGGGAGGACAGAGCTTGCCGAAGGTCGGAATGGAACCGGTGCGCCGCAAGGCGCTTGTGGATGCGGCGCTGCGGGTGATCGGCGATCACGGCTCGCTGAGCGTCACCATGTCGGACATAGCCCGGCGGGCCGGTGTGTCGCCCGCGCTTGCGCATCACTATTTCGGCAGCAAGGAACAGCTGCTGATCGAGACGATCCGTTTCCTTTTACGGCAGCTGCGCGACGACGCGGTAACGGCGCTGAGACAAGCTGCAACGCCGCGCGAACGGATCTCGGCCATCATCCGCGTCAGCTTTAACGCCGACCAGTTCGCGCCACAGACTATCGCCGCCTGGCTCGCCTTCTATGCAGAGGCACAGCGATCCGAGGAGACGCGGCGTTTCCTCGTTATCTATGCCCGACGCCTGCGCTCCAACCTGCTTGCGTCGCTCAAGTCGCTCTGCCCTACAGATGCCGCAGAACGCATTGCCGAGGGCGCGGCCGCGATGATCGATGGACTCTATATCCGCCAAAGTCTGAAATCGGCGCCGATCGGCATCGCAGCCTCGATCGCGCTGACGGAAGACTATGTGAATGCGCTCTTGGCAGCCACCTCCCCTTCTCCCCGTCGGGGAGAAGATGTCCGAAGGACAGATGAGGGGGTGAGCGACGCAGGAGCGAGCGGCCGCAAGGCCGAGATTGCAGCCCCCTCATCCGGCCCTGTGGGCCACCTTCTCCCCGAGGGGAGAAGGGACGACCAGATCGAACCAAGCCAGGGACAAAAGACATGAAAGCCCAGCCGAAAGCATCGCACTTCATCGACGGGGAATATGTCGAGGATGACGGCGGCACCGTCATTGAAAGCATCTATCCGGCAACCGGCGAAGTGATCGCCCGGCTGCATGCCGCAACGCCCGCCATCGTCGACAAGGCAATCGCCGCTGCCAAACGCGCCCAGCCGGAATGGGCGGCACTGAGCCCGATGGCGCGCGGGCGCATCCTCAAGCGTGCAGCCGAAATCATGCGTGAGCGCAACCGCGAGCTTTCGGAACTGGAGACGCTCGACACCGGCAAGCCGATCCAGGAAACGATCGTTGCCGATCCGACCTCAGGCGCCGACGCCTTCGAATTCTTTGGCGGCGTAGCACCGGCGGGGCTGAATGGCTCGCACATCCCGCTCGGCCAGGACTTCGCCTATACGAAGCGCGTGCCGCTCGGCGTCTGCGTCGGCATCGGCGCCTGGAATTATCCGCAACAGATCGCCTGCTGGAAGGGTGCACCGGCGCTGGTTGCCGGCAATGCCATGGTCTTCAAGCCCTCGGAAACCACGCCGCTCGGCGCGTTGAAGATTGCCGAGATCCTGCACGAGGCCGGCCTGCCGAAGGGCCTTTACAACGTCATCCAGGGCGACCGGGACACGGGGCCGCTGCTCGTCAACCACCCTGATGTCGCCAAGGTTTCGCTGACCGGCTCGGTTCCGACCGGGCGCAAGGTGGCTGCCGCGGCCGCAGGCCAGCTCAAGCACGTGACGATGGAGCTTGGCGGCAAGTCGCCGCTGATCGTCTTCGATGACGCCGACCTCGACAGCGCCGTCGGCGGTGCGATGCTCGGCAATTTCTATTCGACGGGCCAGGTCTGCTCCAACGGCACGCGCGTGTTCGTGCAAAAGAAGATCAAGGGTGAATTCCTGAAACGGCTGAAGACGCGGACCGAAGCGATCCTCATCGGCGACCCGATGGATGAAGCCACGCAGCTTGGCCCGATGGTCTCCTGGGCGCAACGCGAGAAGGTGCTCGCCTATATCGAGAAGGGCAAGGCCGAGGGTGCGACACTGGTGACCGGCGGCGGTATTCCGAACCATGTGACGGGCGAAGGCTATTATGTGCAGCCGACCGTCTTTGCCGATGTCAATGACGGCATGACGATCGCGCGCGAAGAGATCTTCGGCCCGGTCATGTGTGTGCTCGATTTCGACGATGAAGCCGAGGTGATCAAGCGCGCCAATAGGACGGAGTTCGGCCTCTCCGGCGGCGTCTTCACCGCCGACCTGACACGCGCTCACCGCGTCGTCGACCAGCTGGAGGCCGGCACGCTCTGGATCAATACCTACAATCTCTGCCCGGTGGAAATCCCCTTCGGGGGATCGAAGCAATCGGGCTTCGGACGGGAGAATTCGCTGGCAGCGCTTGAGCACTATAGCGAGCTGAAGACGGTTTATGTCGGCATGGGGCCGGTTGCCTCGCCGTACTGACTAAAAGTCCCCTCCCCAACCCCTCCCCACAAGGGGGAGGGACTAACGGGCCGCATCGTCGCGTTCGACCTCATCCGTTGTGGTGGTGATGGGTAGCAAGACAGAGCGGCAAGTTAAGCCCCTCCCCCTTGTGGGGAGGGGTTGGGGAGGGGAAATCCATCCGTTGCACACGACAATCCAAAGGGAACAGCATGCAACAGGCAGATTTCGTCATCGTCGGCTCCGGCTCGGCAGGTTCGGCGCTGGCCTACCGGCTTTCGGAAGACGGCAAAAACACGGTCATCGTCATCGAGGCGGGTGGCTCGGATTTCGGGCCGTTCATCCAGATGCCGGCGGCCCTTGCCTGGCCGATGAGCATGAAGCGCTATAACTGGGGTTATCTTTCCGAGCCCGAGCCGAACCTCAACAACCGGCGCATTACAGCCCCGCGCGGCAAGGTGATCGGCGGCTCCTCCTCCATCAACGGCATGGTCTATGTGCGCGGCCATGCAGAAGACTACAACCGGTGGGAAGAGCTCGGCGCCAACGGCTGGGCCTATGCGGATGTGCTGCCCTATTTCAAGCGCATGGAGCATTCGCACGGCGGCGAGGAAGGTTGGCGCGGCACGGACGGGCCGCTGCATGTGCAGCGCGGCGTTCTGAAGAATCCGCTGTTTCACGCCTTCATCGATGCCGGAAAACAAGCGGGCTTCGAGACGACCGAGGACTATAACGGCTCGAAGCAGGAAGGCTTCGGGCTGATGGAACAGACCATCCATCGCGGCCGGCGCTGGTCGGCGGCAAGCGCCTATCTAAAGCCGGCGCTGAAGCGGCCGAACGTTGAGCTCGTTAAGGGGTTTGCGCGCAGGATCATCATCGAGAACGGCCGCGCGACGGGCGTGGAAATCGAACGTGGCGGCGCAACCGAGATCATCAAGGCTAATCGCGAGGTGATCGTCTCGGCCTCCTCCTTCAACTCTCCGAAGCTTTTGATGCTCTCCGGCATCGGCCCCGGCGGGCATCTGCAGGACATGGGCATCGAAGTAAAGGTCGACCGGCCGGGCGTCGGCGCCAATCTGCAGGACCATATGGAATTCTATTTCCAGCAGATTTCGACCAAGCCGGTGTCGCTCTATTCCTGGCTGCCATGGTTTTGGCAGGGTGTCGCCGGCGCGCAATGGCTGCTTTCCAAGGGCGGGCTCGGTGCTTCCAACCAGTTCGAAGCCTGCGCCTTCCTGCGTTCTGCGCCGGGTCTGACGCAGCCTGATATCCAGTACCACTTCCTGCCGGTCGCCATCAGCTATGACGGCAAGGCGGCGGCCAATACGCACGGTTTTCAGGTGCATGTCGGCTATAATCTCTCGAAATCGCGGGGCAGCGTAACGCTCCGCTCTGCCGATCCGAAGGCCGATCCGGTGCTGCGCTTCAACTATATGAGCCATGCCGAAGACTGGGAAAAATTCCGCCACTGCGTGCGCCTCACCCGCGAGATCTTCAGCCAGAAGGCTTTCGATCATTATCGCGGCCCGGAAATCCAGCCGGGGGAGAAGGTCCAGACGGACGACGAAATCGACGCCTTCCTGCGCGAGCATCTGGAAAGCGCCTATCACCCCTGCGGCACCTGCCGCATGGGTGCGAAGGACGACCCGATGGCGGTTGTCGATCCCGATACAAGGGTGATCGGCGTCGAAGGCTTGCGGGTCGCAGACAGCTCGATCTTCCCGCATGTCACCTATGGCAATCTCAACGGACCGTCGATCATGACCGGCGAGAAGGCCGCGGACCATATTCTCGGCAGACAGCGGCTGGCGCGCTCCAATCAGGAACCGTGGATCAATCCGCGCGCGGCGGTAAGCGACCGGTGATCAGTGGTAGTCTTCTTCGCGGTGGTGACGGACGGCGAGCACGATGACGGTCGCTGTCGTGTGATGGATACCGGTTCGTTCCGCCTCCGCCAAGCCGGGCAGCCCTCTTGCAATGAATTCGGCCTGGATCTTTCCATAATCGATCTGACGGCGCACTGAATCGTCGATCAGAGACGACAAACCCGCGCCGTCTTTCAGAACGCTTTCGGCAGCGGCGCGCAATTCAGGATCCGCGCGGGAGACGGAAGCGATGCGGTTTTCATGGCGCCCCATGCGTTGCAACTGCGATGCAACATGGCGGATCGCCGTGCCATGTTCGACGCCCCTCTGCCGAAGGGCATAAAAAACTAGAGCGGGATGCCAGAAAGTGCGCGCGGTTTTCGGCATCCCGCTCTTATCTTTTTGATTGAGAGACGGGTTCAGATTTCAGGTCGATTCGACCTGAAATCATCAGGCTGCGCGAGATACATTTCGGCCTTGCTCTCTCTGCGTTCGCATCTGGAACTGGGCCAGCAGTTCGGAAAGACGACCGCTTTCTTCCGCGAGGCCTGCTCCCGCGGCGTTCATCTCTTCGACCATCGCGGCGTTCTGCTGCGTGACCTGATCCATATGGTTCACGGATGTATTGATTTCGGAAAGACCGGATGCCTGTTCCTTGGCGGCAACTGCGATCGCTTCCATATGCTGGTTTATCGCCACAACCAGTTGCGCGATTTCCTTCAAACCGTCGCCGGTATTGTTGACCAGAGTAACACCCTGATTGACCGCAGCCTCGGAGTTGCCGATCAGCGTCTTGATTTCCTTGGCCGCCTGGGCCGAACGCTGGGCAAGCTCGCGAACCTCCTGAGCCACAACCGCAAAGCCCTTACCGGCTTCGCCCGCCCGGGCTGCCTCGACACCGGCGTTCAGCGCAAGAAGGTTGGTCTGGAACGCGATCTCATCAATGACACCGATGATGTTGCTGATCTGGCTGGATGCGGTTTCGATCTTCTGCATGGCATCGACAGCGTTCGATACCACTTCCCTGGAGGTTTCCGCACGAGCGCTCGCATGACGGACCATCTCGCGTGCTTCGCTGGCGCGTTCCGATGTCTGCTTGACGTTGGTCGTGACTTGCTCCAGCGCGGCGGCCGTTTCTTCCAACGACGCAGCCTGCTGTTCGGTGCGCTTGGAAAGCTGGTCCGAGGCGGTCGAAATTTCGCCGCTGCCGCTGCGAACGCTGCGCGCAGTATGGCTCACACTTTCAAGCGTAGTACGCAACTGGCGCACGGAATCGTTGAAGTCGTGGCGAAGCGTCTCGAATTGTTCGCTGAAGACCTCGTCGATCTCGCACAACATATCGCCGGAGGCGAGACGCTTGAGACCGTCGGCAAGTCCCGATGTCGCCTGCGTCAAACGCTCTTCCGCCTCGCGTTCCACCTTTTGCTGGATGGCGATACGCTCGATCTCGGACGCCTGGCGCGAACGCTCCGCTTCTGCTTCCAGGTTCTTGTTGTGAAGCGCAGCCTGCTTGAACACTTCGACCGCGCGAGCCATCTCGCCGATCTCGTCCGTTCTGTTGGCGCCGGAGACGACAACCGAAAGGTCCCCGCTTGCCAGCTTGCGCATGACCGCCGTCAGTATGCTGATCGGATTGGCGACACGGAAAACTACCATCGTGATTCCGGCGATCGACAGAGCAAATGTAAGGAGTGTGGCGACACTATAAATAATGATCGACTGCGTTGCGGCGGAAACATTTTCAGACGTTGCGTTCGTCATCTCCGTCAGCGCCGCTGCTGCGATGTCAGCGAGCGAAGCCTGCGCGGGGCCTGCAGGTTTGCGCCATTCGTCGACAGCGATGTTCATCGGCTGACCGGCCTGGAAAGATTTGATCGCTGCTACCCGCTGATCCGCAAAGGGTCCGGCAAAGTAGGTCGTCTGCGCGGTGTCGTACAATTTCACGAGCCGCGCAGGCGTTGCCGGGCTGCGGACTATCTGCGTGATGACACTCCATGCAAAATTGACCTTCGCATCCAGGAGAGCGATTTCCGCAAGCTTGCCTGCGGGCAAAGCTTCTTTGGCGATAATTGCACCCACAAATGTCGAGTTTGCCGATCCGGCATTGGTGCGGGCCGACCATGCAAGCGAGCGAAGCTGCGTGAACATCATCATTCCGGGCTCGCGCGTATTGATGGCAGCCTCGACGTCGTTGGCGGCCTTTTCGAGGTCGCCCAGCATCTTATCCGCCAATGGCAGAACCTGTGCGGCCAAGGCGGGGTCACGATTAGCGACCGGCATTTTCAGAGCCGCGTCGATCTGCTGACGGAAGGACATCCATTGACTGTACCCCTGAAGGACAGGGGAAAGCGAGGTCCGCAGCGCGGTCGAATCGCTGTCGTCATTCAAGTCTTTGATCGCTGCAAACGCGGGATCGACACTCTTTCGCCCCGCTTCGAGGTTGACCAGGCTGGATTGCGTTTCAGAGGGCTCGATTTTGATGGCCGACGAAATAGCGCCGCGCTCGCCGCGCAATCCGAGCAGTGCATCGAACAGCCTCGCGTCGAGCTGAGCGAGCTCCGAAAGCCGTGTGGAATTCTGATAGACGCGAACTTCCTGCTGCAGCATGCTGCCGACAAGGCCAATGACTGCAAGACTTAATCCCACAAAGGCTAGAACCAAAGTGTGCTTGATCGAAATTTTCACTTTAATTACCCCCAAAGACAGCAATCACGGCCTAAATTATGCTTCGTCGAAGCTCAACAAATGCTTCCTGCAGCAACCGAATTGCCTACCCGCAACCCGTTGCGTTCAAAGACATTATGAGCTTGCGCGGAAACGATAAAAATTGAATTAAACGCTTGCAGGTTACAATATGACTGGCTCGCAGCTCTCAGTTTTTCGCCAGCTGCCATGCGCAGGGACCGACGCAACTTTAGACCGACGATCGTCAGTGTGCGAATGGACACCGAGTCCCGCGTCTTGCACTGTTTGGCGACTCAGTCATGCGTGCCTAACTGAGACTAGCGCTACTTTGGCGGATCGAGGGTGATCAAACATCAGGCGGGAAGGCATGTCCTTTAAGGAGGACGGGCCATGGATTGGGATGCTGCCTGACGGAATGGTTGAGGCCATTTGTCGATCTGCCTGGTCACAAGAAACGGCGGATGCTCGTCGGCGCCGTTCCGGCAGGGGCTGCCGGCCGACGGCGTAGCTGAGCGACATCATGCGGACGGCCACGTCAGAGAAAACCGATCCACCTGCCGGCAACGACGGCAGCGATCCATATCATCGCCGAAAGAGCCGCGGAGAACCGCATGGCGGGACGGACGATGCCGATCGTCATCGCCGCTCGCCAGCCCGTCCCAGCATGAACCAGGAGCGCATTGAAGATGCCGAAAGCGATCAGCCCAAGCTTGGCGAGGAAGGCAGGATTTACGGCATATTCGGTCGGGCGGACACTGAAGAGGCAAAAGCCGGTGAGCAAAGCCAGGACGAGACCGATGCCGGCCGAACGGGACAGGAATGGCGCGACGACCTCCACCGGCACCTTGCCGAACAAACCTGCAAGCCTGAGATCAAGCGGCAGGATGGCGCCGACCAGAAGGCCGATCGCCAGGATATGGGCGGCGTTGACGAACATGTAGAGCGTCGCGGAGCGCCTGAGCTCGACCGCGAGCGTGGTGGCAGCCAGCCATTCGAGAAGCTCCATGACGAGGCGTCAGTTCATCTGGATGCGTTCCGGATAAATGTCGTAGCGCTTTTCACCAATGGTGATGCGCACGGCCTTCAGCCGCTTCTCATTGCGGTCCTGCGACCGGTTTCCGAGTGCTATGACCTGATCGCCGGGCTTTGCGACGCCCTCCACGAAGCCTGAGCGCTCCGTCTGGCGCGGATTGCCGAGCTCGACGCGCCACACACCGTCATCAACGGTTGCGACATCGAGCGTCGGATGCGGCCCGCCCATGGATATCTGCTGGATGATACCGCGAAGCTCGATCTGGTCGGCTTCCGCCCATGACCAGCCGTGATGCGCCGCGGCACCCGTTGCGAATGCGGCCGAGAGCATGGCAGCCGCCAGCGCTCGCTTGCCTGAAAGTGCAAACATGATGTTTCTCCCTACCCGAATGGGCAGGCAGGTGGAGCATGGACGGCAGATGGAAAGGTCACTCACCGAATCTTGAAGGCCGGTGAGAGGGGATCAGGCAAGCAGCCGGGTAACTTCCGCCCCATGCTTGGTGCCGACGGCATCGGCGATGGTCGTGGAGAACAGCACTTTGCGGGTGGCATCCGCTACCTTGGCGAAGACGTGACGAATTTGGCAGGTCTGCTCACCGTCGCAATCATCGCACTTGCGGTAGGCGGTGATCGACAGACAGGGTAGCGGCGCGATCGGGCCATCGATGATCCGCAGGATCTCGCCGAAGGTGATGCTGTGGGCCGGTTTCAGCAACAGGTAGCCACCCTGCTTGCCGCGGCGGCTGACGACGACGCCGTGATGTTTGAGATCGAGCAGAATCTGCTCCAGAAACTTCTTCGGGATCTTCTGCTGCACGGCAATATCGGAAATCATCACGGGTTCGTCGGCCTCGGCTTCCGCCAGAACCGTCAGCGCCCGCAGCGCGTATTTCGCTTTTTGCGTAATCATCTCGGACCGTCGAACACACACAAAGCGGTGCCGAATCCCGGCATCGCACGAAAGCTATTCGCCTCTATTGCACAGCCAGCATGAACGGAATTTGAACGCGCCGGAAAAAGCCTTGAGAGACAAGTATTTTGGCTCTGTTTTTCACCCTCGGCCAACAGCTGGTAATCTATGTCAAAAGAAGGCAATTTTCATCTTTCCCGCCATCAATTCAGATTTCCGATTGACAGGCGTCGTGTAACACTACTATTTCTATAGACATTAAGTCCGGGGTGCCTTTTTGGCGCCGGCGGCTGCTTTTCTGCATTGCGGCAGGATGGGAGAGATATTTGCTCCGCCAAGCAGTCCTTTCGAAATCCCTTTTTCTATCCGTTCCATTGATCAGCTGCGATACTCCGGCCAACATCAAGGACAGGATCCCCCATGACTGTTATCAATCCGATCGAAGAAGCCGAGGGTTTGGCTGACAAGCTCGCGGGCCTCGACCTCGCAGGTCGGCTTTCGTTCGTGGCCGGCCTTGGCGGGCGGGTGGTCTTCACCACTTCCCTCGGCATCGAGGACCAGGTCATCACTGCCGAGATCGGTACGCATCGCCTGCCGATCGATGTCGTGACGCTGCAAACGGGCCGGCTTTTCGCCGAAACGCTCAAGCTGATCGACGAGACCGAAAGCCAGTACGACATCCATATCGTCAAGTACGAACCGGAGCAGGCGGATATCGACGCCTACGCAGCAAAATACGGCATGAACGGTTTCTACGAGAGTGTCGAAGCTAGGCATGCCTGTTGTGGCGTGCGCAAGCTGAAGCCGCTTGCGCGGGCGCTGGCAGGCGCAACGATCTGGATCACCGGCCTGCGCCGCGGACAGTCGGCCAACCGCGCCGAGACGCCCTTTGCCGAATATGACGCCGAGCGTCACCTCCTGAAGGTCAACCCGCTCGCCGACTGGGACATCGACAAGATCAATGCCTTCGTCGCCGACAACAGCGTGCCGGTAAACCCGATGCATGCGCGCGGTTATCCCTCGATCGGCTGCGAACCCTGCACCCGTGCCATCAAGCCCGGCGAGCCGGAGCGCGCCGGCCGCTGGTGGTGGGAACAGGATGAGAAGCGCGAATGCGGTCTGCATGTCGCCGAAGAGGCGGCTTCGTCCGTCGCGCAGCAATAAAGAGTCTGGAGTACGAAATGTCCGATAACCGTCAGGATACGGAACTGACCAATCCGCAGAGCGCCAAGCCGCCGCTCGACCCGCATCTGAAGGCGCTGGAAAACGAAGCGATCCATATCTTCCGCGAAGTTGCAGCCGAATTCGAGCGTCCGGTGATGCTCTATTCGATCGGCAAGGATTCCTCCGTGCTGCTGCATCTTGCCCGCAAGGCCTTCTATCCCGGCCGCGTGCCCTTCCCGCTGCTGCACGTCAACACGGGCTGGAAGTTTGCGGAGATGATCACCTTCCGCGACGAGATCATCAAAAAGTACGATCTCGACCTGATCGAGCACATCAATCCGCGTGGTGCGGCTGAAAACATCACGCCGTTCACCTATGGCTCTGCGCGCTATACCGACATCATGAAGACGGAAGCGCTGCGCAATGCGCTGGATGCCGGACAGTACGACGCGGCCTTCGGCGGCGCACGGCGTGACGAGGAAGCCTCCCGCGCCAAGGAGCGCATCTACTCCTTCCGCACGCCCGACCATCGCTGGGATCCGCGTAACCAGCGCCCGGAACTCTGGAACGTCTATAATGGCCAGATCCGCAAGGGCGAAAGCGTACGTGTCTTTCCGCTGTCCAATTGGACCGAGGTCGATATCTGGCGCTACATCCAGGCTGAGGACATCCCGATCGTGCCGCTCTATTTCGCGGCCAAGCGCCCCTATGTCGAGCGTGACGGGATGATGATCTCAGCTTCCGATCCGCGGCTCGAATTGCTGCCCGGCGAAACGAAGCAGGAAGATTCCATCCGCTTCCGCACGCTCGGCTGTTTCCCGCTGACGGGTGCGATCCGATCGACCGCCACCAGCCTTGAAGAGATCATCGCGGAGCTGGAAATCGCCACGGTTTCCGAGCGTCAGGGCCGCGCCATCGACCGTGACCAGTCCGGTTCCATGGAAAAGAAGAAGCGTGAAGGATATTTCTGAGATGACTGCAGCAGTTCCCGCAAACGTCGTCGCCGTGCCCGCTGCCGAGCCGCTCAAGGCCCTGCGCGACTCGCGCCCTTTGCGCCTCATCACCTGCGGCAGTGTCGATGACGGCAAGTCCACCCTGATCGGGCGCCTGCTCTGGGATACCAAGGCAGTGAAGGAAGATCAGGCGGCAACGCTTCGTCGCGATTCCACCGGCAAGCAGAACGATCTCGGCCTGCCCGATTTCGCACTGCTGCTCGATGGCCTGCAGGCCGAGCGCGAACAGGGCATCACCATCGATGTCGCCTATCGCTATTTCTCGACCGACAAGCGCTCCTTCATCGTCGCCGACACGCCCGGTCACGAGCAGTACACCCGCAACATGGCGACCGGGGCATCCACTGCCGATCTCGCCATATTGCTGGTCGATGCCCGCGCCGGCATTCTCGAACAGACGCGCCGTCACGCGACGATCGCCTCGCTGCTCGGCATCAAGCAGTTCGTGCTTGCCGTCAACAAGATCGACCTGACGAATTACGACCGTGCCGGCTTCGACAAGATCACTCACGAGTTTAAGGAATTTGCCCTGTCACTCGGCGTCAAGCAGATCACCGCAATTCCGATGTCGGCGCTGAAGGGCGAAAACGTCGTCTATTCCGGCCAGGCCGCGATGCCCTGGTATAATGGTCCGACGCTGGTCGAGACGCTGGAGCATGCAACCGTCCGCTCCGGCCAGACGACAGGCTTCCGCTTTTCCGTGCAGCGCGTCTCCCGCCCCGGCGAAAGCTTCCGCGGCTATCAGGGCACGGTTGCCGGCGGCTCTGTGAAGCCGGGCGACAGCGTCATGATCCTGCCCTCGGGCATGGTCGCCAATGTCACCAAGATCGTCACCTTCGACCTGGTGCGCAATGCGGCTGTCGCCGGTGACGCGATCACGCTCGTGCTCGACCGTCAGGTGGACGTGGCGCGCGGCGACATGATCGTTTCGATTGACAGCCAACCGCAAACAGGCCTGACCTTCGATGCGCAGGTCGTCGCCCTGCAGCCTGAGGGTATCGAGGCCGGCAAGCGCTACTGGCTGAAGAGCGGTTCGCGCCGCCAGCGCGTTCAGGTCGAACCCGTCAGCCAGCTCGAGCTGAAGACCGGCGCCTGGAATTCCGCCCAGCGGCTCTACATGAATGCAATCGGCAAAGTGCGGCTCGTTTTCGACGAAGCGGCGATCTTCGATCCCTATGAGCAGAACCGTGCCACCGGCTCTTTCATCCTGATCGACCCGGAGACCAACAACACCATCGCCGGCGGCATGGTGACCGGCAAACGCACCGATGTCAGTGGCCTGTATGGTAGTGATGCCCGCGTCATCCTCTCGCTTCCGGCCGATCTCGCCGAGCAGATCATGGCGAGCGAGCTTTTCGCCAACCGTCGTCACGAAGCGGAAGTGCGCCGCATGACGGCGTCGGAAGCGGCCGAGCTCTGGTCGAGCGCGGCAAGCGATATCTAAAGAAAGGGGCCGATTGGCCCCTTTTTCATTTCCGTTTCACTGCTTCGGTTCCGGCCGCGTCGAGCCGCGCTCGATGATCGAAAAACCGAGATCGACCCTTTGCTCTTCCGGCCGCTCTTCGCGAATGGCGCGCAGCAGCATGTCGGCGACGCGGCGGCCAAGGTCGTAACGCGGAACATGCACCGTCGTCAGAGACGGCGAGGTGAACTGCGCAAATTCCAGATCGTTGAAGCCGCAGATGCCAAAATCCTCTGGCACGTTGATGCCGCGTTCGTTGCATTCGATCAGGGCCCCCAGGGCCAGATCGTCGTTCTGCGTGAGGATGGCATCGAGATCCGGCACCCTCTCCAGCAGCTCGCTGAACAGGCGCCGTCCGAGACCGATGCTGGTGGAACCGTCTTCGCCGTGGGTCAGCGACGGATTGTCGAGACCGGCCTGGCGCATGGCCTCGTCATATCCCGCACGACTGCGGCGCGAGCGGATATCGCTGAGCCCGCCAATGAAACCAATCCGCTTGTATCCTTTCGACAGAAGGAAACGGGTGGCGGCGGCCGTCGCAACATGATGCGACATGCCGACTAGCAGCGTTTCCGGCGGCTGGCTGAGATCGGCAACATGGGCGACCGGAAAGGCAGCCGCGTCCATCAGCATCGCAAGGCCGTCGTAATGTTCCGCGTTGACGAGGATGATCCCGGCCGGCTTCTGCGCCAGGAAGGATTTGAACTGGCTGATCTCCTGATCGACGTCGTTGAGCGTATTGGCATATTGCACCCGCAGATCCGTAGCCCGCAACCGCTCCTCGATGCCCATCATCACACCGGTGAAGCAGGGATGATGAAGCGACGGAGTGATGACACCGACGATACCGCTGTGGCGGCCGGCAAGCGCGCGGGCAGCAAGATTGGGGATGTAGCCCATCTGGTCGACGGTGCGCAGGATGACCTCGCGCAGCTCTTCCGAGACGATTTCAGGGTTGCGAAGCGCGCGCGAGATAGTGATCGGGCTGACCCCTACCCTCTTTGCAACATCACTCAACTTCACATGGGAACCGCGCTTCTTTTCCCGCCCCGGCTTCACTGAATCCCTCATCGCTTCCCGCATGCCGCTGCGAGCCTCGCTCCGTGCCAATTCGCGGTTTTCTCTTTCTGAAGAAAAATTAATTTAGAGTCTACTAACATTTCAATGTTCCAGCTCAACCGAAGCACGAAAAAACATGAACAAACGTCGTGAATGGTTCAGGTCATTACGCAGCGGCAGGCCGGCGGATCACACGAAAGTGGGATATATTTTACTATTCTGGTACCACGCGGCGCGGGCAACTGCGGGAGCCGGGAGAATTGCGGCGATACTTGGTCGGTCAAGATTAAATTACAGTAATGTCTTACGATCCTGTAATACAAACATGATCAATGTTTAATTTGTAAATCCCAGAGAACGGGTCATATAGGTATCAAGCGCCAGTTCTTCCCGAATGTAGTATTCGTCGTATCATCCAGACGAAATATAAGTAATAAACGGTAAAAGCTGGCAGCAATACTCACTGACGCCAAGGTCCATGGCATGGAACCAAGACGCCATTCAATGCCAACGCTCTCGCAAGGGAATCCAGCATGTCAAACATTCTTCGCAAGCATCGGGCCGCAGCACTTGTCGGAGCGGCCATCGTTCTCGGCGCGGCCTCCCTGCCCTTCGCCATCTCCTCTTCCTCGGCAGCTCTTGCCGCGCCGGCTGAGACCGGCGGCATTCTTGCCTCCAACGGCTCGTTTGCTTCCATCGTCGATGCCGACAAGCCAGCCGTGGTGACCATTACCACCACGATGAAGGCAACTAACGCCAGCACCGACAGTTCACCGATGGACGAGCAGTTCCGCCAGTTCTTCGAACAGCAGGGTATTCCCCTGCCGCACCAGGCTCCACAGCAGCAGCAGCAATCGCAGCATGCCATGGCGCTCGGCTCCGGTTTCGTCATCAGCCCCGACGGCGTGATCGTCACCAACAACCACGTCATCGACAACGCCATCGACATCAAGGTCACACTCGACGACGGCACCGAACTGCCGGCCAAGCTGCTTGGCGCCGACGCCAAGTCCGACCTCGCCGTTCTGAAGGTTCAGGCTCCACATCCGCTTGCGACCATCGCCTGGGGCGATTCCGACAAGCTGAAGCTCGGCGACCAGATCCTTGCCATTGGCAATCCGTTTGGCATTGGCACGACGGTGACGGCCGGCATCGTCTCGGCCCGCGGCCGCGACTTGCATAGCGGCCCCTATGACGACTTCATCCAGATCGACGCGCCGATCAACCACGGCAATTCCGGCGGCCCGCTGGTCGATCGTGACGGCAATGTCGTCGGCATCAATACTGCTATCTACTCCCCGAACGGCGGCAGCGTCGGCGTCGGCTTCGCCATTCCTTCATCTGAAGCAAAGGCGATCGTTGCCAAGCTGCAGAAGGACGGTTCGATCGATCACGGCTATCTCGGCGTACAGATCCAGCCGGTCACCCAGGATGTCGCCGATGCCGTCGGCCTCTCCAAGGCTGAAGGCGCGCTGGTTGCTACTGTTTCCAACGAAGCGCCTGCCGCACATGCCGGCGTGAAGACCGGCGACATCGTGACGGCCGTCGGCAGCGAAAGCGTCAAGACGCCAAAGGACCTGTCGCGCCTCGTTGCCGACCTGTCGCCAGGTGCGAAGGAAACCTTGACCGTCTGGCGTGACGGCAAGACGGTCGATCTCAACGTCACCGTCGGCGGCAATGAAGACACGCAGAAGCAGGCTGCTGCCGAAAGCAGCGACGACCAGGGCCAGGCCGCTGGCCAGCCGAGCCTCGGCATCGGCCTTGCCGACCTGACGCCTGATGTTCGCCAGCAGCTCAATCTGCCTCACAGCGTTGCCGGCGCAGTCGTTGCCAACGTCAACCCGGACAAGTCGGCCGCTGCTGCCGGCATCCAGCCCGGCGACGTGATCGTCTCGGTCAACGACAAGCCGGTACATGACGCCCGCGACGTCAAGACCGCCGTCGCCGATGCCGGCAAGTCCGGTCGCAAGTCGGTGCTGCTCCTGATCGAACGCGGCGGTAACAAGACCTTCGTGGCCGTGCCCTTCGCCGCCGCTTGAAGGGCACCCACGTGAGCGCTGCGCCCGGACCAGGTCCGGGCGCAGTTGTTTCTACCCAAGCATCAACTTCAGATCGGCTGCCAGTCTTTGAACGGCAGCCGCTTCCGCTTGCGAGATACCGAAGAGAATGCCGGGGGCAGATTTGCCGATAAAGAAACCCGACATCGGCATCAGACCATATCCTGATGCATTCACCTTCGCGACGACCGCCCGGTCATCCACCACCTCATCGCGAAACCAGGCCGCAAGCTGCAGTCCGCCATTGCCGCCCGAAATGACAAGTCTTCCGCCAAAATGGCTCTCCAGCATTCCGATCGTCCGGGCCATGCGCTCGGCATATTGCTGGTTCATGCGCCTCAAATAGGCGCGCAGACGGCCCTCGTTGATGAAATCGGCAAGTGCCGCCTGGATATGGGTGGAGACGGCAACGCCCCTGCGATGCAGCGCCTCCGAAGCCTCTGATACCAGCCAGCGCGGCACGACGGCATAGGCGACACGCAGGCCGGGTGCCAGCACCTTCGAGAAGGTTCCGACATAGGCCACGACCTCCGCCCTGTCGATGCCCTGCAAGGCGGCAATCGGCCGCGAGCCATATTGAAAATCGCTGTCGTAATCATCCTCGACGATAAGGCTCTCGTGACGGCGCGCCRCCTCCAGCAGCGCCAGCCGGCGCGGCAGGCTGAGGGTGGCGCCGGTCGGATATTGATGGGATGGCGTCACATAGATCAGCGCCGGCTGCGAGCCTTCCGCCTTCGATACGTCTATGCCTTGCTCGTCGCAGGAAACCGGGATTATCTCAGCGCCGGCATCGGCGAGCAGCGCGCGGGCCGCGGGATAACCGGGATCTTCCATCCAAACGCTCCTACGGCCGCTTCTTCTCAGCATCGCTCTCGCCAGCATGTCGATCGCCGCGCGAGTCGAAGGCACGATCAAGACCTGCTCGGGCTCAGCCGCCACGCCGCGCGTTGCCGAAATATGTCCAAGTATCGCTTCCCGCAGTTCGCGGATGCCGGTCGCATGCTCATAGCTGAGATGATGAGCGCGCAGCGAGCGGCTGCGCGCAGCGAGATGACGACTCCAGGCGGCATGCGGGAAATCCGATACGTCGGGCGCACCGGGCCGGAACAGGCCACGATAGGAAGGCTGGTCGGATTTGGCTTCCTCGAAAGGCGCGCGGTCGTCGTTCTGCCGTTCCGGCCGCATCCGTTCGAGGGCGGCAACCCGTGTCGCAGCACCAGTAGAGGCTTCGATATAACCTTCGGATCTCAGGCGGTCATAGGCTTCTACCGCCGTGGAGCGTGCAACACCGAGCGAAGCCGCAAGGGCACGGGTCGATAGCAGCTTATAGCCAGCCGGAAGCTGGCCGAGCAGGATACGGTCGCGCAGGCTTCGATAGATCTGCCCGCTCAGGTCACCGCCGTTTCGATCGAGGCTCAGCCATATGGGTGCCGATGTCATGCGTCAACTGGTCTGCCAGAAAGTTCAGAACTGGACTTTTACTCCAGTCCATTTGCAAGGCAAGAGCAGTCGGAGTTCAATGCATAAGTTCAATGGAATGACGGATATGACAAAAGATCTTGCCGACTGGAAGGGTGTTGCCCGCCCCGCCCGCGCCCCGATTGAAGGCCGCTACACCCGCCTGGAACCGCTGGACGCCACAAAACACGGCGCCGATCTGCTCCGCTCGGCGCAGCAGCCGGGCGCGGAGGATCGCTTCCGCTATCTCTTCGAAGCAGCACCTGCCGATATGGCAGCCTTCACGCCCTGGCTGGAAAGGTCCGTCGCAAGCGAAGATCCGCTGTTCTTTGCCGTCATCGACAAGGCGACGGGACGCGCCGAGGGCCGGCAGGGACTGATGCGCATCGATGCAGCCAACGGTGTCATCGAGATCGGCAATATTCTCTGGGGACCAGAGATCGCCCGCAAGCGGGTTGCGACAGAAGCGCTCTATCTCTGCGCCGCTTATGTCTTCGACACGCTCGGCTACCGGCGCTTCGAATGGAAGTGCAACAATCTCAACGAACCGTCCAAGCGCGCGGCACAACGCTTCGGCTTCGCCTTCGAAGGCATCTTCCGTCAGCACATGGTGCAGAAGGGCCGCAACCGCGATACCGCCTGGTTTGCGATGACCGATGGCGACTGGCCGAAACTGAAGGCCGGCTACGAGGCGTGGCTGGTGCCCGAAAACTTCGATGCCGACGGCCAGCAAAAAAGCAAGCTCAGCTTCTAACGCGGCTCTGCGGCGGCAATTAAAAAGCCGCCGCCCTGATGACAATAACTTCATTGCTACCAATATGTTCATGGGTCCCAATTGAGGTTAAGGATTGGGCCTTTCATGCAAAACACGAAGTTATTCTGTCAGGAGCTCACATGACCAGTTCGTCCGACTATACGCCCCCTAAGATCTGGACCTGGGACAAGGAAAACGGCGGCCAATTCGCCAGCATCAATCGCCCGATTGCCGGCCCGACCCGTGAAAAAGAGTTGCCGGTCGGCCGCCATCCGCTGCAGCTTTATTCGCTTGGAACGCCGAATGGCGTGAAAGTGACGATCATGCTGGAGGAACTGCTGGCGCTTGGCCATCGCGGCGCGGAATATGATGCCTGGCTGATCAGGATCGGCGATGGCGATCAGTTCGGCAGCGGCTTCGTCGAGATCAACCCGAATTCCAAGATCCCGGCGCTGATGGACCGAAGCGGCGAAAAGCCGGTGCGCATCTTCGAATCCGGCGCGATCCTCACCTATCTCGCAGAAAAATTCGGCGCCTTCCTGCCGACCGATCCGGCCAAGCGCGCCGAATGCTTCTCCTGGCTGTTCTGGCAAGTCGGAAGCGCGCCCTATCTCGGCGGCGGCTTCGGCCATTTCTATGCCTATGCGCCGACGAAGATCGAATATGCGATCAACCGTTTTGCCATGGAAACCAAGCGCCAGCTCGACGTGCTCGACCGGCGTCTGGCTGAAAGCGAATATATCGCCGGCGACGACTTCACCATCGCCGACATGGCGATCTGGCCCTGGTATGGCGGCCTCGTGAAGGGCTGGATGTACAATGATTCCGCCGAATTCCTGCAGGTGCAGGAGTACAAGAACATGAAGCGCTGGGCCGACCTGATTGGCGAACGCCCTGCCGTCAAGCGCGGCCGGATGGTCAACCGCGTCAGCGGCGAGCCCTCCAGCCAACTCCATGAACGCCATGACGCCAGCGACTTCGATACGAAGACGCAGGACAAGCTGCAGGCGGCCAGCTGATATAATCGAAGGCGGGCACGTCGCTGCGACGGCGTGCTCTCCTCGCCAAAAAACGGTGCCAAGCCGAAATTGCGAGTTTTCCCACTAAAAATTACGGGTTTTTAAGCGAACTGTACCGAATCCGGCAAAAGTGCCCTCGCCTCATTCTTTCAGACTTGCTGAAATGCCCGAGCTCTCCTGCCACCTTTCGGAGAGCTTTCCCCATCTACCCCGCCGAAAGCCACCGGCGGGGCTTTTTATTTCAAGCATCCGGGAATGGGAAAATCCTGCACCCGCGTCAGAGTGGGCCACCAACGATCGCGTTCATAGCTTGAGGTGAAGAAAGGTTCCGCTCTAACGCCACTTCGGCTGAGGCTTGGAAGCGTTCGCCTGAATCTCATGGAGCGGCGCCCTATGACCCAGGAGCTTCTTCAGCTTCTTCTCCTCGGCCGGGCCTATCCCGAATTTTCGGCAATGCTCGGTGATATCCTGATCTTTCGGGCCTGGAATCCGAACTTGTCGATTGTTCATCTTCTTCATTGACGCTTCCTCCTCCGAAGGAAGCCAGCTTAGCGCCTATTTGTTCGTTAGCAAAATCTAAAATTCTGAATTTTGGCTGTTTCAAATCGGCGGGCTGAAGGAGAAACCATCATCCCAACTTCGTTCTGCCTACACCGGCAGCAACTCACCGCGCGACGACGTCATCGGCGGAGATGCAGCCAGAAACCACACTGCCAATTGCTGTCGCAAGCGTGTTTTCAAAGAGGTTCTGGCAGCCAGTACCATCGCGGCTTCGATGTCAGGATTAATACATAAGATCGCAACGGCAGCAGCCAGCGACAATCCGAATTTTCGGCGTGGCCTGTTTACGATTGGATAAGCGAGAGCATGTTTTGCGGGGCTCGATTTGCAATCGATAAAGATTGAATCGCGAGCTGCTGCTGGGTTTGGAAGGCAGCCAACCGGGATGATTCCTCTTCCATGTCGGCGTCCACGAGACGGCCGATACCTGACGCAATAGAGTCTTGGAGTGTCGATGCGAATTCGGTCTGCATGGAGATGCGTTTTGTGAGCGAGCCGAACATGGAACCGACGTCAACCATTCGCTGAAGCATAAGCTCCGTAATACCTGTCATCTCGTCCAGTTCTTCGTTTGTCGTCTGCGGCGTTAGGATCATCTCGGGGTGTATCTGATGGTTGTCACCATTAAAGACCACCCATTCTCTGGTGTACCCGAGAATGTTAGCGAAACCGGAATTCGTTATAATCCCGTCGCAGCCGCCGTCCGAAATCAAGTAGTAGACTTGATCTGTATCGAAGCTCGCGGTCATGTCGAAGCTTATAGGTTGTACCGAGACGTTCCCAGAAGCGTCACGGACAAATGCCCCCGGCAACTGCTTGACACCATTTTGTTGCGGGTCTGTGGGATCAGTCATCCAAAGCCAATTTTGGCCGTTGAAGGAAGCCGAAGCCGCAATCGATTTCAGCTGCTGTTTGAGCTGGCTCAGCTCCTCATTTATCTTTGTTTTGTCAACGCCAGATTCATGGGCCGCAACCAGCTTTGCTTTGAATGCGCTCATCACGTCGATTGCGTTGGACATACCAACATATGCGGTGTCGACGGTATTCGCGGCTAGACCCAGCGCATCCTCAACTGCTGATATGGCTTTCGCATCCGACCTCATCGTGGTCGAAATCGACCAATACGCCGCGTTGTCCGCAGCCTTTTCAACTCGGAGACCCGTCGACACATGCTCCTGCGTCTGCTGCAAGGAACGGCCGGTTCCTCGCAAAGTCTGGAGCGCTGCTATGGCAGAATTGTTGGTGATGATTGATGACATCAACGATCCTTGGAAAATGGCGACGGTAGCGGCCATAGAAGGGAATCGAATGCGTCATGCATCCAGGAGATGAATTTTGGTAGCAATTCATGGTTAACAACAAATTACTAAAGTAAATCAGTCCGACGGCAGTGAGCTTATCCGAATATACGGAACCCAAAACTCGCAGGTGGGCGACACCTTATAGTAACGGTAGCGGAAAAATTAACCCGTAATTTCGGGAGATAATTTTGTATCGGGAATACAAGAGATTAGAGCTGGTCGGAGTGGAGTGATTCGAACACTCGACCCCCACGTCCCGAACGTGGTGCGCTACCAGACTGCGCTACACTCCGTGACCAGCGGCGCCTCTATAGACCGGCCTATAATGTTGCGCAAGCACCAAAATTCAAAAAGGCGCGGGAATTTTTGACAGGCTCGTGACAGGGCCTTTCGCCAGGCCGTGCAGCAAAAAGCCACACCCCCGGCAAATTCTTCAGAAGCGGCCAAGTGGCAATTTTCTTTTGCCGGGTTACACGCTAAAGGGCTTGGCGGGACAGGCGAAACCGCCGCAAAGGCGGCTTCGCAGCCACTGGCTAAATATCAGGGACGACACGATGAAACTCCGCACCATGACCGGGGCCGCCGCGCTTGCAATTGCGCTTGCCGGATGCACCACCATACCCACTCCCGGCGATCCGATCGAAGCCCGCTGGGTCGGCCAGTCGGCCGGCAAGTTCTTTGCCGCCTACGGCCCGCCGCTCAGCGATCGCGACGAAGGCTCTTCGACGATCTACAGCTGGAAAGGCGGTTACAAGACGGTGCGCGTTCCCGCGAAATATGCCGAAGGCGCCGATGGCAAGCGCGGCAAGCAGATTGCGGCAGCCCGCACGCTCTATCTGCGCTGCCAAGCCGAAATCACCACCAACTCCGACTACACGATCCGTGACATCCGCACCGTCAATGATATCCCGGGTGTGAGCGGTTCTTCCTACTGTGCCGAATTCCTGGCGCCAGAACAGAAGTAACGGACGGTTTGTCCGGGACATCAAAACAGGCGGCCATGCCGCCTGTTTTCGTTTTAACGGACATCGCTGCAGTTCGACAGGCAGCGATTGAAAAGCATGAGCCGGGCTGCGCAGGATGAAGCCAGGCTTATGCCGCCTGCTCCGGCTGTGCTGTGCTTTCGGCCATTTTGCGCGCCGTGACAAAATCCACCTTTCCCGAGCCAAGCACCGGCACCGTGCCGATAATGATCTCGGCCGGCACCACCATATCCATGGCGCCCTTTGATTTGGCAAAAGCGAGGAACTCGCTGCGGGTGGCAGTCGGCGCATCGGTCAGGAGAACCAGCCGCTCACCCTTCTTTGCGTCCGGTATCGAGGAGACGACCGAGAGAGCGCCCGGCCAGAGTTCTGCGGCAAGCGTCTCGACGGCCGCAAGCGATATCATCTCGCCGCCGATCTTGGCGAAGCGCTTGGCGCGGCCGCGGATCTTGACGAAACCATCCTCGTCGATGGTGACGATGTCGCCGGTATCGTGCCAGCCGTCGACGAGCGGCTCAAGGACACCGGGATTTTCGGCGCGCAGATAACCCGCCATGACGTTGTCGCCGCGAACGACGAGCCGGCCACCCTCATCGATACCGGGTACCGGCTCGAGCTTCCATTCCATGCCCGGCAGGATTTTGCCGACTGTGCCCGACTTGTTGTACATCGGCGTGTTGATCGAAATGACCGGTGCGGTTTCGGTGACGCCATAACCTTCCAGAATGCGCAGGCCGAATTTCTCCATATAGGTCGCGCGGGTCGAGGCCTTCACCGGCTCCGCGCCGGAGAAAATATAGCGGATAGAGCGGAAGTCATAAGGATGCGCTGTCCTGCTGTAGCCGTTGAGGAAGGTGTCGGTGCCAAAGATGATCGTGGCGTTCGAGACGTAAATCAGTTCGGGGACGATGCGGTAGTGCAGCGGCGAGGGATAGAAGTAGACCGGCACGCCCGAGATCAGAGGCAGCACGGTGCCTGCCGTCAGCCCGAAGGAATGGAAGACGGGCAAGATGTTGAACACCTTGTCGCCGCTGTGGAAATCGATGCGGGCGGCTGCCTGAGCGGCGTTCGACAGGATGTTGCGATGGGTCAGGACCACGCCCTTCGGTGTACCTTCGGAACCCGAGGTGAAGAGAATCACTGCCGGATCATCCGGCCGGCGTTTCACCAGCGGCCTTGCCTTGTGCAGATAGCCTCTGATCTTGCTCACGGAACCAATTTCGGCACGCAGATCGTCAAGCCAGACGATCTTCACCTGCTTCTCCATCTCCTCGATAACAGGCCCCAGCTTGGCCTGCTTGACGAAAGCGCGAGACGTAAGGACGTGCTTCACCTCTGCGGCCTTGCAGGCGGAAAGGATGTTGGCCGCACCGGCAGTAAAATTCAGCATGGCCGGCACCTTGCCCGCTGTCATGACGCCGAGAAGGGTAGCGGCAGCGCCATTGGCATTCGGCAGCATGACGCCGAGGTTGTTTTCCGGGAACATTGTGCGGAACTTGGCGCCGAGCACCGCGGCACCCGTCAGCAGCTTGCCGTAGGTGAGCTTGCCGGTGACCGGATCTTCGACGGCGAGCTTGCTCATGCCGTATTCGCGGCTCGCCTCAATGATGCGATCAAGGACGGTCGAGGACGTATCGGCGGTCCTGAACATCAGGTTCGACATGACCTGATAGAGGGCAGCGCCCGCCGCCGTGCGGCGCTTGCGACCCTTGAGCTCAGGCGGAACTTCCAGCTTCACCGGCTCGAGAATGGTGACCTTGACCTTGGGAAACAGCCGGCGGCGGATCTTGCCGTTATCAAGATAGGAGAGATAGCTCTTCTCCAGGCCGTCGATCCGCACCGGCACCACCATCGATCCGGTCTTGTCCGCAACCATGGCGGCGCCGTCATAGACCTTCATCAATGTGCCGGTCACCGTCAGGCGTCCCTCGGGAAAGATGCCGATCGGGCTGCCGTCCTGCACCACCTTGATCAGCGAACGTGTCGCCATCGGCTTGGTCGGATCGAGCGGCAGGAATTTGCACATCTTCAGGAAGGGTCTGACCCACCACGCCTGGGCGATCTTGTAGTCGACCGCAAAGACCGGTTCTTCCTCGGTGATGGCGAGTGCCAGCGCACCGTCGAGCAAGCTGACATGATTGAGCGCGATGATCGGTGCGCGACCTGCCTTCTTGATGTTTTCGAGGCCTTCTACTTCCAGCCGCATGAACGCACGAAACAGGATCGAGACGAAATCGCGGAAAGGATTGGTTGGCAACGTCTTCAGCATCAGCCAGGCAACGACGAAATTGATGATGCCGAGGCCGATCAGGATCTGCGGAATGGAGGCGCCCAGGGCCTGGACGACGGCAACGGCACCAAGGCCGACCGTGATGAAGAGGGCCGACAGGACATTGGCAGCGCCGATGACGCGGGCGCGGCGGTCCTCATGTGCCCAGGTCTGCAATGCAGCGAATGTCGGTACCGCAATGAAGGCGCCTGAGATCGCCATCCCGGCGAGGTCGATTGCGACGCGGATGGTGTTCTGACCGGCGAAGAAGGTGAGGATGGTCGTCGCGTGGCTGGTCGATTGCAGACCCCAGAGGTTCCAGGCGAGGTCGAGGCTGAAGATGGCAAGCAGCGCCGTGCCGATCGGCGCCGGCAGCAAAACGATGCGACCCGACGACATCCAGGCAGCGATTGCCGAACCGATCGCGACAGCGACGGCAAAGACCGTCAGATAGGCCGGCACGACGATTTCCGAACCACCAAGCAATTCCGTGACCATGGTCGGCAGGATGGACAGGACGAAGGCGCCAACCAGCCAGAACCAGCAGTTCATCAGCGCCGAACGCCAGAGGCGCTTGTCGCTGCGGATTTCCATGACGAGATTGTAACTGGAGCGGATGACGTTGGTGTCGATCCTGAGATCGGGAGCCTTGGAGCCGGTTGCCGGGATCATCCGGCTGGCAAGCCAGCAGATCACCGAAAGCCCCATCATCATCGTGCCGAAGACAAGGACATTGTCGCCGCCGGAAAAGGCAAATGCAGCAACAATCGTGCCGGCGAGGATGGCAATGAACGTGCCGCCCTCGATCCAGGCGTTGGCCTTCGGCAGGTCGCGGCGCTCCAGATGGTCGGGCAGGATGCCATATTTGATCGGTCCGAAAAGCGCAGAGACGACGCCAAAGCCAAACAGCGCCGCCATCAGTATCCAGATGGACGAGAATGCAAGACCGACGACGGCAAGGGCGGCGACCGCGATCTCGCATCGTTTCAGAAGTTCGGCGATCCTTGCCTTGTCGTGCTTGTCTGCGAGTTCGCCGCCGATGGCCGAAAGCAGCAGAAACGGCACGATGAGGATGACGCCGGCGAGCGTGACGAGCGCGGCACCTTCATTGGCCGACATCTGGAACAGGATCAGGAACACCAGGGTGTTCTTGAGAAAGTTGTCGTTGAAGGCGGTCAGGAATTGCGTCCAGAACAACGGCGCGAATTTCCTCGAAGTCATCAGGCTGCGTTGCATCGGCTGGCTCCTTGTGAGATCCACAGACAAGGCCATAGAGTTGTTGCGTAAAAGTTGAGCGCGATAACAACTCTATAGTGTAGTTAACGAAGATCAATCTTCACCGTTACGATTGAACTTGACGAGCAGCTTCTCCGTGCGAGCGTCTTCGACCTTGCGGATCAGCTTCTCGGATTCGGCATTGTCGCGCAGTGTCTTGGTGATGTTCACCGTCGTCTGCATCAGCATCAGAATGCCCATGGCCAGATAGCCTTTTCCCCAGAGATCGAGCGGCATCATATAGAGGCCGAGGGCCAGCATGAAGGCTGCTGCACCGAAAGAGATGTAGGAGAAGCTGACCCAGCTGGCGGAATGTTTCTGGAAACTGTCGTTCATTGTCGTGATTCCCTCAGGTTTGATGGCGTTGACTTTAAGCGGCGGGATTGATGCGGCTGCGCAGACGGGCGAGCACATCATCGGCGGAGGAGCGCAAAGGCGCGCCGCATCCGGCATTGGCAAGCTTCTCGATGATCCCAGCGGGACGTGTGGAGGTCTCCATCTCCTTCATGGCCGAGGCTGTCAGTTCATTCTGCTTCTGGCGGATGCGAAGGCGCGCAAGGGTCTCCTCCGCATCGTCAAGCGTCGCAAAACCTGGACCGGCCACGGTGACATCAAGCTTCTGCGCCTCTTCGGTGGCGCGGGCCAGGCGCTCGCCACGCTGCAGTTCCTGCAGCCGCGTTTCCGAGACGCGGACAATTCCCTTCAGTTTGTCGATTGCGGTCGTAAACTGAGCCTGGGCCTTTTCGGATTGATCGCGCTCGGCCTCGAGATAGGCGATCGCTTCGGCCGCCTCCCGGGCCAGTGCTTCATTGCCCTTGGCGAGCGCCGCGGAAGCGCGGGTTTCGAGATCGTCGATCCGGGAGACAATCATTGCATGCTGGATCCGCTCCTGCTCGTTCTGGGCAATGGCGATCGCTACGCTGCGACGGGCCGACTGGATCGATTGCGCTGCATCGCGAATCTGCTGAGCGAGAAGAGGTACGGCGTTGCGGTCAGCAAAGGCCTGTTCGGCATCATGGGCCCTGCCCCGCAGCAATGTCGAAATCAGTTTGAACATTTCCTTCCTCCGGTTTATGAACGTTGTTCACGAGTTGAGTTATGGCAGAATCATGAACGGTGTTCAAGAATAATTTTGAACACCGTTCATGGAATCGAAGCGAGATGGTTAATGGCCGGCAAAAGAGAAGAAAAACGCGAGGATCTGAAGACACGGCTGATCGATGCGGCGCGAAACCGGATTGCCGAGGAGGGGCTCGCCAATCTCAGGGCGCGCGACATCACACAGGATGCCGGGTGTGCGCTCGGTGGGCTCTATACGGTCTTCGCCGATCTCTCCGAACTCGTCATCCACGTGAACTCCACAACGCTAAAGGCGCTGGAGGCAAGGCTGACGCTACCCGAAACCAGAGACACGACGCCGACAGACCGGCTGCGTAAGCTGGCGCAGGGATATTTAAGTTTCGCGGTCGAAAACCGAAATCTCTGGAAGGCGCTGTTCGACCACTTTCCGCCCGAAACCAGCCCGACGCCGCAATGGCATCTCGACGAGCATCTCTTTTTGATGAATGTGATTGCCGAACCGCTTGCCGAACTGCAACCCGATATGCCTGCGGAAGACAGGGCCATCCGCGCCCGCACCCTGTTCGGTGCCGTTCACGGTGTTGTCAGCATCAGCCTCGAAGGCCGCTTCGTCGGCTTGCCGCCCGAGCGCCTTGCACGGGAGGTGGACGAGCTTGTGCAGACTATTGCCGCGGGTGCAGCTTCGAGGAGATGACTCACGGATTGTCCGGAAGATGTGGCTGGGGCGCCTGGATTCGAACCAGGGGATGGCGGTACCAAAAACCGCTGCCTTACCGCTTGGCTACGCCCCACCAGAGCTGAAGCGAATGTCGCTTCGCCAAAACGTCGCCTGATTAGCAAAGGTCTGTCTGCCTCACAATCACTAAGTTTACTGCGACGTCATATTTGTATGYGCGGCCATGCCCGGCATGGTAGGACTTTGGGGATCGACACAGCCAATGGAGCTACCGTTGAGCCAATATCGCGCCCGTCCGCCAGCGCTCGCGACGCTCATACTCGACGATGCCGTCGTGCGCATCACCCAGTGGGATTTCGAGCCGGGAGCCGATACCGGCGTTCATACGCACGGGCTTGGTTACGTCGTCGTGCCGATGACCGACTGCCAGTTCCTCATCGAGGATGCCGAGGGAAACCGCAGGGTGGATATCGCCAAGGGCGCTGCCTATCGCCGCGAGGCGGGCACCGAGCACAATGTCGTCAATGCCGGCGACCAGCCGATGTCCTTCATCGAGATCGAATATAAATAGACATGTCCGGCGCGAACTTCGATCTTTCCTTCGATCCGGCTTACGGACGGGCTGTTCCGATCAAAACCGGCATCCAGCGCCTGACGGCGAATAATCCGAGCCCTTTTACCTTCCGCGGCACGAACAGCTATATTGTCGGGGATTCGTCTGTCGCCGTCATCGATCCGGGACCGGAGGACGAGGCGCATTTCGAAGCCCTGATGGCAGCGCTTGCCGGCCGGCAGGTGACGCATATCTTCGTCAGTCACACCCATCGGGACCACTCGCCGCTCGCAAGGCGGCTGAAAGAGGAGACGGGAGCGCTGACGGTCGGCGAAGGCCCGCACCGCCCGTCGCGGCCGCTGCGCGACGGCGAGATCAATCCTTTTGCGGAAAGCTCAGACATGGATTTCGTGCCTGATATTGCCATCCGCGACGGGGAGACGATTTGCGGCGATGGCTGGGCGCTGACGGGCGTGCTGACCCCGGGCCACACCGCCAATCATGCGGCGTTTGCGCTTGAGGACCGTGGCATCCTGTTTTCAGCCGACCATGTGATGGCCTGGGCAACGACGATCGTTGCACCCCCCGATGGCTCCATGGCGGACTATATGGCCTCGCTCGACAAGTTGATCGCCCGTGGCGATAGCCTGCTGCTGCCTGGCCATGGCGGGCCAGTGACGTCGCCGGCGCCCTTCCTGCGCGGCCTGAAGACCCACAGACGCCTGCGGGAGCGCTCCATCATCGAGCGTATCCGAATGGGGGACAGCATCATTCCAGAGATGGTGAAGGTGATGTACCGCGATACCGATAGGCGGCTGCATGGTGCTGCGGCACTTTCGGTGCTGGCGCATATCGAGGACCTTATGGAGCGCGGCGAGGTCAGCGCCGACGGGCCACCTTCCCTCTTTGCGCATTATCGACTGGCGGGAGGCTGACGATGGCGGCGCGTGCGGATTACAGCTATCGCGACGACCCGTCCGTGCCCGCTTTTGCGGACGATAAGCCGCTTATCCTCTTCGATGGCGAATGCGTCTTCTGCTCCGGCTGGGTGCAGTTCCTGCTGAAGCGGGATACCGGGAAACGCTATCGCTTCATCGTCGCCCAGACGCCGCTCGGCGAGGCGCTCTATCGGCATTACGGGCTGGAGACGCGGAACTACGAGACTAACCTGCTCATCGACACGGGCCGCGCCTATTACAAATCAGATGCGACGCTCCGCATGCTGGAGGGGCTCGCAATGCCGTGGGCTCTGGCCGGAGTGCTGCGGATCGTGCCGCGGCGGATTGCGGATGCGGCTTATGGAGTGGTTGCGCGGAACCGGTTGAGGATTGCAGGGCGGCGGGAGAGTTGCATGGTGCCGACGGCTGAGGTGCGGGAGCGGTTTTTGGGGTAGGCTGATGGTTTACACGGCGCTTCATCAAGGATCAGGTGCCAGCGCAATTGACTGCGGCAAGGGCGTTTTAATATGCCTCACCGTATCCCGCTCCTCGCATGGCTCAGGGCGTTCGGCCCTGCAATCGATTCACTGGATCGATTGCTGCTGCTCCGCAGCACCGGGCCTCACCCTCCCGCAATCCCCAATAGTTCTGAATCGAGGGCAGCAAGATATTGCTCGGCCACCTCGGCGCTGAAGCCAAGGTCGTGCTGGCCGTAGCGCGAGGCGACGCGGACGTCGACGAAGGTGGTTTCAGCTTCTTCTCGCAGACGGATGATGAAGTCGAAACGCAGGCCGAGGATGAGGGTGCGGGTCGTGCCCTGCAGCATCACGCCATTGGCGCCGCGGATCAGCTTTGCAACACTATCCTCATAGGGCCGCGGCGTCGGCACGGGGATGACGTCGGGTGAGTCGGCCACACCGCTTTCCGGCTGAGCGGGAACGGGTCTGTCCTCCAGTTCACGGCCGGGCGTCGTATCGCCTTCGCTTTTGGTGATGGTGATGCCGTTCTGCTTGGCGACCTTCTTGACCGCCTCGAGAACGCGGTCGAGTGCACCGTCGTAACGGCGGCCGGTGAGTTCCGGATAGGCGGCAAGCTGCCTCTCGCGGTCGCCGGGGGTAATCACCGGATCGCGCGGCAGCCAGATCTGGTCGGCCTGCGGCAGCGACAGCCAGTCGGGTGCGGCGGCCGTATCCGTCGTCACGTCATAGATCGCCGGCAGGGTGAAATAGCGCTCGGCGGCGAAGGCGCCGATGCCCAGCGGAAAGGCGGCGTAGATCAGTGCAGCCAGCGCATTCAGCCCGCCTTCGGCACCCGTCATCCAGAGGCTGCGCAGGCCGATCGCAGCCAGCAGGGTGGCAAGGATCGCGCAGCCAACGGAAACGAGCAGCACCAGGATGAGATAGGGTGTCGCCAACCCGCCGAAACGATGGGCGATCAGCACCGCCACGGACAGTACAAGTGCAAACGCCCCGAAGTGCCGCGAGAAGCGGGCGGCGCTGGAAATGGGACGATCGAAGCGGATGGCCATTAAATTTACCGGTTGGTCGGCGGCAGCTTTTGAATGCATCTGCCACCATCGACTTTTCTAGTGCAAGATTCGTCTAAATTGAAACTCTTGTCTGAGCATTGCCGAAGCAATCCACTTCAAAGGCCAAATCAAAGAGCACGCGATCTCCATAAGCCGTTGCTGATATGCCGTAAAAAGGCCATTCTGCCGAGGTCTCATGTATTTCCCACGAAACAGGAGAGACAGATGATCTCATCCGAGACGATGGAAAGGCCGCGGGCTTCCTCGCTTGGCGGCATCGACCGCGCCGAGCCGCTACTACCGCTGGAACTGCTCGAACTCGAACTTTCGCTGGAAGGCTATGCTGACGGCGAAGCCGGCTTCTGCGAGGCGGTGCGCAAGGCGGCGACCGAAACCCGCGGCGAATTTCTGTTCGACCTGCCGGCGGCGGGCCTCATCGAGGATTGCCGGCGCATCGCGGTTCTGCGCATCCCGACATCGGACAATAAGATGCGCGTGGTTCTTGCCCTGCTCGACCAGAACGGTGCGGAAATCCGCATGCAGGCGCCCGACGCGGATACTGAGCATCTGGTGCGTTTTGCCGATGCCTTCATCGAGGTGCTGGAGCGAATCTAGGCGTCAGTCACGGCCGGCTGCAGCCTCCGCCAGCGAGCGGAAGGGAAACTTGCGGCCGCATTCGCATTTCAGCATGAATGTTTCCGGATGGACCGAAGGCCGCTGCACGAAGAAGCCTCGCGGCAGTTGATCCACCTTGAAGTCGGGGGTTTTGCGCTTGGCGTCGTCGATCTCGGAGGCTTCGGCAAAGCCGCTGTTGCCGCATTGCGGGCAGGTAAGTTTCTTCGAGAATCGATCGCGGATCGCCATGGTGCTCTTTCCAGTGCTGCTGTCTTTGCTCTTACATAGGAACGCATGGCGGCGAAAGTGGAACCAAGCATGCTTCCTGCCGTTCCTTCTCTAACGAAGGAGGCAAATCATGCCGAATAGAGACCCCATTCCCACTCCCGGTGCAGAGTCGCCACTTGGCCCGCAACCGACGCCGGGCATTCCCGACCGCAGTCGGGAAAAGCCGCCGCTGACGCCGGCGCAGGATCCGAGCGACACCAAGAACCCGCAGGACCCGCCGCTGGATCCGGCGCTGCTGCCGATAGGCGACCCGGCTGGCGCGGCCTGATATAGTCAGGTTGACGGCGCCAGGCAGATGGACTTTCTTGGCCTGACGTTCATGCTCCAAGGAATCGACCGATGCGCCCATATGTCCTGCCGCTTATTGCTGTTCTGGCCGCAGCTCTGGCCGCCTGTCAGACGCTGACGCCCGAGGAGCGGCGGGCACGTGACGAGCAAACCTGCTTCGGCTACGGCTTCAAGCGCGGGACAGACGGGTTTGCCACGTGCCTGCAGCGCATCGATCTAGACCGCCGCGCCCAGGCTCGCTACGACAGCGATTGGGTGATGGCCGACATGGCCTATAATCTGAACGGTCCCTACGTTTACCCGCGCTATTATCGCTATCGTCACTGAGCGCCAGAGATGACCGCCTGCGCTGCTGCGAGCCGGGCGATCGGGACGCGGAAGGGCGAACAGGAGACATAGTCGAGGCCGATCGTCTCGCAGAAATGGATCGAGGCAGGATCGCCGCCATGCTCGCCGCAGATGCCGAGCTTCATGTCGTTGCGCGTGCGCCGGCCGCGCTCGGCAGCGATACGAATCAGCTCGCCAACCCCGTCGAAATCCAGGGATATGAAGGGATCATGCTCGATGATGCCCTTGCGCTGGTAGGTTGGGATGAAAGCCGAAGCATCGTCGCGTGAAATGCCGAAGGTGGTCTGCGTCAAATCGTTGGTGCCGAAGGAAAAGAATTCGGCCACTTCGGCAATGACATGGGCGCGCAGTGCTGCGCGCGGCAGTTCGATCATCGTGCCAACCAGATAGTCGATGCGCATTTTGGCCTCCAACATGACGTCTTGCGCCACGGCATCGATCTTCGCCTTCACATAATCCAGTTCGGAACGCAGGCCGACAAGCGGCACCATGATTTCGGGAACGACGGCGGCGCCGGTTTCCTGCGCTGCCGCGACGGCCGCTTCGAAGATGGCGCGAGCCTGCATCTCGACAATTTCAGGATAGGAGATGGCAAGGCGGCAACCGCGATGACCGAGCATGGGATTGAACTCGTGCAGCGCATCGACGCGCTGGCGAAGTGCTACAGGCTCCATGCCCATGGCATAAGCGACTTCGGCAATCTCCTCGTCCGTCTTCGGCAGGAATTCGTGCAGCGGCGGATCGAGCAGGCGGATCGTTACCGGCAGGCCGTGCATTACGGTGAACAGGCCGGTGAAATCGCTCCGTTGCATGGGAAGCAGCTTGTCGAGCGCTCCCCGCCTGCCCTTCTCGTCTTCGGCAAGGATCATCTCGCGCATGGCATGGATGCGCTCGCCCTCGAAAAACATGTGCTCGGTGCGGCAAAGCCCAATGCCCTCGGCGCCGAAGGAGCGGGCGGCGCGCGCATCGGCCGGCGTGTCGGCATTGGTGCGCACAGTCATGCGCCGCGCGCGGTCTGCCCAGCCCATGATGCGGCCGAAATCGCCTGACAGTTCCGGCTGGATCATCGGCACCTCGCCCTTCAGCACTTGGCCGGCCGAACCGTCGATGGTGATGACGTCGCCCTTCTTCAACGTGACGCCGATGCCGATCAGACGCTCATTGCGGGCATCGATGCGCATGGTGCCGGCGCCCACGACGCAAGGAATGCCCATGCCGCGGGCAACGACAGCTGCATGGCTGGTCATGCCGCCGCGCGTCGTCAGGATGCCCTCGGCGGCATGCATGCCGTGAATGTCTTCCGGGCTGGTCTCGACGCGCAGCAGGATAACCTTGCGTCCCTCGGCTTCCGCCTCGACCGCCTCTTCCGCCGTGAAGACGATCTCGCCGGTGGCAGCCCCTGGCGAGGCAGGCAGACCGGTGCCGATCACCTGGCGGCTGACGCGCGGATCAATGGTCGGATGCAGGAGCTGGTCGAGTGACGACGGCTCGATGCGCAGCACGGCCTCTTTCTCGGTAATCACGCGCTCGTCGACCATGTCGACGGCAATCTTCATTGCCGCGCGTGTCGAGCGTTTGCCGGAGCGTGTCTGCAACATCCAGAGCTTGCCGCGCTCGATGGTGAATTCGATGTCCTGCATATCGCGGTAGTGGGCTTCGAGTTCGTCGCAGATACGACCGAACTCGGCAAAGGCCTCCGGCATCAGCTTTTCCATCGAGGGCTTTTCGGAGCCTGAGGCGATGCGCCCTTCTTCGGTGATGCTCTGCGGCGTGCGGATGCCGGCGACGACGTCCTCGCCCTGTGCATTGACGAGGAATTCGCCGTAAAGCAGCTTCTGCCCGGTCGAGGGATTGCGGGTGAAGGCAACACCCGTGGCCGATGCATTGCCGAGGTTACCGAAGACCATGGCCTGGATATTGACCGCCGTGCCCCAGGCTTCCGGAATATTGTGAAGCTGGCGGTAGGTGACGGCGCGTGCGCTCATCCAGCTCGAAAACACCGCGCCGACGGCACCCCAGAGCTGGACCGCCGGATCCTGCGGGAAAGCCTCATCCAGCTCCTCCTCGATCAGCGCCTTGTAGAGCGAAACGACATGCTGCCATTCGGAAGCGTTGAGTTCGGTATCGAACTCGTGGCCCAGGCGACCCTTCTCATCCTCGAGGATTTCCTCGAAGAGGTCATTGCCGAGACCCATGACGACGTCGGCATACATCTGGATAAAGCGGCGATAGCTATCCCAGGCGAAGCGTGCGTCGCCGGCATCGTGGCCGAGCGCCTGCACCGTCTCGTCGTTGAGGCCGAGATTGAGCACCGTATCCATCATGCCCGGCATGGAAACGCGCGCGCCCGACCGCACGGAAAGCAGAAGGGGCCGTTTGCCCGAGCCGAAACGATGGCCGGTGATTTCCTCGATGCCGGCAATGCCTGCGAGAACCTGCTGTTTCAGGTCAGGATCGATCTTGCGGCCGTTCTTGTAATAGGTGGTGCAGGCTTCACTGACGATGGTCAGGCCAGGAGGAACCGGGAGACCAAGGCTGCACATTTCTGCGAGATTGGCGCCCTTGCCGCCAAGAACCTCCTTATCTCGCGCCCGGCCCTCAGCCTGTCCGTTGCCGAACGTATAGACCCACTTGGTCATCTTTCCCCCAACACCATTTCGGCGACCAGCTTAATCCCTTGGTGTTGAAATGAAAATCGACAAATGCGGCGAAATGTTGCGCCGCACAATAAATCCCCTGACAGGGTGCAGAATCAAACGATTGAAAATGGCGGGGCGCAAAAAGGCGCATAAAAAAAGCTTTGCGGGACTGCAACAACTGTCCCGCAAAGCCTTGTTTCCGTCCGGCCAGGAAAACCGGACGGGGGGTCCATTTAATGCCTTGAGGCCTTCGGTCCCCCACCCCAATCCGAAGGCAGCATTGCAAATTCCACTGAGCGCAACGATCGATTGCTACTTATCCGCAATGACGCGGTTGCGCTAAAACAACTTCTAATGCAATGCGCGCAAAAGAGCATCACCCAAATGGGGTACGCAGCCCATGTGGAGGTGACCTTTTTTGGTCTTTAATTAAAATGCCGCCTCAAGCCGTCTCGCGGATACGCTCTGCAGTCTGCAAATCGACCGAGACAAGCTGGGAAACACCCTGCTCAGCCATCGTGACACCAAAGAGGCGATTCATGCGCGCCATGGTGATGGGATTGTGGGTAATGATGACGAATCGGGTCTCGGTGGAAGCCGCCATCTCGTCCATCAGATTGCAGTAACGCTCGACATTGTGGTCGTCGAGCGGCGCGTCCACCTCATCCAGCACACAAATCGGGGCAGGATTGGTGAGGAAGACGGCAAAGATCAGCGCCATCGCCGTCAGCGCCTGCTCGCCGCCTGACAGCAGCGTCATGGTCTGCGGCTTCTTGCCCGGGGGGCGGGCAAGAATTTCGAGGCCGGCTTCCAGCGGATCATCGGATTCGATCAGTTGCAGCTCCGCCGTGCCGCCGCCGAAAAGGTGCGTGAAGAGGCGCTGGAACTGCGCATTGACGACATCGAACGCAGCGATCAGGCGTTCGCGACCCTCGCGGTTGAGGCTCTGGATCGCGCCGCGCAGCTTGCGGATGGCATCGATGACGTCGTCGCGCTCCTTGATGAGTGTCTCCAGCTTCTCGGTGAGTTCTTTCTGCTCCTCGTCGGCCCGCAGGTTCACGGCACCCAGTCGCTCGCGCTCTATCCGCAGCCGCTCCACCTCGCGCTCGACCTCGTGCGGATCGGGCAAGGTCTGCAGTCCCGGCCGGCCGGCAAGGCGCAGCGCCTCGTGCGGGGCCACGTTCAGCGCCTCACGGATACGCTGCTCGCTTTCCTGCCGCCTCTCGCGGGCGGAGACGAGGCGCTCCTCGGCGCGGCCGCGGCGCTCGCGGCTTTCGGCAAGTTCGGAGAGCGCGGTCGCTGCCTTGTGGTCGGCATCGCGCTGCAGAAGTTCGGCCTGCGCCAAGAGATCGGCGGCATGGCGGCGAGCTTCCTCGGCCTTCTGCAACTCCGTCAGCAAAGCGCGGCGCTTGTCATCGAATTCGTCCGGCGCCATTTCGAGTTCGGCGGCTTCCTCGCGGGCCTCCTCTTCGCGCTCGCGCAGCGTTGCGATGTGATCCTCGGCGCTGGCCGCCCGCTGACGCCATGTCTCGCGCTCCTGGGCGATGGCGACGATGCGGCGCTGACGGGCGTCGTTCTCCCGGTTCAGGCTCTCGTGACGGGCACGGGCTTCAGCAAGCGCGCCGCGATCCGTCGCGACCTCGGCCTGCTGGAAACGCAGCCGCTCGTCGAGCACGGTCAGGTCAGGCGCATCCTCCAGCTCGATGCGGGCGTTCTCGTCCTGAACGGCGACATCCTTGAGCTGCGCCTGTAACTGGCTGACGGCTTCGGCGACAACATCGCGGCGGCGAATCAGATCGCCCGAGGCACGTTCTGCGGCGGCGAGCGCCTCTCGCGCCTCGGCCAGATGACGGGCAGACAGGCGGTTGATGTCGCGGGCCTCCGTCAGCTTGCGCTCCTCCTCGCGGATGGTATCGGCGGCGGCGGCAAGGCGCTCCTCAGCCTCGCTCAGAACGTCGCGGGCAAGCTCCGCCTCGCCCTCCAGCTCGGCAAGGCGATTCTTCTGGGCAAGGCGCAAGGCCGCGGCACTCGGCGCATCTGCGCCTGCGATATGGCCATCCCAGCGATAGACAGCGCCTTCCTTGGTCACCAAGCGCTGGCCGGCCTTGAGTTCCTTCACCAGACGCTGCGCGTCGGCGTCGGTGACCAGACCGATCTGGCGCAGCCGACGGATCAGCGCAGCGGGGGCGCGGACGTGGTTCAGCAGGGGCGCGGCGCCGGCAGGAAGGGCCGAATCATCGGAGCCATCGCCGTTTTCCGACCAGTGGGCGGGCGCATTCGGATCGAGCGGGGATTCGAGATCGTCTCCGAGTGCGGCACCGAGCGCCGTCTCGAAACCGCGATCGACCTTCAGCTCCTCGGCAACCGGCGGAAATTCGCCTGCTGCAGCGCCGGCCAGCATACGCTGGATAGTACGGGCTTCCGTTTCCAGCGCATTGAGCTTGCTGCGTGCCTGTTCGACTGGCGCGCGGGAGAGCGCTTCCGTCTGGCGCGCAGTTGCGAGCGCCTGCTCGACGGACTGGATCGTGGCCTCAGCTTCGGCGACGGCAATCTCGCCCGCCTCGACCACAGCGCGCCTCTCGTCCGGATCCGGCAATGTGGCGATCTTCTGCTCGACGCCGGCAAGTTCGCGGTTTGCTTCGTCCATCTGGCGCTCAAGTCGCAGCTTGCGCTCGGCAAGATCACGGATGGCGCGCTCCAGCTGATTGCGGCCGGCAGCGGCTTCAGCGCGTTCTGCCGTCAGGCTGGTGAAGACGCGTTCGCTGTCGGCAAGCTTTACGGCCGCCTCTTCGAAAGCCTGCCGTGTCTCTTCGGCATGACGGCCGGAATCGGCGAGGATGTCAGCGATATCGGCCTCTTCGGCATCGAGTCTCGCGAGGATGGCGGCATTGTCGGCGACGAGCCGTTCCTCGCGCCTGATGTCTTCCGAAAGCTGCGCCAGACGGCGAGTAAGCTCGTCACGGCGGCGCAGGATGCGATTGGCATCCTCCTCGAGCTGGCTTCGGGCGATCTGCAGGCGTTGGAGCGCTGCGGCCGCCCGCGCCTCACCCTCGCGCAGTTCGGGCAGCTTCAGGCTCGCAATGCCCTGGTTCTTCGCCGCTTCCATCTGGTTCTGTGCCTTTTCGGCGACGACGACGGTTGCCTGGTTGAGCGCGCTATCGGCTTCGCCTTCGGCCTCCTTCGCCTGCACCCAGCGGATATGCAGCAGCATCGCCTCCCGGGCGCGGATATCGGCAGAGAGCGTTTTGAAGCGGTTTGCTTGACGGGCCTGACGCTTCAGGCTCTCGATCTGGTTTTCGAGCTGCGAGGTGACGTCATCCAGCCGCTCCAGATTGCTTTCGGCGGCGCGCAGGCGAAGCTCGGCCTCGTGGCGACGGGAATGCAGACCGGAGATACCGGCCGCCTCTTCCAAGAGCTGCCGGCGGGCCTGCGGCTTTGCGGCTATCAACTCGCCGATACGCCCTTGCCCGACCATGGAGGGAGAGCGCGCGCCGGTGGAGGCATCGGCGAAGAGAAGCTGCACATCCTTGGCACGGCTTTCCTTGCCGTTGATGCGGTAGATCGACCCCTGCTCACGCTCGATGCGGCGGGTGACCTGGATTTCATCGCTGTCGTTGAAGGCAGCGGGCGCAGTGCGCTCACCATTATCGAGATAAAGCGCGACTTCCGCTGTGTTGCGCGCCGGCCGGTTTCCCGAGCCGGAGAAGATGACGTCGTCCATGCCCGACGCGCGCATATTCTTGTAGGAATTCTCGCCCATGACCCAACGCAGGGCCTCGACGAGATTGGACTTGCCGCAGCCGTTCGGCCCGACGACACCCGTCAGGCCACGCTCGATGATGAATTCGGTCGGTTCTACGAAGGATTTGAAGCCGACAAGGCGAAGCTTGTTGAACTTCATGCCACCGCCTCATCAGACGAAAAAGCGGGCGCGCGGCTTTCGCCGTCGCCCGCCTTCGCAAAACGGTACGGATCAGAGGAGGCTGTCGATGAGGGCCGACAAGGTGTCAACCGGCATGTCTCCAGAGTAGCGCTTGCCATTGATGAGGAACGTCGGCGTGGCATTGACGCCGAAGTCCTTGGAACCGCGTTCCCGCGTGGCGTTCACTTCATCCAGCAGTTTCTGGTTCGTCAAGCACTTCGTGAAGCTATCCTCAGTAAATCCGGCAAGCTTCGACATTTGCAGCAATGCGCCGCGGCCGTCATCGGCGGCAGCCCAGACCTGTTGCTGCTTGAAAAGCATGGCGACCATCGGGAAATACTGCTCCGGCGTTGCGAGCTCTTCAGGCTTCTGCGGGTTGCAGCGAGCGAGCATGAAGGCGGCAGCAGCACGCGGATCGAAGGGGAATTCGCGCAGGACGAACTCGACCTTGCCGGTGTCGACGTATTTCTGCTTGATGGTATCGAAGGTGGTGTTGTGGAAGTGGGCGCAGTGCGGGCAGGTCATCGACATATATTCGACGATCTTGACGGGGGCATCGGTCTTGCCGAGTGCCATTTCCGGCAGCGTTCCCGGGGTCATGACCTTGGCCATGTCCACATCGCCATCCGGCTTCGGGATTTCTGGGGCTGCCTGCGCCTGCGCCGTACCGTATACCGCCATGGATGCGGTTGCGGCGGCGACACCGCCCAGAAGCTGGCGTTTCGTCAGTTGCATTTCAGAGATGCGCATGGGTTCCCCATAAACAAGTGTGGCAGCTGCTTGTGCGATATAACGGCCAGAAGCCGCGAACAAGGCACGCTTCGCCAACTTTCTTCAAAGAATTGTGACCTGCGAAAGACGAACAGTCAAAAGGGTGCAAGATTTCGCGTTATCGGTACACATCGCAGCGATTGCCGACGCACAGGATCAGATTCCTGGCACGAAACCTATTTGCCGCGCTTGCCCAATACCGCCGTACCGAGGCGGGCGATCGCCTGGCGCAGTTTGTCGTCCTCTATGCCCTGCATCATGCCTTCCAGCTTTCGGGCGGCTTCGCCCTTCAGCGGCGGGGGTGCGCGAGAGCGTTTGACCTGCTGGTAGACCGGCTTCTGGACGATGCGGATCTGCTGGACGGCGGCGAAGCCGAAGAAGCTGTTGATGCGCTGGATGAGTTCGCCTTGCGCGTGGGTCAGAAAAAGAGCGCGCGCACCTTCACACGCGATGGTCAGCACACCGGGTCGGAAGCTGCCGTCATCACCGCCGCGCGCCCAGGCGATCTTTTCCGGCCGGGTGCAATCGGCGAAATCCTCGCCGGCGATTTCGTCCCATGAGCCGAGAAGCGCGCTGTTGATGCCGGCACGACGAGCGAGAACGGGATCGATGATGCCGTTCGTCAGCTCGGAAATCTGCTTTTCACCTTTGCGTGGATAACTCATCGAAACCTTGGTAAATGGCGGCCATTCGAGGCTACCGGCTTGATCGCGCCGCACTGCTTCGCCAAGTATAGAGCACTTCCCCCGATCGCGGCAAATAATGACGATACATACACTGGACGCGCCGACCGCCTCCGCTCTCCTCGAATGGTATGACCGCCATCATCGCGACCTGCCGTGGCGGGTTTCGCCGCCCATGGCCAAACGCGGCATCAAGGCGAATCCCTATCGCGTCTGGCTGTCCGAAGTGATGCTGCAGCAGACGACAGTGCAGGCGGTAAAGCCCTACTTTGCCAATTTCCTGATGAAGTGGCCGACAGTGACCGATCTCGCAAAAGCGCCTGGTGAAGAGGTGATGGCCGCCTGGGCGGGGCTTGGCTACTACGCGCGGGCGCGCAATCTGAAGAAATGCGCCGAGGCCGTTGCGAGCCAGCATGGCGGCATCTTTCCCGATACCGAAGAGGGGCTGAAAGCCCTGCCCGGCATCGGCGATTATACCGCGGCGGCGGTCGCGGCAATCGCCTTCAACCGGCAGGCGGCCGTGATGGACGGCAATGTGGAACGGGTGATCTCACGGCTCTATGCCATCGCCACACCGCTTCCGGCAGGCAAGCCGCTGATGCGCCAGAAGGTGGCGCTGCTGACGCCGGCCGATCGGCCTGGCGATTTCGCCCAGGCGATGATGGATCTCGGCGCGACGATCTGCACGCCGAAGCGCCCGGCCTGCTCGCTCTGTCCCTTCAACGGATCGTGCGAGGCGCTCAGGCTGCATGATCCCGAGCAGTTTCCGGTCAAGGCCGCCAAAAAGGAAAAACCGGTCCGACGCGGTGCGGCCTTCGTCGCAGTCACTTCCGATGGTGATATCCTGCTGCGACGGCGCATCGAAAGCGGCCTGCTGGGCGGCATGACGGAAATTCCGACGACGGCGTGGACTGCGCGGCAGGACGGAGAGACGTCAACGAAAGCGGCTCCTTTCAATGCTGACTGGCAAAGTTCGGGCACCGTGACGCACGTCTTCACCCATTTCGAACTCAGGCTTTCGATCTTCCGCGCGGCGATTGCCGATCGCGTTCAAATCAATGACGGATGGTGGGAGCCGGTTACAAATCTTGAAGCTCAGGCGCTCCCGACTATCATGAAAAAAGCGATCGCAGCGGCTATTCCTCTCGCGTTCAAAACAGCCAAGGGATGATTATGGCAAACGACATCAAGCATATCGTTTTCGATATCGGCAAAGTTCTTATTCATTACGATCCGCTTCTTCCCTTCAGCCGCCTCATTCCCGATGAGGCCGAGCGCAACTGGTTTTTTGCCAATGTCTGCACCCACGACTGGAACGTCGAGCAGGACCGCGGCCGCACCTGGGCGGATGCCGAAGCATTGCTGATCGAGCAGCATCCGACCCGCGAAGAGCATATCCGCGGCTTCCGCAAGCATTGGCACGAGATGGTGCCACATGCCTATGAAGACAGCGTCGCGATCATGGAAGGCTTCATCGATGAAGGCCGGGACGTAACGATGCTGACGAACTTCGCCTCCGATACGTTCCGCGAGGCGCAGGAGCGCTTCGCCTTCCTTAGGAAACCCCGTGGCGTGACCGTTTCCGGGGATGTCGGCCTCATCAAGCCGGATATCGCGATCTACGAAACGCATGTGAAGAGCTTCGGCCTCGATCCGGCCGCGACGATCTTCATCGATGATGCACCTGCCAATATCGAAGGTGCCAAGGCTGCCGGCTGGAATGCCGTGCTCTTTACCGGCGCCGACAAATTGCGCGCCGATCTCGCCACCTACGGACTGAAGGCCTGAGCCATGAGCTTCGACCCCGCAACGGCCATCGACCGCTTCCACGCCGCGATCAACGATCTCGATTTTCCTGAAATCGAAAACTGGTTCGCCGAGGATGCGACCTATGTCTCCAACGGCGTCGGCAGCCTTGCCGGCCGGGCCGAGATCATGGCCGCATTCCGCCGCTACTTCGATGATTATCCGGATCAGACAGCCGAAAATTCGCTGGTCGAGAGGCTGACGCCGCTCTCCGGCCGTGCCGTGTGGTCCGTCCGGGCGACGCACAGCAAGACCGGAACGCCGCTGATCCGCGAGGGCGAGGAAACAATCACCTTCAACGAAGACGGCAAGGTCACGCGGGTCGATGTGACTGACTATCAGGAGTTCTGAAGAAGAGTTCCAGTCCTGAAACAAGAAGCCCGGGGTCCTTCGACTCCGGGCTTCTTTTTCTTCTTCCGTAACTGGAGGTACAAACCGGAAGAAGGGTTAGTGTCAACCTTGCAAGGTGCTGCTCAACCCACCTTTGCGAGGTCACTGCGGATAATGGACCGCAACTCGTCGATCGGGCGCAGGGATTGCCCGTCGTCGAAGTGCCAGAAGGTCCATCCGTTGCATGCATCAAGGCCCTGCACTTTCGCGCCGAGGCGATGAATGGAGCCGGCTTCGCCGCCCGAGGCGACAGTGCCATCGGCGCGCACCACAGCACTGTAGCGCCGCTTGGCATCCGTCAGCACTTGGCCGGGCTTGATGAGGCCGCTTTCGACCAGCACGTTGAAGGCGACGCGGGCTTCGGCCTTCTTGCCGGTCATGACAGTCAGTTCCGCCTTGCCGAGCGGCTCGACGGCGGCGATGCGGGCAGAGGCCGTATCGATATAGTCCTGCTCGCGCTCGATGCCGACGAAGTGCCGGCCAAGGCGTTTGGCGACGGCGCCGGTCGTTCCCGAACCAAAGAAGGGATCGAGGATGATATCGCCGGGCTTGGAGGAAGCCATGATGACGCGGGCAAGCAGCGCTTCCGGCTTCTGGGTCGGATGGGCCTTCTTGCCATCCTCGCCCTTCAGGCGCTCGTTGCCACTGCAGATCGGGAACAGCCAGTCGGAGCGCATCTGCACGTCGTCATTGGCGGCCTTCATGGCATCGTAGTTGAAGGTGTATCCCTTGGCCTTGGCGTTCGGGCTTGCCCAGATCATCGTCTCATGGGCGTTCTGGAAACGGCGGCCCTTGAAATTCGGCATCGGGTTGGTCTTGCGCCAGACGATGTCGTTCAAGATCCAGAAGTTCAGATCCTGCAGCGTGGCACCGACGCGGAAGATGTTGTGATAGGAGCCGATGACCCAGATCGTGCCCGTCGGCTTCAGCACGCGGCGGCAGGCAAGCAGCCAGGCGCGGGTGAAAGCATCATAGGCCTCGAAGGAGGCAAACTGATCCCATTCGTCATCGACGGCATCGACCAGCGACTGGTCCGGCCGGTGCAGCGTGCCGCCGAGCTGGAGATTGTAGGGCGGATCGGCAAAGATGACGTCAACGGACTGGCTCGGAAGAGCCTCAAGGGCTGCAACGCAATCACCCTTGATGATCGTGTCGACCCAAGAGCCCGGCTTGACGGAAGTCTTAAGGTCGGCAAGCGGATAAACAGACGCCATGTAGATACTCACCCATACGCTTTACGCTTAACTGTCCATTATGGTTACGCAAGTTGGTTACCAAAGCCTGAAGCGCTGGCCGATTTCGGGAAAATATTCCGCTTGGCGTATCAATGAGAGGCGGACGCATGACCGCGCCCACCCCAATTTCACTCCGCCGCATGGGGCATGTGGACCTGCCTGCTATCATCGGGCGCCTCGGCACGCTCGACCATGCCATAGTCCCTGACAACATGACCGATGCGCAGGCGATAATCGGCGAAAATACCGTTGCGGCCGGCCTTCTGGGCCGCCCGATGGGCTTCGAGGTTGCGCCACTCACGCACCGCCTCTTCATCCCGGAAGAAGGAAAGCGAGAGGATCTTGCCGCGCATCGTCAAGCTCTCGAAACGCTCGATGGAAATGAAGCCGTCGATCTTTTCGAGTTCGGATCTGAGTTCCCCTGCCAGGTCCAGATATCGATGGCGCTCGCCGACATAGGGGATAACTTCGAAGATGACGGCGATCATGGCAGCACCAGACTGGCATGAGGGGCCGATACATTCTTCAGGAAGACGCGGTCTTCCTTCAGGATGAAACGCTCACGGCGGGCGAATTCATAATTTTCCCGGCCGAGCGGATCGGCGGCAAGCCGCGCGCGATAAGCCTCGTAAGCTGCGAGGCTTTCGATGTTGTAGACACCATAGGCCGTCGTCGCCGAACCTTCATGCGGGCCGTAATAGCCAATCAGGTCAGCGCCGTTTTTCGGGATCGCCTGCCCCCAGTTGCGGGCATATTCGGCAAAGGCATCCTTGCGGAAGGGGTCGATCTCGTAGCGGATGAAGCAGGTGATCATTGGTTTTCTCCTTTCGTGTGAGAGGAGTTTTCCCACATTGCCGTACGAGAATGCTTCGGCTACGATCGAAGTATGAAAGAAGGCCCTGACATTGCGCAGATCGGCGCGCTCATCGGCGATCCGGCGCGCGCCAACATGCTGGCGGCGCTGACGGGCGGCCGTGCACTGACGGCAACGGAGCTTGCAGCGGCCGGCGGCATCACGCTGCAGACGGCGAGCAGCCATCTCTCCAAGCTGGAAGCCGGCGGTCTGCTGGCTCAGCGCAAGCAGGGACGGCACCGCTATTTCACGCTGGCCGACGAAGCGGTGGCCCGGCTGATCGAAAGCATGATGGGCCTTGCGGCAAGTCGAGGGCATCTGCGCCACCAGCCCGGCCCGAAGGACCCGGCGTTGCGCAAGGCGCGCATCTGCTACGACCACCTCGCCGGCGATTACGGCGTACGCATGCTGGACAGCCTGGTTGCGACGGGATCGATCGATGCCATCGGCGACGGTCTCGCGGTGACGGCCAAGGGCGAGAGCGATCTGCAATGTATCGGCATCGATGTCGGCAGCCTCAAATCCTCGCGCCGGCCGCTCTGCCGCTCCTGCCTCGACTGGAGCGAACGCCGCGCCCATCTCGCCGGAAGCCTCGGCAAGGCATTGCTCGCGAATTTCATGGAAAAGGGCTGGGCACGGCGAATGCCGGAAAGCCGGTCGGTGATGTTCTCCACCGAAGGCGAGCGACAGTTTCTGAAATTGTTTCCGCTGGAAACCTAGCAAGGCGCTACCAGCACATTCCGGAAATGACCATGTGCGACCGTGCTGCAGAGTTCGCTCCATTCGCAATCCGCGCAGGCATTGCGGATGGTATCGGCAGCGAAACCGCGGCGTAGTCTTTTCAGCAGGGCCTTATCGGGAATGAGGCGAGCGCCCTCATCTACCCGCATGCCCAACAGCCTGCCCACAGCTTCGGCGGCAGCTTCGTCCCTGGCCTTCGGACCGGGCAGAAGGCAATGCGCCGAAGCCTCGGACAACAAGGGAGCACAGATATCATCGGGGCCGGAGACGATTTCGATCTCCTCTCCGGCCGAGAGACGCTCTGCGATGCGGCGGTAGTTGGCGGTGAAGGCCGGAGTGTAGCCTTCACCGACAAATGTCAGCATGCAGAGCAGATGATGGGCGCGCAGCCTGACGGTCAATGCATCTCTGCCCGGCCGCCATAAATGCGGATGCCCTTGAGCACCGCCGCTGCAAGCGCAGACTTCAGCACGCCGCCGAGGATGAAGGGGGCTACACCGAGCAGCCAACCCTTTTCCGCACCGATCAGCGAGCCGAGATAGAGGCCGCCGAGAACAAGGCAGAAGATGTTTGCGGCAAGGTGAGCGGTGAAGCTTCTGATAATCTTGTCGCCAGTCCAGCCGCGCTCGGCGAGCCAACCGACCATCAGCGCCATCAGCGGAAAGGCAACGAGATAACCGGCCGTCGGGCCGGCAAAGGGCGCAAGGCCGCCGGAACCATTTGCCAGCACAGGTGCGCCGAGCATGGCCTCGCCCAGCCAGGCAAGAACGGTGAGCGCACCGAGGCGCCAACCGTAGAGCGCGCCGATCATGGTGACGGCGAAGGTCTGCATGGTGATCGGCACCGGCACCATCGGCACCGCTATCTGCGAGGCAAGCGCCAGCACCAGCGTGCCGGCCAGAACGAAGAGATATTTGACCGCTAGCGACCGTGCGGAGAGGCGCAGCGGATCGAATGCCAGGTGACGGGGCTGGTCAGAGATAGACATGAAATTCTCCTTTTCAAAATTATAGATAATTTTTGATTCCCATCTATTTGATGGCGGAGATTTTTGCGCGACGCAAGAGAGGATGCATGGAATTTGAATGCAATCGGATTATAAGCAACATAAAGACACGCCGAAATCCCTGAAAATCAGGATACTTCACGCCTTCTGAAATTATCTATAATTTCTTGAAATTCAGCCGACGATGGCAAAAGCTTCCCGCTCTCCGGCCTTTTGGACGGGCTGCGGAGCACGTCCGATCCACTGCACATGCTTCTGGAGAATGGCAGCGGCCTCCTCCGCCTTGCCCTGGCGAAGTGCCGCAAGAATGGCGCGGTGGTCATGATCGGTGCGCTTTTCCCAGCCCGAACGCCAGGCGGAGAAGAGGAAGCGGGCGCTTGCCGCATGCAGATCGTCGATCGAGGCCAGCAGGCGCGGCATGGCGCAAGGCGTGAGGATCAGGCGGTGGAAGCGACGGTTTGCCTCTTCCCAGGCATGGACATCGGCGGCTGCATCGCCTTCGCGCGTCGCCTCTTCCGCAGCATCCAGAATGGCGGGCGTCAGGTGGCGGACGGCGTGCTTTAAGGCGAGCACTTCGAGAGCGGCGCGCATTTCCGCCACTTCTCGTACTTCGGCGAGATCGAAGGAGGCGACGCGCACGCCACGGCGCGGTTCGCTGATCGCCAGCCCCTGCGCCTCCAGCCGGCGAAAGGCCTCGCGCACCGGCACATGGCTGGTCTCGAATTCTTCGGCAATATGGTCCTGCCGGAGACGGGCACCGGGCGCAAGCTCACCATGCACGATGCGCTCTGCAAGCACGCGGGCAATACGCGCGGCTATGGTATCTTCGGGTTCCCTGTTCATTGCCATCAAGTAGCGAGCCCTGCAGGGCTTGTCGAGGTCGTATGACAGCCGTTACCGCAAAGCCGCCCGCGCGGCGCAATCCAGCCATGCCCCGTCGTCGGTTGAGCTTTCGGCAGCCATCGTGTAAAGCCACATCATCCCCAAACAAGGCATGAGTATATGGACGGCTTCGACCTCATCATCTTCGACTGCGACGGCGTTCTGGTCGATTCCGAAATCATTGCAGCGGATGTTGAATCCAAGCTGCTGACGGAAGCAGGCTATCCGATCAGCGTCGAGGAAATGAACGAGCGCTTCGCCGGCCTGACCTGGCAAGACATCCTCTTCCAGATCGAACGGGAAGCCAGCATTCCGATCTCGGCATCCTTGCTCGACAAGTCGCAAAAGCTTCTGGACATCCGGCTTGAGCAGGAAGTCCAGGCCATTCCCGGCGTCGAATTCGCCGTCAGCCGCCTGTCGATGCAGCGCTGCATCTGCTCGAACTCCTCAAGCCAGCGGCTCGACATGATGCTGGGCAAGGTCGGTTTGAAGCAACTCTTTGCGCCCAACATCTTTTCGGCCAAGGATCTCGGCCCCGACCGCGCCAAGCCGAAGCCGGATATCTTCCTGCACGGCGCAAGCCAGATGGGCGTTTCGCCTTCCAAGACAGTCGTCGTCGAAGATTCCACCCACGGCGTTCATGCAGCGCGTGCTGCCGGCATGCGGGTCATCGGCTTTACCGGCGGCTCGCACACCTACCCTTCGCATGCCGACAAGCTGACGGACGCGGGTGCAGAGACTGTCATCTCGCGCATGAACGATCTGCCGGGTGTCGTCGCGGCTCTGGCGGAATGGGAAGGCGTGCTTTAAACGCCTCGCAGGGCCTGCGGGCGCTATTTTGTTATGCAACTCTAGAGTTCATGTTATGGTCTCGGTGGATTTTCCGATCCACCGGCTCCGAGGCTGATCGACGCTTTCCGCCGGCTCACCAGTTTAGACGGAGGAGGACGTCATGCCCATCATGGGACAAGGCTGGGAATTGTTCATCAACCGGCAGAGCGAGCAAAACCGCCACGGCAGAACCCGCACAATCGGAACTTACCAGATCCACCACAATGGCAATGCCCGCGATGGCCTCTCCGGAACCTCAGTGGAAACGAAGGGACCGGGTGACAACAGAGTGCGGGGCAACGGCAGGCGAATTGAAGCAGGCCGCTATCCGCTTGCGACGCAAGCAGGCTCCCACTACCTCACGATCGGCTACCTCGTTTCAAACGACCCCGATCAAACGCCGAAGCCGGGCCTCGAACTGCTGAATACCGGAAACCGCACGGAAATCCTGGTGCATCCGGGCCATGGATTTCTGGCGAGTGTCGGCTGTATCAACCTGACGGCCCGGCTTGCAAGCGGCAATACCGACATAAATTTCGTCGACAGTCGTGACAGGGTGATCGACGCGATCAACGACCTCAAGAATTTCCTCGGCAACGACTTCCCGCATTTTAACGGACAGCCGATCGCGAATGCGTGGGTTGTGATCGACGGAGAGCCCTGAGAGCCGTCAGCTGCTCTTCTTCTTCGCGCCCTTGCCGCCATTCTTGGCCGGCTGATTGTCGAAGCCGACGTTGACGCGGACGAGTGCCCCGGAGCCGACCGGCATCTTGACGCCTTCATGACGGAAGATGACCTGCGTGGCAGATGAGCCCGACGGAATCTCGGTCGGGAAATTGATGACTTCCGATGACAGCACGTCCTGACCGTCCAGTACCGAGATGCGGATCGGCAGGGTGACCGGACCCGGCGTACCGCCTGGACCGGCGACGAGACGAAGCTGGGCCACGACGGTCATGGAAAGCGCTGTGTCGTTCAGCGTGCACTGGCGCGTATAATCACCGAAGGAGGCCTGGAAGACCACCTGTTGCGCGTCGCCTGTCTTTGCTCCCTTCGCATAGGTGCGGAAGATCGCATCCTGATCGCGCAGGAAAATCTGTGGGCATGCGCCCTGCACAACGGGTGCGACCGCGCCCTGTGCGGTAACGCCGGTGCCGATCGGGGCCTGGTTCGACGACGGATTGGTCGGGGCTACCGGCATGATCTGGGCATTGCCGTTCGGCTGTAGCGGAGCGGGGCCGCTGCTGGCAGCAGCAGCTTCAGGTTTGCTGTCGCCACCGAGGCCAAGCGAATTGCAGCTGGCAAGAGCAGCAAGGAGCGATGCAGAAACGACGAAACGAGAGACCTTGCCGAGCACGATATTCCATCCCTTGCGAACGCTTTTTCTAGGTTCCTGTAGGTTCTTGCGACTTTTGCGCAAGGCCTTTCATGACAGTTGGCGATGGTCTATATCAGCGGCGCAAAGAAAAATCGATTGGGTAAGCACCGTTTTGATGCACTTTTCGGCGCCGGATGCGGGCAAGTTCAATGAGATACCTGCGATGGTGCCCCGGCGTGCCGGCAGGTTCCCGGTTTTCGGTGAAGGCAGCATCTCATTTGCGCACCGAATTTCTCCAGCCATAGATCAAGGATGACGAACGTGGACTATATCTCGACCCGCGGCGAGGCCTCTTCCCTCGGCTTTTGCGACGCCCTTTTGGCAGGGCTGGCGCGCGATGGCGGGCTCTACGTTCCCCGCAAATGGCCGAGCTTTTCCAAAAAGGAAATCCGGGCGCTGCGCGGCAAGAGCTATCAGGAGATCGCCTTCACCATCCTATCGCCCTTCACCAATGGCGAAATTCCCGACGAAACCTTCCGGGCGATGATCGACGAGGCCTACGGCACTTTCCGTCATCCGGCGATCGCGCCGCTGGTGCAGACCGGCCCGAACAGTTTCGTCATGGAGCTCTTCCACGGCACGACGCTCGCCTTCAAGGACGTGGCGATGCAGCTTCTCGCCCGCCTGATGGATTATGCGCTGGAGAAGCGCGGCGAGCGGGCGACGATTGTCGGCGCCACCTCGGGCGATACGGGTGGCGCTGCGATCGACGCCTTTGCCGGCCGTGACCGCACCGACATCTTCATCCTCTTCCCCCATGGCAAGGTCTCGCCGGTACAACAGCGGCAGATGACGACGTCGACGGCCGGCAACGTGTACGCGCTCGCCGTCGAAGGCAATTTCGACGATTGCCAGAACCTCGTCAAAGCCATGTTCAACGACGCGGCCTTCCGCGACAAGGTGAAGCTCTCGGGCGTCAACTCGATCAACTGGGCGCGCATCATGGCCCAGATCGTCTATTATTTCACGACAGCGATCGCACTGGGCGGACCGGACCGGAAGATCTCCTTCACCGTACCGACGGGGAATTTCGGCGACATCTTCGCCGGCTACTGTGCAAAGCGTATGGGGCTGCCGATCGACAAGCTCGTCATTGCCACCAACGAGAACGATATCCTGGCGCGGACGCTGAAGACCGGCCGTTACGACATGAAGGCGGTGAAGGCGACGACCTCTCCATCAATGGATATCCAGATATCCTCCAACTTCGAGCGGCTGCTGTTCGAAGCCTATGACCGCGACGCGTCCAAGGTGCGCGCCGCCATGGAAAGCCTCAAGCAATCCAGTGGGTTCGAGATTTCGCCCGAAGCGCTGAAGTTCATCAGGAAGGATTTCCGCGCCGGCCGCGCGAGCGAACGCCAGGTGGCTGAAACGATCCGCAAGACCTATGCGGACACCGGCTATCTGCTCGATCCGCATTCGGCTATCGGCGTCTTCGTGGCCGCCAAGCGGGAAAAGGCTGATACCCCGATGGTGACGCTTGCGACCGCCCACCCGGCGAAATTCCCGGCGGCCGTAAAATCCGCCTCCGGTATTGACCCGGCGCTTCCGACGTGGCTTGCTGATCTGATGCACAGGGAGGAGCGCTTCCAGATCATCGAGCCCGAGCTCAAAGCGGTTGAAACCTTTATCGGCAAGCATGCCCGCAGCTAGATGACGGCAGGCGCAGAAAGATAGCACATGACAGTTGAGTGCACCCGGCTCAAATCCGGGCTGACAGTAGTCACACAGACCATGCCGCACCTTGAAAGCGCTGCGCTCGGAGTCTGGATCAAATCAGGTTCGCGCAACGAGACGGAAGACGAGCACGGCATTGCCCACCTGCTCGAGCACATGGCCTTCAAAGGAACGGGGCGACGTTCCGCCCGTGAGATCGCCGAGGAAATCGAGGATGTCGGCGGCGAAGTGAACGCCGCAACCTCCACCGAGACGACGTCCTACTATGCTCGCGTATTGAAGGACCACGTGCCGCTCGCCGTCGATATCCTTGCGGATATCCTGACGGAATCCGCCTTCGAGGAAGAAGAGCTGGAGCGCGAAAAGCAGGTTATCCTGCAGGAGATCAACGCGGCCAACGACACGCCCGACGACGTCGTCTTCGACCGCTTCTCCGAGGTGGCCTATCGCGGTCAGACCCTCGGCCGGCCGATCCTCGGCACGCCGGAAACCGTCGTTTCCTTCACGCCGCAACAGATCCGCTCTTATCTCGGCCGCAATTACACGACCGACCGGATGTTCGTGGTGGCGGCGGGCGCCGTCCAGCATGACGAATTCGTCCGCATGGTCGAAGACCGCTTCGCCAGCCTGCCGACCCAGCCCAATGCTCCGCCGGTCATGGAGGCTGCGCGCTATATCGGCGGCAATGTGCGCGAGCCACGCGATCTCATGGACGCGCAGATCCTGCTCGGCTTCGAGGGCAAGGCCTACCATGCCCGCGATTTCTATTGCTCGCAGATCCTCGCCAATATCCTCGGCGGCGGCATGTCCTCCCGTCTGTTCCAGGAAGTGCGCGAGTTCCGCGGCCTCTGTTATTCGGTCTATGCCTTCCATTGGGGCTTTTCCGATACCGGCATCTTCGGCATCCATGCCGCGACCGGCGGCGAAAACCTGCCGGAGCTGGTGCCCGTCATCATCGACGAGCTGCACAAGTCGGCCGACAGCATCGACCAGAAGGAAATCGAGCGAGCCCGTGCGCAGATCCGCGCGCAGCTTCTCATGGGCCAGGAAAGTCCTGCGGCGCGGGCCGGCCAGGTCGCCCGGCAGATGATGCTCTACGGCCGTCCGATCTCCAATCCGGAGATGATGGAACGCCTGGAAGGCATCACCATCGAGCGCCTGACCGATCTTGCCGGTCGCCTCTTCTACGATACGGTCCCGACGCTTTCGGCGATCGGCCCGCTTGAGCAGCTTGCCCCGATGGAAGACATCACCGCCTCGCTTTCGGTTCCGGCACCGAAGACGAAGCTCGCAAGCCGCTGACCGCCACATCCGTTGCGCCGGGGGTTATCGATGCCAAAATCGGTTTTTCGGTTCCTTTCGCGACAGCCCGAAGCGGTCGAACTTGAAAACGATAAATATGTCCTGCGCCTGCCGCGCTACCAGGATTTCAATCAGTGGCACCGGCTTCGCGCCGACAGCCGCCGCTTTCTGGAACCCTGGGAGCCGACATGGCGGCGCGACGAGCTGACCGAAGGCTCTTTTCGCGCCCGGGTGATCCGCGGCAAGCAGGAATATGCCTCGGGACAGGCGATCCCGCTCTTCATCTTCCAGAAGAAGGACACGGCGCTCGTCGGCGGCATCACCATCGGCTATATCCGCCGGGGTGCCGCCCAGAGCTGCATGATCGGCTATTGGATGGGCGAGCGTTATGCCGGCCAGGGCCATATGTTCGCCGCACTTCAACTGGTTATTCCCTATATCTTCGCAGGGCTTGAGTTGCACCGTATCGAAGCAGCCTGTATTCCAGAGAATGCACGGAGCATTCGCCTGCTTGAGAAAGCCGGGTTCCAGCGGGAAGGCTACCTGCGCGGATATTTGAAGATCAACGGTCAGTGGCATGATCACGTGATGTTTTCACGCCTAGTCACCGACGCGGATACAGGCAGGAAACCCAACAGCCGATGAACAAAGACCGCATGCTGCCGACGTCACCGTCCGGACGAATGATCGCGGTGATCGCAGCCCTTCTCCTGTCGGTACTCGCCCTTGCGGCGGGAACCGTGCAGGCGGCCGAACCGGTCAAGATTTCCCGCGACGACACTGCGCTGGACCTGACTGCCACCACCGAAATCTACGCCAATCAGGGCGAAGCCTTCCAGGTTTCGACCGCGGCCGGTGCCGATGGCATCCGCCGGCGCATCGAGGTGCGCTCGAGTTCGGAAAACCATCAGGGCGACTGGGCGGTCTTTGCGCTCGCCAACGTCTCGGAAGAGCAGCTTGAGCGCGTCATCGTCGCGCCGCACTTCCGCCTCGTCAATTCCAAGCTGTTCTGGCCCGACCTCGGTTCGCAACGTATCATCGCGATCACGCCGAGCGAAGGTTTCGCGCTCGACCGCCAGCAGAGCGACGAGGCTGACGTCTTCCGCATCACTCTGAACCCCGGCGCCGTCATCACCTTTGTTGCCGAGCTCGCGACGCCCGACCTGCCGCAGATCTATCTGTGGGAGCCGGACGCCTATAAGGATACGATCAACGCCTTCACGCTCTATCGCGGCATCGTTCTCGGCATTGCCGGCCTGCTCGCCGTCTTCCTGACGATCCTCTTTGTCGTCAAGGGTACCTCGATGCTGCCGGCGACCGCGGCTCTCGCGTGGGCGGTGCTCGGTTATATCTGTGTCGACTTCGGCTTTCTCGGAAAGCTGATCAGTGTCGCCTCGGCGGATCAACGAATATGGCGCGCCTGTGCGGAGGTGGCGCTCGCCTCCAGTTTCGTGATCTTCCTGTTCACCTATCTCAATCTCAACCGATGGCATGTGCATCTAGGCTATGCGACGCTTGCCTGGGTGCTGGGTCTCGCCCTGCTGTTCGGCGTTGCGATCTATGATCCATCGATTGCAGCCGGTATCGCGCGGCTTTCCTTCGCGCTGACGGCGGCGACCGGCCTGCTGCTCATCATCTATCTCGGCTTCAACCGCTATGACCGCGCCATCCTGCTCGTGCCGGCTTGGGCGCTGACGCTCGTCTGGCTTTTCGGCGCGTGGCTGACGGTGACCGGTCGGCTCGACAACGACATCATCCAGCCGGCGCTCGGCGGCGGTCTCGTGCTTATCGTGCTTCTGATCGGCTTTACCGTCATGCAGCACGCCTTTGCGGGCGGCGCATTCCAGCAGGGACTGTTCTCCGATCTGGAGCGCCAGTCGCTGGCGCTGACGGGTTCGGGGGACATGGTCTGGGACTGGGACGTGGCGCGCGACCGTGTGGTGACCATTCCCGACGTTTCCGTGAAGCTCGGACTATCGGCGGGCATGATGCATGGGGCGGCGCGGAACTGGCTGCCGCGGCTGCACCCCGATGATCGCGACCGCTTCCGCGCCACACTCGACGTGCTGCTCGAGCACCGACGCGGGCGGCTGAACCACGAGTTCCGCATCCGCGCCGAAGACGGCCATTTCCACTGGCTGTTGATCCGCGCGCGGCCGGTTCTCGGCTCGAATGGCGAGATCATTCGCTGCGTCGGCACGATCGTCGACGTGACCGAGCAGAAGAATTCCGTCGAGCGGCTGCTGCAAGATGCGTTGCACGACAACCTGACGGGCCTGCCCAACCGGCAGGTCTTCCTCGACCGCCTGCAGTCAGTGCTGACATTGGCGCCGGGCGGCGAAACGCTGCGCCCGACCGTCATGGTGATCGACATCGACCGCTACAAGCTGGTCAACGATTCCCTCGGCGTCGCCGCCGGTGACAATATCCTGATCGCACTCACCCGCCGCCTGCGTCGCCTCCTGAAACCGCAGGATACGCTGGCACGCCTTTCCGGCGATCAGTTCGGCCTCATTCTCGTTTCCGAGCACGATCCGGCCAAGGTCGCGGATTTCGCCGATGCGATGAGCAAGGCGATCATGGTGCCGATCAACTTCTCCAACCGGGAGATCATCCTGACGGCCTCCATCGGCCTCACCTCCTGGGTAGACCAGCAGGAGAGCGCGTCGGGCTTGCTCAGTGACGCCGAGCTTGCCATGTACCGCGCCAAACGCGCCGGCGGCAACCGCGTGGAGCCGTTCCAGCCGGCCTTCCGCGATTTCGGCACCGACCGCCTGCAGCTCGAATCGGATCTTCGCCGCGCCATCGAGCGCAAGGAGCTTTCGATGGTCTACCAGCCGATCGCACGGCTGGAGGATGTCGAGATCGCCGGCTTCGAGGCGCTGATGCGCTGGGAACATCCCAAGCGCGGCAATATCCCGCCGTCCGAATTCATTCCGATCGCCGAGGCGTCCGACATCATCGGCGCGCTCGGCATCTTCGCGCTGGAACAGGCGACCAACGACCTGATGGCCTGGCAGAACCAGACCGGCGAACTGCCTATCTTCGTCTCCATTAATCTGTCCAGCGTGCAGCTTCTCAACAACGAACTCTACGACGACGTCCGCTCGGTGCTGGCGAAGACCCAATTTGATCCTTCGCAGCTGAAGCTCGAGCTGACGGAATCCATGGTGATGGAGAATCCGGAACAGGCGCGCCTCGTGCTGCAGAAGCTGAAGGAAGCAGGCCTCGGCCTGGCGCTTGACGACTTCGGCACCGGCCATTCCTCTCTCGCCTATCTTACACGCTTCCCCTTCGACACGATCAAGCTCGACAAGGCGCTGGTGCGCGACAACAGCGACAAGAAGGCGACCATCTTGAAATCGGTGATTTCCATGGCGCGCGAGCTGGACATGAAGGTCGTGGCGGAAGGCATCGAGTCCAACGAGGATGCGATCGAACTCGCCAAGATGGGCTGCAGCTACGGTCAGAGCTATCTCTTCGGCCCGCCGATGCCGTCGGAGTCGGTGCTGCGGCTCTTGAGGGAACGGTTTCCGTTAACGAAGCGGGCCTGATCCCGAAGCTTGTTTCATCGGTTTTTTCCGGGGGATTGGCACCTCTCCGCTCGATACTGCTTTCCCTGCTTGCGGCGGCCATTGACCATTGGCCGCCGATATGCGCCTCTGCCTCAGCGCAACAAGGAAAATCCGATGCTGAAGCTTCTGCTCGCCCTCTCGATGGGCGCCTTTTGCGTCTCTCCGGTCTACGCCGCCGAAATTCATCCGCCCTCGCTGAGCTGCCTGGCGACAGCGGCGCCGGCGCGCTGTGAAACCCTGAAAAAGAACTTTCAGGCGGCCTATGCCCTGGCTCATAAGGGAGATCATGGCGCGCAGGTCACCGTGGCCTTCTGCCTCTCTACCGGTTGTCGCGGCGCTGTGATCGTCGACAAAGTCGCCGCTTGCAGCTGGCATATCGTCATCGCCAATTCCGGGGCAGCGACAGTGATTGACGGCTCGAATCTCAAGGATACCTGCCGCCCGATGACGGAAGAGCAGAAAAGCACTGCACGCGCCTTGTCCAACGATCTCGTCCGCAAGATCTATAACCGTCAGGTGGTCGCAGCGGACCAGATGTAGGCGGGGTGGCTTTTGCCAGATCCGGCGACTGCGGGCGCGAAATATCGTTGCCCTCGCCGCTTTCGTCGTTATTCTGCCCGCAAACAAAACCGGGAGGTACCCTATGATCCTGCACTGCGTATTCATGCGGCTGAAGAGCGCTTTTACACCAGATGACAAGCAGGCGCTGTTCGAAGCCATCGTGGCGCTGAAGCAAGTGATTCCGGGAATTCTTGACATTAAATACGGGCCGAATGTTTCACCCGAGGGGCTGCATGGCGGTTTCGTCGACGGTTTTGCAGTGACCTTCGAAAGCCCGGAGGCCCGGGATACCTATCTCGTGCATCCAGAGCATGTGGCCGTCGGCGAGCGCATCGTCTCGTCGACGGACGGAGGCCTGGCCGGCCTCCTGGTTTTCGATCTCGTTATCTGACGAAGCAATTCCAGGAAAAATGTGTAGCGGTTTTTCCGTCCGGAATTGCGTCATTCCCGACGAAGCTCAGCTTGACTTCGCCATGGCGGTGGAGAGCCGGTCGACGTTGTAGCGGAACATCTTTTCGTAGGTCGGCGCCGGGCCTTTGGCGTCCGACAGCGATTCGACGTAAAGCTCCCCGCCCGGCTCGGCACCGGTCGCGGTAGCAACCTGCTTGACGAGCCGCGGATCGTTGGAGTTTTCGAAGAAATAGGTCTTCACGTGTTCCTGCTTGATCTGTTCGATCAGCTTGGCAACGTCGGCCGCCGATGCTTCGCTTTCGGTCGACAGGCCGAGGGGTGCCAGGAAGCTGACATTATATTCCCGGCCGAAATAGCCGAAGGCATCGTGGCTGGTCAGCACCTTGCGGCTGTTCTCGGCGATCTTGTCGAACTTGGAATGTGCATAGGCATCCAGTTCGTCGAGCTTCTTCGTGTACTTTTCAGCATTCGCCTTGAAGGCTGCCGCATCGACCGGATCGGCAGCGGAAAGTGCCTTCTCGATATTGGCGACCCAGACCTTCACATTGACAGGGCTGTTCCAGACATGCGGATCGGTAACAGTCTTTCCATCCTCTTCCATCGTGCGGGTGTCGATGCCCTCTGACACCGTGACCGGATTTCCCTTGTAGCCGGAGGCAGTGATCAGGCGGTCCATCCAGCCTTCCAGCCCCTCGCCGCTGACGAAGGTGACTTTAGCGGCATTCAGCGCCTTGGCATCGGCCGGCGACGGCTCGAATTCATGGGGATCGCCGTTCGGTCCGACGAGGCTCGTGACCTTGACGTGATCGCCGCCGACCTGGCGGACGACATCGGCAAGCACGGTGAAGGAGGCAACGACCTTCAGCGTTTCGGCGGAAGCCGGCACGGCCGAAAGCGTCATCAGCATGGGCAAGGCCGCGGAAAGAAGCAGTCTGCGAGATATCATTGGTGTCTCCTGTGATCAGCCCTTCAGATGCGGGCGGGGGAAGAAACGCCGGGCAAGGCCCGACGGCGCGAAGAAGATGGAGAGGACGTAAAGCAGGGCTGCTGTCATGATGATCGTCGGGCCGGAGGCAAGTTCGAGGTGATATGACGCGACGAGGCCGAGGTAGCCGGAGGCTGCGGCACTCACCGTCGCTGTCGTCATCATGGCCGGCAGGCTGCGAGACCAGAGCTGGGCGACCGCCGCCGGCAGCATCATCAGGCCGACGGCCATCAATGTGCCGAGCGCCTGGAAGCTCGCAACAAGGTTCAACACCACCAACAGCAGGAAAAGAAAATGATAGACCGGCCCGCGCCCGCCGACGGCGCGCAGGAAGCCCGGATCGAAGCATTCCGCGACCAGCGGGCGGTAGATGATCGCAAGCGCCAGCAATGTGACCGACGTGATGGCACCAATCTGTGTCAGCGCCGGCGCGTCAATGGCAAGGATCGTACCGAAAAGCACGTGCAGCAGATCGATGTTCGAACCGCGCAGTGAGACGATGAGGACACCCAGGGCCAGTGACGCCAGATAGAAGCTTGCGAAACTCGCATCCTCCTGCAGCACGGTCATGCGGCTGACGACCCCGGACAGCAGCGCAACGGAGAGACCCGCCACGAGACCACCAATGCCCATTGCGGTCAGCGACAGCGAGCCGGCAACGAGATAGCCGACCGCAGCACCGGGCAGCACGGCATGGCTCATGGCATCTCCCATCAGGCTCATGCGGCGAAGCATCAGGAAAACACCGATGGGGCCGGAACCGAGACCAAGGCACAGGCAAGCGACGAGCGCGCGGCGCATGAAGCCATAGTCGGCGAATGGGGCGAAGAAGATATCGTAAGCCGTCATGCCGCCGGCTCGCAGGCTTCGGCATCCTCGTCCCAGCGTTCGGCCATGACGCGGGCCTGTAGAAGATTGGCAGACGACATGACTTCCTGCGTCGCCCCCCAGCCGATCAGCCGGCGGGCAAGCAGCAAGGTTTCCGGGAAATGCGCCCTCACCTGCTCGAAATCATGGAGCACGGCGATCACCGTCCGGCCGTCGCCATGCCAGCGGACCACGATGTCGAGCAGGTCCCTTGTCGTTCGGGCGTCGATGGCGGTGAACGGTTCGTCGAGCAGGATGATGCGAGCATCCTGCAGCAGCAGGCGGGCGAAGAGCACGCGCTGGAACTGGCCGGCCGAAAGCGAGCCGATATGGCGCTTCTCGAACCCTTCCAGACCGACGGTGGAGAGTGCGGCGCGGGCAGACGTAGTGTCTTGCTTTGCGATGCGGCCGAAGGCGCCCGCCGAACGCCAGCTCCCGAGCAGGACGATATCCAGCACCGAGATCGGGAAACGCCTGTTGATCTCTGCCGCCTGGGGAAGATAGCCGAAATCAGTGCGTTGCAGCCGGCGCTCCACCCGCCCCTCGGCAGGGCGCAGTTCCCCCATGATCGCCTTCAGCAGCGTGGATTTTCCCGCGCCATTCGGTCCGGCGATTGCCGTCAGGCTGCCGGGCTCGAACGTGCCGGAGAGATGATGAACGGCGGGATGACGGTCATAGGAGACAGTGAGGTTGTCGAGGCGGATGTCAGGCGTGTTCATGGCAGGAGAACTGCCCAGTGAATGGCGAGCCAAAGCAGGGCGACGACAGCAATCGCGCCGCTTGCACGCAAAAGTGCCGATTGCCCGAGAAGACTGATGGCGAGACGTTCAGGGGCGGGTGACATGCTCATTCCTTTTATGTAATAACATTACCGTTATGTTATAACAAATGCGGCGAGAATGAGGCAAGCGATTCGATCAATGCGGCGGCCTGCGGTCGAGGGACCAGACACCGATCGTTTGATCAAAACAAAAAAGGGCGCCCGAAGGCGCCCCAGCATTCGATCTGCGGAAATGGACCTCAGAGCTGTTCGAGCATTGCAGCCGCGCCGGAAACCGTTGCCTGACCGGGCGTTTCCTCGACGTTGAGCGACTTTACGACGCCATTCTCAACCAGCATGGAATAACGCTTGGAGCGAACGCCGAGGCCGCCGCCGGAAAGATCGGCGTCGAGACCGACTGCCTTGGTGAAACCGGCATCCCAGTCGGCGAGGAAATGGATCTTGCCGAGACCACCCGACGACTGCGCCCAGGCGCCCATCACATGCCAGTCGTTGACAGCAAGGACGGCGATGTCGTCAACGCCCTTGGCGAGGATGGCATCGCGGTTTTCCAGATAGCCCGGCAGGTGGTTCAGCGAACAGGTGGGCGTGAAGGCGCCCGGCACGGCGAAGAGCACGACGCGCTTGCCGGCAAAAAGCTGCTCGGTCGTGGTTTCGACCGGGCCGTCGGTAGTCTTTTCCTTGAAGGTGGCGGCAGGGAGCTTGTCGCCGATCGCGATGGTCATGGATTTTCTCCTCGGTTCTGGCTGGTCGCGGCACGGCCGCGGGGGATCGAGAGGGACTATAAGATGCGGTCAATCAAAGGCAAGCGTGCTTTCCATGGCGCGTGCGCCGTCGATGATAAGCACCCGCCATTGCTTGCCGCTGGTGTGATAGTTCTTCGGCAGCTTGCCGATGGCGATGTCGGTGGAATAGGCCTTGCCGCTGCGCGCAACATTCATCTGCTTGGTGAAGGCATAACCGCTCGGTCCGGTAACGACGATGTCGGGCGTGCCGCTTCCCGCCTCCGGCAAAGTGATCTTCAGGGAGAGCTGCTTCAGGTCGGGCGACATAATGTGTGCTACGACCTCGAAATCGGCAGACGGCGCTTCGGGAAGGCGGGCAGCGGCGCTCTGAAGGATCATTTCCTCCTGTGGGCGCGACTGGGCGGCACCACCGAATTTCAATGAAAGCTGCGCCTGGAAAGGAATGCAGATATCCTTACAGATGCCGATGAAGGCGGTGGCGTCAAGAACGACCGGACCTGCCTTCGAAGCCGTCAGCGACAAAGGCAGGGTCACCGGCGCCTCATAGCCGATATCCTCGGCCTTGCTGCTGGAGATATATTTCGGAGCGGGATAGGAAATGGCGTCAAGAGTGACGCCGCTTTGCGGTGCGATGGTGACCTGCGGCGGGATGCCGTTATTGCCCGGTTCACGCCAATAGGTGATCCAGCCGGGCTTCGGCTCGATCTGCAGGCCTGCCTTTATATGGCCGTCAGCGTCCGGCGGCAGCGCCACGAGACGCATGCGGCCACCTTCGTTCTCCGCCCAGTCGCTCATTTCCGCATGCGCCTGACGCAACAATGGAAGCACGGACGCCGCCGAAATGACTGCAATCAACAGGGGCCGCGCGAGCAAAGAAATAACTCTCATGGAACAAGGGTTTATCGAAACTTGCCAATAGCCGCCAGAAGTCCTGCCCATTTAAATCTTCATTTTCAGTTGATTGATTTGTGACATTGCCCCATGTTTCTCTTGTCGGAGCCTTTGTGCGGTCTGGCGGCAGGAGGAACCATGTCCCTAGCAACGCTGAAGAACAGACGGGAACGCGGATTTTTCGACGGTCAGTTCCTGATCGCCATGCCCGGCATGGAGGATCGTAACTTCGCGCGCACAGTGATCTATATCTGCGCCCACTCGGATGCAGGGGCCATGGGCTTCGTCATCAATCGCCCGCAAAGCCTGACCTTCACCGATGTTCTGCTACATCTCGACATGATCAAGCAGGAAGATTCCATCGTGCTGCCGAAAGATGCGCGTGAGTTTCCGATCCAAACCGGTGGGCCGGTCGAAAGCGGTCGCGGTTTCGTGCTGCATTCCGACGATTATATCAGCGACTCTTCCATCCCCGTCAGCGACGATATCTGCCTGACGGCGACGCTTGATATCGTGCGCGCCATCTCCAAGGGCGGCGGCCCGAAGCGGGCTACCATGCTGCTCGGCTATTCCTCCTGGGGTGCGGGCCAGCTCGAAAACGAGGTGGCCTCCAATGGCTGGCTCAATTGCGCGGCCAATGAGGAGCTGATCTTCGATCGCTGCCTCGATGACAAGTATGAGCGGGCGCTTGCCAGCATGGGCGTGACGCCGGCCATGCTTTCGGCCGAAGCCGGCCACGCCTGACCGCATCATTCCGGAACGAAATTCGGTCACTCGCGTTTTCAGTCGGCAAGCGCGGACACTCCGTCCGTGATCCGAAAGGAGACACACACATGGGTAGCACTGGCGACAAGATTTCCGGCAAGGTCAATGAGATGGCCGGCAAGGCAAAGAAGACTGCCGGCAAGGCCACCGGCGACCGCGAAATGCAGGCTAAGGGCAATGTGCAGGAAGCCAAGGGTAAGGCCCAGGTCGCGAGCGGCAAGGTCAAGGACAAGCTGAAGGGCGCTGTCGACCGGCTGTGACGCCTCGTTTCATCCGCACATGCAATGCCTGTCGCACCCATGTGCGGCGGGCATTTTCCGTCATACCCGCCTGTAGGAGGCTGCCATGAGGTTGTTTGCCTGCGACAATTGCGATCAGGTCATCCATTTCGACAACAGGCAGTGCGTGCGCTGCAACCATCGCCTCGGCTTCTTTGCGGGCGATCTTTCCATGCATGCGCTGGAATCGCGCGACGAGGCGAACTGGCAGCTCGTCTCCGATCCGAACCGGCTCGTACAGTTCTGCGCCAATGCGGGCCTCGACATCTGCAACTGGCTGGTCGATGACAACAATGATTTCTGCATTACCTGCCGCCATAACCGGCTGGTGCCGAATACCGACACGCAAGATGGTATCGACCGCTGGCGCCGTATCAGCCTGGCGCAGCGCCACCTGTTCTACTCGCTACTGCGCTGGAACCTGCCGCATCCGGACCGGCAGGACGACCCGCAAGGCGGCCTCGTTTTCGATTTTCTCGAAGACACCGTGCAGAATGACGGCAATGTCGTACCGGCCATGACCGGCCATGAGGACGGGCTGATCGCGATCCGTGCAGCCGAAGCAGACGACGTGACCCGCGAGCTGGCGCGCACGGCAATGGATGAGCCCTATCGCACCCTGCTCGGCCATTTCCGTCATGAGACCGGGCACTTCATCTGGAACAAGCTGGTGCACGACCGCGATGGCTTCGACGAATTCCGCGCCGTCTTCGGCGACGAGCGACGGGACTATGGGACGGCGTTGCAGGACCGCTATGCCAACGGACCCGTTGCCGGCTGGCAGGACAGCTTCATCAGCGCCTACGCCTCCGTCCACCCCTGGGAGGATTTCGCAGAATGCTTCGCACATTACCTGCACATCGTCGATACGCTGGAAACGGCGCGCAGCTTTGGCATCGCGATCGATCCGCGCGGGCATGAAGAGATTGCTGGTGAGGTGGATTTCAATCCCTATCGCGCCCAGAGCGCCGAACAGCTCGTCGGCGCCTGGGTGCCGCTCAGCCTTGCGATCAATGCGATCCAGCGCAGCATGGGGCAGCCGGATTCCTATCCCTTCGTGCTGTCACCGCCTGTCGTGACGAAGCTCGAATATATGCACCGGCTGATACAGAATGCTGCGGCAGACCAGCGGCAGGCGGCCTGATCAGCTTGCCTTCTTGCTCTTCTTGAAGGGCTCCATTCCCTTGCGGGCGAGTTCGTCGGCGCGTTCGTTCTCAGGATGGCCGGCATGGCCCTTGACCCAATGGAGCGTAACCTTATGCCGGTTGCGCGCCTCTTCCAACGCCTGCCAGAGTTCGGCATTCTTCACCGGCTTGTTATCCGATGTCCTCCAGCCGTTCTTCTTCCAGCCGAAAATCCACTTGGAAATTCCGTCCTTTACATAGGCGCTGTCGGTATAGAGATCGATTTCGCAGGGCTCCTTCAGAGCAGTCAGCGCGGAAATAGCGGCCAGGAGTTCCATGCGGTTGTTGGTGGTTTCCGCCTCGCCGCCGCAGAGTTCCTTTTCCACGTCGCCATAGCGCAGGACCGCCCCCCAACCGCCGGGCCCGGGATTGCCGGAGCACGCGCCATCCGTGAAGATATCAATATGCTTCATAGGCTCAGTCCATATTCGGCGGGCGAGGAAATCTGGCGGTGGAAGCGCAGCTTGCGCAGATATTCCAAAGGATCCTTTTTGGTCACCATCGCGCCTTCCGGCGTCATCAGCCAGTCGTAGAGACGGGTGAGGAAGAAGCGTAGCGCCGAGCCGCGGGAAAGCACCGGCAGAGCTTTGATCTCTGCATCGCTCATTGGACGCACGCTCTGGTACCCTTCCAGCATCTGCGTGCCCTTGGTGATGTTGTAGGCGCCGTCCTTTTCGAAGCACCAGGCGTTGAGGCAGATCGAAACGTCATAGGCGAGCAGATCATTGCAGGCGAAATAGAAATCGATGAGCCCCGAAAGCTCGTCACCCAGGAAGAAGACGTTATCGGGGAAAAGATCGGCGTGGATGACGCCATCAGGCAAATCCTTCGGCCAATAGGCGCGCAGGAAATTGAGATCGCTGCGGATCTCGTTCTGCAGGCCGGGCTCGACCTCGTCGGCGCGGGCCTCGGACTTGTCCCAGAGCGTCTGCCAGCCTTCGAGCGACAAGGCGTTCGGCCGCGTCAGCGAAAAACCTTCGCCGGCGACATGCATTTGCGCCAGCGCCTTGCCGACTTCGCGGCAATGCTTGGCTTCTGGCTTTCTGAGCCACATGCCTTCCAGGAAGGAGATGAGTGCGGCGGGACGGCCCGACAGCGTGCCCAGCAGCGCGCCATCCTTGCGCGGGAGCGGCAGCGGGCAGGACAGGCCGCGGGCGGACAGATGCTGCATCAGGCCGAGAAAGAACGGCAGATCGCCCTTCTCCACCCGTTTCTCGTAAAGCGTCAGGATGAGCGGCGCTTTTGAGGTATGCATCAGAAAGTTGGAATTCTCGACGCCTTCGGCGATGCCCTTGTAGGAGAGCAACGTGCCGGCATCATATTCGGTGAGAAACCATTTCAGATCGTCTTCGGCGATATCGGTATAAACTGCCAAGGTAGATATCTCACTGTAGAACCGGTGTCGTCAGATAGGCAGGACAGAGAGGGAGATCCCCTCACTTCATTCCCCGTTCACGAATGCCATGTCGGCCGTCGTCAGTTCAAGGCTGCGCAGTTCGCGGTTGACGAGGAAATGCTCGTTTTCCTGCACGGTTTCGGCAAGCTCGACGCGGGCATCGAAGCGGGTGCGGAAGGCCTCGATGATCTCGTTGACGATCACTTCCGGGGCAGAGGCACCGGCAGACAGGCCAAGCGTAGCGATCGGGCCGATCTCATCCCAGTCGAGTTCGGAAGCACGCTGCACGAGGATAGACTTCTTCGCCCCCGCCCTGAGCGCCACTTCGACAAGCCGCTTGGAATTGGACGAATTCGGTGCGCCGACGATGATGAACAGATCGCAGCCGGGGGCTGCTTCCTTGACCACTTCCTGGCGGTTGGTCGTGGCATAGCAGATGGAATCAGCGGCCGGAGCCCGCAGGTTGGGGAAGCGCTCTTCAAGCCGCTTGATGACGCCGGCGGTATCGTCGACCGAAAGCGTCGTCTGCGTGACATAGCCGAGATTATCGGCATCATCAGGCTGATAGGCGTCCGCATCCTCGACAGTTTCGATGAGGGAAACAGTGCCTTCGGGCAGCTGACCCATGGTGCCGATCACTTCGGGATGGCCGGCATGGCCTATCAGGACGACATGACGGCCGAGGCGGTTGTGGCGCATCGCCTGCTTGTGGACCTTGGAAACCAGCGGACAGGTTGCGTCGAGATAGAAGAGATTGCGGGCATTGGCATCCTCGGGCACGGATTTCGGCACGCCGTGGGCAGAAAAGACGACCGGCTGGGCACGATGTTCCGTCGGGATTTCGTCAAGTTCCTCGACGAAAACGGCGCCCTTGGCCTCCAGACCCTCCACGACATAGCGGTTATGGACGATCTCGTGGCGGACATAAACAGGCGCACCATAGGCCTTCAGAGCCAGCACGACGATCTGGATTGCCCGATCGACGCCGGCGCAGAAGCCGCGCGGACCGCAGAGCCTGATCGTCAAGGGAGGTTTTGCCGCAATGTTCATAACATATCCAGATTAAGCTTCAGGGACCTCTAACCCAATATGGGTCGGAATTGAAGCGATACTATTGCGCTGCACCCTTGCGGGGACGGAACCAGGAGATGGCGACGACACCGACGAGCGCCGCAGCCAGCCCATACCAGGTGAAGGCATATTGCAGATGGTCGTTCGGCAAATCGACCTGCGTGACGCCGCCGATTGGAAAGCCCGCGGGGTTGGGCGTGGAATCGGCATCGACAAAGAAGGGCAGGACATCAGTCTTGTCGAGGTCGACGCTTGACGCCATCACATCCAGATCTTTCCAGTAGAAGATGTTCTTTGCCACGTCATTGTCAGGCACCAACGAGGAGGGTTTGCCGGGGAGTTTGGCGCGCGCGAGGCCGGTTACCGTCTGCTCGCCGGTCAACTGACCCTGCATGCGCATTTCCGGCTCCTTGTTCTCGTAGGGAACGAAGCCTCTGTTGACCAGGATATAGCGCCCGTCCGCAAGCTGCAGCGGTGTATAGATGTAATAGCCGGTCTGGCCACGCCAGGTGGCGAAGAAATGGCGCTCCTTGTTGTTGATGTAGCGGCCGGTTGCGGTGACCGTGCGATACTCGATATCGCCGCCCTGAGCGGCCATGGTCTCGATATCGGCAAGTGGAACCGGGGCTGCGGCTCGGCGCTCGGCGATATCGGCGAGCAGGCCTTCCTTCCAGTGAAGACGCTCCACCTGCCAGGTGCCGAGCGAAATCAGGATGGCGAGCGCAATGAGAACGGTTATGCCGGTAAACACCGGCAGCTTGCGGCGAGGGGCCGGACTTTCGATGTCAGTCACTCAGGCGTCCCTCGCGGGCATTGTGGCGATATTGCATGGCGATCAGGATGCCCTTGCACCAGCGCAACGCCAGCAGGGAGAGTATGATTGTGAGCGGGGCAAAGAGCAGAATGTGAACCCAGATCGGAGGTGCATAATTGACCTGCAGCCAGAGCACCGAACCGATAATGATGAAGCCGACAATGAGGATGACGAAGACGGCGGGGCCGTCACCTGCATCGGCGAAGGAATAGTCGAGCCCGCAGGCGGCGCAACGCGGCTTGAGCCCCAGCACGCCATCGAAAAGCTGGCCGTGACCGCAACGCGGGCAGCATCCCTTGATGCCGGTCTTGACCGGGTCGACCGGTGGAAATTGCGCGCTATCTTCACTCATGCCGATCTCCATGCAGGCGGCTTTTCGTCGCCTGCCTTAACTCTCCCATAAAGTATTCGCATCCCGAATGGAAATGCCTGCGCGGTTTCGCCTCAGCGATTCGCGCCAAACAGAAGAAGAAGACTGATGACCAACGATAGCCATGCCGGACAGATCATTATCCTGAACGGTGCGCCGCGAAGCGGCAAATCCAGCATCGCGCGCGCGATCCAGGAGGAATTCGAGGGACCGTGGATCAACTTCGGCGTCGATACATATAATGCCATGACGCCGAAGCGCTACCTGCCCGGTATCGGGCTCAGGCCGGGCGGCGAGCGGCCGGACCTGGAGGAACTGGTGCCGTTCCTCTATGCAGCGCTTTACGAATCGATCGCCATTCACGCCGGATTGGGCCTCAACGTGGTGGCCGATCTCGGCCATCACGACAGCTATTCGCAGCCACTCGGCATTCTCGGCGACTGCGCCCGGCGCCTGGAGGGTTTTCCCGTATTGTTCGTCGGCGTCAGATGCCCGATCGAGACGATCATGCAGCGGCGGGAAATCGCGGAGGAAGGGCGCGAGACGCTCTATCTGCGCGGCACGGGAGAAGTGCCCGTTCCCGAACCGGTACAGCGCTGGCAGGACGAGGTGCATCGCCCCGGCCTTTATGACATGGAGGTCGATACGTCTGTGCTGACGGCGCTCGAATGCGCCGAGGCAATCCGCCACCAGCTGGATCTCGGCATTCCCGAGCCTACAGCCTTCGAGAGGCTGGCTGGCCAACGGTAAGACGAAGGGCGGTATCTGGACAAAGAAAAAGGCGGGGCCAGTGGCGCCCGCCTTTTTTAATTTCTATCCGGCCCGTATCAGCCCGCAGCCACCGGAGCGCCCCAGCCGCCCCAGACATAGATGCAGAAGAACAGGAAGAGCCAGACGACGTCGACGAAGTGCCAGTACCAGGCAGCCGCCTCGAAGCCGAAGTGCTGTTTTGGCGTAAAGTCGCCGCGCAACGCACGGATGAGGCAGACCAACAGGAAGATGGTGCCCACCAGAACGTGGAAGCCATGGAAGCCAGTGGCCATGAAGAAGGTTGCGCCGTAGATCGAATTGCGGAACTCGAACGGAGCATGTGCATATTCATAGGCCTGGACGCTGGAGAAGAGCACGCCGAGCACAACCGTCAGCGTCAGGCCCTGAATAAGGCCTTTGCGGTCGTTGTGCAGCAGAGCGTGATGAGCCCAGGTCACCGTCGTGCCAGAGAGCAGCAGGATGACGGTGTTGTAGATCGGCAGGTGCCAAGGATCGAGAACCTCGATGCCCTTCGGCGGCCAGACGCCACCGGTATAGGCAAGGCGCGAAGCCTGGATTGCCTCGTGCGGAAAGAGGCTGGCATCGAAATAAGCCCAGAACCAGGCAACAAAGAACATCACTTCCGAAGCGATGAACATGATCATGCCGTAGCGCAGGTGCAGCGACACGACGCGTGTATGGGCGCCCTCGTGTGCTTCCTTCACGGTGTCGGACCACCAGCCGTACATGACGTAGAAAACGACAGCCAGCCCGATGAAGAAGACCCACGGATGGGCCCACTCGATACCGAAAACATGCAGCGAGCCGCCGTTCAGGTAGCGCATGTAGCCGACGCCGCCGAAGGCCATCAGGAATGCGCCGAACGAGGCCAATATCGGCCACGGGCTCGGAGCTATGATGTGATAGTCGTGATTCTTCTGATGAGCATCGGCCATGTCAGATCCCCGGTGTCTTCCTTCTCCGCTTCCGGCAACGCCGGAAACACTCCTCAATCAAAGTTTCTTTTCAGTCTGTCCCGTTCCATTCTCATTCGAAGCCACCGGCTTCGGACCCTCTTTGGGATAGAACGTGTATGACAGCGTGACCGTGCGAATGCTTTTCGATTCAGCGGCCTTGGTAATTTCCGGATCGATGTAGAACACGACCGGCATTTCAAGCTTCTCGCCCGGCTTCAGGTCTGTTTCATTAAAGCAGAAACATTGCACCTTGTTGAAATAGGCGCCCGCCTCGCCTGGCGTCACGTTGAAGATCGCCTGGCCGCGCTGAGTTTCGTTGGAACGGTTCTCGGCGATGAATTTGACCTGGATGGTTTCGCCGATCTTCGGATTGACCTCGCGCTCGACCGGCTTGAATTCCCACTGCAGGCCGGGAGCGACGTTGGCATCGAAAGTCACGCGCATCGTACGGTCGAGAATGACATTCGAGACCTGATCGACACGCTGCGTTGTGCCGTTGTAACCAGTCACCTGGCAGAAAAGGCGATAGAGCGGCACGGCAGCATAGCTCATAGCGCCCATGCCGACGACGAAGCTCAGGCACATGAAGACAACGGCACCGTTATTGCGCGGCTTCTTCGGTGCGGTGGCGACATCGCTCATCGTATCAGCCTCCATGTCCCAGGAACTTGACGATGGTGATGGCGTAGAAAAGGATCACCAGACCGGCGAGCACGACGCCGAGTGCGATGTTGCGATTGCGACGCGATTTGCGCTGCGCTTCGGTAAGCTTGACCAGTTCCATCAGAACGAGCCTCCTGCATACGAGACGAGCACGGCAACGAGCCGGTCGAGCATCAGCGCCGAGAATACGGCAAAGAGATAGAAGATCGAGAAGCCGAACAGCTTCTTCGCCGGGATCATCTTGAGATCGCCGTCGGGCATACGCCAGACGGCGATGGAACAGTATATGAAGACCGCGCCGAGTGCCGCGGCCACCACGCCATAACCGGCGCTGGCAAAGCCGAGGAAGGTCGGCAGCACGGCGCAGATGGCCGTCAGCACAGCATAGGCGACGATCTGGTGCTTGGTAGTGCGCTCACCCGCCACGTTCGGCAGCATCGGCACGCCGACAGCCTCGTAATCCCGCATCTTGAAGAGCGCGAGCGCCCAGAAATGGGCCGGCGTCCACAGGAAGATGATGAGGAAAAGAACCGTGCTTTCGATCGTGACGGAGTTCGTCACGCAGGCCCAGCCGATCATCGGCGGGAAAGCGCCGGCCGCGCCACCGATAACGATGTTCTGCGGCGTCGAGCGCTTCAGCCACATCGTATAGATGACGACATAGAAGAAGATGGTGAAGGCGAGGATAAAAGCCGACAGCCAATTGACCGCAAGACCCAGGATCGTCACCGAGAAGCAGGAGAGGACGAGGCCGAAGGCCAGCGCTTCCTTCGGCATGATGCGGCCAGCCGGGATCGGACGCTTGGCAGTGCGGCTCATGACGGCGTCGATATCGGCGTCATACCACATGTTCAGCGCACCCGATGCGCCTGCGCCGACGGCAATGCAAAGAATGGCGATTACACCAAGGATCGGGTTGATGTGACCCGGTGCCAGCACCAGGCCGGCAAAGGCCGTGAAGACCACGAGCGACATGACCCGCGGTTTCAGAAGCTCGAAATAATCGCGCGCACCTGCTTCCGACAGGCGAAAGTCGCCATCGTCCGCAAGAGCCTCGTGATTGTCGAAAACCGTCATCATTCCGTCCTGAATAACTCAATTGCCAGACGCCGCAGAATCTTGCGGCGCCTGGTGGTCCGGCATCTTATTTGATGCGCGGAAGCTGTTCCCACTGGTGGTATGGCGGCGGCGAAGGCAGCTGCCATTCGAGAGTCGTTGCGCCCTCACCCCACGGATTGTCACCGGCAACGCGCTTCTTAGCGAAGGCTTCCCAGACACCGACGAGGAAGATGATTACGCCCACGAAGGAGATGTAGGAGCCGATCGACGAAACATAATTCCAGCCGGCAAATGCATCCGGGTAGTCGATGTAGCGGCGCGGCATGCCGGCAAGGCCGAGGAAGTGCTGCGGGAAGAACACCAGGTTCACGCCGATGAACATGACCCAGAAGTGCAGCTTGCCGAGGAACTCGTTGTACATGTAGCCGGTCATCTTCGGGAACCAGTAGTACCAGGCAGCGAAGATGGCGAAGACGGCGCCGAGCGACAGAACGTAGTGGAAATGAGCCACGACGTAATAGGTGTCATGCAGCGAGCGGTCGAGGCCGGCGTTTGCGAGCTGGACGCCCGTCACGCCACCGACGGTGAAGAGGAAGATGAAGCCGATCGCCCAGATCATCGGCGTGCGGAAGGTGATCGAGCCACCCCACATCGTTGCGATCCAGGAGAAGATCTTCACACCCGTCGGAACGGCAATGACCATCGTCGCGAAGACGAAGTAGCGCTGTGCGTCAAGCGACAGGCCGACCGTATACATGTGGTGAGCCCAGACGACGAAGCCGACGGCGCCGATGGCGACCATGGCGTAGGCCATGCCGAGATAACCGAAGACCGGCTTCTTCGAAAAAGTCGACACGATGTGGCTGACGATGCCGAAGCCCGGCAGGATCAGGATGTAAACTTCCGGATGACCGAAGAACCAGAACAGGTGCTGGTAGAGGATCGGATCACCGCCGCCTTCCGGCGCGAAGAACGCCGTGCCGAAGTTACGGTCGGTGAGCAACATGGTGATGGCACCAGCCAGAACCGGCAACGAGAGCAGCAACAGGAAGGCGGTGATCAGCACGGCCCAGGCAAAGAGCGGCATCTTGTGCAGCGTCATGCCCGGAGCGCGCATGTTGAGGATCGTGGTGATGAAGTTGATCGCACCGAGGATGGACGAGGCACCGGCAATGTGGAGCGCGAAGATCGCAAGATCTACCGCCGGACCCGGCTGACCGCCGACTGCGAGCGGCGGATACATGGTCCAGCCGCCACCTGCGCCATAAGCACCGGCCGGGCCTTCGACGAACATCGAGATACACAGCAGCAGGAATGCCGGAACGATCAGCCAGAAGGAGATGTTGTTCAGGCGCGGGAAAGCCATATCAGGCGCACCGATCATAATCGGCACCATCCAGTTGGCGAAACCGCCGATCATCGCCGGCATGACCATGAAGAAGATCATGATGAGCGCGTGAGCGGTGGTGAAGACGTTGAACATGTGCTTGGCGCCATCGATGGCGGCATCGCCTTCGAAGCCGTAGACCATGGAGGCCAGACCGTGGAAGATCTGGATGCCCGGCTCCTGCAGCTCCATGCGCATGGCAACGGAGAGAAGGCCGCCGATGATACCGGCGAAGATCGCGAAGATCAGGTAGAGCGTACCGATATCCTTGTGGTTCGTGGAGAAGAACCAGCGGTCGGCAAAGCTCGGCGCATGAGAGTGATCGTGGTGGTCGTCATGCGCATGAGCGTCATGAGCGTGGTGATCATGAGAATGATCGTCGTGAGCGGAAGGTCCAGCCATTGTCCCGATCCCCTATCTTACTTTGCGACGTTTTCAGCGACATCGACGGTCTTTGCAGAACCATCGGCAGCGGCGATCAGTGTCTTGTAGGCGCCGGGCAGGTCGCTGGCAGCTGTGGTCAGCCACTGCTTGTACCTGTCTTCGGAGACGACGCGAATGGCGATCGGCATGAACGCGTGATCCTTGCCGCAAAGCTCGGAACACTGGCCGTAGAAGAGACCTTCGCGCTCGGCGCGGAACCAGGTTTCGTTCAGGCGACCCGGAACGGCGTCGATCTTGACGCCGAAGGACGGCATGGCGAAAGCGTGGATGACGTCGGTCGGCGCGGCGGTGACGAGAACACGGACCGTCTTGTTGACCGGCAGCACGAGTTCGTTGTCGACAGCCAGAAGACGCGGATAGACGGCGAGATCGGTTTTGCCTGCAGAGGCGCGATCCGGCTCTTTCAGAAGATAGGAATCGAAGGCAACCGGCGTTTCGCCCGAACCTTCATATTCGTAATTCCACTGCCACTGGGTCGCGGTCGCCTTGATGGTCACATCCGGATTTTCCGGCAGGGTGAGCTGCGCGGTCAGCAGTGTGAAGGAGGGAACGGCGAGGAAGAGAAGCACCAAGACCGGCCCCACGGTCCAAATGACTTCGATCACCGTATTGTGGCTCGTCTTGGAGGGAACCGGGTTTGCCGAAGCACGGAACTTGTAACAGACGACGAGAATAAGAACGAGAACGAACAGCGTGATCGGAACGATGAACCACAGCGTGTATTGTTCGAACCAGCGGATCTCCCGCATGATCGGCGTTGCTGCCGGCTGCAGCGTAGCCTGCCACGGCATCGGCTGATCGGCAAATGTGCCGGAAGCAAAAAGCAGACAGACCAGCGCGGTCAGAGCTGCAAAAGCCTTCTTAATCACCTTGTAATCTCCCTCGAGCGCTGATCTGCATCAAATCGGACACAGAATCCTTGCCATCTTCTGCGCTTCAAACCACAGTTTGGCATCCGCCGCAACAGGCAGAAGCAATTGTCTATGCGGCATTTTTGCTCCAAGAGCGCATCGTCAACCATGGCAAAACATCGCAAGCTTTTCATCAGCATACGAAAAACAGGCTTTGCGGCCAATCCAGCTATTGCACATTCTTTTGGCGAGGTCCTATTTCTGCCGCAGTCCCCCGGTTTTCACGGGGTGGGGCTTTTCATTTTTTGTGGGCAGCTTCAACAATAGCGGCAATGATTCGATATCCAGAGGTTTTCATGGGTTTCCGTTCCCTCGCGCGGTCTTTTGTACTGACCGCAGGCATCGCGACCGCCGCGACGAGCCCCGTCTTCGCGCAGCAGCCGCCGACGCCCGCCCAGTCGCGCCCGACCGCGCCTGCCCCGAAGCCCGCTCCGGCACAGCAGCCCGCGCCATCTGCGACGCCGAACGTCGAGCAGGTGACACCCGGCCAGACACAGCCACCGGCTCCCGGCACGGTGAGGTCCAACCATGGCGCGTGGTCCGTCGTCTGCGACAAGCCGGCCGGTGCTTCGACCGAGCAGTGTGCGCTAATGCAAAACGTCATCGCCGAAGACCGGCCGGAAGTCGGCCTGTCGGTCGTCGTCCTGAAGACAGCCGACCGCAAGTCGAAGATCCTGCGCGTGCTGGCACCGCTCGGCGTGCTGCTCCCGAACGGCCTCGGCCTCAATGTCGACGGCAAGGATATCGGCCGCGCCTATTTCGTGCGCTGCTTCGCCGATGGCTGCTATGCCGAAGTCGTTCTCGAGGACGAGCTCCTGAAGACTTTCCGCAGCGGCGCACAGGCAACCTTCATCGTCTTCCAGACGCCGGAAGAAGGCATTGGCATCCCTGTGGACCTTAAAGGCTTTGCGGAAGGCTACGACTCCCTGCCCTGATCCGTCAGGGCTTGCTCGCGTGGTACAACAGACCTACATCGGCTATTGAGCATTCCCGCTCTTCTTGCGGAGCAAAAGACCATGACCACCGATCTGCTGACGCTTTTCGATGCCGATGAAGCGACGATGCGCAAGCATGTCGCCGAGGCGCTTTCCGGCGCCGATGACGGCGAGCTCTTCATCGAGCACGCGCAGGCGGAATCGCTGACCTTCGACAATGGCCGTCTCAAGGGCGGCAGCTTCAACACCGAACAGGGTTTTGGCCTGCGGGCAGTCGCCGGCGAGGCTGTCGGCTACGCCCACGCTGGCGACCTTTCCGTTTCGGCGCTGAAGCGGGCAGCCGACGCGGTCGGCGCCGTTACGCGCGGTTATTCCGGCTCTTACGCCGCAGCACCCCAGCGGACCAACCGGAAGCTTTATACCGACGAGAACCCGATCGGCTCGCCGACCTTCGAAGAGAAGGTGAAGGTTCTGACTGATATCGACGCCTATCTGCGCGGCAAGAATGACAAGGTGCGGCAGGTTACGGCTTCGGTCGCGGCGAGCTGGCAGGTGGTTGATATCCTGCGTGCCGACGGTCATCGCGTGCAGGATATCCGGCCGATGACGCGCATCAACATCTCCGTCATGGTCGGAGAAGGCGACCGGCAGGAAAGCGGCTCCTACGGCCAGGGCGGCCGCATCGGCTTCGGCGATTTCATCGCGACGGGAAGCTGGCAGCAGGGCGCCGACGAGGCGCTGCGCCAGGCGCTCGTCAATCTCGAAGCGATCGAGGCACCAGCGGGTACGATGGATGTCGTGCTCGGCTCCGGCTGGCCGGGCGTCATGCTGCATGAGGCAGTGGGCCACGGCCTCGAGGGTGATTTCAACCGCAAGAAGACTTCGGCTTTTGCTGGTCTGCTGGGTCAGATGGTGGCATCGCCAGGCGTGACGGTTGTCGATGACGGCACAATCGACAACCGTCGCGGCTCGATCACCATCGACGACGAGGGCACGCCTTCGGCCTATAACGTGCTGATCGACAACGGCAAGCTGGTCGGCTACATGCAGGACCGGCAGAACGCCCGGTTGATGGGCATGGCCCCCACCGGCAACGGTCGCCGCCAGGGCTATTCGCATGTGCCGATGCCGCGCATGACCAATACCTACATGCTCGGCGGCGACAAGACGCCGGAAGAAATCATCGCTTCGGTCAAGAAGGGTGTCTACGCCGTCTCCTTCGGCGGTGGTCAGGTGGACATCACATCAGGCAAATTCGTCTTCGGCTGCACCGAGGCCTATCTCATTGAAAACGGCAGGATCGGCGCACCAATCAAGGGCGCCATGCTGATCGGCAACGGCCCGGATGCAATGAAGCGCGTATCGATGATCGGCAACGACATGAAGCTCGATACCGGTATCGGCAACTGCGGCAAGGGCGGCCAGTGGGTGCCTGTCGGCGTCGGTCAGCCGCATCTGCGTATGGATCAGGTCACCGTCGGCGGCACGCAGGCCTGAGGCAGTGCTGTCATGGTCGAAATCGAAATCAGAACCTTCGCCCCTGACGATGCCGATGGCGTGAGCTCGGTCATCCTGCCGATCCAGCGCGAAGAATTCGACATCGACATCACCGCTGACGCGCAGCCGGACCTGCGCGTCATTCCCGACTTCTACCAGTCGGGCAAGGGCCAGTTCTGGGTTGCAGTGAAGGACGGCGCCGTCGCCGGCACGGTCGGCCTCAAGGACATAGGCAACAATCAGGCGGCTCTCCGGAAGATGTTCGTTGCCGCCGAGGTGCGGGGCAGCGAGCACGGCGTCGCCGCCCGGCTACTGGAAGCTCTCTTTGCCCATGCGAGCGAAGTTGGCCTGACCGACATCTTCCTCGGCACGACCGACAAATTCCTTGCCGCACACCGGTTTTACGAAAAGAACGGTTTTTCCGAGATCGCCAGCAAAGACCTGCCGCAGGCATTTCCTCTCATGGCGGTGGACAGCAAATTCTACCGGCGCAAGGTCGCCGCCAACTGATAAGCAAACGGATCAGGCCTCCGGCCTGAATTTCCATTTCCGCTCGATTGCCGCAGCGAGGTCGATATCGTGGCGGCGGGCGAAGAGCAGGACATGGCCGAGGATGTCGGCGGTCTCGTCGGCGAGGTCGCGCTCCATCTCCTTGGGCGAGCGCCCCTTGGCACGGCCGCGGCCGGTCAGGCGGTTCCAGGCCTGCGTCAGTTCACCCATCTCCTCCTGCAGTTTCAGCAGAAACCAGTCGGCATCGCGCGCGATGTCGTTAGCGGCGGCGTAGGCGGACGATGATATCTCGAACTGATCGGCAAGGCGCTGCAGCATGACGTTCTCCTTTTGTTTATGAGGAGAGCGCCGATTCCCGCAAATTGTCCAGAGCGTGCAGCTCAGCCCTGGTCCGGCAGGAGCATGCAGTCATAGGAGCGCTTCTTCAGGGCGTCGCAGGCAGACGTCGCGTCTTCCTTGCTCTGGAAGCCGACGAAACGGGCGCGGTAAACCGCATTGGCGCCCTTGCCGACAGCTTCCGTGTAAGGCGAGGCGGAAACGAGCGGCGCACCGGCCTCGGACTTAGCCTGCGCAAGAAGCGCACGGGCAGCATCCGCGCTCGGGGCCGCGGAAATCTGGATCTGCCAGCCACCTGTCTTGCCAGCCGATGCTTTCTGCGCCTTGCCGGCATTCATGATCTCATCCATTGCCGCCGGACGCTCCAGCGGGATCACGCTGTCATCGGCAAAACCAAGCGCCTTCGGCGCGGATGCTGCGTCGGCGACGCGCGGCGCATTCGCCGGCACCGGAACATCGGTGTCGTCAGCGGCCGAGGCTACCTCGACCTGTTCCTTGGCATTCATGCTCGCGACCAGTTTTGCACCGCCGGAAGAGGACGCGCGGCCCATATAACGATCGAAGAGTGCTGCCATCTTGGCGTCGCGGCTGCGGGCCGTGCGGCCGCCGAGCACCACGCCGATCACGCGCCGGTTGCCGTCCCTCACGGCGCTGACGATGTTGAAGCCGGAGGCATTGGTATAGCCGGTCTTGATGCCATCCATTCCCTGGTAGCGGTACATGAGATTGTTGTGGCCGCGGATAGTCTGGCCACGGAAATTGAAGCTCACGATGGAGAAGAGGCGATATTCGCTGGGATAGTTCTTCATCAGTGCCACGGCGAGCATGGACATGTCGCGCGCCGTCGTGATCTGGCGCTTGTCCGGCAGGCCGGATGCATTGACGAAGACCGTGCGGCTCATGCCGAGCTGGCGGGCCTTCTGGGTCATGAGCCTGGCGAAATTGCTTTCCGAACCACCGAGCTTTTCACCGATGGCGGCAGCAGCATCGTTGGCCGATTTGACGATCATGCCATAGACCGCCTCACGCACGGTGATCGTCCCGCCCGGCTTCACGCCGAGCTTCGTCGGCGGACGGGAGGCCGCATATTTCGACATCGTGACCGGCGTGTCCCAGGTGAGCTTGCCGCGATTGAGCGCCTCGAAGGTGAGATAGAGCGTCATCATCTTCGTCAGCGATGCCGGATGGTTCAGCGTATCGCCATTTTCGGACGCAAGGATCTTGCCGGTGCGGGCATCGAGCACGAGGGAAGCGCTGCCGGCGACGGCCGCAACAGGCGCAGAAAGTGCCAGCGTCGCGGTCAGAATGGCTGCCAAAAGCCTTGTCATGCACTTCCCCTCACTCTATCCGGCGAGTCGCTACAGCCGGATTATGTCCCGTATTGTGACAGATGCCCACAATCTGGCGCGACTTTGAGGCAACGCCCAAGTTTTTTCCAAGCTTTTGTTTCGCTTGGTTAACAGCCGATAAAGAAACCGTTTTCCGGGCAGGATTCAGCAAGGTTTAACGGCGGCATTGATAGCTTGTGTGACACGATTGCAAAGCGGGGTCACGGGAAAAATGAGTCAGTGGAAGCGGCGGCTGAAGCGCATCGCGATCGGCAGCGGGCTGGAAGCGGCCTGGCTGGCGAATGCCGCCGGGCTCATGAAAGAGGCCCGCGGACGCGGCGTCATCTTTACACTTCATCACGTGCGCCCGCATGTCGCCCAGCCGTTCGAGCCGAACCGACACCTTGAAATCACACCGGAATTTCTGGATGCCGCGCTTCGACGGCTGAAGCGGAGCGGCTATCGTTTCGTACCGCTCGAAGCGGTGCCCTCCCTCTTGTCGGACCCGCAGGACGATCGGCTGTTTGCCGCCTTCACGCTGGATGACGGATATCGCAACAATCTCGACCATGCCCTGCCCGTCTTCGAACGGCATCGGGCTCCCTTTACCGTTTTCATAACACAAGGCTTTGCCGAAGGCTCGCACAGCATCTGGTGGGAAACGCTGGCGCTGCTGCTCGGCAGGGAGAACAGCGTCGAATTCAACTTCGGCCGCGGGCGGGAGAGACTGGCGCTCGACACGCCGGTCCGGAAATGGCACGCCTTCGACCGGCTTGCCGAGTTTATCCACAGGCTGGACGAGAGCCGCGCCATCTCTGAGGTGGACGCGCTGGCCCGGCGCCACGGAATTGAGCCAGTCGACATCACGCGGGAACTGGTCATGGGGCCGCAGGAGCTGCGCAAGCTCGCGGCAAGCCCCCTCGCCAGTCTCGGCGCCCATACGATCAGCCATCGGGCGCTGGCCCGCCTGCCGCAGGCGGAAGCGCGGATCGAGATGGAAATCTCGGCCGATTATGTCGAGCGGATCACCGACATTCGCCCTCGGGCGATCGCCTATCCCTACGGCACGCCGGAGGCTGCGACAGGCCGGGAAGCTGGCGTTGCGGCAAATCTCGGCTTTTCCGTCGCGGTCACAACGCAGCCGGGCTTCCCGGCCGCATGCAACGCCACCTATATGCCGCGCATTTCGCTCAACGGGTTTTACCAGAAGCCACGCTACGTTTCGGCGCTGGCCTCGGGCGTTCCCTTGAAACTGCTCGGAAAATAACGCCTCTAGGGATACATCCTCACCTTATCCCAGGCGCCTTCCGGTGCGGGGCGATGAAACTCGATGCGGTCGTGCAGACGGAATTTCTGGTCTTTCCAGAACTCGATCGAGGTCGGGCGGATCCGGAAGCCGGACCAGTAGGACGGACGCGGGATTTCGCCGATTGCGTAGCGCGCCGTATATTCGGCAACGGCCTTTTCCAGTGCAAAACGGCTTTCGAGCGGGCGCGACTGCTTGGAAGCCCAGGCACCGATGCGGCTGCCACGGGCGCGGGTGGCGAAATAAGCGTCGGCTTCGGTCTCGGTGACCAATTCGACGGGGCCGCGAACCCGCACCTGACGGCGCAACGTTTTCCAGTGGAAACACATGGCGGCTTTCCTCTGCCCCAAGATTTCGCGACCTTTCCGGCTCTCGAAATTCGTGTAGAAGACGAATCCGTCGGTATCGAAACCCTTCAGGAGAACCATGCGGACATTGGGCAGTCCATCTTCATCGACCGTCGCGAGCGCGACAGCATTGGGGTCGTTGACTTCGGAAGCCTCCGCCTCCTTCAGCCATTCCCCAAAGAGCTTGAAGGGCTCTTCACTTTCGGTAAAGTCACCACCTGTTAACCCGTTTGCCGACATATTAATTCAAATCCCGCGATTTATTAAAACTGACCCAGCCTTTGAAGCTGGGGAAGGATACAGGGTGGAAGTCATAGCAAAGACATATCGCCATACAAAGGGTTCGCTGCGCCGCAGCTTCAGACTCTCCATCGTCGGTATCGCGATTCTGTCACTTTCCGGCTGCGTGGCTGGAGGGTTCGATTTCCTGAGTTCGGCAAAGGTCGACCGTTCGGTGGCGACCGGCACCGTGCCCCAGCCTGCTCCCAGCACAGATACGCTTTCAGACGAGATGACGGTGCGCAACGCCGTGACCTCCGCCGATATCCAGAAGCTCGAGGGACAGCCGCTTCCCTGGGCCAATGCCTCGACCGGCAGCGCCGGCATCATCGACACGATCGTCGAGAATAATGACGCCGGCCAAGTCTGCCGCCAGTTCCGCACGACGCGGCACTCCTATGTCGGCATCGCCAAATTCTTTGGCAAGACCTGCCTCGTCGGCGGTGGCAACTGGCAGCTTTTGAGCTTCCAGCCGGAAAGCTGACCCTGTCTCTCCACCTGTTTCGGCACGATGCGCCCCTGACACGCCAGGGTTAATGTGCCGTGCCAATTCGCCTCAATGTTTAGTGAAAGGCTAACCATTCGCGGCAAAACACCCCATATCCAAGTTCGGAAATAAGAAGTGATTAGCAACTCTCCCGCACGATCGGCCGACGAGCGGGCTTTCCTTTCGCATCAGCGAACCGGACGGCGCGTCTGAGTTGATTATTCGGTTTCCGGGAACGGCCACGAGGAACATGCCTCCCGGATTGCGACAGCGGCGGTGCGAACAATGCGTGATCCATACAAGATATTGGGCGTCAAGCGTGACGCGGCGGCGGACGAAATAAAGGCGGCCTGGCGCAACATGGCCAAGGCCGTGCATCCCGATCACAATCAGGGTGACCCGACGGCGACCGCGCGTTTTGCCGAGATCGGCCGCGCCTATGAAACGCTGAAAGATCCGAGGAAGCGCAATCTCTTCGACAATGCCGTGCGCATGGCAGAAGCCAAGAAGCAGGAACAAACGATCATGCAGCAGCGGCACGCGGCCCGTGAGGCGGCTGTCCGCGCAAAGGCTGCGCAGGCCAACGCCGAGCGCGTGATGGAAGAGCTTGCGCGCGCCAATGCCAATGCGCAGAAGGCTGCCGCGGCAGCAGGTGTTAAACAGCAGCAGGCCGGCGCAACGGAAGCTGCGGAAGAGATGGTCGAGCGCATCTTCGGCGCGCAGACAGCCCGCACTGCCGGCGCACAGGCCCAATCGCAGGCCCAGCAGGCGCATTCTCAGCAGGCGCAGGCCAAGCCGCATGCAGCCGAGGCGGCCAAGGCGCCAGAACAGGAAACCGCGGAATCTGACCCCGCCAAGGCAGAGGACGAGCAGACAGAGGCCTCTGTTGCCGGCGGCGCCAACATGTCGCTGCCACTCAGCCTTTTGACCTCGCTTGTGCGCCGCTTCACCGGCGCCGGCCAGCCGGGTCTTGAGAAAGCGCCAGACGAAGTCGCGACCGCGACCGTGACGATCGAAGACATCATGAAGGGAAGCTGGACGACTGTTTCCCTTCCGGAAGGCCGCGAAGTCGGATTCGCCCTGCCGGCCGGCACGACAGAAGGCCACCAGATCCGGCTCAAGGGCCAGGGTTTCAAGCTGCCGGGCATGCAGCGCGGCGACGCCGTGATCAATATCCATATCGCCGCCGACCCACGCTTCACCGTCGACGGTTTCGACGTGCATGTGGTGCTGCCGTTGAACATCGAGAATGCGGTGCTCGGCACCGAGGCGCGTATCGACGGTCCGCAGGGACCGCTCAATGTGACGGTTCCTGCCTGGTCCGGCTCCGACAAGACGATCCGCATTCCCGACAAGGGCCTGCCCAACGACAGCGGCGGAAAAGGCGATCTCGTCGTGGAATTGCGTATTATGTTGTGGGAAAAACCCGACGACAAGGTCACCGATCTCATGCGGAGCATGCGTGAAGGGCTGTTTTTATGAAATTTCGGTGACAATCGCACCCTTTGTTACGATCCCTAACAGTTGATGATCTTTGCCAAGCTTGAACCGATTAACGGCCTATGCCATAGGCAGGATCATCAGAATTCCTAGGGAAACGAAATATGGCTCAAGCATCCGGCCTCATGGCAGGCAAACGCGGCGTCATCATGGGTGTCGCCAACAATCGTTCGATTGCGTGGGGTATTGCTAAGGCCATTCATGCGCAGGGCGGAGAAGTTGCATTCACCTACCAGGGCGACGCCCTGAAGAAGCGTGTGGAGCCCCTGGCTGCCGAAATCGGCGCTGTCATGGTCGGCCATTGTGACGTGAGCGACGAATCCACGATCGATGCCGTTTTCGAAAATGTCGAGAAGCTGTGGGGCAAGATCGATTTCATCGTGCATGCCATCGGTTTTTCCGACAAGGATGAGCTGACCGGTCGCTACGTCGATACTTCGCCTGACAATTTCACCAAGACCATGCAGATCTCCGTCTACTCCTTCACCTCGGTCGCTCGCCGCGCCGAGAAGCTGATGACGGAGGGTGGTTCGATGCTCACCCTCACCTATTACGGTGCAGAAAAGGTGATGCCGAACTACAATGTCATGGGTGTCGCCAAGGCGGCGCTTGAAGCCAGCGTTAAGTATCTCGCCGTCGACCTCGGACCGAAGAACATCCGCGTCAACGCCGTTTCGGCTGGCCCGATCAAAACGCTCGCCGCCTCCGGCATCGGCGATTTCCGCTACATCCTCAAGTGGAACGAATACAATGCGCCGCTGCGCCGTACCGTGACCATCGAGGAAGTGGGCGATGTCGGCCTCTATCTTCTCTCGGACCTGTCGCGTTCGGTGACGGGTGAAGTGCATCATGCCGACAGCGGCTATCATGTCATCGGCATGAAGGCTGTGGACGCGCCTGATATTTCCGTCATCAAGGACTGAGGCGTCCTAGCCCCTAAGTGGAGCCGATCCCCGTGCTTATCTATGTGATCAGACACGGCCAGACCGACTGGAATGCTGAGCGGCGCCTGCAGGGGCAGAAGGATATTCCGATCAACGCGATCGGCCGCGAACAGGCGAAGCAGAACGGGATCGCCCTTGCGGCGATCCTGAAGGGCGAAGATGCGGAGTTCGATTTCGTCGCAAGCCCGCTCGGACGCACGCGCGAGACCATGGAGATCATGCGATCAGCCATGGGGCTCCCGCCCGGGGAATACCGCACCGACGAACGCCTGGTCGAAGTCTCCTTCGGCGACTGGGAAGGCCACACGCTCAAGCAGCTCCGGGCCTCGCAGGCCGAGCGCGTCACAGAACGCAACATCAACAAATGGGATTTCATTCCGCCGGGCGAGGATGCGGAAAGCTACGAGATCATGTCGTGGCGGACCGGCGCATGGCTGAATTCGGTCGATCGGCCAACCGTCTGCGTCACCCACGGCGGCGTCATCAGAAGCCTATTCAAGATGATCTCCAACTTGCCGAAGGACGTCGCCTCCGAGGGCGAAATTCCCCAGGACCGAATTTTGAAGATCGAGACGTCGCAGAGCCTGATCGGCTGGATCTAGTCCATTCTGGGCTTATTTGACGATATCGAGATCGTTGATGACGCGCTTGCCGTCGACTTCCGTATAGAAAATCACAACCTTGACGCCGGCCTTCAGGCCTTCGAAATCGAACTCTTCGGGCGCCTGATAGGTCTTGCCGTCATCGAGCGTCAGGACAAGATTTGTCGTGTCGACCTTCTTGATCGTCGCCTCGACATCAGCGCTCTCGGCAAAACTGCTCATAGGCGAAAGAAAATTTGCCGTGGCCAGAAGCGTAGCAATAACGAAACGCATGTCGGCAATCCCTTTGAAACGTCGCCGTTGATATCGAGTGGCCACAGATAAACTCCTGAATATGGCGAAAATTGCCCGGAAGAATGGCTTTCGGCGCCCAATTGATGAATAGGATTTTACGGATAATCAAGAGGCTCCGTTCACCGTGCTTTTCTCTCTGTTTACGCGATTTAGCAGCTCCGAATGCGCGCAATCGTAAATTAACCCCCGCACCCTAAAGTCGATGCGAATGTGGGGGTGTGTGATTTGCAATTCCGGCTGAGCAACAGCAACCGGCTGCGGCGTGTTCTGAAGAATACGCGTGTCTCGCTGCTGGTTTCCGCCCTCGTGGCCATCGTCGTTGTTGCCGTCGGCTTTGCACTCGACAGTGCCAATACTGCCGCCCATCTGCGCGAGCTGCAAATCCATACTGAAAACGAGACGAACCTGATCCGTGCCCGCATGACGGCGCAGATCAACATGGACATCACTGCCGTCCGCGACCTTTCCAACCTGATCTCGCTCAGCACGCAGACGAACGAAGTGGAGATGGAGCGGCAGATCAACTGGCTGCTGATCCAGAACCCGAATTTCATCCATATTGCTGTCGCGCCTGATTTCATCGTCAAGTCGGTTTATCCGGCGCAATCAGGCAAAGACCGAATCGGCAAGGATGTGCGGGACGTGCTGCTGCAGCGCATGTCGATAAGCCGCAATACCGGCGACCAGTCGGCCCGCTTCTATGGTCCTTTCAAGACGACGGATGCAGAAAACGCCTTCGCGATCTTCTTCCCTGTATTCGTCAAGCAGAACGGCCAGCGCCGCATCTGGGGGGCGGTCGAGGTGGTCATCGACCAGGACATGTTCTACGAGACGACGGGCCTGAAGCCCGCACGCAACAGCGAAAACCAGGAGCGCTATCCGCATCTCGACCATCTGTCGATCGCGGTCCGCGACATCGGCATTCCGGACGAAACGGCCGCACCCTTCTTCGGTCCTTCCGATATCTATAAGAAAGATCCGCTCCGCCGAAAAATCAACTTCGCCGGCGGGCGATGGGAACTCGCGGCCGTACCGAACGCCGGCTGGCACGCTGTTCCCGAAAATCAGCCTGAACTGCGATTGATCATCGTCGCGGCAGGCTGCGTGATCATCATCCCGATCTTCTTCGCCACGTTGCTGCTCGGCGAACGCAACCGTAATATCGCGCAGCTCGAGGCCCGCGAGGGCAAACTTCTGGAGCTGTCGCAGCGCCTCAACCTGGCGCTTGAATCCTCCCGGATCGGCATCTGGGAGCTGCAGGAGAACGCCACCCACCTTACCTGGGATGCACGAGCATCCACCCTTCACGGCCTCAAAGCGATGGAAGGCAGCCGGCCACTGGAAGTGTGGCTTTCGACGATCGCGCCCGAAGACCGGGAAATCGCCGAGGTTCATTTCTTCGGTTGCAGTATCGCCGGCGAAGCCTGCACCGCGCAATACAGGGTGATGCGTGAAGACGGGCGCATTCGCCATCTGCGCTCTGTCGGCGCCTTCTATACGGATGCCGGTGGCGCCGGAAAGACGATCGGCATCGTCTGGGATGTCACGGCCGACGCGGAAGTCACCAACACGCTTCGTCTCGCCAAGGAAACGAGCGAGCTCAAGAATGCCGAGCTGGAACTTGCGCTGGAGGAGCTTTCGAGCCGCGAGGCGGAACTTTCCGAACTGTCCGGCAAACTCGATCTGGCACTCGATTCCTATCAATGCGGCATTTGGGAAGCAATCCTCGGCAAGTGCGGCTCGATCTGGGACGAGCGCATGCACGAGCTTTATGGGCTGAAGCAGAGCAATGCCTTCGTGACCGAAGACGCCTGGCTCTCCTGCATCCATCCCGATGACCGCGGGCTGGCCCTCGAAAGCGCCAGGCATTTCAGGCAGCTCGGAGACACGCATACGCTTGTCTGTCGCGTGCCGGACGAAAATGGCGGCTTTCGCTACGTGCGTTCCGTCGGCAAGGTGCACCGTACGCCGACCGGCGAGATGAAAATTATCGGCATCGCCTTCGATTCGACCGAGGATGCGTTGATGACGCTGCGCCTCAAGGCCGCAAAGGATGAGGCGATTGCCAAGAATATCGAGCTGGAGCTTGCCAAGGACCGGATCGAGCACAACTCCCTGCACGACCCGCTGACCTCGCTCGCCAACCGCCGCAAGCTCGATATCGCACTGGAAAATCTGACGGATGCCGGCCACAGGGAGCGACAGAAATTCGCGATCCTGCATATAGACCTCGACCGTTTCAAGGAAATCAACGACACGTTGGGGCACGCAGCGGGTGATGCCATGCTGGTGCATGCGTCGCGCGTGCTTTCCAGGAACTTGCGCGAGAGTGACGTCGTGGCCCGCATTGGCGGCGACGAGTTCGTCATCCTTTCCTTCGACGTCGGCGACAAGGACATGGCGGAGCTTTCGGGCCGTATCATCGAGGAGATGCGTCAGCCCATCGATTTCCAGGGTTTTTCCTGTCGCTGCGGCGTGTCGATCGGCATCGCACTGGCGAACGGCATCCATATCGATGCCCGCAAGGTACTGATCAATGCAGACATCGCGCTCTACCGGGCCAAGAGCCTTGGCCGCAACCGTTACGAATTCTTCAACCACAACCTGCAGGCCGACATCATCAACAACAAGCGCACGGCCGATGAGATCCTTGCCGGCATCGACAATGGCGAGTTCACGGCCTGGTATCAGCCGCAGTTCTGCGCACGGACGATGAAGCTGACTGGTGTCGAGGCGCTGGTACGCTGGCACCATCCCTCCAAGGGTCTGCTGACACCGGACAAATTCCTGCGCATTGCCGACGAGATCAATGTCGTACAGACGCTCGACCGCATCGTCCTGGAAACGGCACTGCGCGACAAGATGCGCTGGGCGGCACAGGGCGTCTATGTTCCGAAAATCTCGGTCAACGTTTCGGCGCGGCGCCTGCATGATGGCAGCCTTCTGGACTCCCTTGGTGACCTGCAGATCCGCCCCGGCGAAATTTCCTTCGAACTGGTGGAATCCATCTTCCTCGACGAAAGCGAGGACGTGGTCTCGCAGAATCTCGAACAGATCAAGGCGCTCGGCATCGATATCGAGATCGATGATTTCGGCACCGGCCATACCTCGATCGTCTCACTGCTGAAGCTGAAGCCGAAACGGCTGAAGATCGACCGGCAGCTCGTGCAGCCGATCGTCGCCTCCTCGCAGGAGCGCACGCTCGTCAGCTCCATCATCGAGATCGCCCGCTCGCTTGGCGTCGAGACGGTGGCCGAGGGCGTCGAGACGATGGCGCATGCTGAACTGCTACGCGATCTCGGCTGCGATCTCCTGCAGGGCTATGCCTTTGCACGCCCTCTCTCCTTCGACGATTTCGCCATCGAGGCGCGCGGCACTGCCTGGCTTCTGGCATCCTAGCGCTGAAGCCAGGCACGTCACCGTTCGCAGGGACCGGAAACACCATTCCCCGATAGCACCATCAGGCGCAAAGAAAGGCTTTTGCCTGGGCTGTTTTTTGGCCTATGAGTGTCGCGCCTTTTTCGAGTAATGGCGCGGCCGGTGACGAACGGTTCCGCGCATCCGGCGGGAACATATGTCGCACAATACATTCGGTCATCTCTTCCGTGTAACCACCTGGGGCGAAAGCCACGGACCAGCGCTCGGCGCCGTCGTAGACGGCTGCCCTCCGGGGCTGCGCTTCAAACTCGAGGACCTGCAAGTCTGGCTCGACAAGCGCAAGCCCGGCCAGAGCCGCTTCGTGACCCAGCGGCGCGAAGACGACCTTGTGAAGGTTCTCTCCGGCGTGATGATGGACGCCGACGGAGAGACGATGATCACCACCGGCACGCCGATTTCCATGCAGATCGAGAATACCGACCAGCGTTCCAAGGACTATGGCGAGATCGCCCGGCAGTATCGCCCCGGCCATGCCGATTTCAGCTATGACGTGAAATACGGAATCCGCGACTATCGCGGCGGCGGTCGTTCCTCGGCGCGCGAAACCGCTGCCCGCGTTGCAGCCGGCGGCATTGCCCGGCTCGTCGTACCCGGCGTGTCCGTCCGTGGCGCGCTGGTGCAGATCGGCAAACACAAGATCAACCGCGCCAACTGGGACTGGGATCAGGTCGGGCAGAACCCGTTCTTCTCTCCCGATGCCGAGATCGTACCCGTCTGGGAAGAGTATCTCGACGGCATCCGCAAGGCGGGCTCCTCCATCGGCGCCGTCATCGAAGTGATCGCAGAAGGCGTTCCGGCGGGCCTCGGTGCGCCGATCTATAGCAAGCTCGACCAGGATATCGCTTCGTTGCTGATGTCGATCAACGCTGTCAAGGGCGTGGAGATCGGCAATGGTTTTGCCGCCGCAGAGACGAGCGGCGAAGACAATGCCGACGAGATGCGGATGGGCAATGACGGCACGCCGATCTTCCTGTCCAACAATGCCGGCGGTATTCTCGGCGGCATTTCGACCGGCCAGCCGGTCGTCGCCCGTTTTGCCGTCAAGCCCACCTCCTCCATTCTCACAGAACGGCAGTCGATCGATGCCGACGGCAAGAATGTCGATATTCGAACCAAGGGCCGTCATGACCCCTGCGTAGGCATTCGCGCCGTGCCGATCGGCGAGGCGATGATTGCCTGCGCCATTGCCGACCATTATCTTCGCGACCGCGGCCAGACCGGCCGGCTGAAATAGGAATTGTCCCATGTCTTATGACCAGAAGCGCGTCGTTGACGCTATCCGGGCTTTCGAAGCCGGCGAGATCGTCGTCGTCATGGACGACAATGACCGTGAAAACGAAGGCGACCTGATCGTCGCTGCCGTGCATGCGACGCCCGAAAAGATGGCTTTCATCGTGCGCCACACGTCAGGGATCGTCTGCGCGCCGATGCCGAAAGAGGAAGCCAAGCGGCTGAACCTCAACGCCATGGTGGCGGAAAACGATTCCGCCCATACGACCGCCTTCACGGTTTCCGTCGATTTCAAGCACGGTACGACGACGGGCATCTCCGCCGACGACCGCACGCTGACGGTACGCAACCTTGCGAACCCGAATGTCGGTGCGTCAGATTTCGTGCGTCCCGGCCACATCTTCCCGCTGGTCTCCCGCGAAGGCGGCGTGCTGATGCGCTCCGGCCATACGGAGGCTGCTGTCGATCTCTGCAAGCTTGCCGGGCTGCCGCCAATCGGTGTTATCAGTGAACTCGTCAATGACGACGGCACGGTGACACGCGGCCCGCAGGTGGTGGATTTCGCCGAACAGCATGGGCTGAAACTCCTCTCGGTCGCCGACCTCATCGCCTATCGCCAGCGCAAGGAAACGCTGATCGAGCTCGGCTCCAGCTTCGATATCGAGACTCCGTTCGGCAAGGCCAAGGCGCACACCTACGCCCTGCCCTGGGACCCGATGCAGCATCTCGCCGTCGTCTTCGGCGATATCCGTGATGGCGTCGATATTCCAGTGCGCCTGCATCCGGAAAACGTCGCGGACGACCTGTTCGGCAAACGCAAGCCGGTCGATTTCTACATGCAGAAGATTGCCGAACAGGGGCGTGGCGTCATCGTCTACCTGCGTGAAGGCTCGGTAGGCGTCGGCCATTACGACAACGGCCGCAAGGCCCGCAGCCAGGGCCGCGAGGCACACGCCGAAGCGCAGACACGCGACAATGAATGGCTGGAAATCGGCCTCGGTGCGCAGATCCTTAAGGATCTCGGCGTCAGCTCAATCACGCTGATGACCAGCCGCGAACGGCACTATGTCGGCCTGGAAGGATTCGGGATCAAGATTTCGAAGACAGAGATCTGCTGATTGCTCCTTCTCCCAGAGGGGAGAAGGAATTATCCCTTCCAGCCGTCCAGATAGACGACTTTTTCCACGCCGGCGAAGCGCGCCAGGCGCTCGAGCTCCGCTTCCAGCTTTTCCAGCCGGCCCGCAGATGCCTTCACGCGTGGTTCCAGCCACAGCCGCTTAACATCCAGCGTGCCCTTCTTCCTGTCGGCCTTCATGTCGATGCGGCCGATAAGCCTGTCGCCTTCCAAAAGCGGGAAAACGTAATAGCCGTATTCCCGCTTCGGCTCGGGCACGAAGATCTCGATGCGGTAGAAGAAACCGAACAGGCGTTCGGTCCGGTTCCTGTCCCTGATCATCGGATCAAAGGGGCTGAGCACCCGGATTCGTGCCGGTGCCTCGGGGTAAGTATCCGTTGTATCTATGAAATCGGTGAAAGCCCATGAGGAACGTGGCTTGCCGCCGAGAGCCGGTTCGATCAGCACTTCAATCAATTCGTCTCGGTGTTCGCATACCCAGGCCTTCGCCTCGTCCGGCGAGAGCAGATCCCAGAAGGCGGCGATTTCGCCATGGGTGGCAAAGCCCAGACGAGTGAGCGCGCTGCGGCAGGCCCAGTCGACGAAATCCTCGCGGCTGACCTCAGGCTCGTGGAACTCGGCGGGGATGACGCGCTCGACAAGATCATAGATCTTCTGGAAGTTGGAGCGGCCGGCGATGGCGAATTTGCCGGTACGCCAGAAATATTCGAGCGCCGTCTTGTTCGGGTGCCAGTTCCACCAGCCACCAGAGACGTGACCATCCGCCTTCATGTCGCGCGCCAGGATCGCCCCGTCCTTCACCACCCGCTCATAGGTTTCCTCGAAGGAGGCCTCGAAGCCCTCGCCACGCCATTTGCGCCAGCGTTCGACGATCGCCACTTCTTCGTCGCGAAATTTGTGCTTCCAGTATTTGAAGAAGGTGCTCGGCAGGATGGAAGCATCATGCGTCCAGTGCTCGAAGAGAGCGCCTTCCTTCTCCAGGAGCGCGGTCAAATGTTCACGTCGGTATGTCTGATTGCGTGAGAAGAGGATCTGGTGGTGGGCGCGCTCCACCGTCTGGATGCTGTCCACCTGCACGAAGCCGAGATCGTGAATGAGTTCCAACAGGCCGGCCTTGGTCAGCGCGCGGTTCGGAGGCGCACTCAACCCCTGCTTGGCGAGGAAGATACGGCGGGCATCGGAATTGGACAGCAGATTCGTCATGCAGCGATCATAGCGCGGAAAATCTTCCTAGCTACCCGATACCATATTCGAGCCAACTTGATTTTGATCCTTTATCGCACGGCCACTGCCTTATAGAAGCAGGAATTCAAACAAGGGGACCATACTTGGATATTCGTTTCGAGAGCGCTGGCGCCAGTTTCGGAGCAAGGGTCGCGGTCGAGCCACTCACACTCTCTCTTACCGAAAACCGGCTGGGCGTCATCGGCCTCAACGGTTCGGGCAAGACGACCTTCGCACGGATGATCAACGGGCTTATGAAACCGACCACTGGCAAGGTCCTGGTCAACGGGCGCGACACACTTCATGAAAAGACGGCGCTTGCCGATGTCGGCTTCATCTTCCAGTCGCCGCAAAACCAGATCATCCTGCCTATCGTCAAGGACGATATTGCCTTCGGACTCAAGGGCCGCGGATTTACGAAAGCGGAGATAGAGAGAAAGGTCGAGCTCGTTCTTGCCCGCTTCAACGCCGAGGAACTGGCCGTTCGCCGTGCTCACGAGCTTTCGGGTGGCGAGTTGCAGCTCGCAGCCCTCTGCTCGGTGCTGGCGACCGGACCCAATATCCTGATCCTCGACGAGCCGACCAATCAGCTCGACCTGCGAAACCGGGCACTCGTGCAGAAGACCATCGACGGGCTGGAAGAGAATGTCCTGGTCATCACCCATGATCTCGAATTGATATTAGGTTTCGAGCGAGTGCTTCTGTTCCATGAAGGCAAATTGGCGGCCGATGCGCCGGCGGCCGAAGCGATCGCCCTCTACAGGGAGCTCGCAGCCTGATGCAGTCGCTTTATGTCGAAGGCAACAGTGCCCTGCACCGGCTTTCGCCGCGGGCAAAGATCTTCTCGCTCTTCCTGCTTGGCTTTGTGCTCTTCGTCGGGGACAATCTTCCGCTGCTTGCCATCGTCACCCTGCTGACCGCACTTATCTATCGCAGCATCGGCCTGCCGCTGAAGGAGTCGGTCCTCCGGCTGCGTCCGATCTTCCTGACGATTGCGGTCGTGGCGCTCTTTACCCTCATCGTCAATCCCTGGCATGACGCGCTGGCGACACTCTTGAGATTGACGGCGCTGATGCTGTTTGCCGCCGCAGTGACCGCGACGACAACAATCACCCAGTTCATGGATGAGATAACCGCGCTTGCCCGGCCGCTGGAACGGACCGGCTGGGTGAAGGCGGACGATATTGGCCTCGCGGTCGGGCTCGTGCTGCGCTTCGTGCCGGAGATTATCAATCGCTACCACGCGATCAGCGAGGCGCACGCGGCACGCGGACTGAAAGTCCGGCCGACGACGATCCTGACCCCGCTCATCATTTTGACGCTACGGGATGCGGATAACATTGCAGCGGCGATTGACGCGCGCGGCATTCGGCGGCATGTCAGTTAACGATTTATGAATTGGAGATCACGATGAGCACACGCGACCTCGTTCTTGCCGCTCTTTTTGCCGCTGTTATCGTGGCTCTCGGTCTGCTGCCGCCCATCTATCTCGGCTTCATACCGGTGCCGATCACCGCGCAATCGCTGGGCGTCATGATGGCAGGCGTCGTGCTTGGCGCAAGACGCGCCACGATTTCCGTGCTGATCGTGCTGCTGCTTGTTGCAATGACACTGCCGGTGCTTTCGGGCGGCCGTGGCGGATATGCCGCCTTCGTGGCTCCGACATCAGGCTTCCTGTTCGGCTGGGTCTTTGCCGCTTTCGTGACGGGCTTCCTCAGCGAGCGTCTGGTTCATGGCAACCAGTCCGGCCTCGTGCAGACGGTCAGCTTCTTCCTCGCCGCCATGATCGGCGGCATCGTCGTGCTCTATGCTTTCGGTATCGCCTATCTGGCTTTTGCTGCCAATATCGGTCTGCAGCAGGCCTTTATCGGCAGCATGGTCTTCATTCCGGGCGACGTCATCAAGGCCTTTGTCGCAGCGCTCGTCGGCCGGGCCGTCATGGTAGGCTATCCGCTGCTGCCGATCCGTATCTAATCGAGAAAACTATAGAGCCAGTCGCGGGTCTCTTCGGGGAGTGCGGCGGGCGAACCATCGTCGCTGGTGCGTGCCTGCCAGATGATCTCTACCTCGGCGACACGCTCGTCCTCAATCTCGAAGGAGATGAGAAAGCCGATGGAACGTACGCCGATCTTGTCGACGCCAGCGATGAAGGTCACCGTCTCGTGATAGTGCAGCGGGCGATGAAGGATGCAGGAAACCTTGCTGGCAGTATAGACGGGCTCGTCTTCCACTGTTGGCCTCGACGACCAGAAGCTCGCAAGTACGGATTCGGCATAGGAAATATAGGAGGCCAGAAACATCTGGCCGTTCATGTCCACATCACGAAACGGTACGCGCAATTCCACCATGTCCGGGCGGTTCGTCTTACTCATTTACAGGTCTGCCTTGCAGGTTATCACCATGACCCTAGCATGGGGTCCGTCGAAGTAAACGAAACAATTAAAATAGCGTAAACGGGAGGATGCGAGCGTTAATTGCGACGATGCGGCTTGTTGAAATCGACGCGCAGCGCTCCATCTGCTGTGGATCATGACATTTGCGACCGATAGAGTGCCTGCATGAGCACCCGTCTTTACGAACACCCCATCTTTCTCGAGCACGTGACGCCGTCAGGCCATCCCGAGCGCTCCGACCGCATCCGCGCGCTCAATGTCGCGCTGGAGCATCCGAATTTCGAACGTCTCGATCGAAAGGAAGCCCCGCAGGCGAATGAAGACGCCGTACTGCTTGCCCATCCGGAGGAGCATCTGATCGCCGTCATGCGGCAGATCCCGGAAGAGGAAGACAAGATCAACCAGCTCGAAGCGGATACCTATGCCAGCCAGAAGAGCCTGCAGGCGGCTCTGACCGGCGTCGGTGGAGCGATGGCTGCCGTCGACGACGTGTTCCGGGGCAAGGCGGACAATGTGTTCGTCGCGGCGCGCCCACCGGGTCACCATGCCGAAAAGATGACGGCGATGGGCTTTTGCTTCTTCAACAATGCAGCGATCGCCGCCCGCCATGCGCAGAAGGTTCACGGCGCAGAACGCGTCGCCATCGTCGACTGGGACGTCCACCACGGCAACGGCACGCAGGATATCTTCTGGGACGATCCCTCCGTGCTTTTCTGTTCCACCCATCAGATGCCGCTTTATCCCGGGACCGGCGCCAAGGACGAGAATGGCGCGCATGGCACGATCGTCAATGCGCCGCTTTCGCCCAATGTCGGCAGCGACCATTTCCGCGAGGCTTTCAAGTCGCGCGTGCTGCCGGCACTCAACGATTTCAGGCCCGATCTCATCATCATCTCCGCCGGTTTCGATGCGCATCACCGTGATCCGCTGGCGCAGATCAACCTGACGGGTGAGGATTTCGACTGGGCAACGGGCCGGCTTCTGGAGGTTGCCGATCGCAGCGCCAATAACCGGGTCGTCAGCCTGCTGGAAGGCGGCTATGATCTGGAAGGACTCGCCGAGTCGGCGGGTATGCATATCCTCAGAATGATGAAGGGTTGAGAATGACTGACAGCGCCAAGCCGGAGGTTTCCGGTCTTTCCTTCGAAAAGGCGGTTGCCGAACTCGAAAGCATCGTGGCCCGCCTGGAACGCGGCGACGTGGCGCTGGATGAATCCATCGAGATCTACGAGCGCGGCGAAGCGCTGAAGAAGCATTGCGAAACGCTGCTCTCGGCCGCCGAAAACCGCATCGAGAAGATCCGCCTCGACCGCGCCGGCAAGCCGCAGGGCGTGGAGCCGCTCGACGGCGCCTGAGGCACAGCAACCATCTCTTCCAAGGCTCTTGGCTGCAAGCTTCCTGTCGATCTATGATCCCTCGACAACATCAGGGGAACAGAAGAAATGACGGACAGATTGAAGGGCAAGGTCGCCATTGTCTCAGGCGGTGCTACCGGCATGGGCGGCGCGGCATCGAAGCTGTTTGCGGCTGAGGGTGCGCACGTCGCCATCATCGACCGCAATGGCGACGCAGCGGCGGAGACCGTCAACGAGATCCGCGCGGCCGGCGGCGAGGCCGATTGCTGGACGGCTGATGTTTCGGATGAAGTGGCCGTCAATGCTGCCGTGGCAGGCGTCGAGGAACGTTATGGCCCGGTTACGGTGCTCTTCAACCATGCCGGCACGATCGTCATCAAGCCGTTCCTGGAAACCACGCTGGAGGAATGGGACTGGCTGCACGCCGTCAACGTACGCTCCATGTTCCTGATGACGAAGGCGGTGCTGCCCAAGATGATCGAGGCCGGCGGCGGCTCTATCGTCTGCACCTCCTCGATCTCTGCCGTCGCGGCAACGCCGATGGAAGTGCTCTACGATACGACCAAGGGCGCCGTGCATATGTTTGCGCGCGCCATCGCGGTGGAATTCCGCGACCGTAACATCCGCTGCAATGCCGTCTGCCCCGGCTTCATCCGTACGCCGCACGGCCTGCGCGAGGTGAAGGAATTGCAGGCGCATGGCGTGGATGTGTCCGACGCTGCTATTGCCGCGCAGCAGGGCCGGATCGGCGAGCCGGAAGATGTCGCCCGAGCCGCACTCTATCTCGCCAGCGATGAATCGCTCTTCGTCAACGGTGCCCATCTTTTCGTCGATAACGGCTTCACCGCGATCTGAAGGCTTCACGACGATCTCAGAAACTGGCCCTTTCGCCACAGACCGGCAGGCGCTATCTGTGGCTTAGGCCCTTGTGATCGGAGTTCGCCATGTCCTTTTTCCCCGGTAAAGATCCCCTGCCCGGCGACGCCTTCGCCTGTGACGCGATCGAGAACCTGATCATTCCGCGCACCAGCGATATCGGTGGTTTCCAGGTGCGGCGCGCCCTGCCGACGCGCCAGCGCCGGCTTGTCGGGCCGTTCATCTTCTTTGACCGCATGGGGCCGGCGATCCTGAAGCCCGACGAGGCGCTGGATGTGAAGCCGCATCCGCATATCGGGCTTTCGACGGTCACCTATCTCTTCGACGGCGAAATCCGCCATCTCGACAGCCTCGGCACGGAAAAGGTCATCCGCCCCGGTGACATCAACCTGATGACGGCCGGCCGCGGCATCGTGCATTCCGAGCGCACGCCGGACAATCTGCGCGGCCATTCGCTTTCCATGTCCGGCCTCCAGACATGGCTGGCGCTGCCCGGCGACAAGGAAGAAATCGATCCCTCCTTTACCCATACTGAAAAAAGCGACATGCCGCTGATCGAGGATGGCGGTGTCACCGGCCGTGTCGTGATCGGCTCCTTCGAAGGGCTTACTTCGCCGGTGAAGGTCTTCACCGATACGCTCTATGCCGACATTTCCCTGCAGCCTGGCGCGAAATTTCCTTTCGGTGCGGCGCACGAGGAACGGGCCGTCTACGTGCTTGCGGGCGAGGTCGTCATTGCCGGCGACAGGTTCGCGCCAGACCAGCTTCTCGTGTTCCGGCCGGGCGATGCGATCACGCTGGAAGCCGGCACTCAGGGCTGTCATCTGATGCTGTTCGGAGGTGCCGCGCTGAACTCCAAGCGCTACATATGGTGGAATTTCGTCTCCTCCTCGAAGGAGCGGATCGAGAAGGCCAAGGAGGAATGGCGCACCGGCCGCTTCGACATCGTCCCCGGCGACGAAGAGGAATTCGTGCCTTTGCCGGAGGGCTGAAGTGCTCTAAGGTGAAAAACTTGCGGTTATGCAAAAGTAGTTGTTTTGCCGCAATTCAATCGAATAAAGCAAAGCCGATCAGTCAAAGAAGAGCGCCCGCCCGTGACACAATCCCCGAAGACCCCGCTGCTCGATCAGGTCGCCTATCCTGCCGACCTGCGCAAGCTCGAGGATCGCGATCTGCCGCAGCTTGCACGCGAAGTCAGGGACGAAATGATCGATGCCGTCTCCCGCACTGGCGGGCATCTCGGCGCAGGTCTTGGGGTGGTGGAACTGACGATCGCCATCCACAGCGTCTTCAATACGCCGGACGACCGACTGATCTTCGACGTCGGCCACCAGTGTTATCCGCACAAGATCCTGACCGGACGCCGCGACCGCATCCGCACGCTACGCCAGGAAAACGGCCTTTCGGGCTTCACCCGCCGGGCAGAGAGCGAATACGATCCCTTTGGTGCTGCGCACTCCTCGACCTCGATTTCGGCCGGTCTCGGCATGGCGGTCGCTGCCGATATCGACAAGACGGACCGCCGCGTCATCGCCGTCATCGGCGACGGAGCGCTGTCGGCCGGCATGGCCTATGAGGCGCTGAACAATGCTGGCGCGCTGGACGCGCGGCTGATCGTCATCCTCAACGACAACGACATGTCGATCGCTCCACCGACGGGGGCGATGAGCGCCTATCTCGCCCGCCTTGCTTCCGGGCGCACCTATATGGGCTTCCGCGACTTCGGCAAGAAACTGACGGCCTATCTCGGCAAGAACATCGACCGCGCCATCACCCGCGCCGTCGAGCATGCCCGCGGCTACGTGACCGGCGGGACGATGTTCGAGGAGATGGGCTTCTACCATATCGGCCCGATCGATGGACATTCCTTCGATCATCTTCTGCCTGTGCTGCGCAACGTGCGCGACAATGCCAATGGCCCGGTGCTGATCCATATCGTCACCCAGAAGGGCAAGGGCTATGCGCCGGCGGAAGCCGCCGCCGACAAATATCACGGCGTCAACAAATTCGATGTCATCACCGGCGCGCAGGCGAAGGTGAAGCCGAATGCGCCGAGCTATACCAATGTCTTTGCCGAAACGCTGGTCCAGGAAGCGACACTCGACGACCGCGTCGTCGGTATCACGGCCGCCATGCCGAGCGGCACCGGCCTTGATAGATTCGCCGAGATCTTCCCGTCACGCTATTTCGATGTCGGCATTGCCGAACAGCATGCCGTGACCTTCGCCGCCGGCCTTGCCGCCGAAGGCTTCAAGCCGTTTGCGGCGCTCTATTCGACCTTCCTGCAACGCGCCTATGACCAGGTTGTGCATGATGTGGCGATACAGGGTCTGCCGGTACGCTTCCCGATTGACCGCGCCGGTTTCGTCGGTGCTGATGGACCGACACATGCCGGCTCCTTCGACACCGCCTTCCTGGCCACCCTGCCCGGCTTCGTGGTGATGGCGGCTGCCGACGAGGCCGAGCTCAAGCATATGGTGCGCACAGCCGTCGCCTATGATGCCGGCCCGATCTCGTTCCGCTATCCGCGCGGCGAAGGTGTGGGCGTCGACATGCCGGAGCGCGGCCAGATCCTGGAGATCGGCCGGGGGCGCATCGTCAAGGAAGGCACCAAGGTGGCGCTTCTCTCCTTCGGCACGCGGCTTGCCGACTGTCTGCTGGCAGCCGAGGACCTCGATGCCGCAGGCCTCTCGACCACGGTTGCCGATGCGCGCTTCGCAAAGCCGCTCGACCACGCCCTGATCCGCCAGCTTGCACGCCATCACGAAATCCTCATCACCGTGGAAGAAGGTTCCGTCGGCGGCTTCGGAAGTCAGGTCATGCAATTCATGGCGACGGATGGGCTGCTCGACCGCGGGCTGAAGGTTCGCACACTCGTGATGCCCGATATCTGGATGGAGCAGGCAAAGCCGGAAGCGATGATCGGTCATGCGGGGCTCGATCGCGCCGGCATCGTCTCGACTGTCTTCAACGCACTCGGACGCGGTGTTGCGGTGGGCGTGGCCGGTTAAGTCAGCACACCGACCCGCATCTCTCAATTCCGGCCTCTTGCCGTCGCGGTGGAAGATCATTCCGCCGTGATGCAACGCATCGTCGATGAAATCGCCATTGGCGATAAAGCCTGCCTCTGCCCTTCCCAATTCCGTCGCAACTATGTCCGCGTGCACATTTTTGCTGAATTGCTCCAAGGTCACAAAAAGAAAGGGCGGCAATGAATGCCGCCCTGCCCCATTTGTCATTCGCGAGAGTAGCTCTCAGAATTCGGTCCAGTCTTCCTGGACAACAGCAGCGGCGGCCGTTGCCTGCTTGCCGCCGAAAGCCCTGGTGACTTTGCTGGCGAGTGCGCGGGCGGGAGACGCGACCGGGCGGGATGCCGGGGTCGCGGCAACGGTCCTCTGGACCGGAGCAGCAGCCTGGGTGCCGAGCTTGAACTGGCGTAGCAGGTCGTCGAGGGCGGAGGCTTCCTGGGCAAGCGCGTGGCTGGCGGCCGTCTGTTCTTCGACCATGGCGGCGTTCTGCTGTGTACCCTGGTCCATGTTGTTGACCGCAGTATTGATCTCCTGCAGGCCGATGGACTGTTCGCGGGTGGCCGTGACGATCGCGCCGACGTGGTGGTTGATTTCCTGAACCTCGGCGACGATCGCTTCCAGCGCCTTTCCGGTTTCACCGACGAGGCCGACGCCGGAATTGACCTGTTCGCTGGAGGTGTTGATCAGTGCCTTGATTTCCTTGGCGGCGTTTGCGGACCGCTGAGCGAGTTCACGTACCTCCTGTGCGACGACGGCAAAACCCTTGCCGGCTTCACCGGCACGGGCGGCCTCGACGCCGGCGTTCAGCGCCAGGAGGTTGGTCTGGAAGGCGATGTCGTCGATAACGCCGATGATGTTGGAGATCTCGCCCGAGGACTTTTCGATCTGCTGCATGGCCGAAACCGCCCTGCGGACGACCTCACCGGACTTTTCAGCGCCGAGGCGGGTGCGCTCGACGAGGTTGCCGACATCTTCGGCGCGCTTGGCGGAGTCGCGGACCGTGGTCGTGACCTCTTCGAGAGCGGCTGCGGTCTCTTCGACGGCAGCGGCCTGCTGTTCGGTGCGGTGGGCGAGATCGTCGGCGGCAGAGCGGATTTCACCGGCGCCGGCATTGATGGCCGAAGCGTTGCGGCCGACCGACTGCAGGGCGGCCTGCAGCTTCTCGACGGCATTGTTGAAGTCGTTGCGCAGGCTGTCGTATTGCGGGGCGAACGGCGCTTGGATACGGGCTGCGACATCGCCAACGGCAAGGCCTGCAAGGCCGCCGGCCAGAGCTTCGACGGCGAAACGGATCTCGCCTTCTTCGCGGGCCTTCTGCTCGTCGCTCATCTGGCGCTGACGTTCGGCTTCGCCGCGCATGCGATCGGTTTCGCCGGCAAGATGCTGCTTTTCGATGGCGGCTTCCTTGAAGACCAGTACCGACTGAGCCATGCGGCCGACTTCGTCCTGACGGCCGGTTGCCGGAACTTCGACATTGTGGTCGCCGCCGGCGAGGCGGTCCATGGCCGTCGTCATGCCGACGATCGGGCGAACGATGGTGCGCGACAAGGCCCAGGCGAGACCGGCGGCGGCAAGCGCTGCAGCAATGCCACCAGCCACCAGCGTGGTCTTGAGGTCGCTGTTGGCCTCAAGCTGAGCTTCAGCAAGAGACTCGGACTTTTCGCGGGCAAGCGACTTGATCTTGGCGGAAGCGGCGCGGAAGCCGTCGAGCTGGCCCTTGGTGGCGTTGACACCGATCTTGACGACCTCTGCGATCGGCGTTTCGGTTTCCTTGCGGGCCTTGGCCTGCGGCTCGGCGAGCTCATGGAAATAAAGGTCTGCAGCCTTCTGCATGTCGTCGATCATCGACACGACCTCAGGCTGGGAAGAAGCGGTCTGCTTGGCGGCGGCAATTGCCTTTAGCATCCGCTCGCGGTTGGCGAAGATGTCGCCATAGGTGCTGTCACTGCGGAAGAGGATGAAACCGCGCAGGTTGACGGCCTGCTCGAGCATGGCCTGCAACGCGTCGTCGATCTGGTTGACCAGACGCTCGGATTTCTCCTGCTCGGCGGAGGCGCTCGCCGAAGTCGTTGCCTTGGAATAGACGAAAGCGGAAACGGATACGAAAATAAGGATGAGTGCTGCGAACGTGGCCGCAAGCTTACCGTTCAAGGATATGTTTCGAGCGAACATCGGTCAATTTCTCCTGGCGACATCAGGCGCGACAAGGGGCAACCGCGCGAGGTGCGCAGCCACAAGACTTCTTGATGAGGAACATGATCGGCGGGGAGGACGCGAGAGCCTTCATGGCACGAAGCGATTCAATTGAACCGCTGCAATCAAAGCGAACCTATGCGGGCAGGATTTAAAATTGTTTAAATTTGTGCATCGCAGCACATATCGGTTTAGTTTATTGCGGTTCCGGCGATATGAGGCTGTACTAGGGTGCCCGCTGTGCCAACAAAATGCTTGCAACCGGCGGCTTTGACGGTCATTCACAGCCGATGTCCGATCATAACAGCCAGCGCCTCGACCAACTCCTCGTCACCCTCGGCCTCTTTGCGAGCCGTTCGCGGGCCCGAGACGCCATTTCACGCGGCACGGTGAAGGTCGCCGGGAAGGTGGTGACGAAGGCTGGTGCCGTCTTCAGCCCGGATGCGGCAATCGAGATCGACGATCCGGCGCAGGATTATGTTTCGCGCGCAGCGTTAAAGCTGGTGGCGGCGCTCGATCACTTCGGGCTCGACCCGGCAGGACGGCACTGTCTCGATGTCGGCGCTTCGACTGGCGGCTTCACCGAAGTGCTGCTGGGGCGGGGGGCCGCGCATGTGACGGCAATCGATGTCGGCCACGGGCAGATGCATCCGAGGATATCAGCCGATCCGCGGGTGACCAATATCGAGGGACTCAATGCCCGCAATCTCACGGCTGAGGATATCGGCCAGCCCGTGGATTTCGTCGTCTCCGACGTCTCCTTCATCTCGCTGAAGCTGGCGCTTGCCCCGGCGCTCGATATTGCCGAGGTCAATGCGCTCGCCGCCATCCTCGTCAAACCGCAATTCGAGGCGGGGCGCGAGGCGATCGGCAAGGGCGGACTGCTCAAGGATCCGGCTTCCGGGCCCGATGTGGCGGCAGAACTCGAACGCTGGTTCACCGAAGACATGGGCTGGAAGAGTTTTGGGCTCATCCCTTCACCCATCTCGGGCGGCGACGGCAATCAGGAATTTCTACTGGCAGGGACAAAAGCGTGAGCACGGAAACAATCACCATCGACAGGCTCGGCGCGCAGGGCGACGGTATTGCCAACGGCAAGGACGGGCCTGTCTATGTGCCCTTCACGCTGCCGGGCGAGACGGTGGCGATCGCCCGCGTCAAGAGCCAGGGCACGGTCATGTCGATCGCCTCGGCCTCCGCCGACCGACAGGAACCGCCCTGCCGGCATTTCGGGCCAGACGGCGTCAACGGCACCTGCGGTGGCTGCACGCTGCAGCACATGGCGGATGTGCCTTACCGGGCTTTCAAGCGGCAACTCGTCATCGATGCGTTGAAATCGAAGGGATTGACGCCCGAGGTCGGCGAGATCGTCGCCGCGCATCCCGGCGAGCGGCGCCGGGTGGTCTTCGCTGCGCGAAAGACCGAAAAAGACATGCTTGTTGGATTCAACCAGGCTGAAAGTCATCACATCGTCGCCATCGAGGAATGTCCCATCTCGTCGGCGGGGATCATCTCCCGGCTGCCGGCGATCAAGGCTGTCGGGGCGGCAGTCGCGACCAATGCGGATGTCTTCCGCATCTCAGTTCTGGAGACCCTGTCCGGCCTCGATCTCGCGGTAGAAGGCGTCAAGAAGCTGTCGGACCAGCAGCGTCGCAAGACGGTGGAGGTCATACTCGGCCTTCGCGGCATCGCCCGCGTTTCGCTCGATGGTGAAATCCTGATCGAGCCTGCCAAGCCGGTTGTCGAGTTCGGCGGTATCAAGGTCTCTCCGCCTGCCGGCGGCTTCACGCAGGCGACGAAGCCTGCTGAAGAGGCGATGGCAGAGCTGGTGCTTGCGCATGTCGGCAAGGCCAAGCGGATCACCGATCTCTTTGCCGGCGCCGGCACTTTTTCCCTGCAGCTTGCCCGCATCGGCCGCGTGCATGCCGTCGAGGGCGATGGCAAGGCGATCGCGGCTCTCGACCATGCGGCGCGCAATACGCAGGGCCTGAAGCCCGTGACCGTCGAAAAGCGTGATCTCTTCCGCCGCCCGCTGATGACCTCGGAGCTGAAAGTCTATGACGCCGTCGTCTTCGATCCGCCGCGAGCGGGCGCAGAATTCCAGTGTAAGGAACTGGCGCGCTCGATAGTTAAGAAGGTGGTGGCCGTGAGCTGCAACCCGCTGACGCTTGCCCGCGACCTCGCCATCCTCGTCGAGGGCGGCTACCGGATCACCTCGGTCACGCCCATCGACCAGTTCCTCTGGACCTCGCATGTCGAGGTCGTGGCGACGCTCGAGAAATAGGCCGCCGTCAGGCAACCTTTTCGCCGGCGAGATAGCGGCCGAGTTGGTCCAACTGTCCGGCGATGCCGGCCTGGCGGTATTCCACCTTGTCGCCACCATCAAGGATGGTGATCTGCTCGGTGACGACGACATGCGTGCCTTCGGCGACCGGCGTCAGGCTGATGGTCGTCAGTGACGAGGAGATGCGGCGTTCGTTATGCGACATCGTATAGGCGTAGACGATGCGGCGATCCCTGACGATATCCTCATAGCGGGCGTCGGCGACATATTCGTCGCTCTTGCCAAAGTTGAACCGGCTGATATCGCGGCCGCCGACGCGGAAATCATTCTCCGTATAGGTAGTGGTGAAGTCCTCGCCGATCGCCTCCCACTGCAGGCGCGCCTTCGGATCGGACCAGGCGGCGAAAACGCGTGGAGCCGGCACGTCATAAGTGCGTTCGATGGAGAAGGTGGAATGAAGGGTGCTGTACTCTTCCTGCATGGTCTTACTCCTTTTCGTTCTGCTTCCCAGGCTTGTCAGGCATTTCCGGATTGGCTTCGAGATATACGCCCAGACTGTCGAGACGATGCTCCCAGAGCGTACGGCGCTCGTTGATCCAGGCCTCGGCAGAGCGCAGCGCCTGCGGTTCGATCCGGCAGGTGCGCACGCGGCCTGCTTTTTCCGAGCGCACAAGGCCACTTGCTTCCAGCATCTGCAGATGCTGGAGGACCGAAGGCAGTGCCATTGAGAGTGGCTCGGCCAGCTCTTTCACGGAAGCAGGCCCTTTGCAGAGCCGGTCCACCATGCTGCGGCGGGCGGGGTCCGCCAGCGCCTGAAACATCAAATCAAGGGCATGCGATTGGTTAGGCATATGCCTAACTATAGATGGAGCAGGACGAGAGTCAATAAATAGTTTGGCAAATACCTAACTATCCGAAATCGAGGAAAATACAGTTGATGTGCTTCGAGCTGCGGTCCTTCAAAACGGCTTCGCAGCGCGGGGGTTAAGCGCGCTGCGAACGGGCGATTGCCGTTGAATGGATTCGGACAAGGGGGTCGTACGAAACACGTCAAACGCCCGGACGGTCGGGGGATCCGTCTTCCATTCAATAGTTAGATTATACTTAAAAAAGACCTTAAATTCGCACCCGAGAATGCCCACCGATTTTTAGGGTATCAGCGGCGCATGAAGGCCTCGAAGGCCGCGCGCGCTTCAGCAGTTTTCAGGCGGGCGGCGAAATGACGGGCCTCTTCATCGATGCGGGCGATGACCTCTTCCCGCGGGCCACGAACGAGGTCGCGGGCGATGTTCAACGCTTCCGGTGGTTTGGCGGCAAGCTTTGCGGCTGCAGCTAGCGCCTGCTTTTCAACCTCTTCCGGGCTCGTCACCTTCCAGATGAGACCGGCTTGCCTCGCATCATCGGCCGTAAAGGGCTCTCCGGCGACGAGCATGGCAAAGGCGCGCTGGTGCCCCATGATACGCGGAGCGATCAGGCTGGAACCCGCCTCAGGCACCAGTGCCAGATCGACGAAGGGTGTGCGGAATTGGCTGCGGTCGGAGGCGATCGTCAGGTCGCAATGCAGGTTGAGCGTCGTGCCGATGCCGATTGCAAGACCGTCGACTCCAGAGACGAGAGGCTTTTCGGCATTGACGAGAGCATAGAGGAAATCGATCAACTCCTCTCCGATGTTGCCGCCCATGGCCGTGGCGAGAAAATCGCCGATGTCGTTGCCGGCCGAAAAGCAGCCTTCCGTGCCGAGGAAGACCGTCACCCTGATCCCGGCATCGCTATTTGCGGCATTCAGGGCATCCGTCATTTTGCGATACATGTCGCGGGTAAAGGCATTCTTCTTTTCCGGCCGGTTGAAGCGGATGATCTGGACGGCCGGATGTTCGGCGGATCGCTCGATGATAATGGGATCGCTCATTTTCAGCTCCTCAGACAAGGACGGTGCGGGCCGCAGCAAGGCTCTCGGCGCCATTGACGATGCGATCTTTCAACGCCGCCGTTTCGGACAATAGGTTTTCAGCGGCAAAGCGGCAGAGCAAGATGCGGCCCGCGCCTGCTCCATCCGCCGTGCGGGCAAGGCCGCCTTTGGCGAGATAGCAGCCGGTCAGGGCGAGGCCGAAGAGACGCTGATAGGAAGTTGCACCCGACAGGGCCTCGGCCGATTTGCCTTCGGCGAGGCTGGACAGCAGCCAATCTGTTGCCGCCTCCAGATCTGCAAGCGCGGATTCCAACCTGTCGGCCGTCGCGCCGAAACCGTCGAGGTTTGAACTGCGGACAGCCTCGGCGATCGCCTTGAGTTCGACAATGAAACCCTTGACCTGCTCCCCACCCGACAAGGGTAACTTGCGGGTGACGAGATCGATCGCCTGAATGCCGTTCGTGCCTTCATAGATCGGGGCGATGCGGGCATCACGCAGATAGCGGGCAGCGCCCGTCTCCTCGATGAAGCCCATGCCGCCATGGACCTGGATACCGAGGGATGCAACATCGACGCCGGCATCCGTCGCGAAGGATTTGGCGACCGGCGTCAGGAGAGCGGCGCGCTCCTGCCAGTGTCCGCGTCGCCCGGTGGCGCGATGGGCCATGTCGATCGCGTGCGCGCAGGCATAGGCGATGGCGCGCGAGCCTTGCGTCAGTGCCTTCATGGTCAGCAGCATGCGTGCGACATCGGGGTGTTCGATGATCGGGCTCATGCCCGATCCGCTCCAGCCCGGCGCCTTGCCCTGCGTGCGCTCCTTTGCGTAGGCGATCGCCTTCTGGGTCGCTGCCTCGCAGATCGCGACACCCTGCATGCCGACGGCCAGGCGGGCATTGTTCATCATCGTGAACATGCAGGCAAGGCCCTTGTTCTCCTCGCCGATCAGCCAGCCGACAGCGCCTTTCTCCTCGCCGAATTTTCCGTCGCCGTAGATCATGGTGCAGGTGGGCGAACCGTGAATGCCGAGCTTATGCTCCAGCGAATGGCAGTAGAGATCGTTGCGAGCACCGAGCGAGCCGTCGTCATGGACCAGGAATTTCGGCACGAGGAAGAGCGAAATGCCGCGCGTGCCATCAGGGGCATCCGGCAGGCGGGCGAGAACGAGATGGATGATGTTGTCGGCCGCGTCGTGCTCACCCCAGGTGATGAATATTTTCTGGCCGAAGATGCGGTAGCTGCCATCGTCGCGGCGTTCGGCCCTCGCCCTCAGCACGCCAAGATCGGAGCCGGCATGTGGTTCCGTCAAGTTCATGGTGCCGGTCCATTCGCCTGACACCATCCGCGCCAGGTATTTCTCCTTGAGAGCGACGCTGCCGTGAACGTTCAGCGCTTCGATGGCCCCCATGGTCAGCGTCGGGCATAGGGCAAAGGCCATGGAGCCGGAATTCCACATTTCCAGCGTTGCGACATTCAGCATATGCGGCAGCGCCTGCCCGCCGAATTCCTCCGGCGCGGTCAGGCCGTTCCAGCCGCCGGCAGCCCAGTTGCGGTAGAGATCGCGCCAGCCGTCCGGCGTTTTCACCTCACCATTGGAGAGGCGGGCGCCCTGACGGTCGCCGATGTCGGCGAGAGGGGCAACTTCCTCCGTGGCAAATCGTCCCGCCTCGGCAAGGATGGCATCGACGAGATCCTCGCCGAGATCGCCCATAATGCCGCTGTCGATCGCTTCTGCCATGCCGGCGACATGCTTCAGCGTGAATACGATTTCCTCGGCAGGCGCCTTATACATCCTATTTTCCTCCGCATTCAGCCCGCGTGCGGCAAAGCCGGTCCGCAAGCGCCTCCACCCTGAGAGCTAATTGATTTTTACGTAAACGTCAATTTGGTTTCGGTCGATAACCATGATCGAGAGCGCCTTTTCGCTTGTGCACTTGCACAAACAAACGTCATGGAGAATCTCTAAGCGTGTCGCGATCTTTCAGATCCGCTGTCACGCTTTAGGCCTTTGTTTTGACGCATGTCGTTGCCGCAAAATCGCTACACAGTTTTGCGCGACATGCTTTAGTAGGATTGATCGCTTTCGCGAGAGGATCGGCAATAATGGATACCTTGCCTGTCAACATACCCGGCCTTGTATGGGCCTATCGTTTCTCGCCGGAAAGCAAGAAGGCCGTGCGGCTGCAAAACAGCGCGACGGCCGCGGAGCTGACCGCGGACGACGGTTTCTATTGGCTGCATCTCAACCTCGCCGATGCCCGCGTGCCCGCCCTCCTCGACACGCTCGGCGTGATGGATGACGCCAAGTCGGCGCTGACCACGCGCGACACGCACGCGATCCTGACCGTCGATGAACAGATGCTCTACGGCACGCTGGTGGACTGCCAGCGCGAATTCGACCAGGACACGGCCGATCTCGGCTGGCTGCATTTCGCCATCTCCGACCGTTTCATCATCACCACGCGCCTGCAGCCGCTGAGAAGCGTGGAGCGGACACGCGTGATGATCGAGAAGAATGCGGGCAAGTTCACCCGTCCCGTCGACCTCTTCGAGCTGCTTGTGACCGAGTTCCAGCGGACGCTGATTTCCGTCGTCATGGAGCTCACCGAAGAGCTCAACCTGATCGAGGATTTCGTCTACGACAACGCCCCGCGTGACGAACGCCGCAGGCTTGCTCCCGTCCGCCGCACGATCGTGCGTCTGCACCGCCACCTGCGCACGGTCCTCGCGTTGATGCGGCGAGCGGCAGCCTCCGACGAAGACGAAATGCCCTTCGGCTTCGACGATATTGCCGGACGACTGACGAGCCGGCTGGAAACAGTCGACCACGATGTCTATGCGCTGCAGGACCGTGCAAGACTGCTTCATGAAGAAATCGACTCCAAGCTCTCCTCGGAGACGAACCGCCACCTTTACATCCTGTCGATCATGACGGCCTTCCTGTTGCCGCCGACACTGGTGACCGGCTTCTTCGGCATGAACACGGCGAACCTGCCCTTCGCCGTCGGAGACTACGGTACGGAATATGCCGTGGGGCTCATCCTCGCCTCCATCGCTTTGGCTTGGTGGCTCTTGAAGAGAGTGGATATTCTCTGAACGAAAACGCCCGACTCGAAGGCCGGGCGTTCTGACTCGATCTCTGCTTTCGCCTCAATAGTAGGGCGAATAGCACTGCTGTCGCGGGCCGTTATAGGGTTGGAACGTATTGTCGTAGACCCTGTAGGAACGGTAGCGGCTTTCGCACCAGCCGACATGGCTCGGATTGATGCCCGAGGGAGCCGGTGCAGGCGCGTAGTAGCGCGGCTGAGCGGCGATGGCGCCGCCGATGACGGCACCGGCGCCGAAGGCTGCCAGCGGATACCAGTAGCCGTTATAGTGGCGATAACCAGGACGATAATAGGAATAGCCGCGATAGCCGCCGTACCAGCCAGAGCGATAGGCTGGACGGTAGCCAGGATAGTAGCCTGGGCGATAACCGGGACGATAACCAGACCGATAACCGGGCCGATAGTAACGGCGGTATTGGACGTTTTCGACAGGCGAAGATTTTTCCACCTGCGGGGCGGCGGGCATCTGAATTGCCTGCGACGGCACAAAGCTCGTCACAACGACGGCGGCGGCCATAACCGCAGTCGCAACCTTCTTACTCAGCCCAAACATTCGTATCTCCGATCAAGAGCGAAAAAAGCCTGCTCGATAACGGATAAAATGGGAAACTGTTCCCAAAAGACCCGAAAACGGCATCTACGCTCTATTTTTACCGAAGGCGAAATGAACCGGACATTAACCGGTCATGAACGCTCTCAGGCAACGACCGAGAGCTTTGCCTGATCGCCCTGCAGCCGGTTGACCATGAAGTTCGAATACCATTCGAGGAACTGCATGACGCCGCCTTCGTGGACCGAAGAATAGGGACCGGGCTCGTAGGCCGGCGAGCGGATGCCGAAGGCGTTTTCTTCGACGATGCGGCGGTCCTGATCGTTGGTCTCGGTCCAGACGTGGGTCAATTCCTCAAGGTTATAGTCGACGCCTTCGACCGCATCCTTATGGACAATCCATTTTGTCGTCACCGCCGTCTCGTTGGCGCTGAGCGGCAGCACGCGGAAGGAGATGGCGTGGTCACCGAGCAGATGATTCCAGGTCGTCGGATAGTGGAAGAGCAGCATGGTGCCGATGTGGCCGATCTTCACGTCGTCGGAGAGCGGACGCTTGACGGCGGGCCTACCGGACATGGTGTAGCTCTCGGCGTCTTCGATGAGCGGCATGCGGGCGGTGCGGAACTGTCCGTCCGGCGAAATCTGGAACTTGCTCGGCAGACCGGCTGCTTCACAGCGCGCCCAATGGCCGGCAATCTCCGGATCGTCGGCACCACCATCCGTGCCGGTCACGCTCGGCGCTTCCGGATAGGTGCGGCAAAGCTCGGGGTGGTTTGCGGCGCAGTGATAGCACTCGCGGTTATTCTCCCAGACGAGCTTCCAGTTGCCCTTCTCGATGATGGTGCTCTGGAAGGCGATCTTGGCCTCACCGATGTGGTGGGGTGCCATATAGGGCTCGATCTTGTCGCGCACGGCCTGGAAGTCCGGCGCGACATTGGCGAGGCAGATGAAGACGTAACCGGAGACGATTTCGCAATGGACCGGTTTCAGCCCAAAGCCGCTCTTGTCGAAATCATCGCCCATGTGGCGCGCGAAGGCGAGCTTGCCGTCGAGATCGTAGGTCCACTGGTGATAGGGGCAGACAAGACGAACCGAAGAGCCGTGTTCCTTGGTGCAGACGCGCGAGCCGCGATGGCGACAGCTGTTGTGGAAGGCACGAACAATGTTGTCGCGTCCCCGCACGATGACGACAGGATACTCGCCGATCTGGACGGTGAAGTAGGCGCCCGGTTTTGGCAGCTCGCAATCATGGCCAACGAAAAGCCAATCGCGATAGTAGATCATCTCCATATCCAGACGGAAATAATCCTCGTCGGTATAGAAGGGCTGTTCGAGGCTGAAACCCTCGCGGCGGCTCTTGAGCTGGCGCAAAACGTTGCTGCGAATATCCATCTGCCTATCCTCGTGCATGCGGCTGCCACCCTGTTGAAGCACGGCAGCGGAAGCGCGCCGGCTTCCCTCTCCCTCCGGAGAACTGGTCATGGCGTCATTTAATCACCGAGCATGCCAGCCGCTTGGTTGTAAAGCGACATCGGCTTCGAAATTGACGACAGGGAGCCGGCGATCCCCGAAATCATTCCATTCCGCCTTGATCATCGTCAATTGCGACATTGCGCGGGGCCTGGCTGCAAGCAAATCCAATGCAGCAGGCTACCAATATCCTATTTGCGACACTCCTTGATGAAGCCTGCCCCGGTTCAGTCGCCACCCGCCGATTTTAACAGGGCGTTAAACATGAAATCCTATCCTTGCAGATGACCGACACAGCGGAAGACTGCGAAAGCCATGGCCAAACTCCGATATTTCGACACGCGAGACGAGACCAAGCCCCCCGAGCCGCGGCTTTTCGCCAAACATTCGGAATTCCTGCGCACCGGCCGCATCAGCCGCCGCCGCGAGGATTGGCTGCCGGAAGAGCGTCGTTATCTCACCCATGAGGAGGTCGCTGAAAAGACTGCGCGCAAGCTGCAGGTTGCCGGTGAAAAAACCCACCAGAATATCAACGGCTTCCACCGCGCGATCCAGTTTCCGAAGTTGATCTTCCACCGGACGCTGGCCGACAGCCCCCATCTTGGCTACTGCCACGTTACGGCCGCGCGCACCAAATTCGCCCGCTACAACGAAGTGGCCTGGGCCTTCTACATTGCCAACTTCTATTCCGACATCGGCGACAACGACAATTTCTTCGACAATATCGCGGTACAGAATTCCCGCATGTATTTCGCCGTAGCGGTCAAGCCGGGAGAAAGCACGCCGGAGAAGATGGTGGTCGACCGCTCCGTGCGTGGCAATGGCCTGCTCTTCCGCACCAACGATCCGCAGATCGCCATCCGCAACATCCTCCTGCTCGGCGCCCGCAACGAACAGCTTCGCCAGATCATCCGCCAGCTGTAGGTCCACCCGTTCTGGGCGGGATTGATCGCGCCGCAAGGAAGGCCTAATGACTGCCGCAGTAAAACCGGGCAGGACATGGCACGAATAATCGACATCAAGGCAGACAGGCAGGTAGCTCTCGAAGCCGGCTGCGCGGCACTTGCCGAAGGTTTTGCGATCGCCGTTCCCACCGAGACCGTCTACGGACTTGCCGCCGACGCCACCAATCCGGCCGCCATCACCCGCATCTACGAGACCAAGGGCCGACCGCGCTTCAATCCGCTGATCTGCCACATGGCGGATCTTGCTATGGCAGAAGCCTATGCGGAATTCGATCCGATCTCACGCGCGCTCGCAGAAGCCTTCTGGCCCGGCCCGCTGACGCTGGTGCTGCCGTTGAAGACCGGCACCGCGATCCATGCGCTGGCGACCGCAGGCCTCGACAGCGTCGGCATCCGCATACCGAAGGGCTTTACGGGCGAATTGATCCGCGCCTTCGGCCGGCCGCTCGCCGCCCCCAGCGCTAATACGTCCGGCAAGGTGAGCGCCACGAGTGCCGCCCATGTCGAGGCCGATCTTGGAGCGAAGATACCGCTGATCCTTGATGCCGGAGCGAGCGCGGTCGGCGTGGAATCGACGATCGTGAAGGTCGAGAATGGCGAACTGCGGCTGCTCCGGCCGGGAGGTCTGCCAGCCAGGGAGATCGAACGGGTGGCTGGCAAGCGGCTATTGCGTTCGAAAAAGGCGGCCGCCGCGATCGAAGCGCCAGGCATGCTTGCCTCGCACTATGCGCCGGGCGCAGCCGTCCGGCTCGAGGCCACGGCTCTTTACCCCGGCGAAGCGTTGATTGCCTTCGGGCCGAACGAGGTTGCAGGCGCCGAGCATGCGGCGATGGCGCTGAACCTCAGCCCGCACGGCGATCTGGCCGAAGCGGCGGCCAATCTTTTCGACTACATGAAAAAGGCCGATTCGAGCGGCGCGGCCGTAATCGCCTTCTCGCCAATTCCCGACGAGGGGCTTGGAGAAGCAATCAACGACAGACTGCGGCGCGCGGCAGCACCGCGCGAGTGACGAAGAAGGACCGGGCTCCATGAACAGCACAAATATTTCTCAAGACATAATCGAACGGTTCACTGCCATCGTCGGCGAGAAATATGCGCTGCGCAGCGAGGCCGATCTGGCACCGCACCTCGTTGAAAACCGCGGCCTCTATCACGGCTCCTCCCCTCTCCTGCTGAAGCCCAGCTCGGTCGAGGAAGTTTCCGCGATCATGAAGCTTGCAACCGAGACCGGCACGGCCATCGTACCGCAGACCGGCAATACCGGCCTCGTTGGCGGGCAGACGCCACGCGAGGGCAAGGCCGACGTCATCCTCTCGCTCGAACGCATGAACAAGATCCGCGACGTCGATCCGATCGCGAACGTGCTGGTGGCCGATGGCGGCGCGATCCTCGCCGAGGTGCAGAAGGCCGCCGAGGCGCATGGCCGCCTGTTTCCGCTGTCGCTCGGCTCCGAAGGCTCCTGCCGCATCGGTGGCAACCTTTCCACCAATGCCGGCGGCACGGCGGTTCTTGCCTATGGCAACATGCGCCAACTCTGCCTCGGTCTCGAAGTCGTGCTGCCGACGGGCGAGATCTGGGACGGGCTTCGCCGCCTGAAGAAGGACAATACGGGCTATGACCTGCGCGATCTCTTCATCGGCGCGGAAGGCACGCTCGGTATCATCACCGGCGCAGTGCTGAAGCTCTTCCCACAGCCGCTCGGCCATCAGGTTGCCTTTGCCGGGCTTTCTTCAGTGGAGGATGCGCTCGCCTTTTTCAACCTCGCTTCCAGCCTCTGCGGCGCCTCGCTCACCGGCTTCGAGCTGATGCCGCGCTTCGGCGTCGAGATCACCGCGCGCAATATCGACGGCGTACGCGATCCGCTGGAAACGCCGCATGACTGGTACGTCCTGGTCGATATCTCCACCTCCGATTCCGCCGAAACGGCCGAGCGGATGATGAATGCCGTGCTGGAGCAGGGTTTCGAAGCAGGCCTCGTGCAGGATGCGGCGATTGCCTCCTCCGTCGCGCAGCAAAAGGCGCTCTGGCACATGCGCGAGAGCATGTCGGAAGCCCAGAAGCCGGAGGGCGGTTCGATCAAGCACGATGTTTCGGTGCCGGTTTCGAAGATCCCGCACTTCATGAACGAGGCCGGCGAGGCGGTGATGGCAGCGATGCCCGGCGCACGCATCTGCGCCTTCGGCCATATGGGCGACGGCAACATCCACTACAATATCTCCCAGCCGGTCGGTGCCGACAAGGATGCCTTCATTGCCCGCTGGCACGAGATGAACCATATCGTCCACGGGCTGGTGCTCGCCCATGGCGGTTCGATCTCCGCCGAGCATGGTATTGGTCAGTTGAAACGGGACGAGTTGGCATCGATCCGGCCGGGAATAGAGATCGAATTGATGCGCCGCATCAAGCGCGCCTTCGATCCGGCAGGCATCATGAACCCGGACAAAGTCGTGAGCCTCGAGGACTGAGGCTCACGCCGTCATCAGAGCAGCTATGCCGCCTGGCCGGTGCCGCCGGTCAGGAGTTGAAGTGCCGGCGACTGCTGTGTGTTGTTCTTGATGTCGTACATGGCCGTGAAGCGCTTGATGAGCTTGTCGACCTTCTTCGGATCCTGCAGATCTTCCAGCTTCACGAAGCGATTTAGCAGATCTACCTGCTTGTCCACGTTCATCGCCGAAATCTGCTGCGGCAGGCTAAAGGTCGTCTGAACGACCTGATAGAGCGCCTTGTCGCCGAGAATCTGGTAGATCGACGTGATGTCACCGGCCTTACGCTTGAAGTAAAGTGCCAGGCGAACGCCATCATTGCTTTCGCCCTGCTGGTTTTCCAAGGTCTGCTGCACATACATCTGCTGCGTATTCGCTTCGGCCTGCTTGTCCTGGATCGTGCCCAACTTGGCGCGGGTCAGATTGCCGTCCTTGTCGAAGTTGAAGGAAGCAACGATCTCCTTGAAGCGCTCGTCGGCCTTGGTGTTGAGATAGCTCTTCTTGTCATCGGGATCGGACGTGAAGATCTTCTTCAGCGTATCCTTGTCGTAGTTCTTCGGATCGAGACCGTTCGCTTTCAGCACGAGATCCGTCAGTCGCTTGTCGGCCAGGAAATCGTCGAGCGACGTTACGGTTGGTATGGTCTTGCCGAAATAATCGACTTCCTTGGTGGCATCCTTGGAAGCGCGGTCCTTTGCGGGACCGTCTTTCATGAGCATGGTCGCATGCGACTTATAATCGGTCGCATATTTCGCCAACGTGGCAGCGGAGAGAGCCGCCAGGGGTTCGGCAGCCTTACCGTCAGCACCGAAGTTGAACGCGCGCACCATCTTGGTGATGCGGTCATCCTTGAAGGATGCGACATATCCCTTCGGATCATACGGGTCGCTGGCGAGCAGCTTGCGCATGGTGGAACGCGAGATGTCGTTCGTCGTCAGGCCGTAAGCCTGCAGCGCCATCTGATAAAGATCCGGATAGGAGTTGTTGCCGAGAAGCGTATCGGCGGTGGAGTTGGTCTTCATGAAATCATTGATGCTCTTTACGCCATCGGCGTCGTCCATTCGCGATTTGTAGTTCGCGATGATGCGGTCAATGAGATCGTTGCCCTGATTGTTGACGCGGGAAGTATAGTTGTCCGAGGTATTCGTCGTCTGTTCGCCGGTTTGGGCGGATGTCGAGGTCGGCAGCGATCCATCAGCGCGGAAATTGAAAGCAGCGTTGAGATCGCTCTGGCCGACGGACGCGGCATGGGCCGGATCGGTGAGGATATTCTTCAATTCGGCGTCGGTAGTGTCGTAGCTCAGACCGTAAGCCATCTTTAAATAGTCTGTCAGAGATGAATCGGCGAGCAACTGATCGACGTCGTTGACGTCGCCCATCCGGTCCAGAATACTTTCCTCCCTGATGGAAGCGGCCGAATTCACGGAGGCCATCTGCGCAGACGTCTGTGCCGAACCGGCAGCGACGGTGCCATCCGCCTGAAAATTGAACGCCGCCTTCACATTGGCATAGGGTCCGGTGCCGCTCTGATCGGTGAGAACATTGCGCAGATCGGCATCCGAAACGCTCGTCGGAATGGCGAAGGCATAACGAATGTAACTGTTGAGCTTCTGGTCACCCAGCAACTGATCGACGCTGGCGATCGAAAGCATCGCGTTCGCGTAATAGGTGGCGGCGTCGCTCCCCTTCTTGTTCATCGCGGCAACCTGATCGGCATTCTGTGACAGGGTGTTTTGGGCGACCGTGCCGTCCTGATGGAAATTGAAAAGCTGATAGACGTCACCGTAGCCCTGGGCAGCCGCGACCGTTGGATCGGTCAGAATGCCGCGTAGCGTGGTGTCGCTGACGTCGTTGCCAATCTGCATGCTGGAGCGCAGGAAGCTCACCGCTCTGTCGTCGGCGAGGAATACGTCGACCGCCGCGGTCGTGCCGTTGTTGGAAAGCTCGCTGAGCTTGACCTGATAATACGAAGAGTTGTTAGCGACGAGCTGATTGATGCCCTGAAGCTGGAGAGTATTTTGGGCGCCGACAATGGAACCATTCGGCTGCGTCTGGAAGGTGACCGAACCATCCGCGTTGAAATTGAAGGCGTCATGGATGTTCTTATGGCCTGCGGTATCGGCATAGGCGGAATCCGTCAGGATGTTCTTCAGTTCGGCGTCGCTGAAATCCTGACCGAGGCCGTAAGCATCCTTGATATAGGAGGTCAGCATTTTATCGGACAGCAGTTCGTCGACATTGTCGATCGGGCTGACACCACCCGGCGGCATCATCATGTTCGAGAAGTAGCTCGAGACGTTCGACGCGGCAGTCACGATGCCAGTCAACTGATCATAGGACTGCGCGCGCTCCGTCGGAGAGACCGTACCGTCGGACTTGAAATTGAAGGCCTTGTAGGCGTTTCCCAGATCGACCGAACGGGCATAGGAAGGATCGGTCAGAACGTTGCGCAGCTGCGTAAAACCCGGATCCATGCCGAATGCGGCGCGAACGTAATCTGCAAGCCGCTTGTCGTTGACCAATTGATCGACATTGGTGATCGTGCCGATCTTGGACAGATAGTAGCTCTTGTTGAGATCTGACATCGCTTGGCTGGTATAGTACACATCACTGGCCGTACCGTCGCGGTCGACAATCTGCGTCGCGGTCTTGATGTTATACTGTTCGATGACGTTGTTTTTCTGTGTCGCGGTCTGGGCGACGCCGCCGACTGCGGGAGCGCGGAACGCGTAGAGCGACGCGACGCTCTGGGTCTGATCGGAATTCTGTGCAGAACCGTTGACCGAGCCATCGGCGTTGAAGCTGAAATAGGAACGCAGTTCCTTGTATTTGTCGCCGACATAGTTGAGCGACGGATCGGGATTGCTGAAGGGCACGTCGCCGCCGAGAGTGGCCGGATCGCTTGTCAGCACCATCTTGATGAAAGCGTCATCGGCCGTTGCCGGATCGATGCCGACCGACTGCAGCGCAACCGTGCGCAGACGGGGATCGGCGAGGAGATCGTCGACCGACTGCACCGAACCGATATTGTCCCGGAAATACTGTGCATCGCCATTATCGGGCTTGAAGCTGAACTGCTGTGCGAGCGCATAGAGCTTGTCGCCTACATATGTCTTGGTCGGATCGACGGGTGGTGCGTCCGGGTTGGTGGGGTCCGGCGCATTGCCGGCAAGCTTGCTGATGTCGGTGGTCAGGACACCAGCAATATAGTCCTTCGACATGTAGGTCGGGTCGATGCCGACGCTCTTGAGTGCGTAATTCAGGAGACGGGGATTGCTGACGAAGTCCTGGACGGTTTTCACGCCGTCCATCTGCTTGCTGTAATATGTCGTCTCAGTGGCGGTCTGCTGTGCCGCGTCGGCAAAGGACTGCTTGTAAAGGCCGATCAAATCGTCTTCCTGCGCGTCCGTCTGAATATCCTTGGGCGGCGCATTGAAATTGAAGGCGGCGGCGAATTGCCTGTAACGCGTATCGGAGAGCTTGTTGGCGAAGCTGTTCGCATCTGTGAGATCGCTCTGCAGGACCTTCTTCATGAAGGCCTTGGCATAGGTCATGTCGTCGAGGCCGTAGGCTTTCATGGCGTAGCTATAGAGCTTGTAGTCGCCAAGGAAGTCGTCGACGTCCTTCACCTTATTGATATTATCGACGTAGTACTGGGCATCTTTCTTGACCTGCGCCTGATTGGCGACGCGGTCCAGACTCTTGGGCATATCGCGAGACAGGATGACATATGCGAGGGATGCCGTGATCATAAGCGCGCCCTTTTCAGCAAAATCTTTAAAGAATGACAGACTACTGGCGGGAGTATTTTGCCATGCAAAGCTTACCTGAGGCTTACCTAAGGCTGTCCCGCTTTGACACGGCCCCACATTCACCTTCCGGAAACCCTGCCATATTCACTTTTGCTAACCATTCCCGGAGGCAGGATTTCCTTAACCGCGATTTTTAAGCTGTACGGAACGGGGGGCGCCTATTGTCGGCCATAGAGGACGAAAAGTCCCGAGGAGAAGACCGGAAACCGGCTCTCAGGTAAGACAAGGGTAGAAATGAAATGAAGAATACCGTTCTGAAGCCCGTCTGGGCTGGCACGACATTGCGTCTTGATCCGTCTCGCTTTCCGCAGCAGGTAAGCTATGCCATCCACGACCATGCCGGTGACGTCAGCATAACGATAGACGAACGCGGCGCGGTCCTGCGCAAGATTCTCCCCTCCAGCGGCCTTCCGCTCTCCATCGCCTTGCCGCGGCGCGTTTTCAAAGGCGTTGCGGCCCGCGCCATCGACCACGGCAACGGAGACGTCACCGTGACGCTCGAATTGCATCACGAAGATCCGGAACTCTGCATTCCGCTGCTCGTCGCCCATGATCTCGGCGATATCGCCGCCGACTGGCGCAGCTGGTCGGAAGCCTTCGGCATTCCCATGCTGATGGTGGAAGCCGACGGCGTCGCCAGGCCGCTCGAAGAGCATCTCGGCGGCCTGCGCACGAGCGAAATGAAGCCGCGCCGTCGTCATTCCTATTTCGCAAACCGTCGCCCGCGCTTCCTCGTGCGTCGCACGACCGGCAAGCTCGGCGTCATCATGAAGATCGAAGGCAAGGAAATCATTGCCCGCAACTGAGCGCTACGCTCAGAACCTCTTTAAGACCCGGCCTTTGCGCCGGGTTTTTCGTTTGCGCTCAGGGAATGGCGAAAAGCAGCGAGACGAACAGGCCGAGAAAGATGATCAATCCGACGCGGGTGTTCGACTTGAAGAGTGCGAGGCATTGGGCGCCATCGTTGATATCGAGCTTCCTGATCTGCCATGCAAACATCCCGGCGGCGATCAACAGACCGACGAAAGCCAGAGGGCCAACGCCCGCAAGTACGAAGGACAGGAACATCAGCGCCAGGGTCAGCCCATAGAGGCCGACAAGCGCCAGACGCGTGCGCTCGCCGAACAGGCGCGCGGTGGAGCGAACGCCGATCAGCTCGTCATCCTCCTTGTCCTGATGGGCATAGATCGTGTCGTAGCCAATCGTCCAGACGACCGACGCGAGGTAAAGCAGGAAGGCAGAGAAGGAGAGGCTGCCGAAAATCCCTGCCCAGCCCATGAGCGCGCCCCAGGAAAAGGCAAGGCCGAGGAAGAATTGAGGCCAGTCGGTAAAGCGCTTGGCAAAGGGATAGAGCGCAACGATGCCAAGTGACAACACGCCAAGGAGCACGGCAAACCAGTTGAACTGCAACAGCACGAACAGGCCGACCAGCGCCTGTAGCCCGATGAATATCTTTGCCTGCCGATGCGTCACACGACCCGACGGCAGCGGACGCGAGCGGGTGCGAGCTACCTGCATGTCGATCTCGTGGTCGACAAGGTCATTATAGGTGCAGCCGGCGCCGCGCATGGCAACAGCTCCGAGGAAATACAGGAACAGATGGTAGAGCAGCAGGGCGCCGGAGAAGACCCGCGGCTCGATTGCGGCGTTGGCAGCGAGCGTCGCCGACCAGAAGCACGGCCACATGAGGAGCTGCCAGCCGATCGGCCGGTCCCAACGGGCCAGTTGCGCATAAGGCCACAGCCAGGGCGGCAGGATGCGATAAACCCAATTATCCGAGGGCGCATCGGCAACCCGCCCGTTAAGACCGTCAATCTGTTGCATGCGGCCATCTAGCGACGGGCAGCACATATGGTCAAGACTCCATCGCCGGCGAGCTGCGCCATCTGCGGCCCGATCGTATCCGCTTCATGTCGCAAGGCTCCTGCCCTGTGGAACGAAGGAGAGTTCATCGGATCACCGGTCGGCCGGCATATCTATCGCTGACGCGCAGCCAGCGCACGTTTCACGTCGTTTTCGGCTCCATCCAGTAAAGAAACCAGGGCTTTGCTCGCGCCGGCGGAATCGCGATTTGCCATGCTCTCCACGACCTGCTGATGCAGCGGCAGCGAATGACTCTGCCCCTGCGGATTGTCGTCGGAAAGCCGAAAACTGATCACCAGCGCTGTCTCGATCAGCGCCGCCAGCGAACCGATCAATTCATTGCCGGACATGCGCAGGATCGCCTGATGAAACGCGAGGTCCGGCACCGCAAACCGCGCGCCATCATCGCCCGCCCGCTCCATATCGGCGAGCAGACCACGCAAATGCTCGATCTCTGCCGGAGTGGCGCGTTCGGCCGCCAGCGCACCAGCCGTCGGCTCGATCGCACGACGCAACTCGAAAAGCGAGCGGGCGTCTTCGGCTGTGGTTCTTCCGCCGTAGCGCCACAAAAGCACGTCCGGATCGAGAAAATTCCAATCCTTGCGTGGACGCACGCGCGTGCCGATCTTCGGGCGCGATTCCACCATGCCCTTGCCGGCCAAGACCTTGATCACTTCACGCAGCACGGTGCGGCTCACTCCATGCGCGGCACTCCAATCATCCGCATTCGGCAACGGATCGCCGGGCAAAAGATCGCCTCGCACGATGCTCTGGCCGATCTCGTTGAGCACCCTCGTGTGAAGGCTGCTGCCGGTCATCCCCTCCATGCGCGATGGCGCCACGAAAGCCGCAGATCGAGCTTTCGCATTCTTCCTATTCTTCATACTATTCATACTATTGTCACATCGCTCCCCTATTACCGCCCTCATAGAACAGTCACTTCAGTGACGTCAACTCACAATATACTAATAAACCATGATACTCATGTTTAATTAGAATCAGAGTCCCATAAATGGAAGCTTTATTATGGATTTTCTGACAATATCTCGGGCCTAGATCCCGACTTTTATTTATTATTTCAGCGTATATATTTTCGAAAATCGAAAATTACGCGATTTATAAATCGAATATCGCAAATGTATAATCGCATTTTCGATAGGTTCGACTGCGCGCGCTGAACCAGCACGCGCCCCACTCTCCATGAAAGCATCGCGACCGACCGGCCCTCGAGGCCTGTCGAGCGGATCACTGCGCTTTCGTCACACCGCCTTCACCGTCGCCGCCTGCCGTCAGGTGGCGGCCCTCTCGGCTGCGACCAAGCAGCCTTTGCCCTACGAAAAGGAAACTCGAAATGCCATTTATGACCAGAGGTCCCTCAACCAGGGCGCCCATGGCGCAAGCGGCAAGACCGCTCCTCCTCACCGCTCTCCTCTGTGCGACGGCCATTCCCGCTTATGCCGTCGAGCCCTGGATCATGGTCGAGAAGTTTACATTCACCGACGATCCCATCACTTATCGCGGTCAGGGTGTGACGACCGACGGCAAGAACTGGTACTTTTCCGGCACGAACGCGCTGGACAAGGCGGACGGCAACTTCAACACGATAACCCGCGACAACAGTGCGATCGACCCGGCTCTCGCCAATCCGTTTGCCGGTGCGCCCAGAGGCCTCAACCATATCGGCGACATCGATTACGCCGACGGATACCTTTACATCTCGCTGGACACCAGCACCCGCGATCCCGTCACCGGCGAGAAATACAACACGCCGGTCTTTGCGATCTATAACGCGAGCGACATGACCTACACGGGCAAGTATTTCTCGCTGACCCCTCCGCACGGCACGCATGACGTTGCGAGCTGGGTGGCCGTGGATGCCAAGAAGGGCCTCCTCTACGGCATGGCCTATGACAATTCCACGGAGATCGCGGTCTACAATCTCTCCGACGGCTCCTTCAAGCAGTACATCCCCCTTTCGAGGACGATCGACCAGGCGCAGGGCGGCAAGATCCTCGACGGCTGGATGTATTTCTCCACCGAAAGCGATACAAAATCGCTCTACCGCGCCAATCTGACGACAGGCGAAGTGGAAGAGATCGGCCAGCTCGACACTCCCGGCGACCAGGAAGTCGAGGGTCTCTCCTTCGGCTGGACCAAGGATGGCTGGTCGCTTTATGTCATCAACCGCGAACAGCCCGATCCGCTGCTCGACGAGTCCATCGGCTTCTATCGTTATCTGCGGCCTTACGGCAATGCGCTCTCAGGCGAGGTGCATTCCAGCGTCAAGGGCGCCTTCATCCAGGACAGCCTCTATCTCGACGATGCGGTCGGCCAGCGTCTCCGCTCAGCGTTCAGCGCAGTGGGCACGCCGACGTCGGAGGTCACCTCTTACGACGAGAACGGTTTGACAGGCGCTATCAGCAACACCGAAGGCCTCGCCATCTGGAGCCAGGCGATCGGCGCCAAGAGCACGACCGAGGGAGCGGGCTACGCAGCCGATTTCGACCACTCGACCGGCGGCATCGTCTTCGGCGCCGACGCGGCGGCCGGGGCATGGCGCTTCGGCGCGATGGCCGGCTACAGCAATACCAGTTTCGATGTCGATGCCCGCACGTCATCCGGCTCGAGCGACAACGTCCATCTCGGCATCTATGGCGGCACGCAATGGGGTGCGCTCGGCTTCCGCACGGGCGTCTTCTATACCTCGCACGATATCAGCACTAAGCGCCATGTCGTGTTCCCGGCATTCAACGAGACCCTGTCGGCCGACTACGACGCCCGCACCACCCAGGCCTTCGCGGAACTGGCTTACCGGATGGATTTTGAAGATACCGCTTTCGAGCCCTTCGCCAACCTCGCTTATGCCCGCCTGAAGAGCGACGCCTTCTCGGAAGAAGGCGGCACGATCGCAGCACTGTCAACCGGATCGTCCACTATGGACACCGCGTTCACCACGTTCGGCATTCGCGCCTCCACCGATATCGATCTGCAGGATACCAAGGCAACCGTGCGCGGCATGCTTGGCTGGCGGCACGCCTATGGCGATGTCACGCCGAGCTCCAAGCTCGCCTTCAACACCGGCGCGAGCTTCGATTCCGTCGGTGCGCCGATTGCCGAGAATGCGCTGACCATGGAAGCCGGCCTGGACTTCAACCTCGCGAAAAACGCGACGATCGGCGCATCCTATGCCGGTCAGATCGCAGGCGAGACCCAGGATCATGCATTGAAGGTCAATTTCAACGTGAGCTTCTGAGCCGGACCTGAAGTCCGCCGCAGGTCGCGGCTCTGGACACCGTTGAAAAAAGACGCCGCAGCGCCTCCCGGGTGCCTGCGGCGTCTTCCGTTTGATACAGTCGGGCGGCACCTTCGTGCGCGGCCCACCAGCCTTTACGACATTCTTTCCGGAGTTCCCCGATGAGCCAAGATGCCAGCGACAACCTTGCGACCTACGCCAGCTATCCGAGCCTCCGAGGCCGAAGCGTGTTCATCACCGGCGGGGCGGGCGGCATCGGCGAAAGCCTCGTGCGGCACTTCTGCGCCCAGGGCAGCCGGGTCGCCTTCGTCGACATTGCTGAGGAGAGCGGCCGTGAACTCGTCGCTACGATAGAGGCTGATGGTCACACCGCACCGCTCTTTCTTCCCTGCGACCTGCGCGATATCGAGGCGCTGAAGCAGGCGATCCGGCAAGCCGTCGCGCAGAACGGCTCGCTTCGGGTGCTCTGCAACAATGCGGGCAACGACGACCGACACCAGACGGAGGACGTGACCGTCGCCTATTGGGATGACCGCATGGCGATCAACCTCCGCCATCAATTCTTCGCCGCTCAGGCCGCCCGGCCCTTCATGAAGGTGCTCGGCGGCGGCTCGATCATCAATTTCGGCTCAATCACCTGGATGGTCGGCGACCCGGACTGCCCGGCCTATGTGACGGCGAAAGCGGCGATCTGGGGGATGACGCGGGCGCTTGCACGGGAGTTCGGCCCCGAACGCATCCGCGTCAACTGCATGGTGCCCGGCTGGGTCATGACCGAGCGGCAGATGCGCCTGTGGCTGACGGAAGCCGGCGAACGACAGATCGCCGAGCGCCAGTGCCTGCCCGACAGGCTGCAGCCTTCCGACATTGCCCGCATGGCACTGTTTCTCGCGGCTGACGACAGCGCCATGTGCACCAGCCAGCAGTTCATCGTCGATGGCGGTTGGGTATGATCACCCAACCCGCTTAGTTCAGCGTGAAATTGAACTTGTAGCTCGCAGACAAGCCGATCAGGAACTGGTTCTTCGAACCTTTCTCGCGAACAAGGCTGCTATCCGCGGCCGGACCGGCAAGGCGCTTGTATTCCGCGAAGGCGCTCGTCGAGAGGTTCTCCGTCGCATTCCAGGTCAGCGCTGTGCCTACGCCATAAGACTGCAGGCCGGCCGAGGGATCGTAGGGCGTCAGACCGCTTGCAGCCGCCTGCTGGTCGTTGACGCCGTAATAGGAGTCGAAATAGCCGCCCGTTGCGAAGGTGGCGCGCGGACCGCCGGAAAGCTGCAGGTCGGGTGCGATATCGGTAAAGGCGTCGATCGCAACGTCGGCCACGAGGCCGTCATGGGAGCGGATGCCCTGACGAACTTCGGCGCGGGCGCGCAACCAGTCGGTCGGGTAGACTTCCGCGAAGCCGCCGATTTCGGCGCCCCACTTGACCTTCTTCAGGCCGCGCAGATCCTTGTCGTCGCCTTCGTCACGCTCCGGCACATAGCGGCCGACGATACCGGCGCGGAAGCCGCCATTGTCGACAAGAGCGAAGGAGGGATTGTCGTTGCGCGAGGAAAAGCGCGGGCCGGTGCCCTGCCGGCCGATCGAGATCAGCGGGCTGAACTTGAATTCGTTGCTCGACGCACCCTCGAACTTCGGTGCGGAAAAGCCTGATACGCCGACCTTCAAATACCAGTCGCCGGACCACCAGTGACCGCCTTCCTGGGCGGAGGCAGTGCCGAAAGAGGCAAGGGCAATAACTAAAGAGATCGATACGACTGATCGATTAAACACATCCGCACTCCAGAAAACGCAATACAAGAACGGCCGCGGACGGCGGCGATCGGTACATTTATAGAGAGGGTGTTACCTCATTCTTAACCAAGAGAGCGAGATCGAGGGGATCGGAAATTACTTCTGGTTCCAGCGGCGGATGACCGGTTCCGTCAGATCGTGCTCGTAGCCGAGAACGCTGATGCTCGTCGTATCGAGAATAAAGCGCGAGCCGTCTTCCGGCGGCAGGCCGAGCCAGCGCGCGCCGAGCACGCGCAGGAAATGCGAGCTCGAAAAGATCAGGACCGGCGCATTGAGTTGGCGCAGTTCGGCGATGATGCGATCCGCCCGGGCGCCGATATCCTTTACGGCTTCTCCATCCGGGCAACCATCGCGGAAAAGCTGCCAGCCGGGGCGCTTCGAGAGGATTTCCCTGGTCGTAATGCCCTCATAGGCACCGTAATCCCATTCGGCGAGATCGGGCTTGATGATCGCCCCCTCCCCGAACCCGGAGAGCGTGCAGGTGTTGCGCGCCCGTTGGGAGGGACTGGACCAGACGGCGGAGACGGAAAGACCTGCGAGCCGCGGAGCGAGCGCGCGGGCCGCCGCCTCGCCATTGGCGGTGAGCGGAATATCGCTGCGGCCGGTGTGCTGGCCGGATAGCGACCATGCCGTTTCGCCGTGGCGCACGAGGGTGATTTCTGGAAATGCGCTGCTCATGTCCGTCTCTCCAAAAGAAAAAACGCGGCCGAGCCGCGCTTTTGATGTCAGAAGGTGAACTTCTCCAGGGGTGGCCGCGTCGCCTCGAATTCCTTCAGCTTCGCCTCGTTCTCCGGAATATAGTTCCGGTTATCGGGCGTCGCGAACTGGTTCTTGGTGATCTGGATCTGCTCGATGAAGAGTTCGTCCCAGCGGAAGCCGATCTCGGAACCGGCCAGATAGAACTCCCACATGCGGAAGAAGTTCTCGTCGTAAAGTGCGACGGCTTCCGCCTTGCGGGCCACGAAGCGCTCCCGCCAGTGGCGCAGCGTATAGGCGTAATGCAGCGGCAGCACTTCGACATCGCGGGTCAGCAGTCCAGCCTTTTCGACCGGCACCAGCGTCTCGGCGATCGAGGGAATATAGCCTTGCGGGAAGATGTACTTCTCGATGAAGGCGTTTGTGGCAAAGCTCGGCTTCGGACGCGCGATCGAATGCAGCAGCATGATGCCGTTGTCATCCAGGAGCTCATGCACCTTCTTGAAGAAGCTGCCGTAATTGCCGATGCCGACATGTTCGAACATGCCGACCGAGACAATGCGGTCGAACTTCCTGCCGGTCAGGTAGCGATAGTCCTGCAGCTCGAAGCGGACACGATCGGCAAGGCCGCGTGCCTGCGCCCGCTCGCGTGAGATCTTCAGCTGCTCTTCGCTGAGCGTGATGCCCGTGACATCGAGGCCGGGCGTCGATTCCGCCAGATACATCGCCATCCCGCCCCAGCCCGAACCGATCTCCAACACGCGCTGGTTCGGCTGCGGCATAAGCTTTGCCGCGATGTGGCGCTTCTTGGCAACCTGCGCCTCCTCCAGGCTGATATCAGGCGGATCGAAATAGGCGCAGGAATATTGCCAGTCCTCATCAAGGAAGAGCTCGAAGAGCTTTTCGGAGAGGTCGTAATGGTGGGCGACATTACGCTTGTTATGGTTGACCGGCATGCGGCTCTTTAATTGCTGCATGGCGATGCGGCCCATCAGCAGGGCAGCCATCTTGAAATCGAAGATTTCGTTGGTGGTGTTCTGCTTCACCAGAGAGAGAAAGTCGTAAATGTTGCCCTGTTCGAGAATGAACCGGCCTTCCATATACATTTCGCCGAGCTTCAGCGTCGGATCGCGACGGATCGCATCCTCGGCTTCCTGATCGGCAAGACGAACGGCAACCGGATTACCGGTGCCATTGCCAATCGTGTGGGTCTCGCCATTGGCAAGAGTAAGGGCCAAAGAACCCTTTCGGACAATTTTTTGGACAATCGATAAGAATGCCGACGCCATGGACGCCTCGCAAATGTGACAGGATGGTCACATCAACTTAATAGCTCTTCGCTGCCTTACAAGCGCCGGATTTAGCACTCCGCAAATTCAATTGCCAAAGTGTGACATTTTTGCAAACTTGATGGCTAAGCCCTTATTTTCGCTTCATGGCTTCAGCAAGCGCCGCGCCGAAGGCGCCCTGGCTCTGCGGCTTCGCCGATGCGGGACGGCGGTCCTGCTGCGGAGGCGAGCCTGCGTTTCCGCGCGACTCACCCCGCGGAGAACCCGTCGGAGCGCCGTCATCCTTGCGCATCGAAAGGCCGATGCGCTTGCGTTTTACATCGACTTCGACGACGCGAACCTTGACCACATCGCCCGCCTTCACGATTTCGTGAGGATCCTTGATGAAGCGGTCGGCAAGCTGCGAAACATGTACCAGGCCATCCTGATGCACGCCGATATCGACGAAGGCGCCGAAGGCCGCGACATTGGTGACGGTGCCTTCCAGCACCATGCCCGGCTTCAGGTCGCTGATTTCATCGATGCCTTCCGCGAAGGTCGCAGTCTTGAAGCTCGGGCGCGGGTCGCGGCCCGGCTTATCCAGCTCGGCAATGATATCCTTGACCGTCGGCAAGCCGAACTTCTCGTCGATAAACTTGCGTGGATCGAGCGCCTTCAGGGCGGCGCTGTCGCCCATCAGCGACCGCAGATCACGGCCGCAAGCGGCGACGATCTTCTTTGCCACGCCATAGGCTTCCGGATGCACGGAAGAGGCATCGAGCGGCTCCTTGCCGTCACGGATGCGCAGGAAGCCTGCCGCCTGCTCGAAGGTGCGCTGGCCGAGGCGGGCAACCTTCAGCAGATCCTTGCGGCTTTCGAAAGCGCCGTTCTCGTCGCGGTGCAGAACGATCGCATCGGCGATCGAGCGTCCGAGACCGGAAACGCGCGCCAAGAGTGGCGCGGAAGCGGTGTTGAGATCGACGCCAACGGCATTCACGGCATCTTCCACGACTGCATCGAGCGAGCGGGAGAGCTTCGTCTGATCGACATCATGCTGATACTGGCCGACGCCGATCGATTTCGGCTCGATCTTGACCAGCTCGGCCAGCGGATCCTGCAGGCGGCGGGCGATGGAGACGGCGCCGCGCAGTGAAACGTCGAGCTGCGGGAATTCTGCAGCAGCGGTTTCCGAAGCTGAATAGACCGAAGCGCCGGCTTCCGAAACGATGACCTTGGTGGGCTTCGGCGCCGGAAGTGCCGTCAGCATATCGGCCACCAGCTTTTCCGTCTCGCGGCTGCCGGTGCCGTTGCCGATCGCAATCAGATCGACATTGTGCTTGCGAATGAGGGAGGCAAGCTCGGCCTGCGTTCCACGCACGTCATTCTTCGGCGGGAACGGATAGACGGTGGTCGTATCGAGCAGCTTGCCGGTACCGTCGATGATCGCGACCTTGACGCCGGTGCGGATGCCCGGATCGAGGCCCATGGTGGCACGCGAGCCGGCGGGGGCTGCCAGCAGCAGATCCTTGAGATTGCGGGCAAAAACGTGGATTGCCTCTTCCTCCGCCCTTTCGCGCAGTTCGCGCATCAGGTCGAGCGAAAGAGACATGGAAAGCTTCACGCGCCAGGTCCAGCTTGCAACATCCATCAGCCAGCGATCGCCGGGGCGGCTGGCGCCAATCTCGTAGGCGGCGGCGATCATGCGCTCGACCGGCTTGTTCGGCGAGGCGATCTCGGCATCCGCCTCGATCGTCAGCGTCAGCACCTCCTCGTTCCAACCGCGCAGCATGGCAAGCGCGCGGTGGCCGGGCGCGGTCGCCCAACGTTCGGAATGATCGAAATAGTCGGAGAATTTTTCGCCGGTCGCCTGCTTGCCATCCACGACCCTGGCCTTGAGAAGGGCTGCACCGCGCATATGGGCGCGCAGCTTGCCGAGCAGGTCGGCATTTTCCGCAAAACCTTCCGCAACGATGTCACGCGCGCCTTCGAGTGCCGTCTTCACGTCGGGCACGTCGGCGGTGATGGAAGCTTCGGCCAGTGCTGCCGGCTCCTTGCTGCGGTCAGCGAGGATGGCTTCTGCAAGCGGACCGAGGCCGCGCTCGCGGGCAATCTCGGCGCGGGTGCGGCGCTTCGGCTTGTAGGGAAGATAGAGGTCCTCAAGCTCGGCCTTGGTCGTGGCGGCGGTGAGCTTGCCCATCAGCTCCGCGCTCATCTTGTCCTGGCCGGTGATGGATCCGATGATCGCATCGCGGCGGGCTTCGAGCTCACGCAGATAGACGAGACGCTCGGCCAGCGTGCGGAGTTGCGTATCATCCAACCCGCCCGTCACTTCCTTGCGGTAGCGCGCGATGAACGGCACCGTCGAGCCCTCGTCCAGCAGCTCGATCGCCGCCTTGGCCTGATCGGGCCGGGCGTTGATTTCGGCGGAGATACTTGCTGCGAGCGAACGAAGATCAGCGGCCATGAGATTTCCTGCACTTATTAGGGTTGGCGGACCATAGCGGCGAAAAGCGGCAAGGCAATGCCTGCCGCCGCTTTCCACAGCGCAAGACAGCCCTTGGGCCGATTTAAGCATGACGACTGAGGCACAATTGAGCTTTCTTCTTCCTGTTTTTGCGGTTGTGCAGATGCGGCATTCTTTGGTAGCAGAGGCGACCATTTTGGATCGCCCTGCCCTGCGGGCGCTAGGAAAAGAGTACCATGCCGAACCTGCTTCTCGAACTTCGCTCCGAAGAGATCCCCGCCCGCATGCAGCGCAAGGCCGCCGGCGATCTCAAGAAGCTCTTGACCGATGCACTGGTGGAAGCAGGACTGACCTATGAGGGTGCGCGCGAATACTGGACGCCGCGCCGCCTGACGCTCGACATTCACGGCCTGACGGCACGCTCCGCCGATATCCGCGAGGAGCGCAAGGGACCGCGCACCGACGCCAACGAAAAGGCGATCGAAGGCTTCCTGCGCGGCGCCGGCCTTTCCTCCGTGTCCGAAACACAGGTCGTCAGCGATCCTAAGAAGGGCGATTTCTACGTCGCCGTCATCTCCAAGCCCGGTCGCGGCGCTGAAGATATCATCGCCGACGTGATGCCCGGTATCATCAAGGATTTCCCGTGGCCGAAGTCGATGCGCTGGGGCAAGGCCTCCTCGCAGCCAGGTTCACTGCGCTGGGTTCGCCCGCTGCAGTCGATCGTCTGCACCTTCGGCACAGAACATGAAGAAACGGTCGTCATTCCCTTCGAAATCGACGGCATCGTCGCTTCCAACGTGACCTACGGCCACCGCTTCCATGCGCCCGAAGCCATCACCGTCAAGCGCTTCGACGATTATGTCGCGAGCCTCGAAAAGGCGAAGGTCATCCTCGATGCGGAGCGGCGCAAGGACATCATCCTGCATGACGCCCGCGACATCGCCTTTGCGAGCGGGCTGGAACTGGTCGAGGACGAGGGCCTGCTGGAAGAAGTCTCCGGCCTCGTCGAATGGCCGCAGGTGCTGATGGGCTCCTTCGAGGAAGATTATCTTTCGATCCCGTCGGAGATCATCCGCCTGACCATCAAGACCAACCAGAAGTGCTTCGTCACTCGCAAACAGGGTGAAGAGACGCTTTCGAACAAGTTCATTCTCGTCTCGAATATCCAGGCGACGGATGGCGGCAAGGAAATCGTTCACGGCAACGGCAAGGTCGTGCGCGCGCGCCTGTCGGACGCGCTGCATTTCTGGAAGCGTGACCAGGGCAATCTGCCGGACCTCGAAACGCTGGAAGCTTCCGCCAAGAAATTCGGCCTCGACCTTGCCAAGCCGCTCGACCAGCGCATGGCCAAGCTCGATGCACTAAACGTCACCTTCCATGCCAAGCTCGGTACACAGGGAGATCGCGTCGAACGCATCCGGGCAATGGCCGCCAAGATCGCCATGCCTGTTGGCGCCGACTACAAGGTGGTGGATCGCGCCGCCGTTCTCTGCAAGGCGGACCTGCGCACCGAAGCTGTCGGCGAATTCCCCGAACTGCAAGGCGTGATGGGGCGCAAATATGCGGCGCTGCAAGGCGAAAACGTCTCCGTCTCTGCCGCAATCGAAGACCACTACAAGCCACAGGGCCCATCCGACCGCGTGCCTGACGACAAGGTGGCGATAACGGTGGCGCTGGCCGACAAGCTCGATACGCTCATCGGTTTCTGGGCAATCGAGGAGAAGCCGACCGGCTCGAAGGACCCGTTTGCGCTTCGCCGTGCGGCGCTCGGCATCATCCGCATCCTGCTCGAAAAGCGCGCCCGCGTGACGCTCTTGCCGCGCATCATCTCGCATATGCAGCGTATCGATATGGATATCGGCGCCAATGTTGCCACCGACGACCTGTCGCGGCAGTTCGATCTGCTTTCCTTCTTCCACGACCGCCTGAAGGTCTATCTGCGCGAACAGGGCGCGCGTCACGATCTCATTGATGCGGTGCTGACGCCTGAGGCCGACGACCTCCTGATGGTTGCCCGCCGGGTAGAGGCACTGACGGCCTTCATCACATCAGAGGACGGCATCAATCTGCTTGCCGGCACCAAGCGCGCCACACAGCTTCTCGCCGCCGAGGAGAAGAAGGGCACCGTGGTTGCCGATGGCGTTTCGAGCGCGCTCTTGAAGCTCGACGCCGAGAAGGAATTGTTTGCCGCCATCACCAAGGCTTCGTCGGAAGCGGCCGGTGCCGTCGCTCACGAAGATTTCCGCTCGGCCATGGAAGCACTGTCCAAGCTGCGCGCTCCCGTCGACCGCTTCTTCACCGATGTGCTGGTCAATGACGAGGATGCTGCGATCCGCGCCAACCGTCTCGCTCTGCTGCGGATGATCCGTGCGGCGACCGGAACGGTTGCAGACTTTTCGAAGATCGCCGGCTGAGCCAGCCGATAACAAAAATGGGGCCTTCCGGCCCCATTTTGCTTTGCGCTCATCGTTCCTTTCGCATCTTGGCGATGGTCAGGGTTTCGCCGGCTCGGCCATAACCGCCATCGACGACTTCATCGACCAGAACCATTGTGTAGGGGCGAACGCCCTCTCCGAAAAAATCGACGAACATGGCCGTCGTCCTGAGGATGATATCCTCCTTCTGCTCTGCAGTCAGAGTACCCTCGGGAAACTTGTAGTTTGCGAATGGCATGATGAACTCCTGCCTGGTTTGCGTTGCGACCCGCCAAACCTAGCGGCATCAGGAACATGCTTGAAATTGATATCAAGTATATGCATTCATCCATGCCATGGATTTACACGGCATCGATCTCAATCTGCTTGTCGCCTTCGACGCCTTGATGAAGGAGCGCAGCGTAACGAAGGCGGGCATCCGCATCGGCCGGACGCAGCCGGCCATGAGTGCTGCGCTGGCGCGATTGCGCGGTCTTCTGAAAGACGAGCTGCTGGTGCGTGGACCGCAGAGTCTACAGCCGACGCCGCGAGCTCTTGATCTCGCCGAGCCGCTGTCGCGGGCGCTTGCCGAGATCCAGCGCACCCTCGATTTCACCCAGGCATTCGACCCCTCGACCTCATCTGCCGCCTTCACGGTCGGCCTCTCCGATCACCCGACCTTCGCGCTTCTGCCGCAGCTCGTTGCCCGCCTGGCCGAGGCGGCTCCAAGTGCCACATTGCATGTCAGGAATTTCAGTGCCCGTGATGACGCCATCGATCTGCTGGATGCCGGAGAGGTCGATGTAACGGTCGGCGTGCCCTCGACCAAGACGGGCCGCATTCTGACCCAGTCGCTATTCGAAGAGCGTTTCATCTGCATTGTCAGGAAAGATCATCCGACGGCGAAGAACCCGCTGGATCTCGATGCTTTTCTGGCTCTGCCGCACCTGTTGGTCTCGCCGGAGAACGAGCGCTTCGGCCATGTCGATGCGGCGCTGGCGAAAAAAGGGCTTCAACGGCGGCTCGCGCTGACCCTTCCCAATATGTATGCCGCGCCGCTGCTGATCGCCCGCTCGGATATGATTGCCACCTTGATGGCTGGCGTCGTGGCGGCCTCGGGTCATTCGGACGGGCTCGTCTTGCTGGAGCCGCCCCTCTCGCTCGGCAGCATCCCCTTTGTCATGTCATGGCATCGGCGCAACGATACCCACCCAGCGCAGCGCTGGTTCCGGACGTGCATTTCCAATGCGGCGCCGAGCATGGGGCGCTTTCCGAGCGTCTTCGCACAAAAGAACACGGCCGCCGGGGAAACCGGCGGCCGCTAATATTTTGGTGATGAAAAGGCCTGATGTCTGCGCGCCGTCTTTAAGCGGCGCGGCGACCCTGATGCATGGCGGGGGCGACACCGGTAGAGCTGATGCGGAAGCCTCTGATAAGGCCGAGCAGTTCGTCGGTATCGGGTCGACCTGGCTGGAAGAACGGGCGATCTGATCCTTGATCTCCTTGGCGGCAGCCGCCGAGCGCTGGGCCAGTTCGCGCACTTCCTGGGCGACGACGGCAAAGCCCTTGCCGCTTTCGCCGGCACGTGCTGCCTCGACACCGGCGTTGAGCGCCAGCAGGTTCGTCTGGAAGGCGATCTCGTCGATGACGCCGATGATCTTGGTGATCTCAGACGAGGACTTTTCGATGCCGCTCATGGCTTCGATGGCCTGGGTGACGATCGCATCGCTGTGGGTGGCTTCGGTCGAGACCGAATGAACCCGCTTGCTGGCTTCATGGGCACCATCGGCCGTCTGGCGGACGGCAACGGTCAGCTCATCGAGAGCAGCCGAGGTTTCTTCCAGGCTTGCGGCCTGGCGCTCGGTGCGCTGCGACAGTTCGTTGGAGGCGCGGCGGATTTCTTCCTTGGCCACGCCGATATCACCGCCCTTGGCGCTGACCTGGGCCATGGCGGCCTCCAGATGCGAGAGCGCATCGTTGAAGTTGTCGCGCAGGGCCGCGTACTTCTGGCCGATGTCGGCGCAACGCACCGTCAGGTCGCCGCGGGCGATCTGCTCAAGCGCCTGGCCGATGGTGCTGACGACGCGAGCCTGAACGGTCGCTTCGTCCTGCTGATGACGCTGGTTGCTTTCGCGCTCGCTTTCGAGAGCCAGYTGCTGGGCAGCCTCGCGATCGGACATCGCGTGACGTTCCCGGATCTTTTCCTGCAGCGACTGCGTCGCCTTCGCCATCATCCCGACTTCGTTGTTCATGCCGGTATGCGGGATATCAAGAGAAACATTCTCGTCGGCAACCGCCTGAAGCGCGTTGTGCACGTCCTTCAACGGGTTCGATATGCCCTTGTTGGTCTGGCCAATTTTCGAGGCGTCATAGTGGAACATCATCTGGATGTCGTAGCTATAGCCGAAGAAATAGCCATCGGGGTCATATTTCATGGCGTTGAGCGTGGTGTAGGCCTGCTTCTGGGCGTCTTCCAGCTTCATTTCGCCTGAAGTCACCTTCGCCTGATAGAGCTTGAGAACAGAGACCGCGGACTGGACCTCCGAACGCAGCATGTCATAGCGTTCCTTGTAGATCGCATTGACCGAGGAGCGGACCTGGAAGGTGGTTGCAATCGCAAACGCGACCATCAGGCCAATAACCAGCAAGATAAGCTGCTTCGATATTTTCAAATTCTTCATGATACCTCGCAACAGGAATGGGGCTGCATTCCGGTGCGGTTTTATACCGCCTGTGCGAGCGCGCCGGATGAGGGCGACGCATCTACTGCTGCTTAAGAGAACATGCTGCGACCGGTTAGCTACGATTGGCATCCATCTTATAATAAAGCTTTAATTTTATTAGATTTTGGACAAAATTTCCCTACAAATCGGGGGGTGCGCTAAAAGCAAAACCGCCGGATTTTCATCCGGCGGCCGCTAATATTTTGGTGATGAAAAGGCCTGATGTCTGCGCGCCGTCTTTAAGCGGCGCGGCGACCCTGATGCATGGCGGGGGCGACACCGGTAGAGCTGATGCGGAAGCCTCTGATAAGGCCGAGCAGTTCGTCGGTATCGG